>JALSKC010000066.1 GCA_026989055.1 Paracoccaceae bacterium
CCGGCGGTTTCGCCGCCGGCTATGTTGTCGAAGGCCTCGAAGCCGGCCTCGCGCATCACCGTGACGGCCATGAAATCCATCAGGGCGGAGCGGATGCGCGGGTAGGAGATCAGCTTGCGGCAGTCGATGTAGGTGGGCGAGGGCAGGCCCGAGGCCAGGGTGAAGGGCTGCTCGGCGTTGAAATGCACCGCGCCGATTTCCAGCAGCATGCGGGCGCTGAGGCGGGCGATTTCATCTTTCGGCGGGAAGGTGGAGGGGATCATCGGCGCGGGTCCTGGTTGTGGGCGGAGGGGGCCTCCGGCGGGAGTGTTTCAAGACAGAAGAAGATCAGGGCGTGACGCTCCAGTGCAGGGGAAAGCCCGGGTCGAAGACGGTGACGGGCCCCTCGGCGGTGTCGATCCGTGCCGGATGGATGACCGGGGCACCGCGCTGCAGGGTGATGGTTTCCTCGTTCGGCGCCAGCCGGTAGAAGGCGGCGCCGTTGAGAGAGGTGAAGGCCTCGAGCCGTGCCAGCGCGCCGGCCTGCCCGAACAGCTCGGCGAGGATCGACAGGGCGTTGGGGGCGGTAAAGCAGCCGGCACAGCCGCAGGGGGCAAGCTTGGCCGCATCGGTGTGCGGGGCGCTGTCGGTGCCGAGAAAGAAGCGCGGATGGCCCGAGGTGGCGGCCTCGAGCAGTGCCAGGCGGTGGGCTTCGCGCTTGGCTACCGGCAGGCAGTAGTAATGCGGGCGGATTCCGCCGGCCAGCATGTGGTTCCGGTTGATCGTCAGGTGATGGGCGGTGATGGTGGCGGCGATGTTCTCGCCGCCCGATTTCACGTAGTCCACGCCCTCGGCGGTGGTGACATGTTCCAGCACCACCCGCAGCCCGGGGGTGGCGCGGCGGATCGGCTCGAGCACGCGCTCCAGAAACACCGCCTCGCGGTCGAAGATGTCCACCGAGCTGTCGGTCACCTCGCCATGGACGCACAGCGGCAGCCCCGTTTCGGCCATGCGCTCCAGCACCGGGCGGATGCGGCCGAAATCGCGCACGCCCGAGGCCGAGTTGGTGGTCGCTCCGGCCGGGTAGAGCTTGACCGCGGCGATCAGCCCGTCGCGGGCCGCGGCGGCCACGTCCTCCGGGTCGCTCTCCTCGGTGAGGTAGAGGGTCATCAGCGGGGTGAATTCCATCCCTTCGGGCAGGGCGGCGAGGATGCGGCTGCGGTAGGCGGCGGCCTGGGCGGCGGTCACCACCGGGGGCAGCAGGTTGGGCATCACCAGGGCGCGGGCGAAATGACGGGCGCTTTCGGGCAGCACCGCGGCCAGCATGGCGCCGTCGCGCAGGTGAAGGTGCCAGTCGTCGGGGCGGCGTATGGTGAGGGTATCGGCCATTGCCGGGCCGGATAGCACAGCCCGGTGGCCCGGGGCCAGTGGCAGATTGCGCCTGGCCGATGCGCGTCGTCGCGGGGCCGGTCCGGCCCGGGCATCATGGCACCTCGCCCGGGGCGCGGCGCCGGCGCGGGTCAGGCCCGTTCGGGGCGGTGACGCGCGGGCAGCCGGCGGCCCCGGCGTTCCAGTTCCGCCCGATTCGCGGCCAGCGCCTGGCGGAAGCGCGGGATATTGAAGCGCCCGAGCGCGGCGCGGCACATGAGTGCGGCGAGGTAGGGGCGCCCTTCGGTTTCGAGCTGACGCAGCATCTGGCGCAGATAGGGCAGGTATTCGCGCCGGGCGCGCAGGGCGCGGTGGATGTCGCGCGCATCGAGCCGCCCCTCTGCCGCGCGGCGGATCAGCGGCCCGAGAAGTTCCATCCGGCGCAGAAAGGTCTCGATCTGCCCGTTCATGAAGGGGCAGCGGATCCGGGTCACGTTGCGGCGGCGGAACAGCGCCGCATGCATGGCCTCTTCCGGCAGGTCCGGGTCGTAGAGCACGAAGGCATGGGCGGCGGCATCAAGCATGTCGGGAGCGTAGCCGTAGCGGCTGGTGAAATCGGCCCGGCGCATGTGGACGAAGCGCTCGTCCCAGCCGGCATCGCGCGGATCGAGCGTTGCCTGCGGCGACAGCAGCAGCACGCAGGCCCCCGGCGCAGCCACCGAAAAGGCGGCCGCGGCATAGCCGCAGCTTTCCGCGCCGTAGAACACCACCCGGTCGTATTCGTCGAAGAAGCCCTCATCGACGAGCCGGTCGAAATACATGTAGACGGCGATGTGCCGGAACCAGGTTTCGCCCTCCGACATCAGGCAGAGCTGCGACCAGTCGGTTCCGCCGATCAGCTGCCAGCCCAGCGGCACGTCCAGGCTGGTGCGGGCGCGGATGCTGTCGATGGTCTCGAAGGTGACGAGCAGCGTGCGGCCACGGCCTATGAAGGCGGCGGAGTGGTCCGGTCCGAGCGGTTCGAAATGGCCGTGGTCCTCGGCGATATCCTCTATCCGCTCGAGCCATTCCTGCCTGTCCAGCCCTTCGGCCGGATCGACGAGCCTGCACAGATCGACTGTCGCCACCATCTGCCCCCGCAATGGTCTCTGCGCCCTTCCGGCGCTTTCCTGCGCCGGCGGGGAAGTCTAGCCCCGGGGGGGGCGAGGCGGCAATGGCGGGGGGGCCGGAAGGCCGGAAGAACGGCCTGGCGGCGGGGCACTGTTTCCTACGCGGAACCAGTTCCGGGCGGGCTGTTCCTTTGTGCATGGCGATACAGTTCCCGGGCCGTTTCCGGGGGCAGGGGCCGTGCCGGCGGCGTCATCAGAAGCCGCCCGTAGAGGGCGCGGAAGGGCTCTTCGGCCATCAGCGATTCGAAGCGCTTCCGTCGCCAGCAAACCGCCGCGGCGTGCAGCCGGGCCAGAGCCGCATCGTCGTGCAGCGCCGCCAGTTCGCCATCGCGCGCCGCCTTCAGGGCCAGGATCGAGCGGTCTTCCGCACAGCACCAGTTGCGTTCGCTCCAGTAGGACATGCCCAGCGCCTGCCCGGCGTGCACGGCCCGGCCGCGGGCGGCCTTGACGACATAGCTTTCCATCGCCCCGAGCGGATAGTGGTTGAGCTGCACCAGGCGGTAGTTGTCGCGCCCGAAGGGAGAGAACAGCCCCTGGCGGCGGAAGCGCGGGCCAAGCTCGCGCCCGGAGCCGTCGAACCAGCGCAGCCGGGCAAGGCGTGCCGGGTCGGGGTTGCGCGGGCGGTGCACTCCCAGCTTGCGGTAGGAGCCGTCGTTTCGAAACAGCGTCTTGAACATGGCCGCGCGCCAGGGCCAGTGCAGAATCTTCGGGGCGGCGCGCAGGAACTGTTCGGTGATCGGGCGATCCTCGTAGCGGACGATGCCGCAGTTGCCGAAAAGCCGCCAGGTCAGGGTGATGGCATCGGCTTCGGGCAGGGCGTCGAGCAGGTCTTCCAGCCTGTGGTCGCCTGTGTGGATGTTCACGAATTCGTCGATGTCCAGCGCCAGGATCCAGTCGGCCGCGGCCACCAGCGGGTGCCGGTCGGCGCGTTTGAGCGCCGCCCACTGCACGCCGCCCTCATGCGGGCCGTCGTTGCGCTCGTGCACCAGCAGGCCCATTTCCTGAAGCCGGTCGAGCATGGCGTCGGTGCCGTCGCGGCAGTCGTTGGAAAACACCAGGAAGTCGGTGAAGCCGACTGCCCGGTGATGGGCCAGCCATTCCAGCAGGAAGGCGCCTTCGTCGCGCAGAGTCAGCACCGCGAGCGCGCGCATCTACCACTCCTTGCGGAAGGCCACCACCTTCGCATTCGAGCGTTTCGGAAAATAGGTGAGCCCTCCCCGCTGCATGGCATCGAAGACCGCCTGCACCCCTGCCTGCCCGATCCACTGCGGATGCAGTTCGACGATTGCCAGCCGCAGGCAGGACAGGTCGGCCCTGGGCAGGAGGTCGGCCTCGGCGCCCTCGATGTCGCAGATCAGCACCGTCGGCTTCACCTCGCGCAGAACGCTGCCGATGCCGTGCACCTCGACCTTTTCGGTCGCGACCACGCCGCCGTCACTGTCACCCTGCATCGCATCCAGCGATGAGGCCAGCAGGTTCCTGCGGATGTGAAAGTCCACCGGCTTGCCCTTGCGCCCGGCCAGAAGGGCATTGCGCACCTCGGTCCGGTCCGAGACGCCGTTGGCCTGATGCACCGCCCGGATGTAGGGGATCAGCGCCGGGTTGGCCTCGTAGGACACAACCCGTCTGGCGCCGCAGCGTTTGGCCGCGACCGTGGACATGAAGCCGATGCCCGCGCCCAGTTCCAGCACCGTATCGTCGGGGCCGACAAGGGCGCGGACGGCCTCGAATTCCTTCCGTTCGTAGCCGTTGCTGCGCAGAAGCCGGCGCAGCCTGGCGGTGAGAACCGACGGGTCGTCGGGGAAGCGCAGCCCGCGCGAGCGGATGAAGCCGCCCCCCGTGCCCCTTCCGGCCCCGCTGCCCGCCCCGCCCGCGGTTCCGGGCTGCGGCGCGCCGGGCGGTTCCCCGCCGGGGACATCTGCCGGCGCCGGTTGTGCAACTTGCGGATCCGATTCGCTCATTTCAGCTCTCCATGTCCAGCGCAAGTGCCCAGGCAACCCGTTCCAGCGGCGCCAGGCGGGTTGCCAGCGCCTGTTCCAGAAGCTCGCGGAATTCCGGGTTCTCGCGCAGCGCCTCGGCCTTGCTCCTATGCCAGGCGACGGCGCGGCGATGCAGCCCGGCGAGCACCCTGTCTTCCAGCAGCGTCTCCATTTCGTGGCGCAGCCGCTTCAGGTTGCGCTGGATGGTCAGGTCACGGTGGTCGGACCAGTCCATCCGCAGCCAGTAGTTCAGCCCGATCGAGCGGTCCACATGCAGGGCGCGCCCGCGCTGACGCTTGATGAGGAAGCTTTCCGCCGAGCGCAGCGCATAGTGGTTCAGCTGGAGCAGGTCGTAGCCCACCGAGCGCAGGTCGGAGCGCCAGCCGCGTTCCCGGACCGCATCACCCATCGGCTGCCCCGAGCCGTTCACCCAGAGCACCCGATCGCGCATTTCCGGGCGCAGCTTGTTGGGGCGGTGGCAGCTGAGCTTCTCGTAGGCGCCGATGTTTCTCGTCATCGTCTTGAAGCCCCAGACGGTATGCGGTTTGGGGCAGTAGGCCGGCGCGCAGCGGTCGAACTGCTCGATTACCGGGCGATCCTCGAAGCGCACCACGCCGTTGTGGCCGAACAGCCGCCATGTCATGGCGACATTGGTGGCCGTGGGCACGCGGGCCAGGAAATCGGCGATGGTGCCGTTGCCGCAGCGGATGTTGATGAACTCGTCAACATCGATGTGGATGATCCACTCGGCATCGCGCAGGAGCGGCTCCTTCAGCGCCCGGTTCAGCGCGTGCTGCTGGGGCGAGTTCCCCTTCCAGCCGTTGTTGTCGCGATGCTGCAGGATCCCCATTTCCTGCAGGCGCCCGAGGATCTCGTCGGTGCCGTCCTCGCAGTCGTTGGTATAGACGATGAAGCCGTCAACCCCGATCGCCCGGTGGTAGGCCACCCACTCGACGATATAGGGCCCCTCGTTCTTCATGCAGGCGACGATCACGTTGCCGCTGCTGCCTTCCGGGAGCGTGCGGGGCGGGATAACGGGAAACGGCGCCCCGGGGGTTTCCTCGTCCGCCTGTCCGAGCCGGTTGTGCGGGGCGAAGCGGCCGCCGGCAAGCCGCGCATAATTCGCCGCGGCCAGCGGCGGCAGCCCGGCCGGGGCCGCCGGTTCCGCGGAAACAGCGGAGAGCGGGGCGGCGGGCGGCGGAGTGGCGCGCGCCCCGGCGGCGCGGGAGCGCCTGTCCGCGCGGGTGGCCTTGTCGATCTGCGGCAGGAAGACGGCGAAATACTGGGTCGCGCGAAAGCCGGCCTCGGGGTCGGCCTCCTGCCAGTCCGGCGCCGGGGGCGGGGCGCTGAGCGCACCGTTTCCCAGGGAGGGGTGGCGGGCCGCCAGATCCTGCAGGGCGGGGGCGAAACGGCGCGAGAGCGCGCTCAGCGCGCCCGGGTCGATCGGCGGCCCGGGACGGTGAAGATGCTCCTGGAAGCGCCGCCAGAGCGGGCGCGGAATGATCCGCCCCGCGGCGAGCGCCTGGTCGAACAGGGCGTTCATGGCCCGGATCCTGGCGAGCCAGGCCGCCGAAGGGGGAGTCGGGTCGGGCAGCGGGGGGGGCGGTGGCGCCTCGGGGAGGGGGGCGAGGGCAAAACACGCATGCAGCTCGGCTTCCGGCGCCGCCGGGCCCGGCACGGGCGGGCGCAGGCGCAGCGCACCGGAGCCGAAGGCCGCGTTCCACTGCCGTTCCAGCGCCGTGTAGTCCAGCCAGAAGGGCGGCGCCTGGATTTCGGGCATCCGGTTGCGGGCCGGGTCGATCTCGTCCCAGAAGGCCAGCGCCCGGAGGTGCGCCTCGGGAGCGGTGCCCGCGGAATCCGCGGCGAACAGTTCCAGATCGCGCGTCAGCGGGGCGAGGCGCCCGTCAAGGAGTTGCGCCGCATAATGGCGGGCCAGCAGCCGGGCCGGTTCGTCCAGGTGAGCGACAAGGCGGATATCGGAGGAGAAGGCGCCCAGGAAGTCGCGCAGCCGTTCCAGTTCGGAATCCCGATGCAGGGCGGCGGCCAGCTGCAGCGCCGAGAGGATCAGCACGTCGGGCCCGGTGCGCTCGATCTCGCGCGCAAGCTCCTCGCGCAGACTTGCGCGCAGCCGGGCCTGATCGGCCGGGGCGGCATGACCGCGGGCCCAGCGCAGCGGATCCACGTGATCCGGGTCGCTGACCGCCATGAACAGGCGGGTGTGATTGCGCCGCCCCGGAGCCACCGGGTAGAGCACGCCCCGCGCCGCCAGCAGGTCGCGCCGGGATTCGAGCAGCGCTTGCAGCCGTTCGCCGCCGCAATGCGGCAGGCCGATATGCAGATATATGCGCATCAGCTCTTCCCGCCCCTTTCGCCGCCGGGTCCGGCCGCGGCGCCCGTGCCGCCGGAAACGGAACCGCCGTTGCCGTTGCCGGGGGGAGGGGCGGCCGCCTGGCGGCGGGTGTTCGCGTTCGCCACTCCCCACCAGGGCAGCTCGCGCCCGAGAAAGGAGGACAGGCGCTCGCGGGCGCTGCCGGATTCCACATCGAGCTCGAGGAAATCCGCGCTCCCGGCAAAGACCCGCCGGCAGAAGGCGGCATGCGCCTCGATCCAGCGGATTCGTTCGGAATCGCTGCCGCCCCAGGGGCGGGGCAGGCCGGGAACGTCGTGGCCGGGCAGGCGGCGCCTGCCCAGGTCGGACCAGCGGCGCATGCTGTCCGAGATCCGCTCCGGGGCGCGCATGGTCAGCACGAAACGGGCCTGCGGGTGGTGACGGCGGATCGCCTCGATCAGGCCCCAGTCCGTCTGCGGCCAAAGGTTGAACCCCTTGCGGATGATGCTGATCTCGGCAAAAGCGTCGTAATTGGGCATCAGCGCCAGCGGATCCCCCTTCTCGAAGTAGGCGTGATACATCAGCCGGCCGACGAAGCCGATCGCGGTGGCGTTCGGATCGCCGCGGCGGATCCGCCAGTCGGCCACCCGCAGCCCGGCCGCGGCAAGCGCACGCCCCAGCGTGGTGGTGCCGCTTTTCGGCAGCCCGAGGTTGATCACCTTGATTGCGCGGCTCATAGCGGCTCCAGCCCCCTTTCCAGACGTCCGATCAGCCGCGCCTCGGGGGGCGGAATGGTGGGCAGGGCAGACAGCCTGGCGCGCAGTTCCCGATAGAAGGGCTGTTCCAGCAGTTCCCGGATCCGGGCCCTGTGGCGGCGCACCGTTTCCCGGTGCAGCGCGGCGATTCCGGGGAGAGCCCCGAGCCGGTCCAGCTCGGCCAGCAGCCGCTCCCGGTAGCGCAGGATCGATTCCTCCTGCCAGGCATCGTCGTTGCGTTCACGCCAGTAGCTGTCATCGAAGCTGCGGTGGGCACGGTTCACGTCGCCGCGGGCGTTCTTGACCAGATAGCTTTCGAGCGAGCGCAGCGCGTAGTGGTTGAGGGTTGCGAAGGCGCGCGCGCCCCGGGCGGGGAAGCGCCGGATGCGCCGCTTGCTGGCGGCCAGAAGAAAGTTCTGCGGCACCTCCCGCCCGGAGCCGTCGGTCCAGCGGGGCGCGCGCGCCGCCCCCTTGCGCAGGAACGGGCGGTGCGCGCCGTAATACTGCAGCGGGAAGTCGGCGCGCACCAGGGTCTTGACCTCGATCGCCAGTTGATCGCACCAGATGTCGGGGTTGTGGGTGCGACGGAACTGCTCGATCACCGGGCGGTCCTCGAAGCGCTCGATCCCGCCGTTGGCGAAGAACTGGAAGCTGAGCGAAATCGCCTGCGGGGTGCCGCAGGCGGCGATCAGCTCGGGGATCGTGCCCTTCCCGACATGGATGTTCAGGAACTCGTCCACATCGGCGATCCAGACCCAATCGGCCTTTCTTACCACTTCCTGGCGGCGGGCGTCCTTGAGCGCTTCCATCTGGTAGTTGCGCCCCTGCGCCGGATTGGGCAGGTGGTGGACGATCCCGTGGCCGGCCAGGGCGTCGAGCAGCGTGTCGGTGGCATCGTCGCAGTCATTCGAATAGAACAGGAAATCGCTCACCCCGATCACCCGGTTGAAGGCGATCCATTCCAGCAGGAACGGGCCCTCGTTCTTGACGCATGTGACGGCGGTGATCCTCACGGTTCCTGCCTGTTGCCTGCCCGCTTCCTGCGGTTCCCGTTCTTTTCGCACTCCGGCTTCGTGCCGTCTGCCCGGTTCCGTTCCGGCTCTGCCACCCTCGGCCCGCACCCGGTTTCGCATGCCGCCGGGGCCGGGCGGCGGGATCGTTTCACCCGGACTGCTTCCTGTCAACAGGGCGGGGCGCGTCACCGGCGGCCTGCGTCGGTCCGTCCGGGCCGGCAGGTGCCGCCGCGGCCCCGCCGCGGGGGGAGCCTGCGGGCAGCGGCCGGTAGAACAGCCCCTTCTGATCGGAAATCCGCGCCATCGCGCGGCGGATGCGCTGGTAGCGGGGGATCTTCCAGGCGCAGGCGGGCTCGATGAAACCTTCGGCGGCAAGCTGGTTGCGGAGGTTCTCGAAATCGAGCTGCCCGAAGGAATAGCGCCCCGGGCGGGACTTCCCTTCGGGGATCCAGTCGGCCCGGACCGCGCGCAGCACCGCCGGCGGGTTGCCCGAGAAACCTTCGATCTGCGTCGCAAGGTTCTGGTAGACGCCGGAATTCCGGCGCAGGATGATGCCGGCCTTCTGCCGGTCGGTGGCAACGAAGCCGAACAGGTGAAAGGCGGAGCCGTCCGGGCCGATGATCCGCTCGGCGGCGCGGTAGCGCGCGATCTGCCGGGCCAGGGGCGCGTTCTGGGGATGGAAGGTCTCGTAGCCTGAATCGGCAAGATTGGCTTCCAGCACCCCCTCGAGCACGATCCCGCCCTCCAGCCCGCCCAGGCGCGAGCGGCTGAGGTAGAGTCGCGGCGGCCCCTCTGCCGCGACCTCGGGGGCGAAGTTGCGGCGCATGTAGGCGCGGAAGCTTGCGGTGCCGGCGGCGATTTCGCCGAGCCCGAAACCCTGGCCCGGCACGATCAGCCGCTCGACCCGGGTCGGCTCGGTGAGGATGCGCAGTTCCAGATCCAGCCCGAGCAGCCTGAAGAATTCCTGCTGATAGCGCCTGAAACCCCGGGGCTGATCCGGTCGTTTCGGGATGAAGACGATGCTCTGGGGCTTTTCCGCAAGCTTGTCCAGCGCCCACAGGCGCGGGAGGGACTCGGCCAGGAAATGGCCGAAATGGGACCATATCTGCCCGGCGAAAAGATGCCTCCCGGGCAGCTTGCGCGGCGTTCCGGCGGGGGCGGGGGGAGGGGTCATCATCGCCCGGCGGCCGCGCCAGGTGACCGCCTGGCGGCAGAAGGCGCCGGTCCGCTCGAGCACTCCGCAGGGCTGTATCGTGCCCGATTCCGCGGGCGGAACGACGAGCGCGTCATCCAGTTCCAGGATCGATTCCGACCAGCCCCCCAGGGGGTTCGGGGGGCTGCCGGCGCTGCCGTCGGGGGGGTGCGGAGAGGGCTGCTCCGCCCCTGCCGGCGGGAGAGGGGCGGCCTTTCGCACGCCCGGAGCCGAACCGGCCGGAACCTGCCCCGCGGGGCGCGGTCGGGAAGGGGTGCTCATCTGCCTGCCTCCTCGGCCAGTCCCTGCCTGCCTTTCTGCCTGCCTCTCGCCGTCCGGTCCGTGCCGGAGCTGCCTGACAATAGCGCAATTGCCTCCCGGGGCGAAGCCGGAATCGCCTGCTCCCGTGCCGATCTTTCCCGTGCCGCAGCTGCTTGCGCTGCCCTTCCCGCCGGAGAAAGGGGCCGGTCGGTGGCGGCGACATTTTCCGCCGAAAAGGGCATTTTGCGGGATATGTTGCGGGATATGCGGCACGCAGGCGCCCGCGGGCGCTCCGACCGGGCGGCCAACGCTCGGCCCTGGCAGGGGCGGCGGTGCGCGGGCTCAGCCCGCCAGCACTACCATGGCGTGGCGTTTCCTGCCGGCGCTCAGCTTCAGCGG
This sequence comes from Paracoccaceae bacterium, assembly GCA_026989055.1. Lineage (GTDB taxonomy): Bacteria > Pseudomonadota > Alphaproteobacteria > Rhodobacterales > Rhodobacteraceae > JAJRUE01. Next base: position 10,445 of record JALSKC010000066.1, read on the forward strand.
CTCGGCCAGGGCCGCGGCGTCGAACATGCGGCCCGGATCGGTGAGCGGCGCGTCGTTGATGCGCGCGCCGCCCTCGGCGATCAGGCGTTTCGCCTCCTTGCCCGATTTCGCCAGCCCCGAACGCACGAACAGCTGGGTGGCCGAGATGCCCTCGCCCAGATCGGCCGCGCCCAGTCG
>JALSKC010000067.1 GCA_026989055.1 Paracoccaceae bacterium
CCGGGCGGCAGTAGTCGGCGAATGCCAGGAAGGTGCCGCCGTAGGGGATGAGCCCGCCGTGCAGCGCGATGCCGTTCATCGCCGCCGCCATGGCGTGCTCGCGCACCCCGTAGTGGATGTAGCGGCCGGAATAATCTCCCTTGCGCACCACCCCCAGGCCTTCGGTTTTCGTCAGGTTCGAGCCGGTCAGGTCGGCCGAGCCGCCCACCGTGCTGGCCAGCGTCTCGTTGACCACTTCCAGCGCCATCTGGCTGGCCTTGCGGGTGGCGACCTTGGGCGCATCCCGCGACAGCCGCTCCTTGTGGGCACGGATCGCCGCATCCAGCGCCGCGGCGTCGGGGGCGGCGTGGGCGGCCTCGAACTCGTGGCGCATCGGCGAGGTGGCAAGCCGGCTCTCCCAGGCCTCGCGCGCCGCGCGCCCGCGGGCGGCCACCGCGCGCCAGGCGTCGTAGACATCGCCCGGCACCTCGAAGGGGGGATGCTCCCATCCCAGCGCCTGGCGGGCGAGCGCGATTTCCTCCTCCCCCAGCGGTGCGCCGTGGGTGGCGGCGGTGCCCTGCTTGTTGGGGGCGCCGTAGCCGATGATCGTCGTGCAGGCGATCAGCGAAGGGCGGTCGGTGACCGCGCGCGCCGCCGCGATCGCCGCGGCGATGGCCTCGTTGTCGTGGCCGTCGATGCTCTGCACGTGCCAGCCGGCGGCCTCGAAGCGGGCCTGCTGGCTGGTGGAGGTCGAGACATCGGTAGCCCCGTCGATGGTGATCGAATTGTCGTCCCACATGACGATCAGCCGCCCCAGCCCCATGTGGCCGGCAAGGTCGATGGCCTCGTGGCTGATCCCTTCCATCAGGCAGCCGTCGCCGGCCAGGACGTAGGTGAAATGATCCACCAGATCGTCGCCGAAGCGTGCGTTCATCATCCGTTCGGCCAGCGCCATGCCGACGGCGTTGGCGATGCCCTGCCCGAGCGGGCCGGTGGTGGTCTCGATCCCCCTGGCGTGGCCGTATTCCGGATGCCCGGCGGTGCGATAGCCCCACTGGCGGAAGTTGCGGATCTGCTCGATCCCCATGTCGTCGTAGCCCAGCAGGTGGTTGATTGCATAGACCAGCATCGAGCCGTGGCCGGCGCTCATCACGAAGCGGTCGCGGTCGGGCCACCTGTCGGCGCTCGGGTCGATCCTCATGAAGCGGTTGAACAGAACCGTTGCCACATCGGCGAGCCCCATCGGTGCGCCGGGGTGGCCGGAATTGGCGGCCTGCACCGCATCCATCGCCAGCGCCCGGATGGCATTGGCCATGCGCTCTTCGGCCGTGGCCGGAATCGCTGTCTGCTGGTTCATGGCATTCCCCTGTTGTGTTTTCAGCGTGCGCGCTTGGCTTCGGAGACCAGGCGGTGGATCATCGGCGTGAAGATCAGCTGCATGGCCAGTTCCATCTTGCCGCCCGGCACCACGATCGAATTGGCCCGGCTCATGAAGCTGTCGTGGATCATCGACAGCAGGTAGGAAAAGTCGATCCCGCGCGGATCCTTGAAGCGGATCACCACCAGGGATTCGTCGGCGGTGGGAATCCAGCGGGCGATGAACGGGTTCGAGGTGTCCACCACCGGCACCCGCTGGAAATTGATGTCGGTCTGGGTGAACTGCGGGGTGATGCAGTGCACATAGGCGTGCATCCGGCGCAGGATCACGTCGGTGACGGCCTCGGTGGTATAGCCGCGCTGGGCCTTGTCGCGGTGGATCTTCTGGATCCATTCGAGGTTGATCACCGGCACCACCCCGATCTTGAGATCGGCGTATTTCGGCAGGTCCACCTCGTCGTTCTTCACCGCGCCGTGCAGGCCCTCGTAGAACAGCAGGTCGCTGTCCTCCTCGAATTCGGTCCAGTCGGTGAAGGTGCCCGGCTCGCCGCCATACCGCTTGCCCTCTTCCTCGTTGTGGATGTAGTGGCGGGTGCGGCCGCGGCCGGTTTCGCCATATTCGCGAAAGACGCGCTCGAGCTCGACCAGTTCGTTGGCTTCGTAGGAGAAATGGCTGAAGGTGTGATCGCCGGCCGCATAGCGCTTTTCCAGTTCCGCCTTCATCGCGGCGCGGTCATACTTGTGGAAGGCATCGCCCTCGATCGATACCGCCTTGACGCCCTCGCGCCGGAAGATCTGGTCGAAGGTGTCCTTGACCGTCGAGGTGCCCGCCCCGGAAGAGCCGGTGACGGAAATGATCGGATGTTTCTTGCTCATGGTGCCGTCCCTTCGGGTAATCAGTTGCGAAACAGGCCGCGATTGCCGAACAGCGCCGAGACCTCGTTCGGCGGAAGTTCGTGATAGGTAGCGATGCGGGCCACGTTGTCGGCCGAGCCGAAGACCAGCGGCGAACGCCCGTGCAGTTCGGTTGCGCTCTGGTTCAGGATCGGGCTGACCCCGTCGGTGGCCTTGCCGCCGGCCTGTTCGATCACCATCGCGACGGGCGCGCATTCGTAGACCATGCGCAGCCGGCCGCGTTCGTAGCCCTTGCGGTCGTCGGACGGGTAGAGAAACACGCCGCCGCGGCTGAGGATGCGGTGGGTCTCGGCCACCAGCGAGGCCACCCAGCGCATGTTGAAATTGGTGCCGCGCGGTCCTTCGGCGCCGGCGATGCAGTCGTCGATGAAGGCGCGCACCGGCGGCTGCCAGTGGCGGTAATTCGAAGCATTGATCGCGTATTCGGTGCTTTCGGCGGGGATCTGCACGCGCTCGTTTACCAGCACGAAGCGGCGGCTGTCCGGGTCCAGCACGTAATGCTGGGTGCCGTCGCCGAAACTCACCACCAGCCCGCCCTGGGGGCCGTAGATGAAATAGCCGGCGGCGATCTGTTCGCGGGCCGGACGCAGGAAGCTTTCGTTCGGGTCGTCCTTGGCCTCGTAGATCGAGAACAGCGTGCCGATGGACACGTTCACGTCGATGTTGGAGGAGCCGTCCAGCGGGTCGATGGCCAGTGCAAACTCGCCGTCCTCGTCGATGGCGACAACCTCTTCCTGTTCCTCCGAGGCATACCAGCGCACGCCGGTGCCCTTCAGCGCGGCGGCGAATTTCTCGTCGGCCATGACGTCCAGCGCCTTCTGCTGGTCGCCGTCGGTGTTTTCGCCGACGGCCGCCCCCAGGGCGCCGCCCAGCGGGCCGCGGGCGATGGTGAAGGCCAGGCGCTCGGCGACCCCGCACAATGCCGCGAGCGGAGTGTGCAGGCGCTCCGGGACATGCTCCGGTGAAATGATTGGCTGCTTGCGTTCCATTGTTCCTCCCAGACGCTGGCCACGGTTCCTTGCTATCCCAGATTTTTGGAAGTAAAAGAATTTGAAAATATGGAACCATGAGTCAGAAAAATATAATCAGAGGGCTTTCCGGGATCTCCCTGAAGCAGTTGCGGGCGGTGGATGCGGTGGCGCGCACCCATTCGATCAGCCGGGCGGCGCAGGAGCTGGGGCTGACTCCGCCGGCGGTCCATACCCAGCTGCGCAGCCTGGAGCGGCTGCTGGGGTGCGCGGTGGTGAAGCGGGGCGAGAAGTCGGGCATGGTCCTGACCCCGGAGGGCCAGCTTGTGCTGCAGGCGCACCGGGCGGTGGAGGTGGCGCTCAAGAGCTGCCTCAATCAGATCGAAGCCATGAAGAAGGGGCTGGCCGGGCAGGTGACGCTCGGGGTGGTCTCGACCGCCAAGTATTTCGCGCCGGTTCTGGTGGCGGCGCTCAAGAAGTCCTTTCCGGACATAGATGTTGTCCTGCAGGTGGGCAACCGGGAGGATGTCCTGCAGGCGCTTTCCGAACGCTCCGTCGATCTGGCGATCATGGGGCGCCCGCCGCGCCAGCCGGCGGTGGTGGCGCGGCCGGTGGGGGTGCATCCGATGGTGATCATCGCGTCGCCGGATCACCCTCTGGCGCGGGTCCGCAAGGTCAGCCCCGAGGCGCTTCTGGAGCAGGTCTTCATCGCCCGCGAGGAAGGTTCCGGCACCCGGATCCTGATGGTCCGCTACCTCGACCGGATCGGCGAGGGGCGCCTCTACGAGACGTTGGAGATGGGCTCCAACGAGACCATAAAGCAGGCGGTGATGGCCGGGCTCGGCATCGCGATGATCTCGCAGCACACGGTCACCGAGGAGCTGAAGGCGGGACGATTGGTCGCAATCGCCGCTCCCGAACTGCCGATCGAGCGCCAGTGGTACGTGCTGCATCGCGAGGATCTGGCGCTCACCCCGGCGATGCGTTCGGTATGGGAGTTCATCATCGCGAACTGTCGCCGGTTTCTCCCGTCGCTCGGGGCGGTGCCGGATCCTGCGCTGCGCGAAGGTCGGGTCTGGAGCGGTCCGGGCCCGGAAAAGGCGGGGGGGGCTGCCGGGCGGTGAACGAAAACGGCAAAAACGAATCGGTGGCGCCCGTCCGCAGGTCGTGCCGCTTCGGCAAAAGGTCGCAAACCGGCATGCCGATGCGAAATCGGCTCCGGCGACCGATTCACAGGTTGAAAACCGGACGGTCATTTGCTTCAGTCGGGCGCGGGATCGGAGAACATCCGCTGAAATACCAGGGGGGCTGGCATTGGCCGGACAGGCAGACGAGGCATTCGTCGAATTCGACCGGGTTCAGAAAAGCTATGACGGGGTGACTCTGGTCGTCAAGGATCTGAACCTTGCGATGCCCAAGGGGGAATTCCTGACCATGCTGGGGCCGTCGGGCTCGGGCAAGACCACCTGCCTGATGATGCTGGCCGGCTTCGAGACCGCCACCAACGGCGAAATCCGGCTGGGTGGGGAAGAGATCAACGACATCCCGCCGCACAGGCGCGGCATCGGCATGGTGTTCCAGAACTACGCGCTGTTTCCGCACATGACGGTGAACGAAAACCTGTCGTTCCCGCTGGAAGTGCGCGGCATGGGCAAGGACGAGCGCGAGGCCAAGGTGAAGCGCGCGCTCGACATGGTGCAGATGGGCGAGTTCGGCAACCGCCGCCCGGCGCAGCTTTCGGGCGGGCAGCAGCAGCGCATCGCGCTGGCGCGCGCGCTGGTGTTCGACCCCGAACTGGTGCTGATGGACGAGCCGCTCGGCGCGCTCGACAAGCAGCTGCGCGAGCACATGCAGTACGAGATCAAGCACCTGCACGAAAACCTCGGCATCACCGTGGTTTACGTCACCCACGACCAGTCCGAGGCGCTCACCATGTCCGACCGGGTGGCGGTGTTCAACGATGGCGTCATCCAGCAGCTGGCGACGCCCTCGGACCTGTATGAACGGCCGGAAAACAGTTTCGTGGCCCAGTTCATCGGCGAAAACAACAAGCTGGCCGGCAAGGTCAGATCGGTCGATGGCGAGACCGTGACCGTCGAGCTTCCGGGCGGGGCGACCTGTCGCGCTCTGGCGGTGAATGTCGGCGAGCCGGGCAGCGAGACCCTGGTTTCGATCCGCCCGGAACGGGTGATCATCGGCGCTGCCGAAGATGCCAACAGCGCCGAGGCGCGGGTGGAAGAGCTGATCTATCTGGGCGATCATATCCGCTGCCGGCTGAACGTGTATGGCAATGACGAATTCATCGTGAAGCTGCCCAATTCGGGCATCGCCTCGCAGGGGCTCTCGGTAGGCGAGAGCACCACCATCAGCTGGAAGACGGAAGACGCGCGCGCGCTCGACCCGCTCTGACAGGTCCGATGCCGGGGCGGGGAGTGCCCCGGCGCAAACGCAGTTCGCTGCACGAAGGGAGACGAGAATATGACGAAGACACTGATCCTGACAACTGCGCTGGCCGGCCTGGCCTTCGCCGCCAACGCCCAGGAGGTCAACGTGATGTCCTGGGGCGGTGCCTATACCAAGAGCCAGGTGGAAGCCTACGGCAAGCCGTTCACCGCCCAGACCGGCATCAAGGTGAACTGGATCGACGCCGACAACCCGGCCACCCCGATCAAGGCCCAGGTGGAGGCCGGCAACGTCACCATCGACGTGGCCGACGTGGAATATTCCGACGCGGTGCGCCTGTGCGACGAGGGCCTGCTGGAGGAGATCGACCATTCGATCCTGCCGCCGGCCCCCGATGGCACCCCGGCCGAGGAGGATTTCCTCGAAGGTGCGCTGACCGACTGCGCGGTGGCCAATATCGTCTGGTCCACGGTGATGGCCTACAACACCGAAACGGTGAACGGCACGCCCACCACCATCGCCGACTTCTTCGACACCGAGAAGTTCCCCGGCAAGCGCGGCATGCGCAAATCCGCCAAGGCGAATCTGGAGATGGCGCTGATGGCCGATGGCGTGCCGGCCGCCGAGGTCTATGACCTGCTGGAAACCGAGGAAGGCGTGGACCGGGCCTTCGCCAAGCTCGACACGATCAAGGACGACATCGTCTGGTGGGAAGCCGGCGCCCAGCCGCCGCAGCTTCTGGCCGATGGCGAGGTGGTGATGTCCACCGCCTACAACGGCCGGATCTTCAACGCCGCGGTGGCCGAGGGGCAGCCGTTCAAGATCGTCTGGGACGGTCAGATCCTCGACTTCGACCTGTTCGTGATCCCGAAAGGCGCTCCCAACAAGGAAAACGCGCTGAAGTTCATCGCCTTTTCCACCGATACCCAGCGCCTTGCCGATCAGGCCAGCTGGATCTCCTACGGTCCGGCGCGGCGTTCCTCGGGCGCTCTGGTGGGCAAGTATGTGGACGGCAAGACCGACATGGCCCCGCACATGCCCACCTCGGAAGAGGCGCTGAAGAACGCGCTGGTCAACAACTTCGAGTTCTGGGCCGACCGGGACACGGACCTGAACGAGCGCTTCAACGCCTGGCTGTCGAACTGACGCACAGCCGGCAGGCATGACATCCGACAATGGCGCGGCGCGGGGCCTCCCGCGCCGCCCGACGGGAGGAGGGCGACGATGCCCAGGGGCTATATCATCGGTCATGTGACGGTAACCGACCCGGAGGCCTATGCCGAATACGTGCGCCTGGACACGCCGATCTTCGAGAAATACGGCGGGCGCTTCCTGGTGCGCGGCGGGCGCTCGGAGACGCCGGAGGGGGCAGCGAAGGAGCGCCATGTGGTGATCGAGTTCCCGGACTACGAAACCGCGCGGCGATGCTATTTCAGCGAGGAATATCAGAAGGTCGCCGAAATCCGGAAGGCGAACGCCCTGTCCGACATCGTGATCGTCGAGGGTGTCGGATGAACGATACCGCGCCCTCCCCGCAGGCCGCAGAGGCTGCGCTCACCACGGCCGACGGCCGCCCGCTCGCGGTGGCGCTGGCCGAGGCCCAGTCCAGGGCGCGGCGGCGCGCCTTCCTGCTGGTGCTGCCGCTTCTGGCATTCGTGCTGATCACCTTCGTCGCGCCGATCGGCCAGCTTCTCTATCGCTCGTTCTACAACCCGGCATTTTCCGACAACATGCCGGCTCTGGTGCAGTGGTTCAAGGAAAACCCCGCCGGCACGGAACCGGACGAAGGCGCCTTTGCCGCCCTGGCGTCCGACCTGAAGGGGCTGCGCGCGAACAAGACCGCCGGCATCGTCGGCACCCGGATCAACTACGACCTTCCCGGCTCGCGCTCGCTGTTCACCAAATCGGCGCGCAAGTCGAAGAAGCTGGAGCCGCCCTACCGGGAGGCGCTGCTCGCAATCGACGAGGACTGGGCCGATCCGCTGCTCTGGCGGGTGATGCGCACCGCCTCCTCTCCCTGGACGGCCAGCTTCTACCTCGCGGCGCTGGACCGCAGCCGCGATGCGGAAGGGAACATCATCCGGGTGCCCGAGGAACGGCAGGTCTACATCAAGCTGTTCGTGCGCACCCTGCTTCTTTCGGCGCTGATCACGCTGACCACGCTGGTCCTCGGCTTTCCGGTGGCCTATCTGCTGGCCACGCTGCCGCTGCGCCATTCCAACCTGCTGATGATCTTCGTGCTGCTGCCGTTCTGGACCTCGCTTCTGGTGCGCACCACCAGCTGGATCGTGCTGCTGCAGAGCCAGGGGGTGATCAACGACATCCTGGTGGCGCTGGGCCTCATCGGCGAAGATGGGCGCATCCAGATGATCTACAACCAGACCGGCACGATCGTGGCGATGACCCATATCCTCCTGCCCTTCATGATCCTGCCGCTCTATTCGGTGATGCGCCCGATCGACCCGTCCTACGTGCGCGCCGCGCGCTCGCTCGGCGCCAGCAGCTGGACGGCGTTCCGCCGCATCTACCTGCCTCAGACCGTTCCGGGCATCGCCGCGGGCGCGCTGCTGGTGTTCATCCTGGCGGTTGGTTACTACATCACCCCCGCACTCGTCGGCGGATCCACCGGGCAGCTGATCTCAAACCTGATCGCCTTCCACATGCAGAAATCGCTGAACTGGTCGCTGGCCGCAGCGCTGGCGGCGCTGCTGCTGGGCGGCGTGCTGATCCTCTACTGGCTGTATGACCGGCTGATCGGCATCGACAACCTCAAGCTCGGATAGTCCAATGCCCCAGCCCTTCATCTTGCCGCAAATACTCCCGCCGGAGGCTTCTGCCCCCGCCACGGGCGCAGCCGCCGCCCCCGCAACCCCGAGGTAACCCGGATGGCCCTGCCCAGACACGCATCCCCCCTCGAACGCGCCTGGCACTACACCTATCTGGTGATCTGCGCGCTGATCTTTCTGTTCCTGATCGCGCCGATCCTGATCGTGATCCCGCTGTCGTTCAACGCCGAGCCCTATTTCACCTTCACCGAAAAGATGCTCAAGCTCGACCCGTCGGGTTATTCGATGCGCTGGTACGACCTGCTGATGACCTTCGGCATGATCGCCCCTGACGCCCCGCGCGATGCCGCGTGGTGGTCGGATTTCTGGGAAAACGCGTCCTGGCTGCGGGCGGCCAAGAACTCGTTGATCATCGGGTTTTTCGCCACCATCCTGGCAACCGCGCTCGGCACGCTGGCGGCGCTCGGCCTGTCGCGCTCCGAGATGCCGGCGCGGCGGCTGATCATGGCGGTGCTGATCTCGCCGATGATCGTGCCGATCATCATCACCGCCACCGGTCTGTTCTTCTTCTATTCGTTCAGCGGGCTGGCCAATACCTATACCGGCATCATCCTCGCCCATGCCACGCTGGGCATTCCCTTCGTGATCATCACCGTGACCGCCACCCTGGTCGGATTCGATCACTCGCTGACCCGGGCCGCCGCCTCGCTGGGCGCTTCGCCCCAGACCACGTTCTTCAAGATCACCATGCCGCTGATCCTGCCCGGCGTGATCTCGGGGGCGCTGTTTGCCTTCGTCACCTCGTTCGACGAAGTGGTGGTGGTGCTGTTCGTCGCCGCCCACGACCAGCAGACCATTCCACGCCAGATGTGGAACGGCATCCGCGAGCAGATCAGCCCGGCGATTCTGGCAGTGGCCACGATCCTGGTGATCATCTCCGTGCTGCTGCTGACGACCATCGAGCTGCTGCGGCGCCGCTCGGAACGGTTGC
>JALSKC010000068.1 GCA_026989055.1 Paracoccaceae bacterium
GGCCACGGTTGCGGCCGCGCTTGACGGGTATCACCCGGCCCGGCAGCAAGCGCGGATCGTCGCCGCCGAGACGGTCGAGACGATCATCGAGCTTGAACCGATCACCACCGGCACCCTGAACCTTGCGGTGCTCGACGCGCAGACCGGCGCCCCCCTGCCCGGTGCCGCGGTGCGCCTGGGCGAGCGCGAGGCAAAGGCCGATGCCACCGGCCGCGCGATCTTTGCCGATGTGCCGGCCGGAACGCATCTTGCCCGGGCGGCACTGGCCGATTATGCCGATGGATCGCTCAGCATCGACATCCCCCGCGCGGCCGAGGTTTCGGCCGAACTGCGCCTTGAGCCGATCCTGACCGGGACGGTGACCGGCCGGGTGATCAGCGCCGCCGATGGCACGCCGGTCGAGGGCGCCGAGATCACCGCGGCGGATGCACGGGCCCTTTCCGATGCACGGGGCGCCTTTGCCTTCGAAGGGCTGATCGCCGGCCCGATCCGGTTGAACGCCACCGCGCCGCTGTTCGAGCCGGCGCGCGCCGCGGTCGAACTGGCGCGCAACCGCACCGCCGAGGTCACCATCGAAATGCAGCCGATCACCCATGGCGACGTGGTGGGCAGGGTGATCGATGCCGCGACCGGCAAACCGCTGCCCGGCGCGCGCGTCAGCATCGGCGAACAGGACATCCTTGCCGATGCCGCCGGGGCCTTCGCCTTCCGGCGGATCGAGGCCGGCGATCTGCTGCTTCGCGCGCAGGCGAAACGCTACGAACCCGGCTCGCTCAGCGCGCGGCTCGAGCCGGCGGGGCAACTGGAGCTGACCATCGAGCTGACCCCGCTCACCCATGGCGACGTGACCGGCCGGGTGGTCGATGCCCGGACCGGCAAGCCCCTGCCCGGCGCGCGCGTCAGCATCGGGCAGCAGGAGACGCTTGCCGATGCGTCGGGAACCTTCGCATTGCAGCAGGTCAGGGCCGGCGATCTGCGGGTGGCGGCCCGGGCCGAAGGCTACGATCCGGGGTCCGCCGCCGCGCAGCTGGAGCCGGGGGACAGGCTCGACCTGACGCTGGAACTGGAACCGATCCGCCTTGGCTCCCTGTCCGGGCGGATCGTGGACAGCCAGACCGGAGAGCCGATCGCGGGCGCCCTGGTGACGCTTGACGGCCAGACGGCGGAAACCGATGCCAACGGCGTCTACAGGTTCACCGGCCTGAAACCGGGCCCGGCGAATCTGCAGGTGCAATATCCGGGCTACCGGACCGGAAGCGACGCCGGCCAGGTGCGCGGGGGCGACGACGGAAAGCTCGACATCGCGCTGTCGGTGCGCGAGGAAACGCCGGACGAGATCGCCCAGGCCCTGGGCAGCGATGGCGCGATCGACCTTTACGGCATCTATTTCGACGTCAACCAGGACCGGTTCAAGCCGCAATCCCTGCCGACCCTGCGCGCGCTCAAGGCGTTTCTCGCCGCCAACGCCGGCAAGACCTTCATCATCGAGGGCCATACCGACTCGGACGGTTCGGACGCCTACAACCAGGACCTTTCCGAGCGCCGCGCCGCCAGCGTGCTGAAATGGCTTGCCGAAAACGGCATCGATATCGACAATATCCGGGCCGTCGGAATGGGCGAGACGGCGCCGGTGGCCAGCAACGCCACCCGGGCGGGCAAGGCGCTGAACCGGCGTGTGGTGCTCAGACGGGCGGAGGCGCCATGAACGGGTGAGGCCGCAGCCTGCCGCTGCCGGGCGCCGGCGGCTCGCCGACCGCCCGGGCTCGCCGTCTCACAGGTGCACGGCCAGCCGGTATGCCTCCAGGATGGCGGCATGGATCGAGCGCGAGGCGACCGCATCCCCCAGCCGGTGCAGGCAGTAGCCCGGCCCCTCGGGCTGTGGTTGCGCCGCCCAGCGGGCCATGGCGTCCACGTCGGTGATGCCCCTGTTGGCCGCCCCCTCGCGCAGGTCGAAGAACAGCTCGGCCAGCGGGTCCGTGCCGGCCTCCAGCACCACCTGACCTGCGGTGATTTCCTGCGCCTGACCCGTCAGTTCGTGGGTCAGGGTCGCCACCTGCCGGTTGCCCTCCCGGCGCAGCGCGGCGAGCCGCAGATAGGGCAGCGTGACAACCCCCTGCGCCGCCAGCCGCTTGTGAAAGACGATCCGGTCGGGATAGCCCGTCTCGGCGGCAGAATGCGCGTCGATCGTGGCCAGAGTCACGCGATGGCCCCGCGCCGACAGCAGATCGGCAATCACCGATGCCTCGTAACGGCCGGTGTGGTCGCAGACCAGAACGTCGCCTTCCGCCTGCACGTCGCCCGAGAGGATGTCCCAGCTGGTCACCGCCAGATCGGCCCCCGGCAGGCCGGTCTCGGCCGGCAGGACGCCGGTGGCGACAAAGACGTGATCGGGGTTCTCGGCCAGCACATCGGCCGCCTCGGCATAGACATTGCAGCGCAGATCGACGCCGAGCCGTTCCAGCTCGCCCTCGCGCCAGTCGATGATCTGGATCAGATCGCCGCGCCAGGCGGACTTCGCCGCCAGTCGGACCTGCCCGCCGGGCCTGGCCGCCGCCTCGAACAGCACCACCTCGTGCCCGCGCTCGGCGGCCACCCGCGCGGCCTCGAGCCCGGCCGGCCCGGCGCCCACGACCACCACCTTCCTGCCCGGCGCGGGGCTGGGGGAAACCTGCATCGGCAACAGCGTCTCGCGCCCCGAGGCCGGGTTGTGGATGCAGTGCACCTTCTTGTGGATGCAGTGCGAGGCGCCGATGCAGGGGCGGATGCGGTCCTCTTCCCCGGCGATGATCCTGCGGACGATCCCGGGGTCGGCGATATGGGCGCGCGTCATCGCCACCATGTCCATGAGCCCCTCGCGGATGGCGTGGCGCGCATTGGCCACATCCGTCACCCGGGCCGCGTGAAAGACCGGCAGGCCGATCTCGCGCCGAAACGCCCCGACGGTTTCGAGCCAGGGCGCCAGCGGGCGGCTCATGCCGGGCATGTTTTCCTCGACCAGGGTGATCTCGGTATCCATCCGCCCGACCATGCAGTTGAAGAAATCGACCGCGCCCTCGCGCTTGAGGATTTCGGCAATCCGCAGCACCTCGTCCAGGCGCAGCCCGCCCGGGCCTTCGTCGAGCGTGAGCCGGATGCCGACCACGAAATCGTCGCCCGCCCGGCGGCGGATTTCCTCATGCACCATCAGGGCGAAGCGGGTGCGGTTCTCGATGCTGCCGCCGAAGCCGTCGCTGCGCAGATTGGTCCGGGGCGAGAGGAACTGCCCGATCAGATGGCCGCCGGCCAGCGTTTCCAGCCCGTCGAGCCCGCCGTCGCGGCAGCGCCGTGCTGCCTGTCCGAAGGCCTTCACCACGCGGTCGATGTCGTGGCGCTCCATCTCGCGCGGGAAATTGCGGTGCAGGTCCTCGCGCACGGGAGATGGCGCGATGGTCGGCAGCCATTCCCCGGCCTGGGCATCGCCGCGCCGGCCCAGATGGGTGATCTGGCACATCAGCGCCGCGCCGTGACGGTGGATGCGCTCGGAAAATTCCTGGAAATACGGGATGATCCGGTCGGTGCCGACATCGAGCTGGTTGAACACCGAAGGCGAATCCGGTGCCACGTTGGAGCTGCCCCCGAACATGGTCAGCGCCAGCCCGCCTTTGGCCTTTTCCTCGTGGTAGCGCTGGTAACGCAGGGCGGGCATGCCCTCGTCATCCATGGCCGAGGCATGAGCGGTGCTCATTATCCGATTCCTGAGCGTCAACCCGCGGATGGTCAGGGGCTGGAGCAGCGGGTCCTTGCTCGTGACTGGCTGATCCATCGTTTCTCCGTGCAGGAGTTTCAGGCAGAATGTTCGGCAAAGGGGAGGAATCGCCACCTTCATGGAAAGGACCATGCGCACACGCCCGGGAAAACATTGGAAATTCTCATGGAACATATAACCTGAAGTCATGTCTCTGCGAAGCAAGCTGCCTTCGGCCCAGTCGCTCTTTGCCTTTGAAGCGGCGGCGCGCTGCCTGAACTTCACCGAAGCCGGCAGGCTGTTGAACGTGACCCAGCCGGCCGTCAGCAAGAGCATCGCCGCGCTGGAGGCGCATCTGGGAGTGCGCCTGTTCCTGCGCGGGAAAACCGGATTGGCATTGACCCCGGACGGAGAGATCCTGCATCGCGCGATCCGGCTTTCCTTTGCCGCGCTGGAGGATGCGATCGACCGGATTTCCCGCCACGCGCCGCGGGAAAACCAGCTTACGTTGTCGCTCTCCACATCCTTTGCCGCCCATTGGCTGATCCCGCAGATGCAGGCGTTCCGGGCGGCTTTTCCCGATGTGACGCTGAATTTCCAGCTCACCGGCGGCGAGGCGACCGGCGCGCTTGGGTCCTGCGACCTGGGCCTGCGCCTTGACAGCATGGTGGCACCGGGGGACCGTGCCGAACCCTTTGCCCCCGAGTGGCTGGTGGCGGTGGCTTCGCCGGAATATATCGCCAGGAACGGCACGCTTGATGCGCCCGCTGCCGGTGGCGCGCATGCGCTGGTCAAGCTCGACACCCCGCGGATATCCTGGCGGCAGTTCCTTGATGCCACCGGTCAGTCGATCCGGCCGGACCTGCCGGAAATCCGGGTGCCGGACTATTCCGTCGTGTTGCAGAGCGCGTTGAACGGGCGCGGCGTGGCGCTCGGCTACATGTCGTCGTGCAGCTATCTGTTGCGCGAAGGGCTGCTGGTGCCCGCGCTTGCCCATACGCTCAGGACAGGCAGAACCTATTGCCTGATCACGAACGCCGGTTCACCCGCCCTGCCGCTTGCCGAGACGGTGGGCGCGTGGATCTGCGCCCGCTCGGCGCAGATATTGCGGGAGATCGCGCCGCAATTCGCCGGTTCCGCTGTCCCCGCTCCGGCCGGAGGGGGAGCTGCGAACATGCCGGCATGAAAGGGGCGCCGCGCGCATGGCGTGCCGCAGGCCGGGCGCCAAGGCATGTCGCGCAGGGCGGTCCCCCGGGGATGCGGAAACGGGAAGACGGCCCGCCCCAGGCGAGCAGCTTGCACGCAAGCGGCGATGAACGCGGCAGGTTCCAGAACCTGCCACGCAGATCACGCCTGCTGCGCCCGGGTCGTGCAACGTGCGAGCGCCCCGCCATGCGCCCGCCCGTTCGCCCTGCCGCAGGCACGCTTCCGGCGCGACGGCCGGGCATATCCGCGCCCGATCAGGCAGCCGCCTGCCCTGTCCCGAGCAGGGTCGAATCCGGTCAGGCGCAGCATGCCCCCGTGCAGCATGCCCTAGCCGGCTCCGTCCTCGTGCGCGGCACGAAAGCCGGTGGCGACCACGTATCTTTCCGCGCTGTCGGACCGGCTCGCCGGCGGTTTGACATTCGCCACCTTGCGGAAGCGCTGCTTCAGGCGCTTCTGAAGTGTTCCCTCGGCGCCGCCGGCCAGCACCTTGGCCAGGAAGGTTCCGCCCTCTTCCAGCACCTCGAAGGCGAGCTCGGCAGCCGCCTCGCACAGCGCGATGATGCGCAGGTGGTCGGTCTGGCGATGCCCCGAGGCAGCCGCCGCCATGTCCGACATCACCACGTCGATCCGGCCCCCCAGCCAGGCCTTGATCATGTCGTCGGCCCCCTCGGCCATGAAATCGAGCCGGCGGACCTCGGCCCCGGGCACCGGCGCGACTTCCTGAAGGTCGATGCCCAGCACCCGCCCGCGCGGCTTGCCGGCGCGCGTGCCCAGGGCGTTGACCTGGCGGACCGCCACCTGCAGCCATCCCCCCGGAGCGCAGCCCAGATCGAGCACCCGCGCGCCGGGGCGCAGGAAGCCGAAACGCTCGTCCAGCTCGATCAGCTTGTAGGCGGCCCGGCCGCGGTAGCCCTCGGCCCTGGCCCGCTTCACGTAAGGGTCGTTCAGCTGTCGTTCGAGCCAGCGGGTCGAGCTCGGCCGCCGCCCGCGTGCCGTCCTGACCCTGACCCGCAGCTCCCGCTGCCCGCGCCCGCTCGAACCGCGCCCGCCCGATCGATGTTTCGCCATCTTCTCCTCGCAGCCTCCGTGCCAGCCCTGCCTGCCCCGACCTCCATCGGCCCGCCCCTGCCCGCCCCGCCGTGCCGCACCCGCCGTGCCGCGGCAACCGGTTTCGCCGGCCCTTTCGCCGCCAGGGCACCCCGGCGCCCATCCACCGTCCGCCACGGCGGCGCGGCTTCGTCAGCAGGGCTCCTCCTCGAGCACCCCGTCGGCGCTCATCTGCGCATAGAGCAGCCCTTCCCGCAGGCCGCGGTCGGCCACCGACAGCCGATCCGTCGGCCAGACCCGCAGCAGCGCCTGCAGGATCGCCGCGCCGGACATGATCAAGGCATGCCGGTCGCGCCCGATGCGCGGGTCGGCCCGCCGCCCGTCCGGCCCCATCACCAGGTAGTTGCGGATCACCGCATCGATCTGCGCCCCGCTCATGCACAACCCGTCAACCTTGTTCCGGTCGTAGCGGCGCAGCCCCAGATGCGAAGCCGCCACCGTGGTCACGGTGCCCGAGGTGCCGATGATCTGGAAACCCTCCTTGCGCTGCGTCATCGCATAGGGCGCGAAGCCGGAGAGGTTTTCCTCGAAGAACCAGCTCATCAGCGCAAAGCGTGCCGAATCGTCTTCCACATCGCTGAACTGGTCCCGCAGCGTCGCCACCCCGAGCGGCACCGAAATCCAGTCCACCACCCGGGCATGGGGAAACGGGCTGTCAACCGGAGAGAACCCGCCGTGCAGCCGCATGATCGCCCGCGGCCGGTCGCATCTGGGCACCCTGGTCAGGTCGATCCAGACCAGCTCCGTCGAACCGCCGCCGATATCGACCACCAGCAGCTGTTCGGTCTGCGTCGAGACCAGCGAGGCACAGGAGATCACCGCCAGGCGGGCCTCTTCCTCCGGCTCGATGATTTCCAGCTGCAGCCCGGTCGCGCGCCGGACATAGCGGATGAACTCGCCGGCGTTGCTGGCTCTCCGGCAGGCCTCGGTCGCCACCAGGCGCATCCGGCGCACCCGGTGGCGCTCCAGCTTGCGGCGGCAGATTCGCAGCGCCTGCACCGTGCGCAGCATCGAGGCCCGCGACAGGCGGCCGGAGCGCTCCAGGCCGTGGCCGAGCTGCACCGCCTTGGAAAAGCTGTCGATCACGTGGAACTGGCTGCCGCGCGGCTGCGCGATCAGCATCCGGCAACTGTTGGTGCCCAGATCCAGCGCCGCATAGGGCTCGGCCGGGTCCGGGCGTTCCGATGCGGGGCGCTCGACCGGTTTCGGGAACGCGCCCGCAGCCCTGCGACGCCTGGGCGTCATCTGTGCGCCCTCCAATCCGTAGTTGCCCCGATCCTATCCCCGCCCCGGCAGAGGGGCAAGTGGCAAGCCACCCGCGGCGACGCCGCCCACGGTCCTGCCGGCCCCCGCCCGCGGCCTTGCCCTTGCGCTCGGCCCGGGGGCTGCGTAATCAGCCCCCATGACGGACATTGCGCACGACCGCCTTCTCATCATCGACTTCGGCAGCCAGGTCACGCAGCTGATCGCGCGGCGGGCGCGCGAGCTGAACGTCTATTGCGAGATCCACCCCTTCCAGAAGGTCACCGATGCCTTCCTGCGCGATTTCGCCCCGCGGGCGGTGATCCTCTCGGGCGGGCCGGCCAGCGTGCTGGACGAGGATGCCCCCCGCCCGCCGGCCAGCCTGTTCGAACTGGGCGTGCCGGTGCTGGGCATCTGCTACGGCCAGCAGGTGATGATGCAGATGCTGGGCGGCCGGGTGGAGCGCGGCCACGGCACCGCCGAGTTCGGCCGCGCCTTCGTCAGCCCCGCCGGGGCGCGCACCCCGCTGCTGGAGGGCTGGTTCGAAAACGGCCCCGAGCAGGTGTGGATGAGCCACGGCGACCATGTATCGGCCATCGCGCCGGGCTTCGAGGTTTACGGCACCTCGCCCAATGCCCCCTTCGCCGTCATCGGCGACCCCGAACGCCGCTTCTTTGCGGTGCAGTTCCACCCCGAGGTGCACCACACGCCGAAGGGCACGCAGCTGCTGCGGAACTTCATGCGTCTCGCCGGTTTTGCCGGCGACTGGACAATGGGCGCCTACCGGCAGGAGGCCATCCGCAGGATCCGCGAACAGGTGGGTGACAAGCGGGTGATCTGCGGGCTCTCGGGGGGCGTCGATTCCTCGGTGGCGGCGGTGCTGATCCACGAGGCCATCGGCGACCGGCTCACCTGCATCTTCGTCGATCACGGGCTGCTGCGCGAGAACGAGGCCGAGGAGGTGGTCGCCATGTTCCGCGACCACTACAACATCCCGCTGATCGCCGCCGACGAAAGCGACCTGTTCCTGGGCGCGCTCGAAGGCGTCAGCGACCCCGAGACCAAGCGCAAGACCATCGGCCGCCTCTTCATCGACGTGTTCCAGAAATACGCTGCCGAAATCGAAGGCGCCGAATTCCTGGCCCAGGGCACGCTCTACCCCGACGTGATCGAAAGCGTCTCCTTCTCTGGCGGCCCCTCGGTCACCATCAAGTCCCACCACAATGTGGGCGGCCTGCCGGAAAAGATGGGGCTGAAGCTGGTGGAGCCGCTGCGCGAGCTGTTCAAGGACGAGGTGCGCGCGCTGGGCCGCGAGCTGGGCCTGCCCGAAAGCTTCATCGCCCGCCACCCCTTCCCCGGCCCGGGGCTGGCCATCCGCTGCCCCGGCGAGATCACCCGCGAAAAGCTGGAGATCCTGCGCCGGGCGGATGCGATCTTCATCGACCAGATCCGCCGCCACGGGCTCTATGATGACATCTGGCAGGCCTTCGTCGCCATCCTGCCGGTGAAAACCGTGGGCGTGATGGGCGACGGGCGCACCTATGATTACGCCTGCGCCCTGCGCGCGGTCACCTCCGTTGACGGCATGACGGCCGATTACTACCCCTTCTCCCACGAATTCCTCGGCGAGACCGCCACCCGCATCATCAACGAGGTCAAGGGCATCAACCGGGTGACCTACGACATTACCTCCAAGCCGCCAGGCACCATCGAATGGGAATGACCGGGCCGGCGCGAAGCCGCAGAGGATGACCTTTCTTGCCGTTTTCACCGCTTTTGCCGTCGGCTTCGCCATGAAATACGGCGGGCTGTGCACCTATGCGGCGACCCTGCAGATCCTGCGCGGAGGGCGTTTCGAACGGCTGCTGGCCTTTTTCGCCGCCGCGGCCCGGGCCGCTCTGGTGATTGTGCCGTCAAGCTGGTTCCGGCCCGAAACGGCGATGCCGGAGCGCACCCATGCGCGCTGGCCGCCGGCGCTGGCCGGCGGCATGCTGCTGGTGCCCGGGGCGCATCTGAACCGGGGCCGTGTTTTCGGAACCTTCGTGCAGCTCGCCGGCGGCAATCTGACCTATGTGGCGACGCTGTTCGGGCTGGTCGCCGGGGCGGTTGGCGGCCGGCTGTGGCTGGCCGATCCGGCAGCGATCAAGACCGGCGCCCCCCTTGCCGGCACGCCGGGACCGGCGGCCTTTTTCTGGCTGTCCGTGGCCGGCCTGGTGGCATTGCTGCACCTGCTGTCCGGCGGCAACACCCCCGGCGGGAGACGGCGGGCACCGTTGCCGGCCATCCTTGTTGCGCTGGTGTTGGGGGTTGGCGGCGGTGGGCTGTTTGCCGCCATCGCCGGCTGGGATTTCGCGGCGGTGCTGACGCGCACGGCCTATCGGGCCATTGACGTCGCGGCCACGGGGCCGGCGGCTCTGGCCATGTGGAGCACCCTGGCAATGGTCGCCGGCGGGATCGTCGCCGCCGTCAGCCCCAACCGGTTTGCCTGGCAGGCACCGGCCCTG
This sequence comes from Paracoccaceae bacterium, assembly GCA_026989055.1. Lineage (GTDB taxonomy): Bacteria > Pseudomonadota > Alphaproteobacteria > Rhodobacterales > Rhodobacteraceae > JAJRUE01. The sequence continues at coordinate 9,784 of JALSKC010000068.1, forward strand.
ATGCCGGCGCTGGCCAGCCTTGTCGGCGGGGCGCTGATGGGGCTTGGCGCCATCGTGCTGCCCGGCGGCAACGACGGGCTCCTGCTGAGCGGCATTCCGGCGCTGGCCCCGCATGCGCTGATCGGTCTTGCCGTGATGCTGGCGACCATGCTGGCGCTGTTGAAGCTGGCCCCCAATGACGGCGGCTATTCCATCGGCCGCCGGCGCTAGCGTCAGGCGCTGCCGGCGCTTCCCTTCGGCAGCCGCTGCCGATATGCAATGCCCATGCCCCGGCCCGCAACGGACAGACGGACCTCGCCATGCCCCTTCGCCCCATCGGCCATATCGACCTGCCCCCGGAGCGCCTGGACAAGCTGCGGGCCGCGTTGGACGAGCATGTTCGCCTCGCGCGGGCCGAGCCGGGCTGTCTTTCCTTTCAGGTGACCCCGGATCCGAAACTGCCGGGCCGTTTCAACGTGGCTGAACCCTTTGCCAGCCGCGAAGATTTCGAGGCGCATCAGGCGCGCGCTGCGACACGCGATTGGGGCCGGCTCACCCGGGGCATACCGCGCAGCTACCGCATCGAAGAGGTCGCCGGATGAGCCCGACCCTGCGCGCCGCGGTCTGGATGATCGGGGCGATTCTGTCGTTCAGCGCAATGGCGGTGGCCGGGCGGATGCTGGCCAGCGGGCTCGATACCTTCGAGATCATGCTCTATCGCTCGATCCTCGGCATCGCGATCGTGCTGTCGGTGGCGACGATGGCGGGCACCCTCGGGCAGATCAGGACGGACTCGCTCGGCCTTCACCTGATCCGCAACATCAGCCATTTTGCCGGGCAGAACCTGTGGTTCTACGCCATTGCGCTGATCCCGCTGGCGCAGGTGTTCGCGCTGGAATTCACCTCGCCGATCTGGGCGCTGTTCCTGGCGGTGCCGGTGCTGGGCGAACGACTGACCGCGGTGCGCCTGCTGGTGGCGCTGAGCGGCTTCGGGGGAATCCTGATCATCACCCAGCCCTGGCAGGCGACCCTGGGGCCCGGGGTGATCGCCGCCGCGCTTGCGGCCCTGGGATTTGCCGGCTCGGCGGTGTTCACCCGGCTGCTGACGCGCTCGAGCCCGATCACCTCGATCCTGTTCTGGCTGGTGACGATGCAGGCGCTGTTCGCCCTGATCGGCGCCGGTTTCGATGGCGACATCGCCCTGCCGCTTCCGCCGGCCCTGCCCTGGCTGGCGGTGGTCTCGGTCGGCGGGCTGGTTGCCCATCTGTGCCTGACCAAGGCGCTGGCGCTGGCGCCGGCGGCGGTGGTGGTTCCGATCGACTTCCTGCGCCTGCCGCTGGTGGCGATGGTCGGGCTGGTGCTGTTCTCGGAACCGCTGCAGCCGCATGTGCTGGCCGGCGCGGCGGTGATCTTTGCCGCCAACTACCTGAACATCCTGGCCGAGAGCCGCCGCAACCGGGCCGGGCCACGGGCCGGGCGGGGCGGATAGCCGGGCGGGGCGGATAGCCGGGCGGGGCGATTTTTCCCTACCCGAACGCGGCCCGAACCGTTACCTATGGCCGCAACGAAGGGCTGCCGACGCATGATCCACGAAAGCGCACGAGACTGGCTGGAATCCCCCCGCAAGCGGGTGCTGCTGTTCGGCATGTCGGGGCTGGGCAAGACCCATGTCTCGAACATGCTGCGCGAGGGGGGCAACTGGTTTCACTACTCGGTCGATTACCGCATCGGCACCCGCTACATGGGCGAACACATCGTCGACAACTTCAAGCGCGAGGCGATGCGCAACCCGTTCCTGCGCGAACTGCTGATGAGCGATTCGATCTACATCGCCTCCAACATAACCTTCGACAACCTCGCCCCCCTTTCCACCTACCTCGGCAAGCCCGGCAACCCGGAGAAGGGCGGGCTGAGCCTCGCCGAATACATGCGCCGGCAGGAGCAGCACCGCCGGGCGGAAATCGCCGCGCTGCTCGACACCGCCCATTTCATCGCCCGCGCCCGCGAGCTTTACGGCTACGACAATTTCGTCTGCGATTCGGGCGGGTCGATCTGCGAGGTGGTGGAACCCGACGACCCCGGGGACGAGGTGCTCAGGGCGCTGTCCGAAAACCTGCTCCTGGTCTGGATCCGCGGCTCGGAGGCCCATACCGAGGAGCTGATCCGCCGCTTCGAACGCGCCCCGAAGCCGATGTATTATCGCCCCGCCTTCCTGGCAGAGGTCTGGAATGAATATCTCAGTAAGAACAACGTGAAGGAAAACGAGGTTGATCCTGACGACTTCGCCCGCCACGCCTTCGCCCGGGCCATGGCCCACCGCCAGCCGCGCTACGAGGCGATGGCCCGCAACTGGGGCGTGACGGTGGAGGCCGAGGATGTGGCCGCGCTCGACACGGCCGAAGCCTTCGAGGCGCTGGTGGCCCGCGCCCTCGAGAAGCGCGCCCTTGAGAAGTCCTGCGGCTGAGGCTATTCCGGCACACCCGGGGCACATCGCCCGGGGAACATCGGCGCCCCGGTCCGGCCCCGGCAAACCAGCGAAGCGGAGACCCCCAGATGCCCATAACGCTGCCGGAGAACCTGCCCGCCTTCGACGTGCTGAAGCGCGAAGGGGTCATGGTGATGTCCCGGGCCCAGGCGGCGCGCCAGGACATCCGGCCGCTGCGCATCGGGCTGCTCAACCTGATGCCCAAGAAGATCCAGACGGAAAACCAGTTCGCCCGGCTGGTCGGCGCCACCCCGCTGCAGATCGAACTGAGCCTGATCCGCATGACCGGGCACAAGACGAAGAACACCGCCGCCGAGCACATGGCCGAGTTCTACCGCCCCTTCCAGGAGGTCAAGGGCGAAAAGTTCGACGGCCTCATCATCACCGGCGCCCCGATCGAGCACCTGCCCTTCGAGGAGGTCACCTACTGGGACGAGCTGCGCGAGGTGATGGACTGGACCCAGAGCAACGTGCATTCCACCTTCGGCGTGTGCTGGGGGGGCATGGCGATGATCAACCACTTCCACGGGGTGGAAAAGCACATGCTGAAGGAAAAGGCCTTCGGCTGCTTCCGGCACCGCAACCTTGCGCCGAGCTCGCCCTACCTGCGCGGGTTCTCGGACGATTTCGTGATCCCCGTCAGCCGCTGGACGGAGATGCGCCAGGAGGAGATCGACGCCGTCCCCGGGCTGGTGACGCTGCTGGCCTCCGACGAGGTCGGCCCCTGCCTGGTGGAAGATCCGGCGCACCGGGCGCTCTACATCTTCAACCACTTCGAATATGACAGCGACACGCTGAAGCAGGAATACGACCGCGACATCGCCAGCGGCACGCCGGTCAGGGTGCCGGTGAACTACTACCCCGACGACGACCCAAGCAAGCCGCCAATGAACCGCTGGCGCAGCCACGCGCATCTGCTCTACGGCAACTGGATCAACCAGATCTACCAGACCACGCCGTTCGATCTCGCCGAAATCGGCGGCTGAGGCTCCCGAAGCCGATTGCACCGCGCCGGCCCGGCGGCGATACTGGCCGGACAGATGCGGAGGTTTGCCATGTCCCTGCCCTTCGACGGCGCGATCAGCCGGTTCTTCGAAAGCGCGGCACCGCCGGAAATCCGCCGGGCCATAGCCGAGGGAGCGAAGAAGGACATCCTCTCGGAAAGCTACCCCTACCGGCGCCGGATGCGCCGCAGGAACTACGCGCGGGAAATGGCGGCGCTGCAACGGGAGCTGGTGCGCCTGCAGGCAGACGTGAAGGCCACCGGCAAGCGGGTGGTGGTGGTGTTCGAGGGGCGCGATGCGGCCGGAAAGGGCGGCACCATCAAGCGCTTTCGCGAGAACCTCAACCCCCGCGGCGCGCGGGTGGTGGCGCTGGGCAAACCCTCCGCGGAAGAGCGCTCGCAGTGGTATTTCCAGCGCTACGTGGACCAGCTGCCCTCGGGCGGGGAAATCGTGTTCTTCGACCGCAGCTGGTACAATCGCGCGGTGGTGGAACATGTCTTCGGATTCTGCACCGGGGAGGAACGCGCGCGCTTCTTCCGGCAGCTGCCCGAATTCGAGCGCATGCTGGTGGAGGAAGGCATTCACCTGTTCAAGCTCTGGCTGAACGTGGGCCGGGCCGAACAGCTGCGCCGCTTCCTCGCCCGCGAGCGCGATCCGCTCAAACAGTGGAAGCTGAGCCGGATCGATGTCGAAGGCCTCGGCAAATGGGACGCCTACACCGACGCCATCGCCGAAACCTTCCGGCGCAGCCACTCCGGGCATGCCCCCTGGACGGTGATCCGCGCCGATGACAAGCGCCGGGCCCGCATCGCCGCGATCCGGGCGGTGCTCTGCGGCGTTTCCTATGCCGGCCGCAGCGCGGATGCCGCCCGCGCGCCCGACCCGCGGATCTGCGCCGGCCCCGAGATCCTGGAAACCTAGGCGCGGCGAACGCCACGGCAAGCGGCCCTGGAGCCGGCGCCGACCCGAGCCGCGCCGGCCAGAGACGCGCCGGCCAGAGACGCGTCGTGCGGCGCCGCCCGGAAGCTCCGGGCGGAAGCGGGGCCCGGCCCGATGTCGTCCCCGGGCCGATGCGCCGGGCCGGCGCTCCGCCGGCGCCGGTTTCAGCCGCGCCGCATCGGGCGGAAATACATCAGCCGGATCAGCTCCAGGAGACTGTCACGCAGCCGCTCCGCCGGCCAGCCGCCGAGCCAGCCGATCAGGCGCAAGACGCTCAACCCCAGCCCCAGCGCCGCCATCATGCCGAAGAAGACCACCGCCAGGGATCCCAGCACGGCCACGAGCGCCGGACGGAGACCTTCCGGCCCCGGCACGAGCATTGCTCTCAGATTCGGATAGACCTGCCCCAGGAAATGCACCGCGATCATCATCATGGTGCCGAACAGGACCGCCGCCGGCAGGATGGAAGTGCCGATCTCGCGCAGCCTCCAGCCCAGCTCCGGCAGGGTTTCCCGAGGGGCGGGTTCCGCCCCGCCCTGCCTCTCCTCAAACGCCAGCCAGAGCCGCAGCCTCTCGTCCGGCCCGGGATCTTCCGCCGATTCCGGCGGCTCCGGAAACGCCGGCCGGCTCTCCAGGCTGACGACAAGTACCATGAACAGCAGCACCGCCGCCTGCAGCGCCACCAGCTGCCCGACCGATGCGCCCCCCAGATAGGCCAGCGCGAAGCTCGTCGTCATCAGCAGCACGAACTGCAGCCGGGCCGGCAGGCAGACCCCGGCCGAAAACGCCTTCATCGCGCGGGTCGGAAGATCCACCCCGCGCCGCTCCAGGCTGCGCCGCGCCGCGCCGCCGCAGCGCACCAGCGGGAGGACCAGCGCGGCAAGCAGGAGCAGCAGGTAGCGCGACAGCGTTCCCCCCGCCAGCGGCGTGAACAGCATATGCTGCACCAGCACCCCGGCGGCAAGGCCCAGGGCCGCCCGCACGAGCGCCCCCCGCTTCGAATGCCCGCCCAGGAAAACCCCGACCGGATTGCCGAAGGCGATTGCCAGGAAGAACCCTGCCTCCAGGTTGCGCACCCACTCCTGCGAAAGCGCGAATCCGCCCCGGCGGGCTACCTCGGCCTCGACCAGCGCCGCCAGCCATCCGCTGAGCAGAAGCGCAAGCCCGACCGAGGCGACATAGCCGGTCGGCCTCTTTCCCCGGTGGCGCTCCTCGTGGCGCTCCTCGTGGCGCTCCCGGGGGCTCTCTGCGGCCCGGGTCTGTGCCGCATCTTCCGCAATGTCGCTCGTGGCGGTCATGCTCCGTCATCCATCCCCTGATGCAAACGGTCGAACTCAACCGGAGGAATAGCCGGAACCTTGGCCGAAACTGGGCCCTGGATACGGCAAATTGCGGCCAATATTCGGAAATATCGGAACCAGAATTGCGCATCCGGAAACAATCATGCCGCGACAGGCAGGGACGTTTCCGTTTGGAGGGGGCCGGGGCACAATCGCCCCCGCCCCGAAACGCCGCCCCGGCGGGACAGACCCCGGCGGGACAGGCCCCGCCATGCAGGGCCGCCACGCAGGAAGGGGCGCCGCGGCAACGGCACCCCCGCTTTCCGGCAGGAAAAACCGACTCAGCGCTTGGAGAACTGGAAGCTGCGGCGCGCCTTGCGCTTGCCGTATTTCTTGCGCTCCACCACGCGCGAGTCGCGGGTCAGGAAGCCGGCCGCCTTCAGCGCCGGGCGCAGCGACGGGTCGTAAAGCTGCAGCGCTTTCGAGATCCCGTGCTTGACCGCCCCGGCCTGCCCCGACAGCCCGCCGCCCCTGACGGTAGCGACGACATCGAACTGATCCTCGACCCCGGCCACCTGGAAGGGTTGGCGCAGGATCATCTGCAGCACCGGACGGGCGAAATAGCTGTTCATGTCCTTGCCGTTCACGGTGACCTTGCCCGAACCGGGGCGGATCCAGACCCGGGCCACCGCATCCTTGCGCTTGCCGGTGGCGTAGGAACGGCCCAGCTCGTCACGCACCGGCTCGCGCGCAGGAGCTTCGTCCACGGCGTCCGCGGCGGCGGCCCCGGTGCCTTCGGCGACGCTGCCCAGTTCCTCGAGGGACTTGATTTCGTCGGTCATTTCGCCACCCTCGTGTTCTTCGGGTTCATGGATCTGACATCCAGCACTTCCGGCTTCTGGGCCTCATGCGGATGCTCGGCGCCGGCATAGACGCGCAGGTTGGTCATCTGCCTGCGGGCCAGCCTGTTCTTCGGCAGCATGCGCTGCACCGCCTTGATGACGACCCGCTCGGGGTGTTCGCCCTCGAGGATCTGGCCGGCGGTGCGGCTCCTGATGCCGCCGGGATATCCGGTGTGCCAGTAGTATTTCTTGTCGGTGCGCTTCTTGCCGGTCAGCTGCACCTTGGCGGCGTTGATGACGATCACGTTGTCGCCCATGTCCATCGACGGCGTGAAGCCCGGCTTGTGCTTGCCGCGCAGGCGGGTGGCGACGATCGAGGCAAGACGGCCCAGGACCACGCCTTCGGCGTCGATCAGGATCCACTTCTTCTCGATGTCCGCCGGGGTAGCGGTATAGGTTTTCATGTCTCACCCCTGAGATGGGAATTCGGATTGGCGTGTTTTACCCATCTCGCGCGGCCAGTCAAGCGCATAGCGCCTCTGTTTTTTCATTGTTTTCAATTACTTGAAAATAAGGTATCATTTTACCCCATATTCCGCGCCACCCGCCGCGCCTCAGATCCGCGAGGATGACTGCTGCAGCCGCCAGGTGCGCACCGAGGCCGCCGTCTGCACCGCAAGCACCAGCCCCACCACGATGACGAAGGGCCAGCGCAGCATGTTCGGTTCGGGCGTCTGACGGTGGAAATCGAGGAAATGCATGAACAGGAAATAGGCGGTATGGGCGACGATCAGCGCCCACAGGATATAGGCCCCCTGCTGCAGATACTTCCACACCGACATCCCCATCAGCCGCTGGGAGAAATCGTTGGAGGTCAGCGACAGCCCCAGCCCGTAGACCAGTGCCAGGATGCCGATGACATTGCCCAGCCCGAAACCCTTGTCGAACATCACATAGTAGCCCAGCCCGGGGTGGAACTCGAAGCCGAACAGGCGCGGCCACTCCAGCTGCACCCAGCCGAACAGGATGAACCCGGCATGCACCAGGCCGGCAAGAAAGCCCCACACTCCCAGTTCGCGCCGCCAGGCCAGCAGGCGCGACCCCTTGCGCCAGATGCGCGACACCGGGCCGATCAGCATCACCAGGGCGATCACCAGAAAGGAGGCATCCCCGAAGGCCCGGTTCCAGCGATGCATGGGCGACCATTCGGGGCGCAGCATCCCGAAGGCCCACACCAGGGCTGCCGTCAGGGCCAATGCCCCCAGATGACGAAATTTCCAGTCGTTCAGGCGCGACAAGCGGAGTTCCATCGGTGCCTCATCCCTTTCGCCGGCGACCTTTCGCCGGTGAAAACTTCCTGCCGATTTAGCGCACCCCTGCCACGAAACAACCCGTGCTCTTCTCACGCTTCGGTTATCTGGCGCCGGGGCGGTATCGAATAGGTGATGCCGGCGCGCGCCACGGGCTCATCCTCGCCTTGCGAATATACCAGCACGTCGCCCACCGCCAGCACCCGCCCCAGCTTGAGCACCCTGCCCCGGGCGATCAGGTCGCGCCCGGCGGCGGGCTTGCGCATGAAGTCGATGGAACAGCTGGTGGTGACCGCCAGCGCCTCCGGCCCGATCAGGGACAGCACCGCGAGATACATGGTCACATCGGCCAGGGCAAACATGCTCGGCCCCGAGACGGTATTGCCCGGGCGCAGGTTGCGGTGGTCCACCTTCATGCGCACGGTGATCTCGCGCAAGGCGAGTTCGAGAACGGAAAAATCCCGGCCCACCTGCGGGAAATGCCGGTGCAGGAAGCGTTCCAGCTCGTCCCGAGACATTTTCAGCTTCATGGCTTTCCCTCCGTATGCCGGCGTCCTAAACTTGGCCGCAAACCGCAGATGGGGACAAGATGCCAATCCTGGAACGTCACGATAGAGGTGCGCTGGCGCATCTGACCATGAACTCCCCCGAGCGGCTGAACGCATTGTCGGATGCCATGCTGGCGGCCCTGCGCGCTGAATTCACCCGGCTGATGGGCGAGGCCGCGATCCGCGTCGTGGTGCTCTCGGGGGCGGGCAAGGCGTTTTGCGCCGGTCACGACCTGAAGGAAATGACCCGCGCCCGGCAGGCCGAGGATGGCGGCGCCGCCTATTTCGCCGATCTGTTCGCGCGCTGCTCGGAGGTGATGCAGATGATCCCCCGCCTGCCCCAGCCGGTGATCGCCCAGGTGCACGGGATCGCCACCGCCGCCGGCTGCCAGCTGGTGGCCAGCTGCGACATGGCGGTGGCCGCCGAGGGCACGCGCTTTGGCGTCAACGGGGTGAACATCGGGCTGTTCTGCTCCACGCCGATGGTGGCGCTCGCCCGCAACATCCCGCGCAAGGCCGCCTTCGAGATGCTGACCACCGGCGAATTCATCGACGCAACCCGCGCCCGCGAACTGGGGCTTGTCAACCGGGTGGTGCGCGAGGCCGATCTCGCCGCCGAAACCCGCGCGCTGGCCGAAACCGTGGCCGGCAAGCTCGGCACCGCGGTGCGGATCGGCAAGCGCGCTTTCTATGATCAGCTGGAAATGCCGCTGGCGCAGGCCTACGCCTTTGCCGGAGAGGTGATGGTGGAAAACATGCTCGATGCCGATACCGAGGAAGGCATCGCCGCCTTCATCGAAAAACGCAAACCCGCCTGGAGCCAATGAGCGCCGCCAGAAACAAGACGGTCGTGACCGGGGGCACAAGGGAGGTCGAGGCCTTCATCGCCGCCCTGCCCGACAAACGGCGCCGGGAAGCCGAGGTGCTGGATGCGTAGTTTCGCGAGGCGACCGGTTTCCTGCCCCGGCTCTGGGCCAGATCAATGATCGGCTATGGCAGGTATCACTACGTCTACGACAGCGACCGCGAAGGCGACATGCTGGCCACCGGTTTTCGCCCGCCAAGGCGCGCCATTCGATCTACATCATGCCGGGCTACGAACCCTACCCCGACCTTGCGGCGCGCCTGGGCAAGCACAAGAACGGCAAAAGCTGCTGGTATGTGAACAAGCTCGATGACATCGACCTTGAGGTGCTGGCCGAACTGATCAGGCGCGGATTGGCGGACCTCGGTCGCAAATGGCCGGTCGAACCCGGCTGAGACGTCGGTTGATTCTTGCCGCCGCCGAGCGGGGGCGCTGCCCCCGCACCCCCGGAGTATTTCCGGCAAGATGAAGTAAGGGATCGTTAACCGGTTTCTGCTTCCAATCGGGTTGCGCAACAGGCTGGAGAGCCGATGGGCGTGCAAGGTGAAGCCCCGACCCGTCCGGTCCGGAATCCGGCCGGCGGGCGGGGTGGACCGCCGCCTCCCTTCATCTTGCCCCAAATACTCCTGCCAGCGGCCCGCGCGGGGCGCCCTCGACGGGCGGCCCGCGCGGCCCTCCTTTCCGGACAGGCCCGCCGACAGGTCACCCCCCGTAGAGGGCCCCGAATTTCTCGTCGAGATAGGCCAGCAGCGGCGCTTCGCTCGGCGCCGCGCCGCAGGCGCGTTCGATCGTGGCCTGCGGGGGGCGCAGCCCGCCAAAGCGTTGCAGGTTCTCGCGCAACCACCCCGTCGCTGCCGACGTGTCGCCCCGCCCAAGCTGGTCGTCCAGATCCGGCACCGCCGCGCGCAGCGCCTGGTACAGGCAGCCGGCATAGACATTGCCCAGCGTATAGGTGGGGAAATAGCCGAACAGCCCGATTGACCAGTGCACGTCCTGCAGGCAGCCGTTGGAGGGCCGGTCGACGGTCATCCCGAAATCGGCGGCGAAGCGGTCGTCCCAGGCACCGGGCAGATCCCTCACCGGCAGATCGCCCGAGATCAGGGCGCGCTCCAGGTCGAAGCGCATCAGGATGTGCAGGTTGTAGTGCACCTCGTCGGCTTCGGTGCGGATGAACCCCGGATGCACCCGGTTCACGCTGGCGTAGAAGGCCTCGGCGTCCGCCGGGCCGAAATCGCCGAAGGTTTCACGCATGCGGGCAAACAGGAAGGCGGTGAAGGGACGCGAACGGCCAAGCTGGTTTTCATAGATCCGGCTCTGGCTTTCGTGCACCCCCATCGAGACGCCACGCCCCAGCGGGCTCAGCAGGAAGGCGCGGTCGATGTTCTGCTCATAGGCGGCGTGGCCGACCTCGTGGATGGTGGAATAGAAGCAGTTGAAGGGATCGTCCGGGCTGGTGCGGGTGGTGATGCGCACATCCAGCCCCGAACCCGAGGAAAACGGATGCACCGCCCTGTCGATGCGGCCGTGGTCGAAATCGTAGCCGAAGGCGCGGGCCAGTTCGCGGGCAAGCGCCATCTGCCCGGCCTCGTCGAAGCTGCCCGTCAGCGGCGCGGGCTGGCGCTCCGCCCCCAGCAGGCGTTCGCGCAGCGCCACCAGCCGCGGGCGCAGCGCGGCGAACATCCGCTCCAGCTCGCCCGCCGTCATGCCCGGCTCGTAGTCGTCAAGCAGCGCGTCATAGAGATCACCGCCATCGGCCAGCGCCGCCGCTTCCTCGCGCTTGAGCGCCACCACCTCCTCGAGGGTGGGGGCGAAGGCGGAGAAATCCTCCGCCGCGCGGGCCTGCGCCCAGATGCCCTGGGCCAGCGAGGTGACACGGGCGATCTCGGCAGCCAGCGGCCCCGGAACCTTCGTGTGGCGCAGGTAGCTGCGGCGGATCAGGCGCAGGCTGGCGCGGCCCGCCTCGTCGAGGCGCCCGGGGTCGATCTTCTCCAGCCATTCGCCGATGCGCGGATCGGTGCGCCGGGCGTGCAGCACCGCCTCCAGGGCGCCGACCTCCTCGGCCCGCTGCGCCGCCGCACCGCGCGGCATCACGGTTTCGCGGTCCCACCCCAGCCGCCCGGCCACCTGCGCCAGCGCCTCGGTTTCGCGCTGGAAGGACATGAGTTCCCGATGGGCCTCCCCGCTGCCGCCGGCTCCTCCCCCTCCGCAGGCGCTGTTCCCGCAGGCGCTCTCCCGCGGCGCGCTCATGCCCCCGCCCCCCGCAGCGACTGCGCCGGCGGGAACAGCGCCAGATGGCGGGCCCGGAGCGCCAGAACCCACAGCGCCACCGCCCCCAGCTGGTGCAGCAGCGCCAGATGAACCGGCGCCGAATACATCACCGTGCCGATACCCAGCACCAGCTGGCCGAACAGCATCACCGCCATCCAGTCGAAGGCACGCCGGGTCGCCATGTTGCCGCTGGCCCGGCTGACCCGCCACAGCCACAGACCGAAGAGGAACACCAGATAGCCCCACATGCGGTGGATGAACTGCACCAGCCCGTCATCCTCGAAGAAGTTGCGCCACAGCGGGCGCAGATCGAAGGCGTCGGGCGGAAAGAACTGCCCGGCCATCAGCGGCCAGTCGGTATAGCCGCGGCCCGCGTCGATGCCGGCGACCAGCGCCCCCAGAAGGATCTGGACGAACAGCAGCCCCAGCATCCAGCCGCCCAGCCGCACCAGCCGCGGTTCCTTCGCGCGCCGGGCCTGCAGCAGCTCGGCCTCGGAGCGGCCCAGGGTGAAGACCATCCAGGCGATCAGCCCGAGGATGACGAAGGCCAGCCCGAGGTGGATCGCCAGCCGGTAGCTGGCCACATCCAGCATCTCTCCGCCCAGGCCGGAGGAGACCATCCACCAGCCGATCGCCCCCTGCAGCCCGCCCAGCAGGCCGAGCGCCAGAAGCCGGCCCGTCCAGCCCGGCGGAATCCTGCGCGATGCCAGAAAGGCGAGGAAGCCGACCGCCCAGACCAGCCCGATCATGCGCCCGAGCTGTCTGTGGCCCCATTCCCACCAGTAGATGGCCTTGAATTCGGCAAGGCTCATGCCTCGGTTCTGCAACTGGTATTCGGGGATCTCCTTGTAGGCTTCGAACTCGGCCTGCCAGTCGGCCTCGCTCAGCGGCGGGATGGCCCCGCGAACGGGTTTCCACTCGGTGATCGCCAGCCCGCTGTCGGTCAGCCGGGTCAACCCGCCGACGAGGATCATCACCGCCACGAGCAGGAACAGCAGGATCAGCCACAGCCGGATCTGGCGGCGCGCGCCCCGATCCCGACCGATCAGCCCTCCTTGCGGGGCGGGGCGGGGAGAGGCTCCGGCGGTTCCGACTTCCTCGAATATCGAACGCTTCCGGCTCATTGCGTGCCCGTCCTTCCCGTTCCCGTCCTTCCCGCCCCTCGCGCCGTCTCTCGCGCCCGTCTCTCGCGCCGCCGCGCAGATCCGCTGCGAACCTAGTCAGCGCGCCTGCGATGAACAAGCCCCGGAACAAGCCCGGCGCGCCCCGGCGCCGGCTCAGCGCTCCCCCGGCCCGCCGCCGCGTTCCTTCCAGCGGGCCATCTGGCGCATGATCCCGTGCAGAAGCTGCACGTCGGCCCGGGTCAGCGGCATCCGCGACCACAGGTTGCGCAGGTTCAGCTTCATCCCCGCCGCCTTCTCGGGGGGAAAGAAGAAACCCGCCTCCTCCAGCCGCTCCTCGTAATGATCGCCCAGCTTCTCCACCTCCAGCCGGGTGGCAAGCCCGGCGCGCGCCATTGCCATCCGCTCGGGCGGGGCATCGGCCTGCCGGAGGTGCCACTCATAGGCGGTCAGCAGCACGCATTGCGCCAGGTTCAGGCTGGGAAAGGCCGGGTTGACCGGCACCGAGACGATGGTGGAGGCCAGCGCCACGTCCTCGTTTGTCAGACCGGCGCGTTCGGGGCCGAACAGGACCGCTACCCTTTCGCCCGCCGCGATCATCTCGCGGGCGGCGGCCATGGCGCGCCGCGGCGTCATCACCGGCTTGGTGAGGCCGCGCCCGCGGGCGGTGGTGGCAAAGACATGGGTGCAGTCGGCGACCGCCTCGGCGGTGGTGGAGAAGATCCCCGCCTCGTCAAGCAGCCGCCCCGCCCCCGAGGCCATCGCCACCGCCCTTTCGCTGGGCCAGCCGTCGCGGGGCGATACCACGCGCATCCGCTCGAGCCCGAAATTCCACATCGCGCGCGCCGCGCCGCCGATGTTCTCGCCCATCTGCGGGCGCACCAGCACGAAGGCCGGCTGCACGGGTTCACGGGCCATTGTCCCCTCCGATAGCGATCCGGCGCGTGATAGGCCGCCGCCCGGCCCGTGGCAAGCGCCGCGCCGTTGACGTAGCCAAGCGGCGCGTTCCGGTCTATAGGGCGAAAAACCGCAACCGGAGCCCGGAACCATGACCGAAGCCGAACGCCCCCAGATCTACCTGATCTCGCCGCCGGAATTCGAACTTTCCACCTTCCCCGAAACCCTGGCCCGGGTGCTGGACAGCATCGAGGTGGCCTGTGTGCGGCTGGCCCTTTCCAGCCGCGACGAGGCGCGCATCGCGCGCGCCGCTGATGCCCTGCGCGAGGTCACCCACGCCCGCGACATCGCCCTGGTGATCGAGGAACACGTGATGCTGGTGGAACGGCTGGGGCTTGACGGCGTTCACCTCGGCGACGGGGCGCGTTCGGTGCGCCGGGTGCGCAAGACGCTGGGGAAAGATGCCATAATCGGCGCCTGGTGCGGCAATTCGAGGCATGACGGCATGAACGCCGGCGAGGCGGGGGCCGATTACGTCAGCTTCGGCCCGGTCGGGCAGACCGCGCTGGGGGACGGGCGGATTGCCGAGGCCGATCTGTTCGCCTGGTGGTCGGAGATGATCGAAGTGCCGGTGGTGGCCGAGGGCGGACTGGATCAAGATCTCATCGCAAAACTCTGGCCAGTCACGGATTTCTTTGGAGTAGGGGCGGAAGTCTGGGATCGGGACGATCCCGTTCAGGCATTAGGCGCGCTGATCTCGGCCATGGGCTGAGAAAGCGCCTCGCCGGCCCTTTCCAGCTCGGGCGGAAAGCCTGCGCGCACCGCCTGTTCGCAGGCCCGGGCCAGCGCCTTGCGGTCGGAAAAATCGGCCACCTGCAGCGGCGCGTGCCAGACCAGTTCCACCGTGCCCTGCCGGGGCGCGGCCAGCACCTGCAGCAGATGCGGCCCGAAGGCCATTTCCCCCCACCATCCGTAAAAGCGCGGATCGGCCCCGTCCGGGGCACGGTAGATCACCGTCACCGGCTGGATCCACAGATCATGACGCAGATCTTCCTCGAAGAACGCCGCAAAAAGCGTTGACTTGAAAGGCAGAATACTCAACCCGTCAGTCGATGTTCCCTCCGGGAAGAACAACAGCTTGTGCCCCGCCCGAAGCCGCTGCACGAAGGCCCGGCGCTGCCTGAGCGCCTCGCTGGCGCGGCGGTTGATGAACACCGTTCCGGTGGCCCGCGCCAGCCAGCCGATGGCCGGCCAGGAGGCGACCTCGGACTTGGAGACGAAATAGACCCGCTTGCTGGCGTTGAGCGCGAAGATGTCCAGCCAGGACGCATGGTTGGAGACCACCGCCCCGTGCCGGCGCATCTGGCTGCCCCGCACCTTGCGCCTGACCCCCAGAATGATGAAGGCCAGCCGGCAGACGTTCTGGGTGATATGCGGCGTCCAGGGCCGGTGCACCCCCCACAGCGGGCGCTCCACCAGCCGCAGCGCAAGCAAAAGCCCCAGCCCGCCGAAGATGACCGTCACCAGGGCCGTGCCGCGCAACACCACCCGCAGCCATCCCGCCGGACCGACCGGCACCGGCGCGGGCTCCTGCCCCGGATCCCAGCCCGCCATCAGCCGTCTCCCTCCGAGCGGGCGGAAAGGCTGCCGGCAGGGCTGCCGTACAGACTTTTCTGGCGCGGGTTCAGGCGATCGGTTTCCAGCAGCATGAAGACATCGGTCGTGTTGAGGTCATGATCGACGAAAGCCCCCTCGCCCACCACCCCGCCGGTCCGGAGATAGGCCCTGATCAGCGGCGGCAGCGCACGCAGCGCCGCCCGGCGGTCCAGCTCGTGGCGGGCCAGCCCGCCCAGGGGGCGGGCCCGGGCACCCCGCGCCCGCGGCCTGAGCGTCGCCGGGGCGAGATGGTAATGGCGCAGGTAGGAAAGCGGCTCCGACAGCGCATCCACATCGGTGCCGTGAAAGCTCGCCACCCCGAACAGCAGCTCGAACCGGTGGCGGCGGACATATTCGGCCAGCCCGTTCCACAGCATGAACAGCGCCCCGCCCCCGCGGTGCTCCGGCGCCAGGCAGGAACGGCTGAGCTCGAGCAGCCGTCGCCCGCTCGCGCGCAGCGGCGCGAGATCATATTCCGCCTCGGAGCTGAAGCCCCCGGCGCGCGCCGCATCCTCCGCGCTCAGCAACCGGTAGAGCCCGACCACATGCTCTCCGTCCGCCGGGTCGGCACGCCGGTCCACCAGGAGCAGATGCGCGCAGAAGGGATCGAAGCGATCCCCCTCCAGCCGGCCCGCATGATCGGCCCCCGGCGCCGGTGCGCCCAGCTCCTCCACGAAGACCCGGTAGCGCAGCCGCCGGGCAGCGCGCAGATCCTGCGCATCTCGGGCCAGGCGCAGTTCCAGATCCGGGTCAGCGACGATCATCGCCCCTGCGCCTCTCCGGCCGCGAACGCCCGGCGCGCCGTGCCGGAAGGCGCTCCGGCACGGTGCCCGAAAACCGGAAAATCAATGGCTTGCGGCCGCCTCCTGCCATTTGACACCACCTTGGGTTGTGATATATCCGAAAAGGGAAACAGACGGGGGCATCAGGTGTCAACGACGATTTCGAGAGCCGCGCAGCCGGCGGGAATCACGACCTTCCCCGCATTCTCGAACATGACCGTGGTGCGTTCGGCGATGTTGCTCTGCACCTGGCCGACGCCCCATTGCGGGTGCTCCGGGTGGCGCACCAGCATGCCGGGGAGAAGCTGCGCATTCGGATTGTCGTTCATCACCGCCCCTCCGGAGGGATCCACATGAACCAGCATTACCGCGAACTGCTCGATCTCGTCGGCTCGCGCATATGTCATGATCTGATAAGCCCGATCGGCGCCATCAGCAATGGGGTCGAGCTGATTTCGATGAGCGGCGACATGGCCGGCCCCGAACTCAGCCTGATCACCGAAAGCGCCGAAAACGCCAATGCCCGGATCCGCTTCTTCCGGATCGCCTTCGGCGCGGCGCAACCCGGCCAGATGATCGGGCGCGGCGAAATCGCGGCGGTGCTGGCCGATGTCTGGCGCGGCAGCCGCCTGGTGGCCCACTGGGCCCCCGAGGACGATCAGCCGCGTCACATGGTCAAGCTGGCCTTTCTGCTGATGCTGTGCCTCGAATCCGCGATGCCGCGCGGCGGGCGGCTCTCGGTCAATGTCGCCGGGGGCCACTGGGCGCTGCTGGGCGAAGCCGAGCAGCTGCGCCTCGAACCGGATCTCTGGGCGCTTCTGGGTGGCGCCGAGGTGCGCCCGCCGCTCCGGGCCGCGACCGTCCAGTTCGGGCTGGCCGCGCTGCTGGCCGACGACCTGGAGCGCCCGCTGAGCATCGAAAGCGGGCCCGAAACGGTGCGGATCCGCTTCTAGCGCACGCCTTCTCCTCCTGCCTGCCCCCGCCTGCCCGGCCAGGCTTCCGCCTGCTGCGCGCTCCCGGGTCGGGGGCCGCGACTGCCGGTGCGCGCCGCGGATGCTTCCGCCCAAGGAAGGTGCCGCGCCCGGGAGGAGACGGGAACGGCGGCGGCAAAGCGCAAGCGGGGCGCGACCAAAGGGGCCATTGGTGCCGCCGCGGTTTCCCGCTAGAAGCGTCGGGAAGATGCAGGATCCGGCAAGCCGTGCCGCCTCTCCGCCACGAAGCGGCCCGCCGCCCGGAAAAGGCGTCTCCGCAACGGGAAACGGAAGGCCGCAAAACGGAAGGCCGCAAAACGGAAGATCAGGGAGCAGCCATGCCACACCAGCCCAAACTCGCCGCCGGAAACTGGAAGATGAACGGGCTTTCGGCCGATCTCGCCGAGGTTTCCCGGCTGATCGGCAACCACCCCGCCCCGGGGTGCGAGATCCTGCTCTGCCCGCCGGCCACGCTGCTTTCGCGGATGTCCGAGCGCGTGGCCGGAACGCCGATCGTGACCGGCGGGCAGGACTGCCATGCCGCCGATTCGGGCGCTCATACCGGCGACATCTCCGCCCGGATGCTGGCCGATGCCGGGGCCGGATATGTGATCCTCGGCCATTCCGAACGCCGGACCGATCACGGTGAAACCGACGACATGGTGCGCGCCAAGGCCCGGGCGGCTCTGGAGGCGGGGCTGAAGGTCATCATCTGCCTCGGCGAGACGCTGGCCGAACGAGAGGCCGGAAACACGCTCGACGTCATAGGCGGGCAGCTGGCCGGATCGGTTCCCGGAGACCTGTCCGGCGAAACCCTCGTGATCGCCTACGAGCCGGTCTGGGCGATCGGCACCGGAAAGGTTCCGACAACCGCACAGATCGGCGAGGTGCACGATTTCATCCGCGCCCGGCTGGAAGAGCGCTTCGGGGCCGAGGCCGGCCGTTCGGTGCGCATCCTCTACGGCGGTTCCGTCAAGCCGGACAACGCGGCCGGAATCTTCGCCGTGGCCAATGTGGACGGCGCGCTGGTGGGCGGGGCCTCGCTGAAGGCGGCGGACTTCTCGCCGATCATCGCCGCGCTGGAAGCCTCGGCCTGACCGACGGCGCCCGGCTGACGGCCGCGCGGCGCGGGCGCCTCAGCCCTCCCGCGTCACGTCATGGGCGTGGATCCAGCGATAGCGGGCCGGAAGATGGCCGGGGAACAGGCGCGAGAGCGCACGCAGCGCGCCATGTGCCGCCAGCCGCAGGGCCGGGTTGCGCAGGTGGTAGTTCCGGGCATTGGCATCGGCTGCCGCAACCACCCGCAGCACCCGGTCGCGCCGCCGGCCCTGATAGGCGGCAAGCGCCCTGTCCTGCGGCATCTTCGCAAGGCAGTCGGCCAGGACCCAGGCGTCTTCCAGCGCCATGTTCGCCCCCTGGGCCAGGAAGGGCAGCGTCGGATGCGCCGCATCGCCCAGCAGCACGCATCCCCTGCCATGCCAGCGCCGCGCCACCGGGTGGCGGAACAGCCCCCAGACCATCACCCGATCGACCCGCACCAGCAGCGCCCGGACATCCCCCCCGAAGGCCGAAAACGCTTCCCGCAGCACCGCCGGATCTCCCGGGTGATTCCAGCCCTCGGCATGCCATGCGGCGCGCTCCTCGACCGCGACGATGTTGATCAGCCTTCCTCCGCGCAGCGGGTAGAAGACCACATGGCGCCCCGGGGCCATGTGCACCTCGACCCGCGGCGCGATGCCCCGCGGCGCCGGCACGATCGCCCGCCAGGCGACCTGCCCGGTGAAGCCGGCCTCCGCGGCGCCGTTCAGAAACGGCCGCACCCGCGAATGCAGCCCGTCGGCGCCCACCAGCAGGCCGACGCGCTCCCGAGCGCCGCCGGCAAGATCCAGCCGGAGCCGGCCGGGCCGCTCCTCCGGATCCGCTTCCAGGCCGCGCAGCTCCTGCCCCGGCAGGATCTCCACCCCCGCGGCACGGGCGGCCGAGGCCAGAAGCTCCAGCAGGTCGGCCCGATGTACCGGCAGGAAGGGCCGTCCCTGCGCGGGCAGCGGCAGCCGCGCCACCAGCGCCCCGCGCCGATAGTCGCGCAGCTCGATCGCTTCGACGGGCGGGCCGAGCCGGCGCAGCTCCTCCCCCAGGCCCAGCGCATCGAGAACGGCCACCCCGTTCGGCGAGATCTGCAGCCCGGCGCCCACCTCCGACAGCTGCGGCGCCCGCTCGAAAACGCATACCCGCGCGCCCCTGCGGGCCAGCGCCAGCGCTGCCGCCAGTCCGCCGATTCCGGCCCCGACGACCGCAACCTCGCGCCCGCTCAGCACCGCCGCCCCCGGCCCGGCAGGCCGCGGCGCCCGGGGCAGGCGGCTGGCGGGGCGATCCGCACCCTCGCCACGCCTAGCTGTCGCGGTGGACCTTTTCGCGGCGTTCGTGGCGCTCCTGCGCCTCGAGCGTCATGGTAGCGATCGGGCGCGCATCCAGCCGCTTGAGCGAGATCGGCTCTCCCGTCACCTCGCAATAGCCGTATTCTCCGGCCTCGATCCGGCGCAGGGCGGCGTCGATCTTGGCCACCAGCTTGCGCTGGCGGTCGCGGGTGCGCAGCTCCAGCGCGCGGTCCGTCTCTTCGGAGGCGCGATCGGCGATGTCGGGAATCTTGCGGGTGCCGTCCTGCAGGCCCTCGATCGTCTGCCTGCTTTCGTCGAGAAGCTCGGCCTTCCAGGCCAGCAGCTTGCGGCGGAAATATTCGACCTGACGCTCGTTCATGAACGGCTCGTCCTCGGCGGGTCGGTAATCGTCCGGCAGGAAAACCTCGGCTTTCATGGTCGCTTCCCCTCGCTGATCGGCCCGCCGGACCGGCTCTCCCTCTGCCCTTCCGGGCGGCCGTGCACTCAACCTGCTGATCGGATGCCCGTTTCGCCGCCGCTGCCGGCGGCCCGGGCCCCGACACTCCCTTCGCGCGCCGATGTATCGCAAGCGCACGGGCTTGTCACTAGCAGATCGACACCGCTTGATGCGGCACCCCCCGCCGGATAGACATGCCGGCAAGAGCCGCAATGCATGCTGACACGGGCCTGACAGGACATGAAATTCACCGGAACCGACTCCTACGTCGCCACCGAGGATCTGACGGTGGCGGTCAATGCCGCGATAACGCTGGAGCGGCCGCTGCTGGTGAAGGGCGAGCCGGGCACCGGCAAGACGGAACTGGCCCGCCAGGTGGCGCAGGCCCTGGGGCTGCGGATGATCGAGTGGCACGTCAAGTCCACCACCCGCGCAAGCCAGGGCCTTTACGAATACGACGCGGTAAGCCGCCTGCGCGACAGCCAGCTGGGCGATCCGCGCGTCAACGACGTGCGCAACTACATCCGCAAGGGCAAGCTGTGGGAGGCCTTCGAAGCGGAGGAAAGGGTGGTGCTGCTGATCGACGAGATCGACAAGGCCGACATCGAGTTTCCCAACGACCTGCTGCAGGAACTCGACCGGATGGAGTTCTTCGTCCACGAGACCGGAGAGACCATCCGCGCAAGGCACCGCCCCATCGTCATCATCACCTCCAACAACGAGAAGGAACTGCCGGATGCCTTCCTGCGCCGCTGCTTCTTCCACTATATCCGCTTCCCGGACATGGAGACGATGAAAAGGATCGTCGAGGTGCATTTCCCCGGCATCAAGGAGCGGCTGCTGGCCACCGCGCTGACCCGGTTCTACGAGATCCGCGAACAGGCGGGGCTGAAGAAGAAGCCCTCGACCTCCGAGGCGCTGGACTGGCTGAAACTGCTGCTGGCCGAGGATCTCGACGCCGAGGATCTGAAGCGCGAGGGCGCCTCGCTGCTGCCGAAGCTGCACGGCGCGCTGCTCAAGAACGAACAGGACGTGCATCTGTTCGAACGGCTGGCCTTCATGGCCCGCGGGCAGAGGTGAGGATGATGATACCGGAAATTCGCCCGCTCGAGGTCGCCGACAAGCCGCGCTGGCTGGAATTGTGGACGGCCTATCTGGCCTTTTACGAAACGCAACTCTCTGATTCGGCGAAAGACACCGCCTTTGAACGGCTGCTCGACCCCGCACGGCCGTCTCACGGATTGTTGGCAATTCACAAGGGCCGGCCGGTCGGGCTGGTGCATTACATCTACCATGATCACCTGTGGCGCCCGGAAGGTGTGTGCTACCTGCAGGATCTCTATGCAGATCCGACGGTGCGTGGCACCGGGATCGGCCGGGCGCTGATCGAGGCGGTCTATGCCGCGGCCGATGCCGATGGGGTGCCCTCGGTCTACTGGCTGACGCAGGATTTCAACACCACCGCGCGGCGGCTTCACGACCGGGTCGGCACGCTGACCCCGTTCGTCCGCTATTCGCGCCCGTGAGCGGGCCGGGCGGGACTGCCCCTTCCACGGCCCCTTCCGGGGCGGCCTGCTCCGGCACGGAGGCGCGGGCGTGAGCGCCACGCGAAAACTTCGCGCCTTGGCCGGGCTCGTTCTGCTGGCCGGCTGCACCGTTTCCCCCCCGGCCCCGCCGGCCTCCCCTCCGCTCCCGGCGCTGCCGGCGATGAAGATGCCCCCCGGCACGCCTGCCCCGCCGAGCCGGCGCGACAACGTCTCGGTGGCGCGCGACTTCATGCAGCTGGCCTTCCGGCTCGAAAACGGGCGGGCCTTGCCGGTGCTCAGCCGGTTCGAGGGGCCGATCACGCTGCGCCTCACCGGCCTGCCGCCTTCGGCCGCCGGCATGCGTGACCTGGAGCGGCTGCTTGCCCGGCTGCGCAACGAGGCGCGCATTCCGATCCGGCGCGTGGGGGCGGAAACGGCAGCCGCGATCACGGTGGAAATCGTGCCGCGCGCCGCCATGCGCCGGGTCGCCCCGGATGCCGCCTGTTTCGTCAGCCCCGGCGTTTCGAGCTGGCGCGCCTTCCGCCGACCTGCCGCCGGAGCCGGACCGCGCGACTGGGCCGCCCTGTCCAGGCGCACGCGGCTGGCCGTGTTCATCCCCTCCGGCATCGCCCCGCAGGAATTCCGCGACTGCCTGCACGAAGAGATCGCCCAGGCGCTCGGCCCGGTCAACGACCTGTATCATCTGAAGGATTCCGTCTTCAACGACGACAATTACCACGCCGTCCTGACCGGGTTCGACATGCTGATCCTGCGCGCCTTCTACGATCCGGAGCTGCGCAGCGGCATGCGCCCGGAGCAGGTTGCCGCCCGGCTGCCCGGGATTCTCGCCCGGATCAATCCCGCCGGCACGAGGCGCCGCCCGACAACGCCCCCCGAGCCCACCCCGCAAGAGTGGATCGCCCAGATCGAAGCCGCGCTGGGGAGCCGCCGCCTGCCAGAAGCTGCCCGCCTGGCCGCCGCCCGCCGCGCGGTGGTCCTGGCCCGGGCGCTGGGCCGGGCGGACAACCGCCTGGCATTCAGCCTCCATGCCTACGGTCGGCTGGCGATCAACCGCGACAGCCCCGCTGCCCTGGCGGCCCTGACCGAAGCCGAGGCCATCTTCCGCTCCGACCCGGCCACCCGCCTGCACGCGGCCCATGTGGCGGTGCAGCGCGCGGCCCATGCGCTGTCGGCCGGACGCTTCGCGCGCAGCCTGCGGATCGTCGACGCCAACAGCCCCCTCGCCCTGCAGGCCGGGAACGCCGAACTGCTGGCAACCCTGCTGCTGATCAAGGCAGAGGCGCTTGCCGCGCTGGGGCGGCGGGCGGATGCGCGCACCGTCCGTCTCGACGCGCTCGGCTGGGCGCGCTATGGGATAGGAGATCCGGCGCGGATCGCGCGCAGACAGTCCGACATCGCCGCCCTCGTGCCTCCGACGGGCGGATCCGGAACCGGGAGGATGCCACAGTGTTCACGCTCGTCTCCGCCCTGCTCGGTGCCGCCCTCGGCGCCTGGCAGGCGCTCCGCCGCAAGGGAAGCTGGCCCGACGTGGCCCAGTATGCAGCGGCATATGCGCTGATCTTCACCGTGCTCGGCACCTTCCTCGGCATCTATCTGGCCCGCGCGGGCTGAAGCGTGCGGCGATGTTCCTGCCCTTCTTCGAGAGCCTGCGAAAGACCGGCGTGCCGGTTTCCCTGCGCGAATACCTGGGTTTTCTGGAAGGGGTGAGCGCCGGGCTGGTCACCTTCGACATCAACGGCTTCTACTACCTCGCCCGCACCGCCATGGTGAAGGACGAGCGCCATCTCGACAGGTTCGACCGCGCCTTCGCCGCCGCCTTCGAGGGGCTGGCGGAGATCACGCTCGAGCAGGTGCTCGAGGCGGTGGATCTTCCCGGAGACTGGCTGCGCAAACAGGCCGAGAAGTTTCTCACCCCCGAGGAGATGGCCGAGATCGAGGCGCTGGGCGGTTTCGACAGGCTGATGGAAACGCTGAAGAAGCGCCTCGAAGAGCAGAAGGGCCGCCACCAGGGCGGCAGCAAGTGGATCGGCACCGCCGGCACCTCGCCCTTCGGCGCCTGGGGCTACAACCCGGAAGGGGTGCGCATCGGCCAGAGCGAAAGCCGCCACCGGCGCGCGGTCAAGGTCTGGGACAGGCGCGAGTTCCGCAATCTCGACGATACGGTGGAGCTGGGCACGCGCAACATCAAGGTGGCGCTCAAGCGGCTGCGCGAATGGGCCCGCGACGGCGCCGAGGAGGAACTGGACCTGCCCGCCACGATCCGCGCCACGGCCGAGGCCGGCTACCTCGAGGTGAAAACCCGCCCCGAGCGGCGCAACGCGGTGAAGGTGCTGCTGTTTCTGGATGTGGGCGGCTCGATGGACCCGCATGTGAAGGTGGTGGAGGAGCTGTTCTCGGCGGCACGCGGCACATTCCGCCACCTGGAGCATTTCTACTTCCACAACTGCCTCTACGAAGGCGTGTGGCGCGACAACCGCCGCCGCTGGAGCGATCAGACCCCGACCTGGGAGATCCTGCATACCTACGGGGCGGACTGGAAATGCATCTTCGTCGGCGATGCCACCATGAGCCCCTATGAAATCGCCTGGCCCGGCGGGGCCAACGAGCACGTGAACGAGGAGGCCGGCGCCGTCTGGCTCGGCCGGGCCGTCGGGCAATGGCCCGATCGCCTGTGGATCAACCCGGTGCCCGAGCGCTACTGGGCGCATACCCCCTCGGTGCAGATGATTCGCGAGATCATCGGCCCCGAACGCATGGTGCCGATGACGCTTGCCGGAATCGAGGCGGGAATGAAGCTGCTCGGCCGCTGAGCGCGCCGCGCCGCCGGCCCGACCCGGCCCGGGAGCGGCTTGCACCGGCGGCGGCTTTCTGCTGCTATGGCGGGAAAGGGGCTCAGGAAAGGCTGACCATGACCGACCCTCCGGTTGTCCACCTCGACCCGGACGCCCTGTATCGCGATCCCTACCCGGACCTGGCGCGCATGCAGGCCGAAACGCCGATCGCCTTCGTGCCGGAACTCGGGGCCACGCTGTTCACCCGGCGCGACGACATCTTCGCGCAGGAAAAACGCATCGATGTGTTTTCCTCGGACCAGCCCGAGGGGCTGATGACCCGGCTGATGGGGCAGAACATGATGCGCAAGGATGGCGATGCGCATCGGAGCGAGCGGCGCGCGACCTTTCCGGCGTTTTCGCCGCGCACCGTGCGCGACCACTGGCTGGCGGCGTTTCGCGCCGCGGCGCGGGAAATCCTGGCCGACATGGCCCCGCGCGGGCGGGCGGATCTTGTGGCCGACTATGCGCGACCGCTTTCGGGCGAGGCGCTGCGGGTCATCACCGGGCTTGAGACCATGAGCGCGCTGGAGATGGACCGCGCCAGCCAGGGCATGATCGACGGCATTGCCAACTATGCGGGCGATGCGCAGGTCGAAGCGCGCTGCCATGCGGCCACGGCGCTGATCGACGATCACATTTCGCGCATGATGCCGGAAAAGCGGCGCGCGCCCGACATGTCGCTGCTGTCGGTGCAACTGCAGGCGGGGCTGCCCGAGGACAGCGTTCGCGCCAATGTCAAGCTGGCGATCTCGGGCGGGCAGAACGAGCCGCGCGACGCCATCGCCGGCACCGCCTGGGCGCTTCTGAAGCACCCGGACCAGCTGGCGCTGATCCGCGACGGCGAGGCGGGCTGGCAGCAGGCCTTCGAGGAATACGCCCGCTGGATTGCCCCGATCGGCATGAGCCCGCGCGAGGTGGCGCGCGCCGACACGGTGAACGGGGTCCGCTTCGAGCCCGGCGAACGGGTGTTCTTCATGTTCGGCATCGCCAACCGCGACCCGGCCCATTTCCAGGCGCCCGAGCGCTTCGACATCCTGCGCGACACCTCGCCTGCGCTCACGTTCGGGGCGGGGCCGCATTTCTGCGCCGGCGCCGCCGCCAGCCGGGCGCTGATCGCCGAGGTGGCGCTGCCGATGCTGTTCGAGCGGCTGCCGGGCCTGCGGCTGGACGGCGAGGTGGTGTTCGAAGGCTGGGCCTTTCGCGGGCCGCGCGCGGTGCCGGTCGCATGGGACGTGCCCGGATGAAGCGCCTCGCCGCCGCCTGGCGCCGCCATCCGGTGCTGACCGGCGGCTTCATGCTGGCGCTGGGATTCACCGTTCTGTTCGCCGTGCGCAGCATCGTCTTCCTGGTCTACTGGTCCGACCCCGCGCATCACGATCGCGCCTTCGAGGACTGGATGACCCCGCGCTACATCGCTCGGTCGTGGAAACTGCCCGACGAGGTGGTGCTGGAGGCGCTGCACCTCGAACAGATGCCCCGCCGGCGCACCACCCTGGCCGAGATCGCCACGCGCCAGGGGGTCACGGTCCAGCAGCTGGAGGAAGACATCGCCCGCGCGGCGCTCGATTACAGGGCGGGCTACGGGGCGGGCCGCGAATGACCGAAACCCTCATGGCGCTGGTGCCCCAATTCGGGCTCTGGCTGATCGCAGCCGTAACCTTCCTGAGTTGCCTGGCAGTCCCGGTGCCGTCATCGCTGCTGATGGTGGCGGGCGGCGCCTTTGCCGCCGCCGGAGACCTGTCGCTGGCGGCGACCGGGGCCGCGGCCTATGCCGGGGCGGTGATCGGCGACCAGACCGGCTTTGCCATCGGGCGCCGGGGGCAAGGGGTGCTGGCCCGGATCGAGCACACCTCGCCGCGGCGCCGCGCACTGTTGCGACGGGCGCGCCACTTCTCGCGGCGATGGGGCGGGCCGGGGGTGTTCCTCTCGCGCTGGCTGCTCAGCCCGCTCGGCCCCTATGTGAACTTCATCGGCGGGGCCACCGGGATGGGTTGGGCCGGTTTTTCCGCCTGGGCCGCCGCCGGCGAACTCGTCTGGGTTGCACTCTTTACCGGGCTCGGTTTCCTCTTCTACGACCAGATCGAGATGGTTGCGGACATCGCCGGCAACGTCTCGGGCTTTCTGGCCGCGGCCGCCGTGGCCCTGGTGCTGGGGTGGCTGGCCCTGGCCCCGGGCCGGGAAAGGGAGCCTGGCGAAACCGCCGGCGACTGAGCGGCGCGCCACCGCCACCCTTGCCTGCACCGCCCGGCGAGGCCATATCCGGAACATGCTGAAGCTGACCCCGATCCTGCTGGCACTGCTCTACGGGCTGGCGATGTACCGTTTTTCGGCCTGGCGGACGGCGCAGGAGCTGAACCGCCGCTCGAGCGAACTGGCCGATCCGGAACTGAAGGCGCTGACCGATCGCATGGCCGAAGCCCTGGAACTGCCGCGCATCCCGGTGCATATCTACGAGGTCGCCCCGGTGAACGGTCTGGCGGCGCCGGACGGGAGGATCTTCATCACCCGCGGCTTCTACGACCACTACCGGCAGGGCGAGATCAGCGCCGCGGAAATGGCCAGCGTGATCGCCCATGAACTCGGCCATGTGGCGCTGGGACATGCCCGCCGGCGCATGATCGACTTTTCCGGCCAGAACGCGCTGCGCACCGCGCTGGGGATGGTGCTGGCGCGGTTCCTGCCCGGGCTGGGGCCGCTCGTTGCCGGTGCGCTTACCAGCCTGCTGGCGGCGCGCCTGTCCCGGGCGGACGAATACGAGGCAGACGCCTATGCCACCGCGCTCCTGCTGAAGGCCGGAATCGGCGCCGGGCCGCAGCTTTCGCTGTTCGAGAAGCTGGACAGGCTGACCGGCGCGAACGGCGGCGCGGTGCCGGCCTGGCTGCTGAGCCACCCGAAAACCGAAGACCGGATCCGGCGCATCAGGGCCAATCTGGCCGGCTGGCAGGGCTGACTCCCGCGGGGCCCATGAACCGGGCCGCGTTCTATACCTAACCTGTATCGAAACCTGTATCGAAACCTGTATCGAAACTCGACTCGCGCCTTGCCTGCAACCCTGCGGTGTCGTGATCGCCGACGATCTCGCCGCCCACAAACGCCCACAAATCAGCGAAGGCGCAAGCACTCTTGCGCGCGCAGGGCGACTGGATGCTGAGAAGTGGCAGAGGGGATGGGACCGGGGGCGAAGGTTCTTCGGCAGACGCAGAGACTGCGCCGCACTTTCTCGTTCACGCCAGCAGATCGCGCGTATACACGGTTGCCCGTTTGCGGCTTGCATGGTTCAAAAGGCGCAAACGGGGGCGCCCGGCCCTCGGCCGGCGCCATGCCGGGGCCGACGCCGCCAATCACCGGCGCTCGGAGGGCCACGGCGGGCCGAGCTTCATGTGCCGGTTCACGTCCTTGTAGAGCAGATAACGAAACGGCCCCGGTCCGCCGGCGTAACAGGCCTGCGGGCAGAAGGCGCGCAGCCACATCTAATCTCCGGCTTCGACCTCTACCCAGTCCTGGTTCAGGTGATGGACGGCCTTTCCTTGCAGAACGTAAAGCCCATGCTCCATCACATGGGTTTCCGCGAAGGGGATGACCGCGCCCGGTTGCAAGGTGACGATCGTCACATGCATGTCGTGGCGCAGATCGGCCACATCGACAAAGCGGGTCGTCGCCCAGGCGCCTTCGGTGTCGGGCATCGGCTCCGGGGGAATGTCCGCCTCGTTGACGACGAAAGACTCCGGGGCGCTCAGCCCGTCCACATGTTCGTAGCGTTTGCGTATCCAGTGGAACCTGACCGCCGACTCGCCGGTATTGCGAAACGACCAGTTCGCCGAGGGCGGCAGATAGGCATGGCTGCCCGGTGTCAGGTCATGCGATACGCCCTCCAGCGCAAGTTCGGCGCGCCCCTCGACGACGAACAGCACCGCTTCGGCCTGGGGGTCGGTCTCGGGCTTCGCGCTGCCACCGCCCGGCGCCACTTCCATGAGGCATTGGGAAAAGGTTTCGGCAAAACCGGAAAGCGGCCGCGACAGGACCCAGAGCCGGGTGTGCTTCCAGCCGGGCAGATAGCTGGTCACGATGTCGCTGAAGGTTCCCTTCGGAATGACGGCACAGGCATTGGTGAATACCGCCCGGTCGCTCAGCAGGGATGTCTGCGGCGGCAGCCCCCCGGAAGGCGCAAAGTATCTCGGCCCTTTCATGGCACCCTCCCTGTCCTGCGTGAAGGCCGCATTCAGACCCGACGACAGACCGCCGGAACCCGGCCCTGAAACAATCGGGAACTTCCCCTTGATCTCGGGCGGGGCGAATTCCTGCCGTCCCGCCCGCTGTCATGCTTGTTGCGGCTCAAAGATCGGGCAGATCAGGAAGCTCCTGCCCCAGCCATTTCAGCGACAGCTCGTTCAGCTGCCCCCCGAGCCTCTTGTGCAGAACGAATACGTTGACCCACTGCAGCATGCTCATCTCGCCCTGCCGGACGCCGATGAAGGCGGGGGGACTGGCGCACGATGAACTTGGTTTCCAGCTTCAGGTCGGGGTTGTCCTTGCCGACCTTGGCCGCTACCGTGTTGCCGGTCACCAGAACCTGGACCTGCCCGGCCAGAAATGCCGAGATCGTCGCCGCATTGTCGCCAAAGCGGATCAGTTCCGCCCCGTCGGGCAAGTTGCGGCTGAGTTCCAGATCCTCGATCGTGCCGCCGGTCACGCCCACTTTCAGGCCACCAGGTCGGCGGGCGAGGACACCTTGACATCCGGCCCGACAAAGGCGGCCGAGAAGAACGGCGCATAGGCGTTCGAGAACCAGATCGACTTGGCCCGCGACGGGTTGGCGCCCATGGAGGAAACCACCAGATCGACCTTGCCCGAGGTCAGGAAGGGGATGCGCTGTTTGGAGGTGATCGGCTTGAGCTCGACCCCGAGATCCTCGGCGATCATCCTGGCCACGTCCACGTCATAGCCTTGATGCTCGAAATTGGCCCCGACCGAGCCGAAGGGCGGAAAGTTTTCCGGCACGCCGATGGTGATCGAGCCGCGCGACAGGATATCCTGCAACTGGTCGGCCAGCGCCGAGACCGGCGCCAGGGCCATACTGCCCAGGACGCAGGTCGCAAGCGCAAGCTTCTTGATCTTGGTAAACATGATGTTCTCACTCCTCTGCTGGTAATTGATCAACCTGACCGGCCCTTCGATTGCTTGCGTTCCAGCACCTTGGACCAGTGCGACAGCGGAAAGCAGAGCGCGAAGTAGATCAGTGCGATGATCGGGAACACGATGAACGGCTCCGCCCCGTCCACCTGCGAATTGGCGATCTTCCTGCCCCAGCGCATGACATCGGTGAAGTCGATGATATAGGCCATCACGTGCCCTTGATCACCTGCACCATGAAGCCGACCGTGGGCGGCGTGGCGATACGCAGGGCTTGCGGGGCGATGATATCGACCAGGATCTGGCTAAAGGTCATGCCGACGGCGCGCCCGGCCTCCCACTGGCCCCTGGGCACGCTTTCCAGCGCGCCGCGCCAGACCTCGGACATGAAGGCGCTGGTGAACAGCGTCAGCGACACCCCCGCCGCCGTCCAGGGGGTGACATTGACCTGGAAGAACGACGGCACGCCCAGGCCGATCAGAAACAGCAGCATCAGGAGCGGCACCGACTGGAACAGCCAGATATAGGCGGTGGCGAAACCGCGCAAAACACGCGATGGCGCAATCTTGAGGATGGTCATCAGCATCCCGATCAACCCGCCGCCGATGAAGGCCACCAGCGACAGATAGATCGTCCATTGTGTGGCGCTCAGCAGGATGCTCAACATCTGGCCGTAGAAATCGCCGAAGATAATTTTCAGGAAATCGGTCATTTGCGCCCCCACCACGGAAAGGCGAACTGCCTGATCAGTTGAAGCGCCCCCATGAAGAAATAGGACATGGCCATGTAGAGAACGGTCAGCGTGATGAACACCTCGAAGTCGCGGAAGGTCCGGTCGGCGATGAAACGCCCGGCCCAGGTCAGGTCTTCGACCCCGACCTCGGAAATCAGCCCGGTTGTCAGGAACAGAAAGATGAACTGGCTGGTCAGCGACGGATATACATTGGCAATGGCCTGCGGCAGGATCACGTCGAACAGGGTCTGACGCGGGGTCATGCCCAGCGAATAGGCCCCTTCGCGCTGGCCTTTCGCGATGACGTCGATCCCGGCGCGGATCACCTCGCCCAGATAGGCCGAAAAGTTGAGCACGATGGCCAGCACGGCCGAAGACTCGAGCGGCCAGCGATAATTGAGCAGAAGCGGCAGGCCGAACACCACGGAGAACAGCTGCACGATGAACGGCGTGTTGCGGATGAACTCGACATAGGAGACCGCGGCGGCCCGGATCACCAGCGGAACCGTTCAGCCCTGCGCCAGGGCACGCACCACGCCGAAGGCAAACCCGATGGCGCTGCCGACGACGGTCAGCCGGAAACTGGTGAAAATGCCGTTCAGCAGGACGTCGATATATTCGCGCGAGCGCCAGATTTCGAAAAACCGAAACTCGAACATCTGAGCACCCCTAAAGGATCTGACCCAGGAACGCCCTGGTGCGCTCATGCCGGGGACTGGTAAGAATTCCGCGGGCGTGTTTTCCTCGACGATCTGGCCGGCATCCATGAAGATCACCCGGTCGGCAACCTGGCGGCAAACCCCATCTCGTGGGTGACGCACAGCATGGTCATGCCGCTGTTGGCCAGTTCGACCATGGTATCGAGCACCTCGTTGACCATCTCCGGGTCCAGCGCCGAGGTGGGCTCGTCGAACAGCATCAGGTTCGGCTCCATGCACAGCGCCCGGGCAATCGCCACCCGCTGCTGCTGACCACCGGAAAGCTCACCGGGGTATTTGTCCGCCTGCTCGGGGATCTTCACGCGGGAAAGGAACTTCATCCCCACCTCCCGCGCTTCGGCCTTGCTGCGCTTGAGCACCCGGCGCTGCGGCAGGATGCAGTTGTCAAGCACCGTGAGATGCGGAAACAGGTTGAAGGACTGGAACACCATGCCGGCATCGCGGCGCACCGCCTCGACATTCTTCATGTTCGCGGACAGTTCGACCCCATCGACGACGATACTGCCCTCCTGGTGCACTTCGAGATGGTTGATGCAGCGGATCAGCGTGGATTTTCCGCTGCCCGAGGGGCCGCAGATCACGATCCGTTCGCCCTGCCTGACATCCAGATTGATGTCGGTCAGAACCTTGAAGTCGCCACACCACTTGCTCATGTTCCTGATCGACACGGCAAGCGGCGCGTCCGTGGGCCTGGCCTCCTCCGACATGTGCGATCCACCCCCCTTGTTCTTTCGCGTTGTTCTTTCGCGCAGATGTTCCGACAGCCGCGTGGCAGACGGCTCTGGAAACAAATTTCCAACATCTTGGAGCAATATTTCCAGAGAGTTGATAATTTTTGGAAATATTCTTCCAAGGTTGATATGATCCGGCGCTTGCTGTGGAATGAGCCGAAGGAGAAAGCAGGTCATGTCGCCCAGAAACCACCGCAGATGTTTGAAATGAATGGATAATAATACCCGCCTCAAATCCATCATCCAGGCGGCCTATGGCAGGCTCACCGCGCGCGAGCGTCAGCTTGCCGATCTCATTCTGGAAAATCCAAACCAGATCCTGATTTTTTCCGCCTCGGAACTTGCCGCAAGGGCGCAGGTGTCGAACTCTACCGTGACCCGGATGGTGCAGCAGATCGGGTTTGACAGCTACACCCAGATTCGCAAGCACCTGCGCGCTGCCATCGGGCCGGGCTCGCCCCTGTCGCTGCAGCCCGAAGAGGAAACCGCGCCCGCACCGCCAACCGGCAATCTGGTCGAACGGTTTGCAGATCAGGAAGCGGCATTGTTGCGCACCGCCCTTGCCAACCTGCATCCCCGGGAACTGGACGAGATCACGACCAGCCTGTGTTTTGCCGGAAACCTCGGCTTTCTCGGGCTGCGCAACAGCCATTTCTTCGCGGCCTATGCACGCTGGCAGTTCATCCAGTTTCGCCCCAGGACACGGCAGATGCCCGGCGCCGGCGAAACCATAGCCGAGCGGATCGCGGATCTGGGCCCCGGCGATGTGGTCATGGTGGTTGCGGTCAGGCGCCTGGCAAAGAAGCTGGAACGATATATCGAGGCGATCGCGGAAACCGGCGCCGACGTGTTGCTGATCACCGACCCCACCGGCGAAACGCTTGCCGAGCACGCCCGCTGGAAGATCATCTGCCCTGTCGATAACCCGAATATCTTCGACAGCTATGCCGGCGTTCTGGCGGTGATCCGGCTGCTGGCCTACGAATCCTTCATCAAGTCGGGCCGGAAAGGCCGGAAATACATGCTGGCGATCGAGCAGCAGCACAATATCCTGTCCGAGTTTGACTAGCCGTTTGCTCCCGGAGTGTGGTGGTCAATTGATCTGGAGCATCAGAAGGCGAGAATTCGCGGATTCCGAACGAAAAAGCGGTCTCGCCCATGACCTGCTCCCCAGAAAAGTCCTCGAATTTGTGTTGGTCTGTTCTTCGACGGAGGGGACAGACGATGAAGAGAAGCCGTTTCGGCGGAGAGCGGATCATCGGTATCTTGAAGGAGCATCAGGCTGG
>JALSKC010000069.1 GCA_026989055.1 Paracoccaceae bacterium
CTTCCACATGGACCAGACCAAGGTGATGGAAGGCCGCCTGTGCCGAATCCTCACCTGGTATGACAACGAATGGGGCTTCTCCAACCGCATGGCAGATACCGCCGTGGCAATGGGAAAGCTGATCTGATGGCGGTGCCTGCGATCTCCGACGTTGATGTCACCGGCAAGGTGCTGGTGGTGCGCGCCGACCTGAACGTGCCGATGCAGGACGGCAAGGTCAGCGATGCCACCCGCATCACGCGCTTTGCCGCCGGCATGAAACCGCTGCTGGCGAAGGGCGCGCGCCTGGTGGTGCTGTCGCATTTCGGCCGCCCCAGGGGGCAGGTGGTGCCGGAGATGTCTCTGGCCCGGATCAAGGACGATCTGGCGGATGCGCTCGGCGTGCCGGTGGCCTTCGTCGCCGCCAGCACCGGCGCGCAGGCCGAAGCCGCCGCGCGCGCGCTTCAGGACGGCGAGGTGCTGCTGTGCGAGAACCTGCGCTTCGACCCGCGCGAAGAGGCGAACGATGCGGAAATGGGCAAGGCGCTGGCGGCGCTGGGCGACATCTATGTGAACGATGCGTTCAGCTGCGCCCACCGCGCCCATGCCTCGACCGCCGCGATCGCCGAATTCCTGCCCTCTTATGCCGGGCCGCTGCTCAAAACCGAAATCGATGCCCTGACGGCGGCGCTCGAAGACCCCGAGCGGCCGTCGGTGGCGATCGTGGGCGGGGCCAAGATCTCCACCAAGATCCCGGTTTTGAAGAACCTCGTTTCCAAGCTGGACGCGGTGATCATCGGCGGGGCGATGGCCAACACCTTCCTGTTTGTCGATGGCGCGCCGATGGGCAAGTCGCTGCACGAAACCGACCAGGCCGACACGGTGAGGGAGATCCGCGCGCTGGCCGAAAAGTCGGGCTGCAGGGTGCTGCTGCCGGCAGATGTGAGATGCGGGGCCGAGTTCAGGGCCGGGATCGAGGCCGTTGTAACGGATGCGTCTTCCTGCCCCGACGATCTGATGATCCTCGATGCCGGGCCCAAGGCGGTCGCGGAATTCGCGCAGGTTCTGGACGGTGCAAAGACCATCCTGTGGAACGGCCCGCTGGGCGCCTTCGAGATCCCGCCCTTCGATGCGGGCACGACCGAGCTTGCGCGCCATGCGGCCGGGCTGGCGAAGGCCGGCCGCGCGGTGGCGGTTGCCGGTGGCGGCGACACGGTTTCGGCGCTGATCCACGCAGGCGTCGCGGACGACTTCACCTATGTGTCCTCGGCCGGGGGCGCATTTCTGGAATGGCTGGAGGGCAAGACCCTTCCCGGTATCGCGGCGCTGGAGCGCAGCGCGCAAAACGCTTGAGGAGAGACCCACATGGCACTTATTACGCTCAGACAACTGCTGGACCACGCCGCCGAGAACGACTATGGCGTGCCGGCCTTCAACATCAACAACATGGAGCAGGGCCTGGCGATCATGCGCGGGGCCGCGGCCTGTGACGCGCCGGTGATCATGCAGGCCAGCCGCGGCGCGCGTTCCTATGCGGGCGACATCATGCTGCGCCACATGATCCAGGCGCTGGCCGAGATGTTCCCCGACATCCCGATCTGCATGCACCAGGACCACGGCAACAACGAGGCCACCTGCCTGAGCGCGATCCGCCACGGGTTCACCAGCGTGATGATGGACGGCTCGCTGGAAGCCGACATGAAGACCCCCGCGTCTTACGAATACAACGTCGAGATCACCGAGCGCGTCGCGCGCATGGCCCACTGGGTGGGCGCATCCGTCGAGGGCGAGCTGGGCGTGCTCGGCAGCCTGGAGACCGGCGAAGCGGCCAAGGAAGACGGCTCGGGCGCCGAAGGCAAGCTCAGCCGCGAAGACCTGCTGACCGACCCGGACCAGGCCCGCGACTTCGTGGAAAAGACCAGGGTGGACGCGCTGGCCATCGCCTGCGGCACCAGCCACGGCGCCTACAAGTTCTCGCGCAAGCCCGACGGCGAGATCCTGGCGATGGACCGCATCGCCGAGATCCACGCCAAGATCCCCA
This sequence comes from Paracoccaceae bacterium, assembly GCA_026989055.1. GTDB lineage: Bacteria > Pseudomonadota > Alphaproteobacteria > Rhodobacterales > Rhodobacteraceae > JAJRUE01. The sequence continues at coordinate 2,021 of JALSKC010000069.1, forward strand.
ACGTGCATCTGGTGATGCACGGCTCCTCCAGCGTGCCGCAGTATCTGCAGGACCTGATCAACGAGTTCGGCGGCGAGATGCCCCAGACCTACGGCGTGCCGGTCGAGGAAATCGAAAAGGGCATCAAGATGGGCGTGCGCAAGGTGAACATCGACACCGACAACCGCATGGCGATCACCGGCCAGTTCCGCAAGGTGGCCAGCGAAAAGCCGCGCGAGTTCGACCCGCGCAAGTTCCTGATCCCGGCGATGGAAGAGATGGAAAAGCTGGTCAAGGACCG
>JALSKC010000070.1 GCA_026989055.1 Paracoccaceae bacterium
GTGGACGTGATGGACGGGCATTTCGTGCCCAACCTCACCTTCGGCCCGCCGGCGGTAAAGGCCTTCCGCCCGCATGTGAAAACGGTGATGGACGTGCACCTGATGATCGCGCCGGTGGATCCCTATATCGAGGCCTATGCCGATGCCGGCGCCGACATCCTCACCGCCCATCTGGAGGCCGGCCCGCATATCCACCGCACGCTGCAGGCGATCCGGGGTGCGGGCATGAAGGCGGGGCTGGCGCTCAACCCCGGCACGCCCGCCAGCGCCGCCGCCGAGCTCATCGACAGCGTGGACCTGATCTGCGTGATGACCGTCAACCCCGGCTTCGGCGGGCAGAAGTTCATCGACATGACCGCCAAGGTGCGCGCCCTGCGCGAGATGATCGGCGACCGCCCGGTGCATATCGAGATCGACGGCGGGGTGGACCCGAACACCGCCCCCCTTGTGGCCGCCGCCGGGGCCGACGTGCTGGTGGCCGGCAGCGCCGTCTTTCGCGGCGGCTCGGTGGACAGGCCCGAGGTTTACGGCGACAATATCCGCGCCATCCGCGCCGCGGCCGAGGCCGCGCTCGGCTGAGCCTGCGGCTGACCGTCGGCGGATCACCAGAACCGGAGAATGAACCCGTGAAAATCACCCGCCGAAATTTCCTGACCGCCACCGGCGCCGCCGCGCTGGCCGCCGGCCTGCCGGCCCGGGCCTGGTCGCAGGCCACGATCGAGGCCGGCGGGGTGCGCATCGACAGCCTGTCGGACGGCAACCTGACCCTGCCCGGCAGCTTCGTCTTCGGCCCTGCCCCGCAGGACGAACTGGCCGAACTGCTGAAAGGGCACGGCATCGACGCCATCCCCGAGCGCGTCGCCCCGCCCTGCAACGTCACGCTTATGCGCGACGGCAGCCGCACCGTGCTGTTCGATACCGGCGCCGGCCCGGCCTTTCAGGAAACCGCCGGCGAACTTCCCGATGCGCTGGATGCGATCGGCGTGGCGCCCGAGGACGTGACCCACGTGATCTTCACCCACGGCCACCCCGACCACCTCTGGGGCCTGCTCGACGATTTCGACGAGCCGGTGTTCCACGAGGCCGGGCACATGATGGGCCGGGTCGAATTCGACTACTGGTCCGACCCGGAAACCGTGAACCGCATCGGCGAGGCCCGGACCAGCTTTGCCGTCGGCGCGCAGCGGCGGCTGGAAACGCTGGGCGCGGAAGCCTTCACCCTGTTCGAGGGCGAAACCGAGATCCTGCCCGGCGTGCTGGCGATCCCGACATTCGGCCACAGCCCCGGCCACTATGCCTTTGCGCTGGAGGCCGGCGGCACGCAGGTCATGGTGGTGGGGGACGCGCTCACCAACGGCCACATGGCCTTCGAACGCCCCGACTGGCCGTCGGGCTCGGACCAGGACCAGGCTGCCGGCGCGGCCACGCGGCTGAAGCTTCTGGAGCGGATCGCGGCCGATGACATGGTGCTGATCGGCTACCACCTTGACCGGCCCGGCATCGGCAAGGCCGAAAGGCTGTCGCAGGGGCGTTTCCGCTACGCCGCACTCTGAACGACCCTGAAACCCGTCAACAGATGCCCGCAAGCCTCCGGGCCGAAACAGGACCGCCATGACCGCCATGACCGCCATAGTCTTCGACCTCGACGGCACGCTGATCGACAGCGCCCCCGACATCCGCGCCATCGCCAATGCGGTGCTCCGGGGGGTGGGCGCTGAGCCGATCACGCTGGAGCAGACGCGCAGCTTCATCGGCAACGGCGCGGCCACCTTCGTTGCCCGGATGATCGCCGAACAGGGGGTGGTCGCCGATGCCGCCCTGCAGGAGAAGATGCTGGCCGAGTTCAAGGAACGCTACAACAGCGCAGCGGAACACTCGGCCCTCTACCCAGGCGTTGCCGATCTGCTTGCCCGGCTCGGGGCCGACGGCCACGCGCTGGGGCTGTGCACCAACAAGCCGTTGCGCCCGGCGCGCTTCGTGCTGGATCATTTCGGCATCCTCGGCCATTTCGGCGCGGTTCTGGGCGGCGACAGCCTGCCCGAGACCAAACCCGACCCGGCGCCGCTGCTCAAGGTGTTCGAGATGCTCGGCGCCGACCCTGAAAACAGCCTCTATGTGGGCGACAGCGAGGTGGACGCCGAAACCGCCGCGCGCGCCGGCGTGCCCTTTGCGCTGTTTCTGGGCGGCTATCGCAAGACCCCGGCCGAGGAGCTTCCGCACGAAATGGCCTTCGAGCGTTTCGACGCCCTGCCCGCCTTCATCGAAAGCCGGTTCCGGTGACGGCCATGCCCCTGAAGGCCCTGATTTTCGACGTTGACGGCACGCTGGCCGAGACCGAAGAGGCACATCGCGCCGCCTTCAACCGGACCTTCGAGAAATGGGGGCTCGGCTGGCACTGGAGCCGCGATCTCTACCGCGATCTGCTGAAGACCACCGGCGGCAAGGAACGCATCGCCGCCTTTCAGGCCACCCTGCCCGAAACCGCCCGCCGACTGGGCGCCGAGGAAATCGCCCGGCTGCACGCCGAAAAGACGGCGGCCTACGGGGCGATCCTTGCGGCCGGCGAACTGTCCCTGCGCCCCGGCGTGGCCGATCTGATCGCGCGCGCCCGCGCCGCCGGGCTGAAGATCGCCGTGGCCACCACCACCAACCTGCCCAATGTCGAGGCGCTGACGCGCTGCTGCTGGGGCCGCCCGGCGACCGGGATCTTCGACGAAATCGCCGCCGGCGACATGGTGGCAGCCAAGAAGCCTGCGCCGGACGTGTTCGAACTGGCGCTGCGCAAGCTGGGCCTGCCGGCCGACGCCTGCCTCGCCTTCGAGGACAGCCGCAACGGGGTGCTCTCGGCGCGCGGCGCGGGGCTGCGGGTGGTGGTGACGCCCTCGGCCTATACGGATGCGGATGATTTCGACGGGGCCGATCTGGTGATCCCCTCGCTGGAGTCAGTTCACCTGCCCCCGGAACTGCGGTTCTGAGACCGCGCCGGCGCTCCGGGCGCCTGGCCGCGCGGCTCCGGCCTCGCGCGTGCGGTCGCGTTCGGCCTCGCAGGCCGCGTTCGGCCTCGCAGGCCGCGTTCGGCC
>JALSKC010000071.1 GCA_026989055.1 Paracoccaceae bacterium
CGCGTTCGGCCTCGCAGGCCGCGTTCGGCCTCGCAGGCCGCGTTCGGCCCCGCGGGCCGCGTTCGGCCCGTTCAGAGCACGGCCTCGAGACGCCGGCGCAGCTCGCGTGCCAGATCGAGCATCTGCTGCCGGTCCTTTCCGCCGATGATCAGGAAGCCGTGGGTGGCGCTGCCCCATGAGGCCGCCGCCAGCCCGAGGAGCTCGTCTTCGCGGGGAGCGGCGGGGGCGCCGTCGCGGCGCAGGATGCAGAAGGCGACCGGCGTGCCGTCGGGAGCGGAAAAGGCGATCTGCACCAGCGGCCGGCCCTCGAAACCGAGCAGCTGGGCGCGGCGCAGCTGCAGGCCGGGGAGGCCGGCCACGATCTCGGGCGTGAGTGCAAGCCCGAGCGCGGCGCCGGCGCGGGCGAACTCGCGGCGCAGCCGTTCCGGGTCGGGTTCGATCGGGGCGAGCGTCTCGGGCACGTAAAGCGCCTGGTAATGGGCCACCTCCATCTGCCAGTCGGCCAGCTGCGGCCTTTCGGGATGCGGCGGCATCAGCACCCGGGAAAGGACGGCGCCAAGGGCGACGGCTGCTGCCAGCGAGGCGGCCCACGCCCAGCGGGAGGAGCGCCGCCCGGCCCGTGCCCCTTCCAGCCCCGCCATGCAGCGGGCAGCGGCAAGCCGCGCCCCGAGATCGCGGCCGCGGGCGATTCCGAGCATCGGCTCGAAGGCCTCGGCCAGTTGGCCGGTATCGAGTTCCAGGGCCCGGATCCGCGCGGCCAGCCGGGGATCCTGCCGCGCGGCGGCACGCAGCGCGGCCGCCTTTTCGGGCGCGAGCGCGCCATCCAGAAGAGCGGTGATTTCCTCGTCGGACCAGTTTTTCGTCATTTCCGGCCTGCCTTTGCATCCATGTCGCCGCCGGCAGTGCCTGCGGTCTCGGCGGGCTCAGCGGGCGGGGTCGTCGCCGCCGTGCCTTTCTTTCCCGCCTTTTCGGGGCCGGCCAGGGGTGCCAGCCGGGCCCGGGCCGCGGCCAGGCGGCTCATCACCGTTCCGACGGGAATGGCCATGATCTCGCCGGCCTCGCGATAGGTGAAGCCCTCCACATAAACCAGAAGCACCGCTTCGCGCTGTCCCTGGGGCAGGGTCATCACCCGTTCAACAATCTGGCTTGCGAAAATATTCGTTTCCTGATCGGGCCCGGGAGCGGGCAGGCCGGCCTCATCGACCGGCCGGGTGCCGTTGCCCCGGCGCACCCGGCGCGCGCGCAGCTCGTTCAGCCAGAGCGAACGGCAGATGGTGAAGGTCCAGCTGTCAAGCCGGCTTCCGGGGCGGAACTGATGCGCCTTTTCGAGCGCCCTGAGGCAGGTTGCCTGCACCAGCTCGTCCGCCTCCTCGGCGGAGCCGGAAAGCGCGTGGCCGAAGCGCCACAGCCTCGGCAGCAGCCCGGGCAGCGCCTCGGCCACTTCCCGGCGCGCCCGGGCGCGGTATCCGGCAAACGGCTTCACGGTTTCCCTTTCCTGCCCCTTTCCGTGCCCTGCGGCATCGCCCCCGGCGCTGCTCCGGCTCCGGCCGCGAATGCCCGGCCGCGAATAATTTCGCCGTCCGCGTGTTCTTCCTGTAGCGGCTTCGGCCCGGTTCCGGCCGGTCGGCGCCGTGCAAGCGATGCCAAGACAATACGGGAGGACGTGAAATGCGCAAATTCTTTCTCGGCCTGGCGGCGGCTCTCGCCCTGGCCCTTGCCGGCGGCGGCACCCTGGCGGGAAGCCACGGCGGCTGGGTTCTGAACGGCGAAAGATCGAGCCTTGCCTTCGGCTCCGTCAAGAAGGACAGCGTGGGCGAGACCCATTTCTTCCGCCGTCTTTCGGGCCGGATCGGCGCCGACGGGCAGGCGGTGATCGAGATCGATCTGGGTTCGGTCGATACCAATGTCGAGATCCGCGACGAGCGGGTGATCGAGCACCTGTTCGAAAATGCGCCCTCGGCCCGGGTGAGCGTGAGCGTGGAGATGGCGGACCTGCCCGACCTGCCGGTCGGCGAGATGACGACGATCTATCTGGACGGCACGCTGTCCTTCCTGGGGCGGGAGATTCCGGTGGAGGCCGATGCGGCCGTCATCCGCCTGGCCGAGGATCGGGTGATGGTGGCCAGCGAGGGGATGCTGTGGCTCACCACCGAGGAAATGGGTTTCGACGCGGGCGTGAGCCGGCTGCAGGAGATCGTGGAGCTTCCCTCGATCACCCGCGCCTTCCCGGTCACCTTCCGGCTGGTGTTCGAACGCGGGATGTGACGGGCGCGGAACCGCCCTGCGGTGCACCGCCGCACCCGGCAGGACAGTCTTCTGCCCGGTGCCGGCGGGCGGAACCGCCCGGGCGCGGCACCCTCAGCCGCGCCCGCCCTCCAGGATGCGTTCGCTCTCGGTCAGGATGAATTCGAGAAAGCTGCGCGCCGCCAGCGACAGTTCCTTGCCCTTCAGATGCACCGCATACCAGCGCCGGCGGATGGGAAAACCCTGCATATCCAGCACCGCAACATGCCCGGCCGCCAGTTCATGCGCCAGGTTGCGCCGCGACAGCACCGACACCCCCAGCCCCGCCATCACCCCCTGCTTGATCGCCTCGGCCGAACCGAGTTCCATCCAGGGGCGCACCGAAACCCCGACCTCGGCAAAGACGCGCTCGGCCGCCTTGCGGGTGCCCGAGCCCGGCTCTCGCACCAGGAACTTCTCCTTTTCGAGCCGCTTCAGCGGAATCGCGCGCGCCCCGGCCAGCGGGTGGTCGGGGCGGGCGACCACCACGATCTCGTATTCCACGAAGGGGTGCGCCTCGACCGGCATCTCCCGCGGCACCTGGCCCATGATCAGCAGGTCGTCCTCGTTGGCGCGCAGCCGGCGCAGCACGTTTTCGCGGTTTGTCACCACCATCTGCGGCACCACCTGCGGGTGACGCTCGGCAAAGGCGCCCAGCAGCGCCGGCATGAAGTAGATGGCCGAGGAGATCACCGCCAGGCGCAGCTCGCCCTGCACCACGCCCCTGGCCTCGGAGGCATAGTCGCACAGCGCCGCCATCCGCCCCAGCACGTCCTGTGCGGCGCGATAAACCTCGCGCCCGGCGGCGGTGGGGTGCAGCCGGCCGCCGACCTGTTCCAGCAGGGCAAGCCCCAGCGTGTCCGAAAGCTTGCGCACCTGCATCGATACCGTGGGCTGGCTCAGGTGCAGCGCCTCGGCGGCGCGGGTGAACCCGCCCAGCCGCACCACGGTCTCGAAGATCTGCAGCTGGCGCATGGTGATCGACTGGACGAAGCGGTTGGCGCCAGCCTTTCCGGCCACCCTTTCCATAGTGTTTTTCCTATGATCAAGATAGAAAATATCGATTTCAGATTATGCATCTCCGGTGGCATATTGTCCAGCAGCGGCGCATCCGTGCGCCCGGGACCGGAAACGACGAAAGGCAAGGGAGAGCCATGGCCAAGTCATACAAGGCGGGTGTGAAGGAATACCGCGACACATACTGGGAGCCGGATTATACGCCGAAGGACAGCGACATCCTGGCCTGTTTCAAGATCACGCCCCAGCCCGGCG
>JALSKC010000072.1 GCA_026989055.1 Paracoccaceae bacterium
TGCGCCTGACCCCGGTGCGCCGCCGGGCGCTGGAAATCCTGCTCGAGGAGCACCGGGCGCTGGGCGCCTACGAAGTGCTGAAGCGGCTGGCGCGAGAGGGCTTCGGCAACCAGCCGCCGGTGGCCTACCGGGCACTCGAATTCCTGGTGGCGAACGGGCTGGCGCACCGGATCCGTCGGCTCAACGCCTTTGCGGCCTGCATGCAGCCCGGAGAAAGCCACGCGCCGGCCTTCCTGATCTGCTCGGGTTGCGAGGCGGTGGCCGAGATTTCCGAGACGGCGATCAGCGCCGGGCTGCGCGCGGCGGCGGGGCGGGCCGGTTTCCGGATCGAGCGGATGAGCATCGAGGCGCTGGGCCTGTGCCCCGCCTGTTCGGAGGGAGCGCCTGCATGAGGTCCGGGGCGGCACTGCTTTCGGCGCAGGGGCTGACGGTGCGTCAGGGCGGTGCGGTCGTGCTCGATTCGGTCGATCTGCAGATCGGCGGCAACGAGATCGTCACCATTGTCGGGCCGAACGGCTCGGGAAAGACGACCCTCCTGCGTGCCCTGCTCGGGATCCTGCCGCCGGCCGCGGGGAGGGTGTGGCGCCGGCCGGGCCTGCGGATCGGTTATGTGCCGCAGAAGCTGGCCCTGGAGCCGATGCTGCCGCTGACCGTGGGCCGCTTCCTCGACCTGCCGCGACGACATGCGCCGGACGAACGTGCCCGGATCTGCGCCCGGGTGGGGGCGAAGGGGCTGGAGCGGCGGCAGATGGCCGGCCTGTCGGGGGGGCAGTTCCAGCGCGTCCTGCTGGCGCGAGCGCTGCTGATGCGTCCCGAAATCCTGATTCTGGACGAGCCCGCCCAGAGCCTGGATCAGCCCGGCGCCGCAGCCTTCTACCGGCTTGTGGAGGATGTCCGCCGGGAACTGGGCTGTGCGGTGCTCATGGTCAGCCATGATCTGCATGTGGTGATGAGCGCCTCCGACCGGGTGATCTGCCTCAACCGGCATGTCTGCTGCCAGGGAAGCCCCGAGGCGGTTCTTGAAGCGCCGGAGTACCGGGGGCTGTTCGGAAGCGGAACCGGTGGTGCCCTGGCGCTCTACCGGCATGAACATGATCATGTCCACGATCATGGCTGCCCGGAGCGCGGACGCGGTGAGAGCAATGGCTGACGACTTCCTGCTGCGGGCGGCTCTCGCCGGGGCCGGGCTGGCCCTGGCGGCGGGGCCGCTGGGGAGCTTCGTCGTCTGGCGGCGGATGGCCTATTTCGGCGATGCGGTGGCGCATGGCGCGGTTCTGGGCGTGGCGCTTGCGCTCGCGTTTTCGCTGCCGCTGGCGCTGGGCATGCTCGCGGTGACGCTCGGGATCGGGCTGGCGGCATCGGCGCTCGAACGGCGCGGCGGGGCGATGGATTCCACCCTTGGCGTGCTGTCGCATTCGGCACTGGCGCTCGGGCTCGTGGTGATTCCGCTTGCGGGGGGGCGTCAGGTGGATCTGGATGCCCTGCTGTTCGGCGATATCCTTGCCGTCACGCAGCGGCAGCTCTGGCTGATCTGGGGAGGGGCGCTGGCGGTGCTGGCGGTGCTGCTCCGGCGCTGGTCGGGGCTTCTGATGTCCACGCTGAGCGAAGAACTGGCCGCCGCTTCGGGGATCGTGCCGGGGCGCGAGCGGCTGATCCTGACGCTGATGCTGGCGGTTGTGGTGGCGCTTGGGGTCAAGGTCGTCGGGGCGCTGCTGATCGGGGCGCTGCTGATCCTGCCGGCGGCGGCGGCGCGCAACCTTGCCGGAACCCCCGAATCGATGGCGCTCCTGGCGACCGGCCTCGGTGCGCTGGCAACGCTGCTCGGAGTCTGGGGGTCGGCCCTGGCCGACAGCCCGACCGGGCCGAGCATCGTTGTGGCGGCCGCCCTTCTCTTCCTGTCGTCGCTGGTGGCGGGGCGGCTGATCCGCTGAGCCCGAGCTGCGAAATTTCTTGCATTTTTCGGATTTTTACCGAGTAACTTGCATTCAGAGGGCAAAAATCACCATAATGCATGATTATGCAGACATATTCGCCCGGAGTTTCGGGCTGATCCTGACCGGAGATCCGGGGCTCTGGTCAGTGGTGCTCCTGTCGTTGCGGGTGTCGTTGAGCGCGGTCGCGATCTCGGCGCTGCTCGGGATGCCGCTGGGGGCGCTCCTGGCGATGGCCCGCTTTCCCGGGCGGCAGCCCCTGATCGTGCTGATCAATGCGCTGATGGGCATTCCGCCGGTGGTCGTCGGGCTGATCGCCTATCTGCTGCTGTCGCGCAGCGGGCCGCTCGGGGTGCTCGGCCTGCTCTACACGCCGGCGGCGATGATCATCGCGCAGACCGTCCTTGTGCTGCCGATCGTGGCGGCGCTGACCCGCCAGCAGATCGAGCAGCTGCATGCGGAATACGGCGAGCAGCTGCGTTCCTTCGGAGTGCGGGGGCTGCGGGCGGTGCCGACCCTTCTGTGGGAGGGGCGTCATGGGCTGACGACGACGCTGCTGGCCGGTTTCGGGCGGGCGATTGCCGAGGTGGGAGCGGTGATCATCGTCGGCGGCAACATCAATCACGTGACCCGGGTGATGACCACCGCGATCGCCCTGGAGACCTCGCGCGGGAATCTCGCGCTGGCGCTGGCGCTCGGGGCGATCCTGATCCTGATCGCGGTCGGGGTCAACGCGGTGGTGACCATGCTGAGCCTGTCGGCGGGGCGGGGGACGCGTGGCTGAGCCGGGGGCAGAACCGCCGACTCCGCCGCCCGCCTCGCCGGGCTGCGGCCCGATCCGGGTGTCGGGGGTGCGCCACGGCGCCGACGGGCGGCTTCTGCTGTGCATCGACCGGCTCGAAATCGCTTCCGGGGGGGTATCGGTCATCCTCGGTCCGAACGGGGCCGGAAAGAGCCTGCTGCTGCGGATCCTGCACGGGATGATCCGGCCCGACGAGGGGCGGGTTTCCTTCGGAGAGGGCCCGCCGTGCCGGCAGGGGATGGTCTTCCAGAACCCGGTGCTTCTGCGACGCAGCACGGCGGCGAACATCTCCTATGCGCTGCGGGTCCAGGGCTGCCCGCGGCACCGGCGACGGCTCCGGCTGCGCGAACTGCTGGAGCTGGGCGGGCTGGCCGGGCAGGCGCGACAGCCGGCGCGCACGCTTTCCGGCGGCGAGCGGCAGCGGCTGGCGATGCTGCGGGCTCTGGCCGCCGAACCCGAGGTGCTGTTCCTGGACGAGCCCACATCCAGCCTCGATCCGGCGGCGGCGCAGGCGCTCGAGAGGCTGATCCGGCGGGTTGCCGGGGGCGGAACCAAGGTGGTGATGGTGACCCATGATCTCGGCCTGGCCAGCCGGCTGGGAGAGGAAGTCATCTTTCTGCATCGGGGGCGGGTCCGCGAGCAGTCTGCCGCCGCGGCATTCTTCGCGGCTCCCCGCTCGACCGAGGCCCGGGCCTTTCTCGCGCTCAACCAGGTGCGGAGATGAGTGCGGGCGGGGCGGAGCGCGGAACGGGCCGGGAGAGCATCCGCCGGGCGCTGACGTGGATTGCCGCCCTGCTCCTGTCGCTTCTGGCCGGCGCCCTGCTGTTCGTGGCCGGGATCACCGGCGGGGGAGTCCCGGCGCCGGAGCAGGCGCGCTTCGTGATCCTGCAGTCCACCACCTCGACCCGGAACTCGGGGCTGCTCGATGCCATCCTGCCGGTTTTCGAGGCCGAAACCGGGATCGAGGTGCGGGTGGTGGCGGTCGGCACCGGCCAGGCGCTCCGGAATGCGCGCAACGGGGATGGCGACGTGCTGATGGTGCATTCCCGCGCGGATGAGGAGGCCTTCGTGGCCGAGGGCTGGGGGGTGGCCCGCCATGACCTCATGTACAACGACTTCGTGATCGTCGGGCCGGAGCAGGATCCGGCGGGCATTGCCGGAATGGGCGATGCGGTGGCGGCGCTGGCGCGGATCGCCGCCCGGGGTGCGCGTTTCGTTTCGCGCGGCGACGACAGCGGCACCCACAAGGCGGAGCTGAGGCTCTGGGCCGAGGCCGGTGTTGACGTGGCCGCGGCCTCGGGCGGCTGGTATCTGGAAACCGGCGCCGGCATGGGTGCGGCGCTGAACATGGCGCTCGGGCTGGACGCCTACACGCTCAGCGACCGGGCCAGCTGGGCGAGTTTTGCGAACAGGGGGCGACACCGGGTTCTGGTCGAGGGAGACGAACGGCTGTTCAACCAGTATGGGGTGATTCTGGTCAATCCTGCGCGCCACCCGCATGTGCGGGCCGAGGAGGGGCAGCGCTTCATCGACTGGCTTCTGGGGCCGCGCGGGCAGGGGCTGATCGCGGCCTTCCGGGTGAACGGGCAGCAGCTGTTCTTCCCGAACGCCCGCTGAGGAGGCTCGGGAGGGGGCCTGGCCAGGCGCGGAGGAGCGCCACGGCGGAGCGGCGCGCGCCGGGCCGCCTCTCCACGCGCAGGGAGCGTTTCCGGCGGCTTTTCCCGGCCGGCACGCCGCCCCGGATCCCGGCCCTTGCCGCCTCCCCGGAGAAGGCGTATAGCAGGGGCACCTCGGGGTGCCCGCAGGGGCTGAGATGCGATCCGCGCAAACCCGTTGAACCTGAACCGGTTAGGACCGGCGGAGGGAAGGTGAGACATCCTCTGACCGAACCCCGCCCGTCGTGCATGGAGGATGAGACATGAGATATCCGATCATCGCAGCGGGAATTCTGGCCATTGCCGGTGCCGTGCAGGCCCGGGAAAAGCCCGAACTGACCGTCTATACCTATGACAGCTTCGTATCCGACTGGGGCCCCGGCCCGCAGGTGGAAAGGGCCTTCGAGGAGATCTGCGACTGCGATCTGAAATTCGTCGGTGCCGGCGACGGAGCGGCCCTGCTGGCCCGGCTGCGGCTGGAGGGCGAGCGCACCAGGGCCGATGTGGTTCTGGGGCTCGACACCAACCTCACTGCGACGGCGGCCGATACGGGGCTGTTCGCCCCCCACGGCGTGGAGGTGTCATTCGACCTGCCGGTCGCCTGGGACGACCCGCTGTTCCTGCCCTTTGACTGGGGCTATTTCGCCTTTGTCCATGACAGGAAGACGGTCTCCGATCCGCCCGGATCCCTGCGCGAACTGGCCGAAAGCGACCTGAAGATCGTGATTCAGGACCCGCGTTCCTCGACCCCCGGGCTCGGCCTGTTGCTGTGGGTCAAGGCGGCCTACGGGGATGCGGCGCCGGAACTCTGGGAAGGGCTGGCAGACAATATCGTGACGGTGACCAGGGGCTGGTCCGAGGCCTATGGCCTGTTCCTGGACGGAGAGGCGGACATGGTGCTTTCCTATACCACTTCGCCGGCCTATCACCTGATCGCCGAGGGCGACGACACCAAGGCGGCTGCCGCGTTTGCCGAAGGCCATTACATGCAGGTCGAAGTGGCCGGCAAGGTGGCTTCCACCGACCGGCCCGAGCTTGCCGAGAAGTTCCTCCGCTTCATGGTCTCCGACCGCTTCCAGTCGATCATTCCGACCACCAACTGGATGTATCCCGCAGTGGTGCCGGCCGCGGGGCTGCCCGACGGTTTCGAGACCCTGATCCGGCCGGAAAAGGCCCTGCTCTACGGCTCGGAAGAGGCACGGCGCATGCGTGATGCGGCGCTGAACGAATGGCTGGGCGCGCTCGGCAACTGAACCTTGCCGTCGGGGCAGGCAGCGCGGCCGCGGCCGTGGTACTGGCCCTGACGCTGGGCACGCTGGGTGCGGTTGCCTGGCGGGCCGAATCCGCCGCCCGGCTCGGCCCGTCCGACTGGGCGGCGGTGCGTTTCACGCTGCTGCAGGCCACGCTCTCGGCGCTGATCAGCGTGGCGCTGGCCATCCCGGTGGCACGCGCACTGGCGCGCCGGCGCTTTGCCGGGCGCGGGGTGCTGATCACCCTGCTGGGCGCGCCCTTCATCCTGCCGGTCATCGTTGCGGTGCTGGGGCTGCTGGCGGTGTTCGGGCGGGCCGGGCTGCTCAGCCAGTTTCTCGGCCGGTTCGGCCTGCCGCCGGTGCAGATCTACGGGCTGCACGGGGTGGTGCTGGCGCATGTGTTCTTCAACCTGCCGCTGGCCACCCGCCTGATCCTGCAGGGATGGCTGGCGATTCCGGCCGAGCGATTCCGCCTGGCAGCCTCGCTGGGGTTCTCGGAGCGCGACGTGGGGCGCGAGCTGGAGCGCCCGATGCTGCGCGAGGTGCTGCCCGGGGCCTTCGCGGTGATCTTCGCGATCTGCACCACCAGTTTCGCGGTGGTGCTGGCGCTTGGCGGCGGGCCCCGCGCCACCACGGTGGAGCTGGCCATCTATCAGGCCTTCCGGTTCGACTTCGATCTTGGCCGCGCGGCGGGGCTGGCACTGGTGCAGTTTGCCATCGGCGCGGCGGCAGCGGGGCTGGCCCTTCGGTTCCAGGTGCCCCAGGCCACGGGTGGCGGGCTTGACAGGGTGGCCGGGCGTCCCGAGGCAGACAGCCCGGGGCGGCGCATCGCCGATACCGCCTGGATCTCCCTGGCCGCCGCCTTCCTGCTGCTGCCGCTGGGCATGATCGTGCTGCGCGGCGCTCCGGCACTGTTCGGCATGCCGCCCGCCGTGCTGGCGGCGGCGCTGCGCTCTGTCCTGGTGGCGCTGTCCTCGACGGTGCTGGCGCTGGCACTCGCCCTGCCGCTGGCCTTTGCCATGTGGCACCTGCGCGGGCGGCGGCTGGCCGGCTGGCTGGAAGCGCTGGGCTATCTCCCGGTGGCCGCTTCGCCGCTGGTGATCGGCACGGGGCTGTTCATACTGTTCCATCCGGTGGTCGATCCGGTGGCGCTGGCGCTGCCGGTCACCGTGGTGGTCAATGCGACGATGAGCCTGCCGTTCGCCCTGCGCGCCCTGGTGCCGGCGGTGGCCCGGGTGGAGGGCCGCTTCGGGCCCCTGGCCGACAGCCTCGGGATGCACGGGCAGGCACGGCTGCGGCATCTGCACTGGCCGCGCCTGCGCCGGCCCATCGGCTTTTCCGCCGGGCTTGCGGCAGCGCTGAGCATGGGCGATCTTGGCGTGATCGCGCTGTTTGCCGACCCGGAGCAGGCCACTCTGCCGCTGCAGCTTTATCGCCTGATGGCTGCCTACCGCATGGAGGATGCCGCCGGGGCCGGGCTTCTGCTGCTGGTGCTGGCGGTGGCGCTGTTCTGGCTGTTCGACAGGGGAGGCCGGGTGAATGCTGACACTTGAAGGCCTGACCGTGCGGCAGGGAGGCTTCGAGCTGCGTGCTGATTTCAGCGTCCGGGCTGGTGCGATGACAGCGGTGATCGGCCCTTCGGGGGCCGGCAAATCGACCCTGCTGAGCGCCATCGCCGGTTTCATCCGCCCTTCCGCGGGGCGCGTTCTGTGGCAGGGGGAGGATCTGGGCCCCCTGCTCCCCGGCGAACGCCCGGCAACGGTGATCTTTCAGGACAACAACCTCTTTCCGCACCTGTCCGCCTTCTCCAACGTGGCCCTCGGCCTGCGTCCCTCGTTGAAGCTGGGCCCGGCGGAAGGTGCGGCCGTCGAGGCCGCGCTGGCGCGGGTCGGGCTGGCCGGGCTGGAGGGGCGCAAGCCGGCGGCGCTGTCGGGCGGGCAGCAAAGCCGGGTAGCCCTGGCTCGGGTGCTGGTGCGCGCCCGCCCCCTGCTGCTGCTGGACGAACCCTTTGCCGCCCTCGGGCCCGCGCTGAGGGCCGAAATGCTCGATCTGGTGGCCGAGCTGGCCCGCGACACGCAGGCCACGGTGCTGATGGTGACCCATGACCCGGCCGATGCCGAGCAGGTGGCCGAACAGGTGACCTTTGTGGATGGGGGGCAGGCCCTTGCGCCCGTGCCGACCGGGCAGCTTCTGGCCGAACCGCCGGAGGCGCTGCGGGCCTATCTCGGCCAAAGGAAAACGCGCCCCTGAGGGCGCGTTCCGAAAGCTCCGGCGGGGGCGATCAGCCTTCGTTCGGGTGCTTGACCGGGCGCCAGATCCGCTTGTTGGTCAGATACAGCAGCACCGACAGCACGGTGAGGAAGAACACCGCCATGAAGCCCACGTATTTGCGGACCATCATCTTGGGTTCGGCGGCCCACATCAGGAAGGCGGCGACATCCTCGGCCTCGCTCTGCAGGTCGTTGGGGTGGCCGTCGGCGAACTCCACATCCTCGCCGGCAAGCGGCGGGGCCATGGCGATCCAGCCGCCCGGGAAGTTCCTGTTCTCGTAGAGCGTGCTGCCGGCCTGCTCCTTTTCCTCGCCGGTGTAGCCGGTGAGAATGGCAACGATGTATTCCGGCCCGCCCATGCCGCGGAACAGCTGGTTGAGCCCGGTGCCGTAGGGGCCTTCGAAGCCGGCCCGCGCCTTGGCCATCAGCGACAGGTCGGGCGCGGTTTCAAGCCCCGATTCCGGGAAGTGGTCGGTCGGGATGCGCGGGCGGGTGTCGTCCAGATCCGGATCGTAGATCTCGTACTGGGCGGCATAGGCGCGCACCTCCGCTTCGGAATAGCCGAGGTCGGTAAGATCGCGCAGCGGCACGTATTTCAGGCCGTGGCAGGCGGCGCAGACCTCGGTATAGACCTGAAGCCCGCGCTGCAGCTGCGCCTTGTCCCAGGTGCCGAAGGGGCCTTCGAAGCTGAAGGCGATGTCTTCCACATGGCCTTCGGTCTCGGCTGCCAGGGCGCCGCCGGCCGTCAGGGCGAGCGAAGCGAGAGCGGAAAATGCGAATGTTCTGATCATCGTCCTGCGGTCCTCTTTCACTCGGCCGGCGTCCTGGCGTCGGGGTGCTGGGCGAGGAAGTCCTCCTCGATGGTTTCCGGGATCTTCGCCGGCTTCTCGATCACGCCCAGAAGGGGCAGGATGATCAGGAAGTAGGCGAACCAGTATGCGGTGGCAATCAGCGCCCAGTCGGAATAGGGCGGCTCGGCCGGCCGCGCGCCCAGCCACATCAGGAAGATGAAGTCGAGCACCAGCAGCCGGAACCACCACTTGAACATCGGGCGGTATTTCCCCGAGCGCACCTGCGAGGTGTCGAGCCAGGGCACCAGCGCCATCACGATGATGGCGCCGAACATCGCCAGCACCCCGAAGAACTTGGCATCGATGATGCCGAAGCTCAGGAAGTTGACGATCTGCACCACCCAGACATCGGCGGTAAAGGCGCGCAGGATCGCGTAGAACGGCAGGAAATACCATTCGGGCACGATATGGGCCGGCGTCACCAGCGCGTTGGCTTCCTTGTAGTTGTCCGGGTGGCCCAGGTAGTTGGGCATGAAGCCGACCACCGCGAAGAACACCACCAGGATCACCGCCAGCGCGAACAGGTCCTTGATCACGAAATAGGGCCAGAACGGCAGGGTGTCGCGCGCGGCTTCCTCCTTCGAACCCCGGCGCACCTCGACCCCGGCGGGGTTGTTGTTGCCGGTGGTGTGGAAGGCCCAGATGTGCACGATCACCAGCGCCGCAATGACGAACGGCAGCAGGTAGTGCAGCGAGAAGAAGCGGTTCAGCGTCGGGTTGCCCACCGCCGGACCGCCAAGAAGCCAGGTCTGAAGCGCGTCGCCCACGAAGGGGATCGCGCCGAACAGGCCGGTGATCACGGTCGCGCCCCAGAACGACATCTGCCCCCAGGGCAGCACGTAGCCCATGAAGCCCGTGGCCATCATCAGCAGGTAGATCAGCATGCCGACGATCCACGTGACCTCGCGCGGGGCCTTGTAGGAGCCGTAGTAGAGGCCGCGGAACATGTGGACATAGACGGCGAAGAAGAACAGCGAGGCACCGTTCATGTGCAGGTAGCGCAGCACCGCGCCGCCGTTGACGTTGCGCATGATGTGTTCGATCGAGGCGAAGGCCAGATCGACATTGGGCGTGTAGTGCATCGCCAGGATGATCCCGGTGACGATCTGCAGCACCAGCGCGAAGGCCAGCACGATGCCCCAGATCCACCACCAGTTGAGGTTCTTGGGGGTGGGGATCATCACCGTGTCATAGACAAGCCGGATGATCGGCAAGCGCGAATCCATCCATTTTTCGAACCCGGTTCTGGGCTCGTATTCGTCATGAGGAATTCCGGACATTCTTTCGGCCCCCTATCCGAGGATGATTGTGCTCTCGCCTTCGAAGCGGGCGAGCGGGATGTCGAGGTTGCGCGGGGCCGGCCCCTTGCGGATGCGGCCCGAGGTGTCGTAATGCGAGCCGTGGCAGGGGCAGAACCAGCCGCCGAAATCGCCGGCGCCGTCACCGATCGGCACGCAGCCCAGATGCGTGCAGACGCCGATCATCACCAGCCATTCGCCGTTCTCGTCCAGCGCCCGGTTCTCGTCGGTGGCGGGGGCTTCCGCGTCCAGGTTGGCGTTTTCGGCCTTCGGGTCGATCAGCTCCTCGAGGCTGACGGCCCGGGCCGCCTCGATCTCTTCCGGCGTGCGGCGGCGGATGAAGACCGGCTTGCCGCGCCACTTCACGGTCAGCTGGGTGCCGAGCTCGACCCCGGAGATATCCACCCGGATCGAGGAGAGAGCCTGCACGTCGGCCGAGGGGTTCATCTGGTTGATCAGGGGCCAGGCGGCGGCCCCGGCGGCCACCGCCCCCGCACCCGCCGTGGCGTAATACAGGAAATCGCGGCGTGTGCCTTCGTGTTCGTCAGCGTGGGACACGAGCTTTTCTCCATGTTCAGCCGGATCAGACCGGCACCATCCGTCGGGCCGCGCAAGCCGGCAGCCGTCAGGGTGGGCTTTTAACCGCGCGCCGGGCCGGCGTCCAGCGGACAATCAGGCGCAGTCGCGGCAAGTTCCGCGCCGTTGCTGTGTCCGGCCCCGATTCTGCCCGCGCCTGCCGATCTGCCCGCTGCGGAGCGGAGGGCGCGGCGGAATATGACCGACCCTAACGCAACCTTAACGAATCTGTTGGCGGAATGGGGTGAAGTCGTTACGGTGAACGGGGGCGCCGGAGTCGCCGCAGTGCTGCAGGAAATTCCCAGAGTGACGGCCCTGTCCGTCATCGTTGCGCTCATCGCCGCGATCGCCCCGGCAGCTGCCAGCGCGCAGGCGGAGCTCAGCCTCTACGGCAGTTCCTCCCTGGTTGCGCGCGGAACCGTGACCGGGGAGGATCCGGGCGGCGCCGGTGCCTTCTCCTTCGTGACCGGCTGGAACCCCGCGGCCGCACCGGGGGGCGGATCCTACGGTGCGCGCATCACCTGGTGGCAGGGAGCGGATACCGGATGGGGGCTGGAGCTCGGCCATGTCCCGTTGCAGGCAGACCCGCTCACTCTGGCCGCCAGCGGAATCGACGCGCTCGAATTAGCTCCCGGGTCGAGCATCTTCACCCTCAACGCGTTCCGGCGCTGGAACGGCGAGGGTGCGCTTGTGCCTTATGTCGGTGCGGGAATCGGCCTGTCGGTGCCGCGAATCGCCTTCGATGGCGGGGCCGGCATGAGCGAAGGCCTCATGGATGCCGGGCCGGTGGTGCAATGGCTGGCCGGGGCCCGGCTGCCGCTGGGGAACCGCTGGTCGGTTTTTGGCGAATACAAGGGCAGCATCACGGCAAACCGGACGGCGCTGAGAGGTGGGGGGCAGCTGACGGCGGAGGTCGTGAACAACGTGTTCAACATCGGTGTCAGCCTGGGTTTCTGATGCCCGGGAGTCCGGTGCGGGGCCGCCGCGGAGCGGGTGCTTGCCGCAAAGGCGACTCTTCCGGCGTATTGCGAAGCCCCGGGTGCATTGCCCAGGTGCGTTGCGCGGCCCCGGGCGGTGGCGACGGTTGCCGCGTCGGGGGTGCCGCCTGCGAACCACACCCGCCCGCCGGAACGCGCGCAGCGGTCCGGCAGAGGCCTCTCCGGCCGCCTTCTCGCCCGCTTCCCCCGCCGCCTCGCCCGGTGGACGTCCGCTCAGGGGTCTCCGGCTTTCTCCTCCGGTGCGCCCCGTCCCGACGTGCCCCGCGCCGATGCGCCCTCCTGACCGGCCCGCAGAGGGCGGAGCTTCAGCCGGGCCAGGGCCGCCAAATCGACCTCGAGCCCGGGGCCGTTCGTGCCGATCCGGACCACGCGGCGAAAGCGCCCGGTTCCGTTCGTCTGGCCGGGTTCGTGCCGCAGCGTGACGCCTTCGCAGAGATCGTCCAGCGCATCCTCTGCCCGCTGGTCCCGGAAGCCGCGCTCCAGATGCCGCCCGAGCGCCCAGGCGCCAAGGGCGACGGCTCCGTAGCGCAGGGCCAGTCCGGCAATCGGGGCGAGCGGCAGAGGCACGGCGATCTCCCGTGGCAGGCGAGGATACGGATACCCCGAATGTAGCCCTTCCGGGAGGGCTTGTCCAACCGGGCTTCCCGACCGGTCCGGTGCGTTCAGGCGGGCGGTGCGTTGTCGCCGGTGCGTTCAGGTGTCGGCCCGGCGCGCGGCCGGGTCACCACAGGGCGATGATGTCGGCGGCGGTGGTTCCTGTCAGGTTCACCCTGCTTGCGCGCAGGGCGAGCACGGAGCCCCCCTGGACATTGCGGAAGGTCACGCTCTGCCCGCCCTGCATCTCTACCGAGATATCGCCGGTCTGGCCGACATAGAGCGCCCGGGTCACATTCGCCAGCGGCGTGGTGTCGCTGGGGGTCACCGTTTCGGCGCCGACCGCCGGCGAGGTGAGGGTTACGGGAAAATCCTTGAACTGATCCATGCTGTTTCCAGATTCCGGTAGGCCGACACGTGCCGGGGGGCGGCCGGGTCGGTCGGTTTCTCCAATATGCGCGATGCGTGAATATGCGTGTTGCGCGAATATGTGCGATGCGTGCGGTTTTCATGCCTCCTGCGGGCGGCTACACGAGCGGCAGAGCCTCCGCCCGGACAGCCGACGGCATCCGGGGCATCATAGGAAAACCCGGTTAACAACCCGTCAACGGAGGCGCACGCGCTTCAGTAATACACGCGCCTCAGTAATATTCGTAGTCGTAGCCCGAATCGGTGTCGGTGAAGCGGCATTTGTTGAGCACGATGCCAAGGACGCCGGTCAGATCGGCAAGCTCCTTTTCGCAGATGTCCAGCTGGCTGATCGTCGTGCTGTCGGCGGCACCGATCAGCAGGGCGCAGTCAACAGCCGGCAGGAAACCGATGTTCTCGTCGCTGGCCAGCATCGGCGGCATGTCGAACAGGATGAGGTCCGGCCGGAAGATCCGCTGCAGCTCGTCCAGCTTCTGGCGCGCCCTTTTCGACTGCAGCAGCTCGGAGGGGTTCCGGGCCGGCGCGCGGTTCAGCCCGAAGGCCAGATTGGAGCCGAAGCGGATAAAGGCGTCCTCGAAGGGGCGTTCGCCGGCCAGCACCTCGTGCAGGCTGTGTGCGGGCCGGTGCCCGAGCAGGCGATGCAGGGCCGGGCGGCGCAGATCGAAATCGAGAGCGAGGATGCGCAGGTCGAGCTGCCGTGACAGGCTGAAGGCGAGATTCGCGGTGACCGTGGTCTTGCCGCAGGTCTTGTTGGGCGAGGTGATGGCCAGCCGCTTCCAGCCGTTTTCTCCCATGATCCTGAGGGTTCGGCTGCGCAGCAGGTCATAGGCGGCGCTTTCGCGCCCCTGGTTCAGCGCGACGATCCGGTTCCGCCGCCCCCAGCGCGGCGTGATCCGACCTTCGCGCAGCATCTCCCAGGGGCTGCCGTCTGCTGCGGGGAGGTCGGCGGGAGAGGCCCCGGGCTCCGCCTCCGGGCGGGGCTGCTGGCGCTCCTGGCGCGCCTTTTGCAATGCCGCTTCAAGTCTTTCCATCTCGCTTTGTCCTCCCGCGGCCGGGCCGCGCGCCTTCCGGGTTTCCGTATGTTCTGCCATGTTCCGGCCGGGATCGCGCCGGGTTCAGATCAGCTCGCCCAGCCTTTGCGCCACGCGTTCATAGAGCAGGTCGAGCGGCAGATAGTAGGTATGCACCGCCCAGATTGCTGCCGGGATGCCGATCACGATGGCCAGCAGGATGGCGGTGAACGCCGCCCGTCGCATCACCATTTCCATCGGCGTGCGGATGTAGGGGACGGTGGCGATCGGGGAGATCCCCAGGTGCCGGGTCAGATCGGCGGGCCGGCGGACCGACTTGTCCAGGAATTCGAGCAGCGCCACCGCGGCCAGCCCCAGCGCGGCGCCGCCCAGGATGCCGCCGAGCGCGATCAGCAGCCGGTTCGGGCTTGCGGGAGCCGCGGGCACCGTCGCCGGGTCCAGCACGACGATGCGCTGCCCTCGGGAAAGGGTTTCGATACGCTCGCCCATCGATGCCTGTGCCAGGCTGCTCACGGCGTTGTTGTATTGCGCCTGGGTGTTCATGTAGTCGCGGTTGAGCGCATCAAGACGGATGGTATTGGCCGGTGTGCGCTCCAGTGTTTCCTTCAGCGCGTCGAGCTGCTGCGTGATCTGCGCGCGCTGGCTTTCCAGCAGCCTGATCTGGGCGTCGATGCTGGCGAGGTTGATGTCGAGCAGGGTTGCCGGGGAATTCGGATCGCCCCCCGCATTGCCGGCCTGCTTGGCGACGATCTCCTTCTGGCGGGCGATCTGCGCCTCGAGCAGCTTGACCTTCGGGTTGTCCGGCGAATAGACCGCCAGCGCCTGGGTCAGGCTGTCCTGAAGCTGGAGCAGCTGCTGCTGTTCGGGGGTCATGGCGCTGGCGGCCGCGCCGCTGACCTGGCCGGTCTTCCGGAACATCTCCACGATGTTGCGCCGCTGTTCCTCGAGGCTGGATATCTGCCGGCCGACGGCCGCCAGCCGCTCCTGCAGGGTGGTCTGCTGGTTCAGCCGGTAGTTGAGCGTGTCCGGGAGCGCGTCGATGTTCGCGTTCTTGAATTCGGTGATCCGCGCGCTCTGTTCCTGCAGCAGCTTGCCCAGCCGCTCCACCTCGTCCTGGAAGAATTCGAGCGTGTTTGTCGCGCGTTCGGTGCGGGTTCTGGCGTTGTTCTGCAGGATGGTGGTGACATATTCGTTGACGACATTGGCGGCGGTGCGCGGATTTGCCGAGCTGAAGGAAACGAACATCAGCGTGGCCTGGCCCCGCCCGGCGATCCGCCGGATGCCGGTGGCTCGACGCATCCGGGAAACGATCTCGTCCGGGCTCATGCTGTCGATGTCGTCGAAGGCCCGCTGACTGCGGGCGATGTTCAGCAGGTTGGTGCGGGTCATCAGCTGCTGCTCGATGATCTGCAGCTCTTCGGTCGGAGCGACCTGCACCGTGGGTGCCAGAAGCTGGCCGGGAATCTGCGGCGGCTCGACCAGCAGGCGGGCTTCCGAGACATAGGAGGGCGGCAGGAACTTCGCCAGCGCCAGCGCCACCGAGGCGACGCTCAGGAAGATCACCAGGAACCAGTGGATCCGGCGCAGGAAGGCGGAGAGATAATAGGAAATCACGCCCTTCATCATTGCGCCGCCTCCCCTGCGGCGACTTCGGCGCCGAAGAACACCCCGTCGTCTATCACCGCCTGCACGATGTCTTCGCCGACATGCCCGGCATCGGCGCTCCAGGCGTAGAGCAGGGCCATGTCGCAGACCTGGTTCACCAGCCGGGGAATACCCTGTGTCACCTCGTGAATCAGCATCCTGGCCTTTTCGTCGATCTCGTCCCCGGTCCCCCCGGCCACCCGCAGCCGATGCACGATGAATTCGCCGGTCTCTTTCTCCGACAGCGGGCGCAGATGGAAACTGGCCGCGATCCGCTGCGCGAGCTGGCGGAGCTCCGGCTTCTTGATCATCTCGCGCAGCTCGCTCTGCCCCACGAGCACCAGCTGGATCAGCTCGTCCTTGTTGGAATTGATGTTGGTGAGCATGCGCAGTTCTTCAAGGCTGTCCTGCGACAGGTTCTGCGCTTCGTCGAAGATGAGGATCACGCGCCGGCCCTCGGCATAGACCCTGATCAGGTAGTCCTGCAGGGTCTGGAACAGCTTCACGTAGCCGTCGCCGGGGTCGAATTCGATGCCGAGCGCATGCAGCACCCACTGGATCAGCTCGCCCCGCCCGCCCTGGGCATTGGAGATCAGCCCGATCACCGCGTCTTCCTCGACGTTCCGCAGAAGCTGTCGCAGGAGCGTTGTCTTGCCGCTGCCGACGGCCCCGGTGACAAGCGTTATGGGTGCGCGCGACAGGATGCCGAATTCGAGCACCGAGAAGGCGCGCCTGTGCTGATCGGACCAGTAGAGGAAGGCCGGATCCGGCACCAGCGTGAAGGGGCGCTCGGAAAAGCCGAAGCTTTCCAGGTAGAACCCCGGCTCGCTGTCCCGGGGCTGGGTATCCCGCTTCTGGCTCATCGTGCGGCCCTTGTCCGTTTCCCGTTGTCACCCGTCATGCCGCCAGCCCGCTCGTGTCACGGCTGCCCGTCGCTGTAGTGTAGTATCGCGAACCCGATATGATTTCATCCTCAAAAGCGGTTGCCGGCGGTGGCCGCAGACCCCTGGGCTGCTGCTTCTGCGCCTGCGGGGCCCTGCCGTCTTTAGGGACAATGGTGCCTGATTCGGAAGCCGGCACGCGGATTGGTCCGCTTCCGGCGACAGTTCGGCGGAGAAGGAGGGATCGGTGACGCCGTATGCACAGCCGGATTCGGGGCCTGGCCGGGAAATGCCGCCGCCCGGGGGGGGAGGGAGGAGGTTTCCCGGATTTTGGCGGGAATCGGGCGAAAATTGACAGAAAATCGGACCTTCCCCCTTTGGTCCGCAGGATTAACCTGCTATCAACCTTGTACTTGTGCAGCTGCCGCCTTTCCGGAACCGGCTGACATTTCCGGAGCCGACCGGCACGGGTGGTGCGGGTGGCGGCGGGCTGCGAGCGGGCGGCGCAGTGTGTTGGGGGCTGTCGCACCGGCGGTGCTTGAGGGGTTCGAAGGGTGTTTGTGCATGACCATTCAGTTTGACAGGCTTGATCGGAAGTTCAGGACGGCGGGATCCCCCTTCGGGATCGTGACCATGCCCCCCCGGAAGGGGCGCTACAGGAACGGCCTGAAACGCGTATTCGACACTCTCGTGATACTGGCCGCCGCGCCGGTCGTGCTGCCCGTCGTGCTGATTCTGGCCCTGCTGGTGGCGCGGGACGGGCACAACCCCTTCTACTGGAGCCTGCGGGTGGGCCGGGGCGGGCGGAGTTTCCGGATGCTGAAACTGCGCACGATGGTGCCCGATGCCCACCGGCTGCTCGAAGACTACCTGGCGGACAACCCCGAGGCCCGGGCCGAGTGGGAAGCGACGCAGAAGCTGCGCCGCGATCCGCGGATCACCCGCTTCGGCCGGTTTCTCCGCAAGTCCTCGCTGGACGAGCTGCCGCAGCTCTGGAACGTGCTCCGGGGCGAGATGTCCCTGGTCGGGCCGCGCCCGATGCTGCCCGAGCAGCGCCCGCTGTATCCGGGGCTTGCCTACTATGCTCTGCGGCCGGGGATCACCGGCCTCTGGCAGGTCTCCGACCGCAATGATTCCGAATTCGCCAAGCGGGCGGATTACGACCGGCAATATGACGAGAAGCTGTCTTTCGGGCTGGATCTCGCCATCCTCTTCAGGACCGTCGCGGTGGTGTTCAGGGGCACCGGTTACTGAACCTCCGGCCGATACGTTCCGCCCTGTGTGCGCCCTGTGTGCGCGGGGCCTGTGGGCGCGGGAGAGGTCGGTTCCCGCCGGGTGCGTAGATGGTGCGGTTGTCTTTCCCGGAGATGAAGTTCGGAGGTAGCGTGTTGCGTCTGAAACCCCTGCTGCTGTTCCTTTTCCTCGCACTTTCCCTGGCCGGCTGCGAAAGCGCCGAGGAGAGAGCCGAGAAGCATTTCCGTTCCGCGATGACCCTGCTGGAGCAGGGCGACGAGGAGCGGGCGATTCTCGAGTTCAAGAACGTGTTCAAGCTGAACGGGCAGCATCGCGAGGCCCGGATCGCCTATGCCGAGCTCCAGCGTCGCCGCGGCAACCTGCGCGAGGCGATCGCGCAGAACCTGTTGCTGGCCGAGCAGTTTCCGCAGGATGGACAAGCGCGCCGGACGCTCGCCGAGCTCTATGCCGAGCTCGGCAACTGGCGCGAGATGGGGCGCTTCCTGGAAGAGGCGGCGCGCCTGATGCCGGAAGACCCGCGGATTGCGGTGCTGCAGCTGGTGCTCGATTACCGCAACCGGATCGAGAACGGCGACGGTGAGGCCCGGCGGGCCACCGCGGCCCGGGCCCGCGCGCTGGTGGAGCAGATGCCCGACAGCATCATGTTGCGGCGCATCGTGATCGACGATCTCGTGCGCCGGGAGCTTTTCGAAGAGGCGCTGGCGGAGCTGGATGCCGCGATCGAGATCGCTCCAGACGACAGGCGGCTCTACGAGGTGCGCCTGCCCGTGCTGGCGGCTCTGGGCGATGTGGTCGGGGTCGAGCGGCAGCTGCGCCGGATGATCGAGCTGTTCCCGGACGACGAAACCGCGCCCCGGGCCCTGGTCCGCTGGCTTGTCGCGCAGGGCGAACTCGACCGGGCGGAGGAGTTCCTGCGCGAAAGGATCGGGAGCGCGGCCGCGCCGGACGAGGGCATCCTGGAGCTGATCGCCTTCCTGGAGCGCTTCCGCGGGCAGGAGGTGGCGGTGGCCGAGCTGGACCGGATCCTGGCCGACGGCCGCCCGGCGCCGACGCTGCGGGGGCTGCGTGCCGGCTACCGCTTCGACATGGGCGCGCAGGAGGCGGCAATCGCCGAGCTGCGTGGCATCCTGGACGGGCTCGAGCCGTCGGAGGAACAGCGCAAGCTGCTTCTTGTGCTGGCGCGCATGCTCGAGGAAACGGGCGACCGTCAGGGCGCCGAGGCCCTGGTGGATCAGGTGCTCGAGGCCGACCCGGTGAACGTGGGCGCGCTCAAGACGAAGGCAGGCTGGCTGATCGCCGCGGATCGTGCCGGCGATGCCATCCTGCTGCTGCGCACGGCGCTGGAAAACGCGCCCCGCGATACCGATATCCCCACCATGCTGGCGCGCGCCCACGAGCGGGAAGGGAACCGCGAACTCGTGGGCGAGATGCTCGCCCTGGCCTATGACCTGTCGGACAGCGCGCCGGCCGAGACCCTGCGCTATGCCCGTTTCCTGCAGGCCGACGGGCGCCGCGATACCGCCGAAAAGATCCTGATCGATGCTCTGCGTCTGGCGCCGGACAACATGGAGATTCTGATTGCGCTGGGCGAGCTGCATGTGAGCGCGGGCGACTGGCCGCGGGCGGAACAGGTGCAGCAGGCGCTGCGCAGACTCGGAACGCCGCTTGCCGAGGCGGCGGCGAACGATCTGCGCAGCCGGATCCTGCAGGGGCAGAACCGGCGCCGGGAGGCGATCGCCTTCCTCGAGGCGCTGCTTGAGAGCGGCGATGCCGGGTTCGGGGCGCATGTGGAGATCGTGCGCAGCCATCTGAGCGCCGGCGAGCGGGAAAAGGCGCGGGCCTATGTCGATGCGCTCCTCGCCGAGGATCCGGGCGATGTTGCCGTCCGCTTTCTGGATACGTCGCTCCGGGCGGCGCTGGAGGAATACGACGCGGCCGTGGAAGGTTTCCGCGGCCTGCTGGCGGAAAACCCCGAGGTGGTGCAGGGCTGGGTCGGGCTGTATCGCGTCCTGCTGCGCGCCGGGCGCGAGGCCGAGGCACGGGCGCTGGTGGACGAAGCCCTCGCCGCGCTCCCGCAGGAGCCGGTGCTGCTGTGGATGAAGGCCGGCGTTCTCGAAGCGGAAGGCGATATCCCCGGCGCCATCGAGATTTACGAGGATCTCTATGCGCGCGACAGCGGGAACCTGATCGTGGCCAACAACCTGGCCAGCCTCCTGTCGAACCTGGAAGAGGACCCGGCTGCTCTGGAGCGCGCCGGCCGGATCGCACAGCGGCTGCGCGGGTCGGATTTCCCGCCCTACCAGGATACATACGGCTGGATCGCCCTGATGCGCGGCGAAACCGGAGAGGCGCTGGCGGCGCTGGAGCCCGCGGCCAGGGGGCTGGCGGATGACCCGCTGGTACAATATCACCTGGCGCGCGCCTATCTGGCAGCCGGGCGTTCCGGGGCGGCTCTGCGCCAGTTCGAGCGGGTGCTTTCCCTGGTCGGAGAGGATGATCGGCGCGCCTTCGTCCAGCGGGCGCGGCAGGAGGCGGAGCGGCTGCGCGCCGCGGCTGCGGCAGGAGACGCGGAGAATGGCGCGGAGGAGGGCGCGGCAGGAGACGCCGGAGGCAGCGAATGAGCTGCCCGCGGGTCATCACGAAATCGCCAGCAGGCCGCGGAAGGCTGGAAAGCCGCTCGGCAACGGGCGATGCTGGAGCCGGGCACCGCTGCGCCCCGCAAGGCCGGCACGCCCGGGAAGGACGGAGTAGCACGCATGGCATCTGATACGCTCGAATCCGCGACGCAGGCGCCTTCTCGCGCCCTTTCCCGCGGGGTTTCCGGCGGTTACGTCGGGCCGCTGATCTTCGCGGCGCTGCTGCTGGCTTCGCTGCCGCTGTTCTGGCTGGGGTTCGAATCCCTCGGGCGCGCCTGGTCAACCGCGGAATACAGCCACGGGCCGCTGATTCCGCTGATTTCCCTCTACCTGTTCCTGCGCGAGCTGCGCCGGGCGCCGCCGGTGCCGGCAGTCGTGAACGACCGCTGGCCGGGGCTGGTGGTGCTTGCCGTCGGCCTGGCGCTTGCGGTGCTGGGCAATCTGATGCGGGTTGCCGACATCGTGACCTACGCCTTCATCGTCTGGGTCGGCGGCATCGTGCTGACGGTTTTCGGCTGGGCGCGCGGGCGCACCCACTGGGCGCCGGTGCTGCACCTGGTCTTCATGCTGCCGCTGCCGCAGATCCTCTACTGGAAGCTGACGATCTTCCTGCAGACGGTTTCGTCGCAGCTCGGGGTCTGGTTCGTTTCCCTGGCCGGAGTGCCGGTGTTCCTCGAGGGCAACATAATCGACCTGGGGGTGTTCAAGCTGCAGGTGGCCGAGGCCTGTTCGGGGTTGCGCTACCTGTTCCCGATCCTGTCGTTTTCCTATCTGTTCTCGATTCTCTACCGGGGGCCGTTCTGGCACAAGGCGGTGCTGCTGCTGGCCGCGGCGCCGCTGACGGTGCTG
Organism: Paracoccaceae bacterium; assembly: GCA_026989055.1. Taxonomy (GTDB): domain Bacteria; phylum Pseudomonadota; class Alphaproteobacteria; order Rhodobacterales; family Rhodobacteraceae; genus JAJRUE01. The sequence continues at coordinate 20,950 of JALSKC010000072.1, forward strand.
ATGAACTCGGTGCGGATCGGCGTGATCGGCATCCTCGTCAACAGCTATGGGATCGAGCAGGCCGAAGGCTTCCTGCACCTGTTCGAGGGCTGGGTGATCTTCGTGATCTGCGTGGCGATCCTGTTCGCGATGGCGGTGCTGCTGCAGCGCACCACCCGCGATCCGAAGCCGCTTGCCGAGACCATCGACCTGGATTTCGACGGTTTCGGCCGGATCCTCGCCCGGGTGCTCCGGATCAGGGCTTCGGTGGCGCTGGCGCTGGCGGCGCTGATGACCGCCGGGGTGTCCCTCGCCTGGATGAGCGCGCCGGGGGCTGCGCGCATCGTTCCGGAACGCGAACCCTTCGTGCTGTTCCCGCGCCAGTTCGACGGCTGGGCCGGCAGCTTCGCGCAGCTGGAACAGGAGGTGGAGGCCGTTCTGGCGGCCGATGACTATCTGAACGGCACCTATTTCGCGCCGGAGGGGGACAGCTACGTTGCCATCTTCGTGGCCTACTACAAGGATCAGACCTCGGGAGCCGGCATCCATTCTCCCGAGGTCTGCCTGCCGGTGGGCGGCTGGGAGGTGTTCACCCTGGAGCCGCACGAGGTCAGCATCGAGGGCACCGCCTATGGAACCTTCCAGGTCAACCGGGCGGTGATCCAGAAGGGCATGTCGAAGCAGCTGGTCTATTACTGGTTCGAGCAGCGCGGCAAGCGGCTGACGAATGACGTGACCGCCAAGCTTGTCGTCCTGCGCGACAGCATGCTGACCGGTCGTGCCGATGGAGCGCTGGTGCGTTTCGTGACGCCGATCGACCCCTCGGAAGCGCCGGAGGATGCCGATGCGCGTCTGCAGCGCTTCATGCAGAAGAGCCTCCGGTCCCTGCCGCGATTCGTGCCGCTTTGAGCCGGGTTTCCGGGGTGTGCGCTTCCGGCCGTGATGTCATTGCTGCAACTGTGGTGACAATTTGCGCGCCGGGTGCCGGATGGCCGTTACGCTGCCCGCCGGAAAGCGTTATGAAGGGAGCCGGAGAGGAAAGTCATTCCGCTTTTGGCGGTCGCTGGCTATTATGATACCCGAGAATACAATGTTCGACCGTATTCGATTTTCAGGAGGGGGGAAGCGTCATGATGCGGATAGTGACAGGCGTGCTGGTGATGATCCTTTTCGGCACGCTCGCATCGGCCCAGGGGGCCTACAAGGTGCAGCCGGGCGATGTGCTGCGGATCGAGGTGCTCGAGGATCAGACGCTCAACCGCGACGCGCTGGTGCTGCCTGACGGCACGATCAGCGTGCCGATGGTGGGATCGGTTGCGGCCGGCGGCAGGACTCTCGATGCGATCCAGGCCGCGATCGTGTCCGGCCTGACGCCGAATTTCGCCAGCCCGCCCAACGTGTTCGTGACGGTTGCGGCACTGAATGCGGCCGCAGCCCCGGCTGGCGGGAGCAGCCGTTCGATCGATGTCTATGTGATCGGAGCGGTCAACAACCCCGGCAAGGCCAGGGTCCGCTCGGGCACGACCCTGCTGCAGTTCCTGGCGGAGTCCGGCGGCTTTACCAGGTTCGCGGCGAAGAAGCGGATCCAGCTGCGGCGCACCGACGGCAAGACCGGCAGGACGACCGTCTACAAGTTCGACTACAGGGCGATCGAGAACGGTGCGGCCACCGCCGCGCCCATCGTCCTGAAGAAGGGTGACGTGATCGTGGTGCCGGAGCGGCGGCTTTTCGAATAGGCGTTTGCGGGCAGGTGATCATGCGACAGGGCGCGCTGGGCGGAAGAACAAGGGCGGCAGGGGCGGCGGCGTTCGGCGCTGCGCTCCTTTCCGCAGTCGCCGCCGCGGCGCAGTCGCCGGATGCGCCGACCACCGGCCGGCTGACCTTTTCCACCGCGGTGGATCTGAACACGAACCGCAGCCTTGCGCCGGTATCGCCCGGGACCTCGCTTTCGGTGAGCGAAAGCCTCGGCTTTTCCTACCGGACGGAGACCGGCACCCAGCTTTTCGAACTGTCCGGGAGCGGAGGCCTTGCGCTGGACCGGGTCGGCGGCGGAGCGGTTTCGGGCAGCCTTGCCACTCCACAGCTGCGCCTGCGCTACACCCGGGAGGCGGCCAGCGGAAAGCTCGCCGTGGATGCGCGCCACGACAGCCGTGATGTCACGAGCAGCTTTCTGGCCGATCCGCTCGACCCGTCCTCCCTGATCGCAGACAGCGGCACGCTGGCGACGACGAGCGCCAGCGTCACGGCCAACATGCGCCAGGATGCCCCGCTGAGCTTTTCCTTCGATGCCAGCTACAGCGGACGCGACTATTCCGGCACCACGGATCCGGCCCTGTTCGACGAAACGACGTTTGTCTTCTCCAGCACGGCCAACCTCCGGCTGTCGCCGACCACCCGGGCGGGGCTGTCGCTTTCCCAGACCAGCTATGTCTCCGCCGATCCGTTCTCGACCCGCTATCTGCAGACCGATATCGGGGTGGTCCTGAGCCACGACCTTGCCGACGGCACGGTGCTGCGCGGCGACCTGGGCTACCGGGACAGGCGCACCACCGCCAGCAGCGCCACGACGCTGGAGACCGGGCTGATCGGCGGAATCGACATTTCCCGGCCCCTGCCGGATGGCGCGGTTTTCGGCAGCCTGCGCATAGATTCCTCAAGCGCCGCCGGCACCACGACCGTGCTGACCTTCGGCCGCCAGCTGGAGCTGCCCGACGGGACCCTCGCCGCCAGTGTTTCGGCCGACTATTCCCCGACGGGCGGGGTCAGGCTGGTCGGCTCGGCCAGCTACAGCAGGCAGCTTTCCGACGGCAGTGTATCGCTCGATGTGAACCAGAGCCTGACCACCGACAATTTCGGGCAGGATCTGCGTCTGACGAATCTGGGCTTTTCCTACCAGAAGTCGCTGAGCCCGGTCGATGGCATCAGCCTGTCGCTGAACCTCGGCCGCTCCGAGGATGCCGGCACCGGCACGGCCCCGACCCAGGACCGGGCCGCCTTTTCGGCGACATATACCCGCATGCTGGCCCCGGACTGGAGCCTGTCCGCCGGCTATCGCCGTCAGCAGCTCGGCGGGGCCTCGGTCGCGACCTCGGACAGCCTGTTCCTGATCCTGACCAAGGATCTCCAGTTCGCCTTCTGACGCTTCGTCTGCCGCGGCCGGCGGCCCGGCGGTCGGGGGCGGAGGGGAAGCGGGACGCCGCCTTGCCGGCTTCTGCTGCCCCGGCGGTCTGCCTTCCCCGTTTTGCCGGTGTGCCGGAGCGTTTCCGCGCCCGGGCGCGCGGACGGGCGGCGCACGGGCGGGCTCACGGCCCCCCGGCCAGGGCGATGGCGGCGATGGCGAGCGCGGCGCCAAGTGCGACCCATCCGGCGGCGCCGGGGCCCGGGCGCGCCGCCGGTTCGTCCGGCGCCGTGGTCCGCCGGAGCAGGGTGTCCTCGGCCAGTGCGGGCAGGCGCGGAGCCAGGCGCGAGAGCGCTCTGGCGGTCTTTGCCAGGTCGCGCAGCAGCGCCGCGGGGCCTATATTGTCGCGGATGTAGGTCTCGACGATCGGCCGGGCCACATGCCAGATGTTGATATCCGGGTTGAGCGAGCGGGCCACCCCCTCGACAACCACCATCGTGCGCTGCAGCAGGATCAGCTCGGTTCTGGTCTGCATTCCGAAGCGTTCGGTCACCTCGAACAGGTAGCCGAGCAGATGCGCCATGGAAATCTGGTTGGCGCTGGCTCCGAAGATCGGTTCGCCAACCGCCCGCAGGGCCCTGGAGAATTCGTCGATGTCCCGGTCGGCAGGCACGTATCCGGCTTCGAAATGCACCTCGGCAACGCGGCGGTAATCCTGTTGGATGAAACCGTAGAGGATCTCGGCATAGACCCGGCGCGTGTAGTCGTCGATATGGCCCATGATGCCGAAGTCGAGCGCGATGATGTCGCCGTTCCCGGCCACCATCAGGTTGCCCTGGTGCATGTCGGCGTGAAACAGCCCGTCGCGCAGGGCGTGGCGCAGAAACAGCTCCAGCACCCTTTCGCCCAGGCGCCCGAGATCGTGGCCGGCTTTGCGCAGGGCCGCCAGGTCGTGGATCGGGATACCTTCGGCCCATTCCAGCGTCAGCACCCGGCGTGCCGACAGCTGCCAGTCCACCTGCGGAACGCGGAAGCCCGGGTCGTCTTCGGTGTTTTCGCGGAATTCTGATGCCGAGGCGGCTTCGAGGCGCAAGTCCAGCTCGCCCTGCACGACGCCCTCGAAATGCGCGATCACGTCAACCGGGCGCAGCCGGCGCGTGCCGGGCAGAAGCGCTTCTACCACCGCGGCGGCGAAATAGAAGGCGTCGATGTCCCGCCGGAAGGCCTGTTCGATTCCCGGGCGCAGCACCTTGACCGCGACCGCAGCTCCGTCGCGGGCACGGATCGCCCGGTGCACCTGGGCGATCGAGGCGGCGGCAACCGGCGGGCCGAGATCGGAAAAGATCTCATCGACATCGCGCCCGATCCCTTCGGCTATGCTGGCGCGGGCGGTTTCGAGCGGGAAGGGTGGCAGCTTGTCCTGGAGCACCCGCAGCTGCCCGGCGAGTTCTTCCCCCACCACGTCGGGGCGGGTCGAAAGGATCTGGCCGAACTTGATGTAGGCCGGTCCCAGCGCGGTGAGAGCACGGACGAGCGGCGGCAGATCCGGATCGCCCCGGTAGCCCAGCCATCTGAACGGCCGGCCGATGACATGGGCGGCGATGCGCAGCGATAGCGGGGCATCCATCGCATCGAGCACCATCCGAAGCGCGCCGGTGCGCTCCAGCGTCGCGCCGGTGCGGATCAGCCGCCAGATATTGTGCGGGCCCCGCATTCAGATCTTCCAGCCCGAATGAAGCGCCGCGATTCCCATCGACAGGTTGCGGTATTTCACGTTGGCGAAACCCGCGTCGCGGATCATTCCGGCGAAGCTTTCCTGGTCCGGGAAGCGGCGGATCGATTCCACCAGATACCGGTAGCTGTCGCTGTCATTGGCGACCAGCTGGCCCATGCGCGGGATCACGTTGAAGGAATAAAGGTCATAGAGCTTCTGCAGGGCCTCGTTCGGCAGCCGGCCGAATTCGAGCACCATCAACCTTCCGCCCGGGCGTAGAACCCGGAAGGCCTCGGCCAGCGCATCCGCGATCCGGGTGACGTTGCGGATGCCGAAGGAGATCGTGTAGCGATCGAAGCGGGCATCGGCGAAGGGCAGCGCCATCGCGTCGCCGACCACCCATTCCAGCCGGTCGGCCAGCGCGGCGGCCTCGGCCCGCCTCCGCCCCTCTTCCAGCATCGCCTCGGTCATGTCGAGCACCACGGCCCTGGCTTCGGGGGCGCGCTCCAGAAACCGGAAGGCGATGTCGCCGGTGCCGCCGGCCACATCCAGAAGCAGCTGGCCGCTGCGTGGCGCGAGCCAGTCCATCATCGCGTCCTTCCAGATGCGGTGGATGCCCGCCGACATCAGGTCGTTCATCAGGTCGTATTTGCCGGCAACGCTGGAGAACACCCCATGTACCATGCCGGCCTTGCGGGATTCCTCGACTTCGCGAAAGCCGAAATGGGTGGTCTTGCCGTCTGTGCCGCGCATCATGCCTTGCCGCCGGTTGAAAACTCCTCCCTCTTATAGGAGTCCTGCGCGGCGTTACAATGCGCCACGCCGGGGTGCGCCACGCCGGGGTGCGCCGGGCAACGGGGGAACGCGGGGGGATCATGCCGGAACTTCCAGAGGTCGAAACCGTTCGTGCGGGGCTTGCCCCGGTCATGGAAGGGCGGCGGATCACCGGCGTCGAGCTGCGCCGCGCGGGGCTGCGCTGGCCCTTCCCGAAGGACATGGCCGCCCGGCTGCGCGGTTGCCGGGTGATGCGGCTGCGCCGGAGGGGGAAATACATCCTGGTCGATCTGTCATCCGGGGAGACCCTGCTGATCCACCTGGGCATGTCGGGGCGGATGCTGATCTCGGGGGAGGCAGCGGGCCTCTTCCGTCAGCCCGCAGGGGGGGTGGCGCGCCACGATCACGTGGTGCTGGAGATGGACGACGGCGTGCGGATTACCCTCAACGATGCCCGCCGCTTCGGGATGATGGATCTCTGGCCCACGGAGGCGCTCGCAACCCACAGGCTGCTGGCCGGGCTGGGCCCGGAACCGCTGGGGAACGCCTTCGACGAGGACTATCTCGCCGCCCGTCTGAAGGCACGCCGCACAGCCGTGAAAACGGTCCTGCTGGATCAGGGAATCGTGGCCGGACTCGGCAACATCTATGTCTGCGAGGTGCTCCACCGCACCGCCATCGCGCCCCGGCGCCGGTGCTCCACGCTGACCGTTGCGCATATCGGCGCTCTGGTGCCGGCGATTCGGGAGGTGCTGCGCGAGGCGATCGCCGCCGGCGGGGCCTCGCTGCGCGATCACCGCCAGGCCAGCGGGGAGCTGGGCTATTTTCAGCATCGATTCCGGGTCTATGACCGACAGGGCGCCCCCTGTCCGCGCCCGGGATGCGGGGGCGTGATCGTCCGGACCGTGCAGGCGGGGCGTTCGACCTTCCACTGCCCGGCCTGCCAAAGATAGCTTGAAAGCCGGGGCAGGGCTGGTAAGGGTTCTGGCCGACAGCAACAAAGCCGAGAGCGATTCATGGCCTTCAAAACGATCATCGTCGAAACCTCCGACGAGGTTTGCCTCATCCGCCTGAACCGCCCCGAGGCGCTCAACGCATTGAATTCCGAACTGTTGGGCGAGCTGGTCGCCGCCCTGCAGGAGGCCGACGGCAACGACAAGGTGCGCTGTATCGTCCTGACGGGTTCGGAAAAGGCCTTCGCTGCCGGTGCCGACATCAGGGAAATGTCGGAAAAGGGCTTCGTCGAGATGTTCACCGAGGATTTCTTCGCCGCCGAAGCCGATGCGGTCATGCGGATCCGCAAGCCGATCATCGCGGCGGTGGCCGGCTATGCGCTGGGCGGCGGCTGCGAACTGGCGATGATGTGCGACTTCATCATCGCCGCGGATACCGCGAAGTTCGGCCAGCCCGAGATCAACCTCGGGGTAGTGGCCGGAATCGGCGGCACCCAGCGCCTGACCCGCTTCGTGGGCAAGGCCAAGTCGATGGACATGCATCTGACCGGCCGCTTCATGGATGCCGAGGAGGCAGAACGCGCCGGGCTTGTCTCCCGGGTCGTGCCGGCCAAGAAGCTGATGGACGAGGCCCTGGGAGCGGCCCAGAAGATCGCCGAGAAATCGTCCCTGGCGGTGGCGGCCGTGAAGGAGGCCGTGAACCGTTCCTACGAGACGACCCTGCGCGAGGGGCTGCTGTTCGAGCGGCGGCTGTTCCACGCGATGTTCGCCACCTGCGACCAGAAGGAGGGGATGCAGGCTTTCCTGGAAAAGCGCGAACCGCAGTTCCGCGACAGGTAGGGCGCTCCGTCCGGGCCCTGTCATCCCTGCGGAGAGGGGAAAGTGCCCGCTTCGCGGCAGGCTGTGCGGCGCGGCCGTCTTCCGGTTGCGGCGGCGGGCAGCGCAGGCGGATCCGGGGGTGAAATTTTGCTCTGCGGCCGGTTGACTCGTTCCGGCAGCCGGCCTAGAAGCGCGCTTCAGATCTACTCCAGCCCAACAGCGGGAACGATACGCATGGCTAATTCGCCCCAGTCCAAGAAACGTGCGCGCCAGAATGCGCGCCGCTATCAGATCAACAAGGCACGGCGCTCGCGCATCCGCACCTTCCTGCGCAAGGTCGAGGAAGCCATCGCCGCCGGCGACCGGGAAGCCGCTGCCGAAGCGTTGCGCCGGGCCCAGCCGGAGCTGATGCGCGGGGTCACCAAGGGCGTGCTGCACAAGAAAACCGCGGCGCGCAAGATGTCGCGCCTGTCCTCCCGGGTCAAGGCGATCGGCTGACCCGGGCAAGGAGACCGACCGGCGCGGCGGAAGGGCGCGGCGGAAGGGCAGCAGGGCTCCAGGAGCAAACCACGCAGGAGCGCGCCCCCGGGCGCGCTTTTTCATGCGCCTTCCACGCGCGCATGCGGGGCCGGCCGGCAGGGTGTCGCCGGTGTTTCCCGCGCGCGCAACGGGCTCCCGGCGGCGTCAGCGGCAGGCGGGAAAGAGGGGCGCGGCGGGAGAGCGGGAGATGCTGCGGGGCAGAAAATGCGCCCCCGGAAACGGTTGTCGGATTCGGTGCGACAAACCTTCGAGTCAAGCACGAAGATCTGTTGCGCGCCGTCGTTCGGCCTTGCTAGCTTGCCCCTGCGATTCACATCGTCTGGGGGACATGAATGAGCACGGGCAAGGTTCCGGGTGCCGGTGGTGTGCTGCCATATGCCGTATCCTAGACCCGCAGGAGCGACGTCGAGGCCGTATTGCCCGTGCCGGCAGGCCGGAATATCGGCAGGCAGGGCCTGTGACCCGTTTTCCGGGATGTCCTCCTCGCGGCGATCTGCGTTTCGCGGAGGAGGCCATGGAAGCGCCGGGGGCTGGCCCCCCTCTGGCGCGGAGGCGTTTCCATGCCGACACGGAACATCCGCCCTGCGCTGACGCGGAGGGCACGGTGGTGTGCTGCCTGCGGGCGGCAGGCCGCTCTGGCCTGGCCGGAGCGTTCCGGGTTGGCGTGAAGCTGCCGGCGCATTCGTGCCGGGGCGGTGAGGTGCCAGGGCCGGTTCGATGCCGGTTCCGGTCGGACAGGGTATTATATTGGGCAAAAGAAATGACAGAAGAATCCTGGGGACGTGTGCAGGTAGAAATTGAGAGGGTTGTCGGGCCGAACAATTTCCGGAACTGGATCGCGCCGCTCAAATTCGCGGGCATGGAGGGTGGCGTGGTGCGCTTTCGCGTGCCGACCAGCTTTTTCGGCAGTTGGGTCGCGCGCAACTTCAGCGACCAGATCCTGGAGCAGCTGAACAGGGTCGGGACGCCGGTGGAACGGCTGGAGTTCGAGGTCGACCGGACGGGGCGCCGCCGCCCCTCCCGCGGAGCCGCCGCCGGAGAGGCCGGGCAGCAGCCTGCGGATTCCTCCGGCACCGCCGCGCGGGGCGGAAGCGCGGGGGGCGTTTCCGCCGAGGATTTCCCGGGGGCGTCGCTTGATGCCCGCTTCACCTTCGAGAGCTTCGTTGTCGGCAAGCCGAACGAGCTTGCGCATGCTGCCGCCCGGCGGGTTGCCGAGGGGGGCGCGGTTGCCTTCAATCCGCTGTTCCTGCATGGCGGCGTCGGGCTGGGCAAGACCCACCTGATGCACGCCATAGCCTGGGAGCTGCAACGCAAGTTTCCCGAGCTGCGCGTCGTCTACCTGTCGGCCGAACAGTTCATGTATCGCTTCGTGCGGGCGCTGCGCGACAAGCGAATCATGGATTTCAAGCAGCTGTTCCGCTCGGTCGATGTGCTGATGGTCGATGACGTGCAGTTCATTGCCGGCAAGAACGGCACCCAGGAAGAATTCTTTCATACCTTCAACGCTCTGGTCGATCAGGGGCGCCAGGTCATCATCTCGGCTGACCGCGCGCCGGTGGAGATCGAGGGGCTGGAGGAGCGGATCCTTTCCCGGCTCCAGAGCGGGCTTGTGGTCGATCTGCATCCGACGGATTTCGAGCTGCGCCTGGGTATCCTGCACAAGAAGGTGGAGCACTACCGCCGGCAATACCCCGATCTGATCATCGACGAGGGGGTGCTCGACTTTCTCGCGCACCGCATTTCCTCGAATGTCCGGGTGCTCGAAGGCGCCCTCGTGCGGCTGTTCGCCTTTGCTTCGCTGGTGGGGCGCGAGATCACCCTCGAACTGGCGCAGGACTGCCTCGCGGACATCCTGCGCGCATCCGAGCGCAAGGTCACCATAGAGGAGATCCAGCGCAAGGTTGCCGAGCACTACAACATCCGCCTGTCCGATCTGATCGGCCCCCGTCGCGTGCGGGTCATCGCCCGGCCGCGCCAGGTGGCCATGTATCTGGCGAAGCAGCTGACCACGCGCAGCCTGCCCGAGATCGGGCGCCACTTCGGGCGACGCGATCACACGACGGTCATGCACGGGGTGCGTCGGATCGAGGAGCTGAAGGCCCGTGATCATCAGATCGCCGAGGATGTGGAACTGTTGCGTCGCACCCTCGAAGCCTGATCATTCCGGCGCAACCGGGTTGACGCCCCGTGGCGTTGCGCGAAGATTCCGGAAAAGCCATTGAGCCGGGCGGTGAATGAGCTACATTCGTCGCCCCGGCACCTGCAGGAGTGGGACATGAAATTCAGTATCGAACGCGGCGCCCTGCTCAGGGCTCTGGCCCAGGCGCAATCGGTGGTCGAGAAGCGCAACACGATCCCGATCCTGGCCAATGTGCTGATCGAGGCCGACGGCAGCCAGGCCTCGTTCCGGGCTACCGATCTGGACATCGAGGTGGTGGACAGGGCGCCGGCCCAGGTGGAGCGTGCCGGCGCCACGACGGTTTCGGCGACCACCCTGCACGAAATCGTGCGCAAGCTGCCCGACGGCGCGCTGGTCTCCCTGACCGATGACGGCGCCTCGGGCCGGCTCCTGATCGAGGCGGGGCGGTCGAACTTTTCCCTCGCCACCCTGCCGAAGGAAGATTTCCCGCTCATGGCGAGTGCCGAATACGATACCAACTTCACGGTTCCGGCCCCGGTGCTGCGCCGCCTGTTCGACAAGTCGAAATTCGCGATTTCCACCGAGGAGACCCGCTACTACCTGAACGGCGTCTACATGCATGTGGCCGCCGGCTCCGCGGGGCCGGTGCTGCGCTGCGTCGCCACAGACGGCCACCGGCTGGCCCGGATCGACGCACCGCTGCCCGAGGGGGCGGACGGGATGGTCGGGGTGATCGTGCCGCGCAAGACGGTGGCCGAACTGCGCAAGCTGCTCGACGATGACGAGCAGGGCATTGCGGTTTCGGTTTCCGAGACCAAGGTGCGTTTCGCCACCCCCGACGTCACCCTTACCTCGAAGGTGATCGACGGCACCTTCCCAGATTACGGCCGGGTGATTCCGCAGGGCAACAGCCGTCGGATGGAGGTGGACGCGGCCGAGTTCGCCCGCGCTGTGGACCGGGTGGCAACGGTGTCTTCGGAGCGTTCGCGCGCGGTCAAGCTGTCTCTGGAGGAAGACAGGCTGCTGCTTTCGGTCAATGCCCCCGACAGCGGCGCGGCCGAGGAGGAGCTGGGCGTTGCCTATTCCGACGACCCCCTGGAAATAGGATTCAACGCCCGATACCTGCTCGAGATCGCAGCCCAGGTGGACCGCGAGAATGCGGTGTTCCTGTTCAATTCCGCAGTCGATCCGACCCTGATGCGCGAAGGCGACGACGAAAGCGCGATCTATGTCGTCATGCCGATGCGGGTGTGACGCGCGGCGGCGCTTCCGGCACGGGCGTCGGCGGACGGGCCTTCGCGAAGGGAACGGGGCCGGGTGAAATGGGAAGGCTGTTCGTCAGGGAACTGGGCCTTTCGCATTTCCGCTCGTACCGGCTGGCCCGGCTGGAGCTGGACGGCCGGCCGGTTGCGATCTTCGGCGCCAATGGTGCCGGCAAGACCAACCTGATCGAAGCCGTGTCGCTGCTGTCGCCCGGGCGGGGGCTGCGCCGCGCACCGGGCGGAGATCTGGCGCGCCGGCCCGAGGCCCTGGGCTGGAAGATCCAGGTGCTTGTCGAGAGTCCGGCCCGGGCACATGAAGTCGAGCTCTGGGCCGAATCCGGCGCGCCCCGCCAGACCAGGATCGACGGCAAGGCGGCACCGCAGCTGGCGCTCGGGCGGATCTTGCGGATGCTGTGGCTGGTGCCCGCGATGGACCGGCTGTGGATCGAGGGGGCCGAGGGGCGGCGGCGGTTCCTTGACCGGATGGCGATGAGTTTTGCGCCCGAGCACGCGCAGGCGGTCCTGACCTACGAAAAGGCGATGCGTGAGCGCAACAGGCTGCTGCGCGAGCAGGTGCGCGATGCGGCCTGGTATGGCGCGCTGGAGGCGCGGATGGCCGAGGCGGGCGCGCGCATCATGGTCAACCGCAGGCGGGCGCTGGCCCGGGTGGCGGCGGCGCAGGCGGGGGCGGCCACGGGTTTTCCGGCGGCCCTGCTGGCGCTGGCGGCGGTTGAGGGCGATCTCGTCGAGGGAGAGCGCGAACTGGCCGAAGCCCTTGCCGCCGGGCGCGGACGCGACCTTGCCGCGGGTCGAACGCTGACCGGCCCGCACCGGGTGGATCTGGAGGCCCGCTATGCCGACAAGGGGGTGGCGGCGCGCCAATGTTCCACCGGCGAGCAGAAGGCGCTGCTGATCTCGCTGGTGCTGGCCAATGCCCGGGCGCTTGCCGAGGATCTCGGGGCCCCGCCGCTCCTGCTGCTGGACGAGGTGGCGGCGCATCTCGATGCCGACCGGCGTGCGGCCCTTTTCGACGAGATCTGCGCGCTCGGTGCCCAGGCGTTTCTGACCGGCACCGGGCGCGAGCTGTTTGACGGGCTTGGCGAAAGGGCGCAGTTTGTCGAGGTGGAGGAGAGTTCCGACGCCTCGCTGCTCCGCTGCATCGGCGCCGGGGACGGCTGAGCTTGCGCTGCGCGCGCCCCCGGACGGGGTGCGGGAACGCGGTTTCCGGCCGGCGCCGGGCGCTGTTGCAAGCCCCCCGCATGACCACCATATTTGGTGTGGGGCCCGTGACACCCTCCCCGAAATCTTGTAGAAGTGCAGGCAAACAGCACAGGATTCATCACATGGCAGAAGCCGCCCCCCGGCCGGATGACTATGGTGCCGATTCAATCAAGGTTCTCAAGGGCCTGGAGGCCGTCCGCAAGCGCCCCGGCATGTATATCGGCGATACCGACGACGGCTCCGGCCTGCACCACATGGTCTATGAGGTCGTGGACAACGGCATCGACGAGGCGCTTGCCGGCCACGCCGATGCGGTGGCGGTGACGATCCACGCCGATTCGAGCGTTTCGGTGCGCGACAACGGGCGCGGCATCCCGGTGGGTATCCACGAGGAAGAAGGTGTGAGCGCGGCAGAGGTGATCATGACCCAGCTGCATGCCGGCGGCAAGTTCGACAGCAATTCGTACAAGGTTTCGGGCGGCCTGCACGGGGTTGGCGTTTCGGTGGTGAATGCGCTGTCGGACTGGCTGGAGCTGCGCATCTGGCGCGAGGGCAAGGAGCATTTCGCCCGCTTCGAGCGGGGGGAAACCGTCGAACCGCTGCGGGTTGTCGGAGATGCCGGTGGGCGCACCGGAACCGAGGTGCGCTTCATGGCCTCGCTTGATACGTTTTCCGACCTCGACTATTCGTTCAAGACGCTCGAGCACCGCCTGCGCGAGCTGGCCTTCCTGAACAGCGGCGTGCGCATCACCCTGCGTGACGAACGCCCTGCCGAACCGCTGGAAACGGAAATGTTCTACGAGGGGGGCGTGCGCGAATTCGTCCGCTACCTCGACCGCTCGAAAACCCCGGTGCTGGACGAGCCGATCTTCATTTCCGGCGAACGGGACGGCATCGGCGTCGAGATCGCCATGTGGTGGAACGACAGTTACCACGAAAACGTGTTGCCGTTCACCAACAATATCCCCCAGCGCGACGGCGGCACCCACCTGGCGGGCTTTCGCGGGGCGCTGACCCGCACCATGAACCTGTATGCCGGTGCATCCGGGCTGGCAAGAAAGGAGAAGATCAGCTTTACCGGCGATGACGCCCGCGAGGGGCTTACCTGCGTGCTGTCGGTCAAGGTGCCCGATCCGAAGTTCAGTTCCCAGACCAAGGACAAGCTGGTTTCCTCCGAGGTGCGCCCGGTGGTCGAAAGTCTGGTCAACGAGAAGCTCGGCGAGTGGTTCGAGGAACACCCTCAGGAAGCGAAGGTGATCATCGGCAAGGTGATCGAGGCGGCACGGGCCCGCGAAGCCGCTCGCAAGGCGCGCGAGATGACGCGCCGGAAATCGGCGCTCGACGTGGCCTCGCTGCCCGGCAAGCTGGCCGACTGCCAGGAACGCGACCCCGCCAGAAGAGAGCTGTTCCTGGTGGAGGGCGACAGCGCCGGCGGCAGCGCCAAGCAGGGCCGCTCGCGCCAGAACCAGGCCGTGCTGCCCCTGCGTGGCAAGATCCTCAACGTCGAGCGCGCCCGCTTCGACAAGATGCTCTCCAGCCAGGAGATCGGCACGCTCATCACCGCGCTTGGCACCGGCATCGGACGCGACGAGTTCGACATCTCGAAGCTGCGCTATCACAAGATCATCATCATGACCGATGCCGATGTGGACGGGGCGCATATCCGCACCCTGCTGCTGACCTTCTTCTTCCGGCAGATGCCCGAGATCATCGAAGGCGGATATCTCTACATCGCCCAGCCGCCGCTCTACAAGGTGAGCCGCGGCAAGTCCGAGGTCTATCTGAAGGACCGGACCGCGCTCGAAGACTATCTGATCGAACAGGGAATCGAGGGCGCGGTTCTGCGGCTGGCCTCGGGCGAGGAAATCGCCGGCGCCGACCTGGCCCGCGTCATCGAGGGCGCGCGCCAGTTCCGCCGGGTGCTCGATGCCTTCCCCACCCATTATCCGCGTACCATCCTCGAACAGGCCGCGCTTGCCGGCGCCTTCGATCCGGGCCGCGTCGATTCCGACCTGCAAAAGCTGGCGGACGAGGTTGCCGCGCGGCTCGATCAGGTGGCCGTCGAATACGAACGCGGCTGGCAGGGCCGGATCACCCAGGATCACGGGATCCGGCTCAGCCGCATCCTGCGCGGGGTCGAGGAAATCCGCACGCTGGATGGCGCGGTGCTGCGCTCGGGCGAGGCGCAGCGGCTGGCGCAGGTCAGCGCCGAGATACGCGAGCTCTACCACGCCCCCGCACGGCTGGCCCGCAAGGAGCGCATGGTTCCGGTCCACGGGCCGACCGACCTGCTGGAGGCGATCCTGAAGGAGGGCGAGCGCGGGCTCTCGTTGCAACGTTACAAGGGGCTTGGCGAGATGAACCCCGATCAGCTGTGGGAAACCACGCTCGATCCCGAGGCGCGCACCTTCCTGCAGGTGAAGATCGAAGATGTGGCCGAGGCCGACGACATCTTCACCAAGCTGATGGGCGACGTGGTGGAGCCGCGCCGCGCATTCATCCAGAAGAATGCGCTGAGCGTCGAGAATCTGGACTTCTGATCCGCCCCGGCGGCATCCACCCCGGCGGCCCGCCAGGGGCCGGAGGCTCCGGTCCGGGTGATGGAATTTCCGGGCCCGTCGTGCTATCCTGAACGCGGGCCGACGCGCGACGGAAAACACGCAAGGAGTGCCGGGATGACAGGACCTTCATCTTCCGTTCCGGGGAGGCGCCGCATCGCGTCCGCTTCCCTGCTCGCAAGCTTCCTGCATATCGAGCGCAGCCGCCGGCAGTCGCTGGCCAGCCGGCTGCTGCAGCGTCGTCCGCCGCTGCGCCGCGATGGCGCTTTGCTGCGCCGCTACGCGCTTCTCCTGCGCCGCGCCATACCGCCATTCGGGGGCTGAGAGGGTTCGGCGGCGTTCTGGCGTCGGCGCCGGCGGCTTGTCATTCCATGCGCAGGGCCTCGATCGCGGGGGGAATCCCCGAGGCGATATCGGCAAGGCCATAGGGCCCCAGCCGGTTTGCCCCGACATCGAAATAGGCCAGGATCCGGTTGCCGGGGGCAGGGGTGATCCGGATCAGGTAATCCACGTCATAGGGGCGCAGGGCCTTGTCCAGCGCCAGTTCCACCTGCTGCGGATCATGCGGGCTGGCAGCCTCCTCCCCCCACAGGATTTCCACGGTGATTCCGGCGCCGAAGCCGGGAATCCGGCGCTGGCGCAGGCTGTTCAGCGTTACCCCGAGCGGACGCAGGGTCGGGTCGCCGGTAAAGTGGTAATAGGCCCATGACAGCGCTGCCGGCGTGGCGATCACGCCGATGACGACAGGCAGGACGAGACTGAACCGGCGCCTTGGCATGGCGACTCCCGGGGCCGTTTCCGCGGATGGTGCTGCGGCATTCTGCCTGCGGACCCTTTGCGGGGCGTTAACGCCCGCGGGAGAGGGGAGCCGTCACCGGGCCGGTCCGGCCACAGCCGCCGGCCAGCCGGCACGCAGGCGGATACCCGGGCGGGTGCCGACGAAAGAGCCTCAGGCACGCACCAGCCGTTCGTAGCCTTCCGCGATTTCGCGGGTCAGGGCGCCCACCTCGAAACTGTAGGGGCCGATCTGCCCGACCGGGGTCACCTCGGCCGCGGTTCCGGTCAGCCAGCACTGCTCGAAACCTTCGAGCTCCTCGGGCCGGATATGGCGCTCGTGGACCGCGATGCCGCGTTCCTTCAGCATGCCGATCACCGTCTGCCGGGTGATGCCGTCGAGGAAACAGTCGGGCAGGGGCGTGTGCACCTCGCCGTCCTTCACGAAGAAGATGTTGGCGCCGGTGGCCTCCGCCACGTAGCCGCGATAGTCCATCATCAGCGCATCCGAGCAGCCCTTGGCCTCGGCCGCGTGCTTGGACATGGTGCAGATCATGTAGAGGCCGGCGGCCTTGGCGTGGGAGGGAATGGTTTCGGGGCTGGGGCGTTTCCATTTCGAGATGTCCAGCTTCGCCCCCTTCATCTTGGCATCGCCGTAATAGGCACCCCATTCCCAGATGGCGATCGCCACATGCACCGGGTTGCGTGCCGAGGCCACGCCCATGTCCTGCCCGGCGCCGCGCCAGGCGATGGCGCGCACATAGGCATCCTTGAGCCGGCTGGCGCGCAGGGTCTGCTCCTTGGCGTGTTCGAGTTCGTCCACCGACCAGGGGATCTCGAAGTCGATCAGCCTTGCCGAGCGGTGCAGGCGTTCGGAGTGCTCGCGCGATCTGAAGATCCGGCCGCCATAGGCCCGCTCGCCTTCGAACACGGAGGAGGCGTAATGCAGCGCATGGGTCAGGATATGCACGTTCGCCTCCTGCCAGCGGACCATGCAGCCATCCATCCAGATGACCCCGTCTCGTTCGTCGTAAGGGATTGTCATGGTCCGCCCTCCGTATCTCCGGTTGCCGACATCTCCGGTTGCCGACCGCGCCTGTCGGGCGCGTGGTTTTCGATAATTGCGCATACAAGGTCCGAAGCGGACATTATATTGCGGCAAATTCGCGATTCGCTACCAATTCCCGGTTGGAAAGTCAACAACGCTGACATAAACTTGCCGGGCGGGTCCGGCAGGAACGGAGAGTGCTGATGAACGATCGAAACGGTTCCGGCGAAGAAAGCCTGCTGTTTCTGACCGACGAGCAGCTGCGCATGGGAAGCGAGGCGATGTTCTTCGCCTATCGCGCCTTCACGGCGGATCCGGATCGGATCCTGGAAGAGCTGGGCTACGGCCGGGCCCATCACCGGGCGCTGCACTTCATCCGCCGCTCGCCGGGAACGACGGTGAACAACCTGCTGTCGATCCTGGGGGTGACGAAACAGTCCCTGAACCGGGTCCTGCGCCGGCTGATCGCCGACGGGCTGGTCAGCAGCAGTGTCGGCCACCGGGACCGGCGCGAGCGCAACCTGCACCTGACCGAGAGCGGACTGGCTCTGGAAAGGCGCCTGTCCGAGGCTCAGCGAAAGCGCATGCGCACGGCCTACCGGCAGGCCGGCCCGGAGGCCGTGGCGGGTTTCCGAAAGGTGCTCGAAGCGATGATGGACGAGCAGATGCGCCGCCAGTTCCTAGGCGGGAGGGAGGGGGGAGGATGAACCCGCCGGAAGCCCATCTCCTGATCGTCGATGATGACCGGCGTATCCGGACACTGTTGCAGAAATTCCTGATACGCCAGGGCTTCCTTGTTACCGCGGCCCGGGATTCTGCCCATGCCCGCCGCCTTCTGGAAGGGCTCGAATTCGACCTGATCGTGCTGGACGTGATGATGCCCGGGGAAGACGGTGTTTCCCTCACCTGGGCGCTGCGCGAGGGCGGGCTGACGGCGCCGATCCTGCTGCTGACCGCGAAGGCCGAGACCGGCGACCGGATCGCCGGCCTCGAAGCCGGGGCCGACGACTATCTCGCCAAGCCCTTCGAGCCGAAGGAGCTGCTGCTGCGGATCAACGCGATCCTGCGCCGGCTGCCGCCTGCGGGCGAGGAGGGCGTGCTCCCGAAGGTCCTGCGCCTCGGCGCGATACGCTATGACGTCGAGCGCGGCGAGTTGTGGCGCGGCGACCAGCTGATCCGGCTGACCGGAACCGAAAGCCGGATGATGCGGATATTCGCGGCCTGCCCCGGCCAGGTGGTGGCCCGCCGCGACCTGGTGGAACGGCCGGGGAAGGGCAGCGGCCCGGCGCAGGAGCGGGCGGTAGATGTGCAGATCACGCGGTTGCGGCGCAAGATAGAGGAGGATCCGAAACGCCCCCGCTACCTGCAGACGGTGCGCGGGGCCGGCTACATGCTGGCGCCGGACTGAGCGATGCGCGTCGGGCGCCGCTGCCGCATCCGTGCGGGCCGCCGTCCGGCCAGGCCGTGCCGGCCGGGGCCACGCCTGCATTCCGGGTCAGTATTCCGCTCCGCTGGCGGATGTGCGGTTCCGATCCGGCCCGGCATGGGCTAGCCTCGGGGCATGACCACCCTGCTGTTCACCCACCCCGACTGCCGCGCCCATCTCACCCCGCCGGGTCACCCCGAGCAGGTGGCGCGCCTTGCCGCCGTCGAGGAAGCGCTTGCGGCCGCGGAGTTTTCGTCGCTGCGGCGCGCAGAGGCGCCGCTGGCCGACATCGCGGAGATCACCCGCTGCCACCCGCCGGAATATGTCGAGGCGATTCGCGGCGCGCTCCCGCGGCAGGGAATCGCCAGCCTCGATGCCGATACCCATGTCTCGCCCGGCTCCTTCGACGCCGCCCGGCGGGCCGTCGGCGGTGCGATCGCGGCAACGGGCGCGGTGCTCGAGGGGCGGGCCGGCAATGCCTTCGTCGCCTGCCGTCCGCCGGGGCATCACGCGGAAACCGCAAGGCCGATGGGTTTCTGCCTGTTCGGGACCGTGGCCATCGCCGCGAAACACGCGCTGCAGCGGCACGGGCTGTCCCGGGTCGCGGTGATAGACTTCGACGTGCACCACGGCAACGGCACCCAGGATCTGCTCTGGAACGAGGGGCGGGCATTCTTCGCTTCCAGCCATCAGATGCTGCTCTTCCCCGGCAGCGGCGCCACCGACGAGACCGGGGCCTGCGGGAACGTCCTGAACGTCCCCCTGGCTCCGGAAACCGCCGGTGCCGAGATGCGCCGGGCCTATGAGGGCGAGATCCTGCCGGCGGTCGAGGACTTCGCCCCCGGGCTGATCCTCGTTTCGGCCGGTTTCGACGCGCACCGCGCCGACCCGCTTGCGCAGCTGCACTGGAGCACCGACGATTTCATCTGGCTTACCGAACGGATCTGCGATGTCGCGGATCGGGTCTGCGCGGGCCGGATCGTCTCGACTCTCGAGGGCGGATATGATCTGGATGCGCTTGGCGAAAGCGTGGCGGCGCATCTGCGCGTCCTGATGGAGCGGGGCCGATGAGCGACAGGAAGATTTCCGAGATGAGTTTCGAGGAGGCGATGGCCGAACTCGAGGCCGTGGTCGAGCGGCTGGAACGCGGCGACGTGCCGCTGGAAGAGTCGATCAGCCTGTATGAGCGTGGCGCGGCGCTGAAGAAGCGCTGCGAGGCAAAGCTGAAGGAAGCCGAAGAAAAGGTCGCCGCGATCACGCTCGATGCCGAAGGCAACCCCGCCGGCACCAGGGAAGTCACGGGGTTCTAGCCCATGTTCGCGTCCCGGCTGCGGGAGTGCGCGGCGGAAGTCGGGCGCTGCCTCCGCGAAGCGCTTGCCGACATGCCCGACGACGGTTCCGCCGTGGCCGATGCCATGCGTTACGCCTGTGCCGGCGGCAAGCGGCTGCGCGCCTTTCTGGTGATGGAGGCCGGGCGGTTGCACGGGGTTGCCGATTCGCGCTCGGTCCGGGTGGCGGCGGCGGTCGAGGCGGTGCATGCCTATTCGCTGGTGCATGACGACCTGCCCTGCATGGATGATGACGACCTGCGCCGGGGGCGGCCGACGGTGCATGTGAAGTGGAACGAGGCAACGGCAGTTCTGGCAGGCGATGCGCTGCAGGCGCTGGCCTTCGAGCTGCTGAGCAGCGACGAGGTGGGCGCCGGGGCGGAGATCCGGCTTGCGCTGGTGCACAGCCTGGCCCGGGCCGCCGGGGCACGCGGGATGGTGCTGGGCCAGGCCCAGGACATCGCCGCCGAAACTGCCGACAGGCCGCTGGGCCTGCGGGAGATTGCCGATCTGCAAGCCAACAAGACCGGCGCGCTGATCCGCTGGTCGGCCGAGGCCGGGGCGGTTCTGGCCGGGGCCGATCCGGCTCCGATGCGCCGCTATGCCGAAGCCCTGGGGCTGGCCTTCCAGATCGCCGACGACATCCTCGATGTCGAGGGCGAGGCCAGCGTGACCGGCAAGCGCGTGGGCAAGGATGCGGACGCCGGCAAGGCGACATTCGTCTCGCTGCTCGGGCTCGAAGGGGCGCGGGCGCGCGCGCGCGCGCTTGTCGCGCAGGCCGAGGCCGCGCTTGACCCCTACGGGGAAAGGGCACAGACCTTGCGCGAGGCGGCGCGCTTCGTTATCTCGCGGCAGATGTAACCGGCCTTCCGGGGAAACCATGCCCGACAGACCGAAAACCCCGCTGCTCGATCAGGTCCGGATTCCGGCCGATCTGAAGCGGCTGAGCGATGCCCAGCTTTCGCAGCTGGCGGCCGAGCTGCGTTCGGAAACCATCGCGGCGGTTTCCGAAACCGGCGGGCATCTGGGGGCCGGGCTGGGCGTCGTGGAACTGACGGTGGCGCTGCACGCGGTGTTCGACGCGCCGCGCGACCGGATCATCTGGGATGTCGGCCACCAGGCCTATCCGCACAAGATCCTGACCGGGCGGCGCGACCGCATCCGCACCCTGCGCCGGAAGGGCGGGCTTTCGGGGTTCACCAAGCGCTCGGAAAGCCCCTATGACCCGTTCGGCGCCGGCCACAGCTCGACCTCGATCTCGGCCGCGCTGGGCTTTGCCGTGGCCCGCGATCTGGGCGGCGCGCCGGAACACGGCATCGGCGACGCGATTGCCGTGATCGGCGACGGCGCGATGAGCGCCGGGCTCGCCTATGAGGCGATGAACAACGCCGGCCACCTGGGCAAGCGGCTGATCGTCATCCTGAACGACAACGAGATGAGCATCGCCGAGCCGGTTGGCGCCATGTCGAGCTATCTTTCGCGCCTTTACGCCGGCGCGCCGTTCCAGGAACTCAAGGCCGCGGCCAAGGGCGCGGTCAGCCTGCTGCCGGAACCGCTGCAGATGGGCGCGAAACGGGCCAAGGAAATGCTCAAGGGCATGACCATCGGCGGCACCCTGTTCGAGGAACTGGGCTTTTCCTATGTCGGCCCCATCGACGGGCACGACATGGAGCAGCTGCTGGCGATCCTGCGCACGGTGAAGGAACGCGCAACCGGGCCGATGCTGATCCATGCGATCACGAAGAAGGGCAAGGGCTACCGGCCGGCCGAAAGCGCAAGCGACCGCGGCCACGCGACGGCGACCTTCGATGTGCTCACCGGCAAGCAGAAAAAGGCGCCCTCGAACGCGCCCAGCTATACCAGCGTCTTTGCCAACGCCCTGCTGAAAGAGGCGGCCGAGGATGACAGGATCGTGGCGGTCACGGCCGCCATGCCCGACGGCACCGGGCTGAAACTGTTCGAACAGCGCTACCCCAGCCGGTGTTTCGACGTCGGCATCGCCGAGCAGCACGCGGTCACCTTTTGCGCGGGGCTGGCGGCGGGCGGGCTCAGGCCGTTCTGCGCCATCTATTCGACTTTCCTGCAACGCGGCTACGACCAGGTGGTGCATGATGTTGCCGTGCAGCGCCTGCCGGTGCGTTTTGCCATCGACCGGGCCGGGCTGGTCGGGGCCGACGGCGCCACCCATGCCGGGGCCTATGACATCGCCTTCATGGCGAACCTGCCCGGCATGGTGGTGATGGCGGCGGCCGACGAAGCCGAACTGGTGCACATGGTGGCCACCGCCGCGGCGCATGACGAGGGCCCCATTGCCTTTCGCTACCCGCGCGGCGAGGGCGTGGGCGTCGAGCTTCCCGAACGCGGCGAGGTGCTGGAAATCGGCAGGGGGCGGATCGTCCGGGAAGGCGGGCGCGTGGCGCTGCTCTCTTTCGGCACGCGCCTTGAAGAGGTGCGCAAGGCGGCCGAAACACTGTCTGACAAGGGGATTTCGCCGACAATTGCCGATGCCCGCTTTGCCAAGCCGCTGGACCGCGAACTGATTCTGACGCTCGCCGCCGAACACGAGGCGCTGATCACGATCGAGGAAGGCGCCGTGGGCGGCTTCGGCTCTCACGTGGCGCAGCTTCTGGCCGACGAAGGGGCGTTCGACCGGGGGCTGAAATTCCGCTCGATGGTGCTCCCGGACATCTTCATCGACCAGGCATCGATGGAGGAGATGTATCGCGTGGCCGGGCTTTCGGCGGCGGATGTCGTGGCGAAGGCACTGGAAACCCTCGGCGTGGCCGAGATCCGGGGCAGGCGGGCCTGACAGGGCCCGTCGCATGCTCCGCCACGTTCCCGGCGGGCGCAAAGGTTGACGCGCCGCACCCCTCTGCTTACCCATGGAGGTCCGACCCGTGGAAGGCAACGAGGAGAGCCGCATGCGCCCTGCCAACGAATGCCTGCTCGTGATCGACGTGCAGAATGACTTCTGCCCCGGCGGCGCGCTGGCCGTCGAGGGCGGCGACCAGGTGGTAGAGTCGATCAACGCGTTGATGGACGATTTCTCCGCCGTGGTGCTGACCCAGGACTGGCACCCGGCAAACCACAGTTCGTTTGCGGCCAGCCATCCCGGCAGGTCGCCATTCGAGATGATCGAACTGGATTACGGGGAGCAGGTGCTCTGGCCTGCCCACTGCGTGCAGGGTTCGCCGGGTGCGGCCTTTCACGCCGGGCTGCGGGCCGAACGCGCCGACATGATCATCCGCAAGGGCTTTCGCCCGGCAATAGACAGCTATTCGGCCTTTTTCGAGAACGACCGAACCACCCCCACCGGGCTGGACGGCTACCTGAAAAGCCGAGGGCTGGACACCCTTACCCTGGTCGGCCTGGCCACCGATTTCTGCGTTGCCTATTCGGCCATCGACGCGGCCCGCCTCGGCTATCGGGTCAGCGTGATCGAAAGCGCCTGCCGCGCCATCGACATGGACGGTTCGCTTGCGGCCGCGCGCGACGACATGAAAAGGGCCGGGGTCACGCTGGCCTGAGCGCGCGAGAAGGAGGAAGCGCGCCGATGGATATCGCCACCCGCGTCTATAACCACAAGTGGAAGATCGACCCGATCGTCCGTTCGCTGATCGACACCGATTTCTACAAGCTGCTGATGTGCCAGTCGGTGTTTCGCAACCGGCCCGACACCACCGTCACCTTCAGCCTGATCAACCGCTCCAGGCATATCCGCACCGCCGAACTGATCGACGAGGGCGAGTTGCGCGAACAGCTCGACCATGTGCGCACGCTGTCCCTGGCGCGCGGCGAAAGCACCTGGCTGCGCGGCAACATGTTCTACGGCAAGCGGCAGATGTTCCGCTCGGACTTCATGGAATGGTTCGAGAACTACCGTCTGCCGCCCTACCACCTGGAGGTGCGCGACGGGCAGTATGAACTGACCTTCGAAGGCAGATGGCACGAGGTGATGCTCTGGGAAATTCCGGCACTGGCGATCATCATGGAACTGCGCTCGCGCGCCGTGCTCAAGGACATGGGCCGGTTCGAACTGCAGGTGCTCTATGCCCGGGCCATGACCCGGCTGTGGGAGAAGATCGAGCGGCTGCGCCCGATCGAGGGGCTGCGGCTGGCCGATTTCGGCACCCGGCGGCGGCACTCCTTCCTGTGGCAGGACTGGTGCGTGCAGGCGATGCTCGAAGGGCTCGGGGCGCGCTTCATCGGCACTTCGAACTGCCTGATCGCCATGCGTCGCGACATCGAGGCGATCGGCACCAACGCCCATGAGCTGCCGATGGTCTATGCCGCGCTGGCCGACAGCGACGAGGAGCTGGCACAGGCGCCCTACAGGGTGCTCGAGGACTGGCAG
Organism: Paracoccaceae bacterium; assembly: GCA_026989055.1. Taxonomy (GTDB): domain Bacteria; phylum Pseudomonadota; class Alphaproteobacteria; order Rhodobacterales; family Rhodobacteraceae; genus JAJRUE01. The sequence continues at coordinate 44,958 of JALSKC010000072.1, forward strand.
GAGGAACACGAGGGAAATCTGCGCATCATCCTGCCCGATACCTACGGCACCCGCGGCTTTCTCGAACGCGCCCCCGACTGGCTTGCCGGCTGGACGGGCATGCGGATCGACAGCGGCGATCCGGTCGCAGGCGCCGAAACCGCCATCGAATGGTGGAAGTCCCGCGGCGAGGATCCGCGGCGCAAGCTGCTGATCTTTTCCGACGGGCTGGACGTGGACAGGATCATCGATCTGCACGAGCGGTTTTCCGGCCGGGTGCGGGTTTCCTTCGGCTGGGGCACCCTGCTCACGAACGATTTTCGCGGGCTGGCGAAAGAGGACGGCCTGGCACCGTTCTCCCTTGTCTGCAAGGCGGTGGCCGCCGACGGGCGCCCCACCGTGAAGCTTTCCGACAACCCGAACAAGGCGATGGGGCCGCCCGGGCAGATCGAACGCTACAGGCGGGTGTTCGGGGTCGGCGAGCAGAAAGCGCTCGAAGTGGTGGTGTGATTCCTCCCCGGGTCGGCCCGCCTCGCGCGCCGCCCGGCCGCATCAAGGAGGCGCCTGACGGCCGCCGGGCGCGGCGCGTCAGCGGCGCTCTGCGGGGGTATGCGCGCCCGTCCGGGCTGCCGCCTGCCCTCTGCCGTGTGACCGGCCGCATCCGGCCATGCGCAGCAGGCTCATGTGCAACATGCCTTCGCTGGCCCTTACTCCTCGCCACGCACCTTGCCGCGCAGCGCCTTCAGCGCGGCGCGGCGGGTTTTCGCCTCCAGTCGGCGCCGCTTGCTGCCTGCGGTCGGCCTGGTCGGCACCCGGCGCCTGGGGCGCTCCAGCGACCGGCGGATCATCCCGACCAGCCGGGCGCGGGCGATCTCGCGGTTGCGGGCCTGGCTGCGGGTTTCGTCGCAGCGGATGACAACCGCGCCGTCTCTTGTCCACCGGCGCCCGGCGATACGCTTCAGCCGTGCCCTGGCATGGGCCGGAAGGTTCGGGCTGCGCGCCGCCTCGAAGCGCAGCTCCACCGCCGTGGACAGCTTGTTCACGTTCTGCCCGCCGGGGCCGGATGCCCGCATGAAGCTTTCCGAAAGCTCCCACTCGGCAATCGTGATGTCGTCGGTGATCTTCAGCATGGCGGCGCGGGCCTGTCCGGCCCGGTATCGAAAAGGGTCGCCGATATTCGGCGACCCTCCGAGCTTCCGGGAGATGGGCCAGTCAGAGCACGAGCCCAATCAAAAGCATCTCGGCCTTCGGGCTGCCTCAGGCCTTGATCCTCTCGACTGTTCCGGCGCCTCTCTCCAACATCACTCTCGACACTGGACCACCTCCTTTCGCTTGTTTCCGATGGTTTCAGGTTGCCATATATCTTGTGTTTGTCAAAGGATTTCACGCAACCCGTGCCATCAACCAGCCGACGATGAGGCGAAACGGCACAAGCGAGACCACCGCCAGAGACATCTTCACCATCCAGTCGGCAACCGCCAGCGACACCCAGAGCGGCGCCTGCGGCCCGACCCCCAGCAGCGGCAGGACCTCGCCCGCCCAGCTCACGTCATTGGCCGGCTCCAGAAAGCTCAGACTGGCGGAAAAGGCGATGGTGAAGAACAGGGCGGTATCGACGCTGCTGCCGATGATGCTCGAGAACAGCGGCGCGCGCCACCAGGCGCCTTCGCGCAGACGGTCGAAAACGGCGACATCCAGAAGCTGCGCGCTCAGGAACGCCAGCCCCGAGCCGGCGGCGATGCGCCAGGTCACCAGCGGGCCGAACTCGCCACCGATCTGGGTGCCCACGAGCGAACTGATCACGCCCACCACAAAGCCTGCCAGGATCACCTTGCGCGCGAGCGCCGGGCCATGGATGCGGTTCATCACGTCGGTCACCAGAAAGGCGAAGGGGTAGGTAAATGCACCCCAGGTCAGCCAGTTGCCGAACAGGAATTGCACCAGGATATTGGAGGCCAGCACGATGGCGGCCATGGCGATCACGCCGGGAAGGATCTTCTGCATGTCAGTTTTCCGTTTTGACAAGGTTGCGGAGACTTGGCCCCCGCCTGCGGGGACGGCGCGTCCTAGCCCCTGCCGGCCGGCAGATCAAGCCCGGCGGATCAAGCCCGGCAGATCAAGTCATCGCGTGATACGGTATTCCACGAACTCGGTTCGCTGGAAGCCGCGGAAGTTGTCGTCCGAGATCATCGTCAGCCGGATGCCGCCCGCCGCGTCGCTCCACACCGCGATGCCTTCCAGGTTGTCGTGCCGGCCGGTCGCGGTTTCCAGAATCGTCTCCTCGTCTGCAATCCCGTCCCCGGTCAGGGTGAAACGGCGGATTCGCGACCGGAAGCCGAAGATGCCGTTGAGATGCCGTTCCAGCAGGTAGAGCTTTCCGTCCGGTCCGAAATCGGCGCCGACCGGCAGGAACGGTGCCCGGCGCGGCAGGTCGAAGGCATGTTCCCAGCGCCCGGCGCGAAACAGGAATACCGGAAAGGGGCGGCTCAGCGCGCCCGAGCGTTCCGGGATCGCGAGCAGGGCCCCGTCGGGGGCCAGCGCCAGGGCCTCGAGTGCGGAATTGTTCTGCAGGCCGGCGAAGATCTGCCGCCGACCCACCTCGCCCAGGCCTTCGCCCGAGGGGGCGTAGCGCCAGACCCTGTGCTCCCCCTCGAAGGAAACGAGGATTTCCCCGCCCGGGGAAAGCGCCAGGCCTTCGGCATCGTCCCAGACACCGCTCAGGGGGCGCCCCCGACGGTCCTTCAGCGGCACGACCGCGACATCGCGCACGCCAGAGATGCGCGCGCCGGGGCCGGTGCGCGCCAGCCGGCCGCGGACCAGGAGCCCGGCATCGCTGACGGCAATGAAGCTGCCGCCGTCCGGGCTCAGTTCGAGGCCGGAAAACCCGCCAAGGCGCTCGTCTTCCGGCTGCCAGCGCCAGGCACCCAGGAAGCTCGCCTGCGCCGGTCGTGCCGCCGTCTCTGCGGGGCGGAGCTGGTCGGCGGCGGCTGCCAGCGCCAGGGCGAGTGCGCCGATCAGGATCTCCGTTCTGCCCATTGGCGGGTTTCCCCCTCGGCCCTGACCCAGCGCAGCAGGAACAGTGACAGAACGAACAGGACGATCACCGGCGACACCCCGATGCGCGGGCTGTCCGCCAGCCAGGTGACAAGCCCGATGAGCGCCGGTGCAAGGAAGGCAGTGGCCTTGCCCGACAGCGCGTAAAGCCCGAAGGCCTCGGTCGGCCGGTCCGGATGCGCATGGCGCACCATCATCGAACGCGACGCCGACTGCAACGCGCCGCCCGCCGCCCCGATCGTGGCGCCCAGGATGTAGAACACGACATCGGGCAGCGGCGAGCCTTCCGCAAGCGGAAGCCCGAAGAAGGACTGGCGCGACATGCCCACGATCACCGCGGTGACCACGGTCAGCACGAAAATGTTGAAGCGGATCACGGGTTTCGGCCCGAACCGCCGGTCGGCCCGGCCGCCGATCCAGGTGAACACTGCGGCGCTGATCGCCCCGATGATGCCGAAGATGCCGATATTGGTGATCGACCAGTTCAGCACCAGCGTCGCGTAAACGCCGCCAAAGGCATAAAGCGCGTTCAGCGCATCACGGTAAAACATCGAGGATGCCAGATAGGCAAACAGGCTGCGCCGCTTCACGATCGACTTCAGCGACCTGCCCAGTTCGGCCAGGGCAGACCGTGTGGTGCCCTTTTTTTCGTGCGGCGCGTCCCTGACCCACAAAAAGAACGGCACCATGAAGATCACATACCAGAGCGCCGTGAAGGGCCCGACGAACCGCGTGCCCTCCTTCATCTGCGCATCGAACAGGCCCAGGCCCGGGTCCAGCCCGATCAGCGTCTTGCCGTCGCCCTGTTCGACAAACAGAAGCAGCATGACGAACAGCGCCACGACGCCGCCGGCATAGCCCATCGCCATGCCGGACCCCGAGATCTGGCCGACCTCGTGTTCATCCCCCAGGTCGGGCAGCATCGCGTTGACGAAGATCAGCGCATATTCCGCGCCGATCATGCCGATGCCGAAGGCAAGCAGCGATATCCAGATGGTCGAGCCATCCGGCAACATCCCCCACAGCGCCCAGGTGCCGGCGACATAGAGAGTCGAGAACGCGACGATCCAGGGAATCCGCCTGCCGGTGTTGTCGGCAAAGGCGCCCAGCACCGGCGCGCTGAAGGCGATGAACAGCCCGGTCAGCGTCTGGCCCAGCGACCAGACGCTTTGCGCGCGCGCGTCGGCGACGTTTTCGGCAAGCCCGGTTCCCAGGAAATAGCTGGTGGCGACGGATGCGAAATACGGGCCGAAGACGAAGGTCAGGATCAGCGTGTAGAACGGCTGGCTGGCCCAGTCGAAGAAATACCAGCCCCGGATCCGCTTGCGCGGCGATATTGCGGTCATGGATGCACCTCCCCACCTCCCGCCAGGTTTGCCCGATACAACAGGGAAAGGCGGCGCGGTGCAACCGCCCGCTGAGCCGGCGGCGCGGGAGGCGCGCGTCAGGGGCGCGGCGGCCAGGGGCGCGCGTCTTCGGCCTCGATCCAGCGTTGCACCCATTCGGGCAGGGGCGGGCTCTGCGGCGGCAGGCCGATTTCTTCGGTCACCTCGGGTGGCGGCACGATCCCCCCCGGCCCGGTGACGGCAGAGCGGTAGAGCGCCTGGGTGGTGCATTGTCCGCCGGGCGTCCACATGCTCTGGTCGAGGTAGAAGAAACGCGCATCCCAGCCCAGCAGGCGGCTTTGCATCTCGATCCGCTGAAAGACGCGGATCCGGTGGCGGTAGCGCACGGCGGCACCCGCGATCGTCAGCCCCCAGCCGCGCCGGCGCAGCGCCCCGATCAGCCCGACCCGCCGGGCCAGCGGAATCCTCCCCAGATCGAACAGTGTCAGCGTGCGCCCGTTGTTCAGCTCGCGCCAGAGGTCGAGATCCCACGGCCAGCACAGATGCGACGACAGGTGCACCCCGCCCGGCGGAAGCGGCGGGGCATTCCGATGGATGATCAGCTCCTTGGCCATGCGGATGAAGGGATACATCGGCGCTCCCCGGCGGTTGTCCCCCGGAAGCTTAGACCGCTCCGGAGCGGGCAAGGCAAGCCGGACGCAACGTCATCGCCCTGCGGGGGCAGCCCTTGCCTTGCCGCGCCGGGCGGCTTAGGTGTCGGGCAAGCTGGAAATACGGAACCTCGCCATGACATCCCTGTTTCAGATCCTGATGCTCATCCTCGATGTCGTCTGGTTCATCCTGATCGCACATATCGTGATGAGCTGGCTCATCACCTTCCAGGTGCTCAACCTGCGCCAGCCGCTGGTGGCGCAGATCTGGCACGGGCTCAACAGGCTGCTGGAGCCGCTGTATGCCCCGATTCGGCGGCTGATGCCGGATCTCGGCGGCCTCGACCTGGCGCCGCTGGTGGTGCTGATCGGCATCTACGCGCTGCGCATCATCCTCATCAACAACGCCGCCGCATTCTACTGAGCGGCCTGCCGGATCGGCAGGGGCAACCGGAGCCTGGCGCCCGCCTGAGGCGAGGCCACGCGTGTCTGCCGAAAGGCGCCCCTGGCGGCGGATCGGGCCCGATTCCGGCCTTGCCCGGCGATTTTTCATGTGGGAAGAAGCTGCCAGGCACGGCAGACAGGAGCCCTCCGAGCAGGCCCATGCCCACGGCATCGGAACTTCTTTCATCGGTTTTCGGCTATTGCGAATTCCGCCCCGGGCAGGCCGAAATCATTGAGGCGGTGCAGGCCGGGGAAGACGTGCTGGCAATCATGCCCACCGGCGGCGGCAAGTCGCTCTGCTACCAGCTGCCGGCGCTGATGCGCGAGGGGGTGACGGTGGTGATATCGCCGCTGATTGCGCTGATGCGTGATCAGGTGCGGGCGCTCGGAGAGGCCGGGGTGGCCGCCGGGGCGCTGACCTCCGCCAATACGGATGAGGAAACGGCAGCCGTCCGCGCAGCGCTGGAGGCCGGTCGGCTGAAACTGCTCTACATGGCGCCGGAACGGCTCGCCTCCGGGGGCACGGTCGGTTTCCTGCGCCGGATCGGGACGTCGCTGATCGCGGTGGACGAGGCGCATTGCGTTTCCCAGTGGGGGCATGACTTCCGGCCCGACTACCTGCGCATCGGCGAATTGCGCCGTGCTCTGGGCATTCCGCTGGCTGCCTTCACCGCCACCGCCGACGAAGACACCCGCGTGGAAATCATCCGCCGGCTGTTCGGAGATGCCGCGCCGCGCCTGTTCCTGCAGGGCTTCGACCGGCCCAATATCCGGCTGGCCTTTGCGCCCAAGAATGCCCCGCGCAGGCAGATCCTCGACTTTGCCGAGGCGCACCGCGGGCAGGGCGGAATCGTCTATTGCGGCACGCGGGCAAAGACCGAAGCCCTGGCGCGCGCCTTGCGTGAAGACGGGCACTCGGCCTGCCACTACCACGGCGGGATGGAAGCGGCCGAGCGGCGCGATGTCGAACGGCGCTTTCAGCGCGAGGACGGGCTGATCGTGGTGGCGACCGTTGCCTTCGGGATGGGGATGGACAAGCCCGACATCCGCTGGGTCGCCCATGCCGACCTGCCCGGTTCGATCGAGGCCTATTACCAGGAGATCGGCCGGGCCGGGCGCGACGGGGCTCCTGCCGATACGCTGACGCTCTACGGCGCCGACGACATCCGCCGCCGCCGGGCGCTGATCGACGAGAGCGCGGCACCGCCGGAGCGGCGGTGCGCGGATCACGGCCGGCTGAACGCGCTGCTGGGGCTGGCCGAAGCGCAGACATGCCGCCGCCAGCTCCTGCTGGCCTATTTCGGCGAGACAGCCGCCCCCTGCGGCAACTGCGACCTCTGCGCCGCGCCGCCCGAGCTGTTCGACGCAACCACGGCCGCGCGCAAGGCGCTGTCGGCAGTTCTGCGCACCGGCGAGAGCTTCGGTGCCGGCCACCTGATCGACATCCTGACCGGGCGGGAAACCGCCCGGCTGCGTGCGCACGGGCATGATACCCTGCCCACATTCGGAGTCGGCCGGGAATACGACCGCCGGCAATGGCAGGCGATCTTCCGGCAGATGATGGGGCTGGATCTGCTGCGGCCGGATCCGGCCCGCCACGGCGCGCTGCGGATGACGCAGGCGGCCCGCCCGCTTCTGCGGGGCGAGACCTCCCTGACGCTGCGCAAGGACAGCCTGCGCCAGAGCGCGATCGAACGTGTCGCGCCGGCGCTGATCGACGAGGAAGATGCACCGCTGTTTGCGGCGCTGAAGGCGCGGCGGCGCGTGCTGGCCGAAGCGGCGGGGGTGCCGGCCTATGTCATCTTTACCGACCGCACCCTGATCGAGATGGCGCGCCGGCGTCCCGCGAACTTGGACGAGATGGCACGCATCAGCGGGGTCGGAGCGACCAAGCTGCGCCGCTACGGCGATGCCTTCCTCGGCGTCATCACCGACCGGGCGCCGCCCGCCATGCACCCGGCGCGGCGTCGGCTCGCCGGATGCGGGAAGGCCGCGATATACGACCGGCTCGTTCGGGCCCAGGCGGCACTTGAGCGCGGCAAGACGGGCACCGAAAAGCCGCTCAGCTGTTCGCCCGCGCTTCTGGCCCGGGTGGCGCGGATGCCCGCGGATGATCCGGACCGGCTGGCAGAACTTCTGGGTCCCCGGCGGGCGGAGCGTTTTGCGGCAGCCTTCCGGGAGATCATCGCCGATCGGGATCGGGACGGCTGAGCGGCCCGCCCGGGTCGGCGGCGCAGGGCACTCCGCCGAAAGCTGGGCGGGTTCCCCGCGATGGAGATGCCGGGGAGGGTGCCTGCTCCGGGCACGGTGCGTCCGGCGGGGCGCGGGAGAGGCGACAGGCGGTCAGCACCCGGCGCCGGCCCGGGCCGGCGATGCGCTGTCAGGGGATGCGTCGTCTTCGGGAAATACCGGTTCTGCTCCTGCGGGGGCAGCGGCGCGGATCCGTTCGAAGATCTCTTTCTTTTTCAGTGGTTTGGTCAGGTAATGATCCAGTCCGGCAGCGAGGAGCTCCGTCCCGTCGCCGCTCAGGGCATGCGCCGTCAGGGCGACGATCGGGGTGCGGGGGCGGTTCAGCCGCTCCTCGGCCGCGCGGATCCTGGCCGTGGCCTCCTTGCCGTCCATCAGCGGCATCGAGATGTCCATGAACAGGAGATCGGGACGGAAGCTTTCCCACTTCTCCACCGCCTCGGCGCCGTTTTCGGCGAATTCGAGCGAGATGTTCAGGCCCTTGACCAGCTTGGAAAATATCAACCTGTTGGTCCGGTTGTCTTCGGCGGCGAGAATGCGCATCCGCCGCGCATCGGCGGCAGTCTGCCGGTCGGCCTGCCCGGACCCGGCGGCGGGGGGGCGCGGCTCGTCCGCTTCCGCTGCCGGCGGCGGGGTAGGGGCGGTGGAAAGCGCTGCCTCCGGGGTGCCGGGCGTTCCGGCGGGGCTTTCCCGGGCCGGCTTCCGGGTGGTGGCGGGCATCCGCAGGGCCCACATCTCCCGGGCCAGCGAGCGGATCGTCACCGGCTGACCGAGGCAGATGACCGGCAGTTCCGGGGGAATGTCGCCGCTGTTCCCGTGGGATTGCATGATGATGGTCGGAACAGGTCCGGGCAGCGCCCGCAGCGCCTGCAGCAGCTGCTCGCGCTCCTGGTGCGAGCGGCCGGCCTCGATCAGGAGGACATCGCCGGCGATGGGGCCTTGCGAGGCGGCGAATGCCTCCGCCGACAGGGGCTCGATCTCGACACCCAGCGTGTGCATCTGCGTCTGCAGGATTTCCGCGGTGATCGTTCCCCGGTGCACGAAGCTGATCCGGCGGATCCATTCCGGCAGCCGGGGCAGCTCGAAGCCGTTCTCGCCGGCCATCGGCATCGGCACGCGAAAACCGAAGCACGACCCTTTTCCCGGTGTGCTCTCCACCCAGATCTCCCCGCCCAGAAGGGTGACGAGCTGTCGCGATATGGCAAGGCCGAGCCCGGTGCCCTCGTGGCGGCGGTTCCTTTCGTCCTCGACCTGGTTGAATTCTCCGAACACGTGATCGAGCTTGTCCGCCGGGATGCCGGGGCCGGTATCTTCCACCGAAACATGTATCTGGAAGCGATCGTCATCGTCGTCCCCGGCCAGGCCGACCACCCGCACCAGGACATGGCCGGATTCGGTGAACTTCACGGCATTGCCGATCAGGTTTGTCAGGATCTGCCGGATCCGGCCCTGGTCGCTGACGAAGCAGGTCGGCAGGAAGATGTCGTAATCGGCGGCAAGATCGATGCCCTTGGCCGTCACCACCGGGTGAAACAGTATCAGCACGTCGCGCAATGTCTGTTCGAGATCGAAGGCCTCCTTGTGCAGCGCCAGCCTGTCGGCTTCCATTTTGGAGAAGTCGAGCACGTTGTTGATCAGTTCGAGCAGCGCGTTTCCGGAATTGCGGATCGTATCGACAAACAGCTTCTGTTCCTCGTCCAGCCTGGTTTCGGCGAGCAGGTCGGCCATGCCCACCACGCCGTTCAGCGGGGTGCGCAGCTCGTGGCTCATCTTCGCCAGGAAGGCCGATTTCGCCCGGTTTGCGGCTTCGGCCCGGAGCAGCGCTTCCTTCAGCTCTGCTTCCCGGCGGATGGTGGCGGTTACGTTGGCGCAAAGCGATACCGTGTCGCCGGTGCTGCTGGTGCGATCCACCAGCCGGATGAAGCGCCGGTCCCAGAGCTTGATCGTGTGCGGCTTGCGCCGCGGGTCGGCCCAGCGCCTGAGCATGAATTCCTGCCATTCGCCGGGGCTCATGTCTTCGGGGTCGATGATGCCTTCCTCGACCATGAGGCGCAGGATTTCCGCATAGGAGATTCCGGGCGCGACCATCTCCATGCCGTCGAATATCGACAGATAGGCCGGGTTGGCGACCACCAGCCGGTCGTGGCGGTCGAAGACGGCAAAGCCGTCGCGTATGGTTTCCACCGAATGCCAGAGCCGGCGCCGGGCGATGTCCGTTTCCTCGGTCGCCTGTTCCAGTTCTCGCAGGGCCCGGCGCTTCTCGTCGCGCAGTTCCTCGGCGACATGGCGCGCGATTTCGGCCTCTTCGCGCTGTTCCCGGATCTCGTCCGACAGGGCGAGGGCATGGTGCGAAAGCTGCTTGTTCGCTTCCAGAAGCTCCTTCTGCTTCAGTTCCAGAAGCCGCTCGGCGGCAAGGCGCGCGCGCCGCTCCCGGGCGAGTTCTTCGACGAGGCTCATCGGCGGTCTCCACATGAAACGACCGTGCCGGCCGGTCATTCGGAGACATTTTTAGATAGTTCCGGGTGAACGTAAGCTTAACCGGGATCCGCTGACGGCGGGTTTCTACAGCCGTTCCAGCGCCAGGGCGATCCCCTGCCCGCCGCCGATGCACATGGTGACGAGCGCGCGCCGGGTGCCGGTGCGCTCCAGTTCGTGCAGCGCCTTGAGCGCGAGAATCGCTCCGGTCGCCCCCACCGGATGGCCCAGCGCGATGGCCCCCCCGTTGGGGTTGACGCGCGCCGGGTCCAGCCCGAGTTCCTGGCTGACGGCCAGTGCCTGAGCGGCGAAGGCCTCGTTCGATTCGATCACGTCGAAGTCGCCGACCGCAAGCCCGGTGCGCTCCAGCAGGGCGCGCACGGCGGGCACCGGCCCGATTCCCATGACCTCGGGGCGGACTCCGGCATGGGCATAGCCAAGCAGGCGGGCGCGCGGCGTCAGCCCGGCCCGTTCGGCCGCTCCGGCGCGGGCGAGCACCAGCGCGGCAGCGCCGTCGTTTATGCCGCTGGCGTTGCCGGCGGTCACGCTGCCGCCCTCCTCGAAGGCCGGCGGCAGGCTGGCCAGGGCCTCGGCCGAGGTTTCCTTGGGGTGTTCGTCGGTGTCGAACAGCACGCTGTCGCGACGCTGCCGGACCTCGACCGGCACGATCTGATCCCGGAAGCGGCCCTCGGCGATGGCCCGTGCGGCGCGCTGCTGGCTTTCCAGGGCAAAGGCGTCCTGCTGACGGCGGTCGATGCCGTGCGCGCGGGCGACGTTTTCCGCCGTCACCCCCATGTGGCCGGTGCCGAAGGGGCACATCAGCGTGCCGAGCATCATGTCCAGTGCCCGGGCGTCGCCCATTTTCCGCCCCCAGCGCGCTGCCGGCAGGACATGCGGCGCGCGGCTCATGCTTTCGGCACCGCCGGCCAGGGCGAAATCGGCATCCTGGAGCATCAGCGCCTGGGCAGCCGAGACGATCGCCTGTGCGCCCGAGCCGCACAGGCGGTTCACGTTCATCGCCGGAACCGTTTCCGGGACGCCGGCTTCCATCGCGGCGATCCGGGCGAGATACATGTCTTTCGGTTCGGTGCTGATGACGGTGCCGAAAACCACATGCCCCACCTGCGCCGCCTCGAGCCCGCTGCGTTCGAGTGCGGCGTGGGCCACGATCGCGCCCAGCCTGGTCGGCGGCATGTCGGCAAGCGCGCCGCCGAAGCTGCCGATTGCGGTGCGGGCGCCGCCCAGGAAGACGATGTCCGTATCGGTTGCGGCGTCGGTCATGGCGGTTCCTCCCCTTGCGCTTCCTGCCGCCCGAAATGGCCGGTAGCGGCGTGAAGAGTCTAGCATGTCGTGCCGGTGCCGCAGCCGTTACGTTGCGTTTCCGCTCCTCTCGGCGCCGGCTTCGGGAAGAATTTCGATCAGCGTTATTTCCGGCGGCTGGCCGATGCGCAGCGGCACGCCGGAAAAGCCCAGCCCTGCCGACACCACCAGCATCCGGCTGCCGCTGCGCAGCAACCCGTGCGCAAACCGCATTTCCGGGTATTTGCGCAGCAGCGGTCGCCAGCCGAACAGGTTCAGCTGGCCGCCATGGGTATGGCCGCTGATCTGGAGTCCGGCGCGGGTATCGCCTCGGGCGAAATAGCCGGGCTCGTGGGCCAGAAGGATCGCCGGTGCCTCCGGCGGAACCGGGGCGAAGGCGCGCTCCGGGTCGTGCAACCCGCCGGGGCGGCGGGCCTCGGGGGGCGGGCGCTGGCTGTCGAGTCCGACAACCCAGAGCTGCTCCGTGCCGATGGCAACCGGGCGGGCCCGGTTGCGCAGCAGCCTGATCGGCGTGTTGCGGAAGGCCGCGATGACGGAATTGTATCGCCAGCCCGTCTGCGGGGCGAGCGGGCAATCGGCCCAGTCGTGGTTGCCGAGCACCGCGAACACGCCGGCGTCAGCCTGCAGCGGGGCCAGAACGGCCGCGATTTCTTCTGCCGCGGCGCGCCGGCCCGGGATGCGGGGTTCGGCAAGGAAGTCTCCGGCCAGGACAACCATCTCCGGCTGCAGCGCGTTGACCTGCCGGACGACCCGCGCGATCGCGGCAAGCGAGGTCCAGGGGGCTGCGACATGCAGATCCGACAGCACCGCGATGGTGAAGGCCGGCCCCCGCCAGCGGCGCAGGCCCAGGCGGTGGCGGCGGATCCCGGGCCGGCAGCGCAGGGTGATGATCCGGCCCGCCAGCCTTCCCGCCCGGCCCGGCACGCTCAGCCCTTCCGCGCGGTCAGCAGGGTGTCCAGCGCCGCACGGAAGCTTTCTCCGTCGGGGCCGAGAGCATCGAGAACCCGGGCCTCGAAGGCATGCGCCAGAGGGGTGAGTTCGCGCACCATCGCGCGGCCCTTTTCGCTGAGCGAGAGCCTGATCAGCCGCCTGTCATCGGGGTTTTCCGACTTGATGACATAGCCGCGCTCCTGCAGCCTGGCGGCGGCGCGGGAGACCTTGGACTTTTCCATTCCCACCCTGCCGTAGATCTCGCGGATGCTGACCGGCCCGTCGGCCTGGCTCAGATTTGCGACCACCCGCCACTCGGGAGTGGAGATCCCGAAGCGTTCCCGGTAGCAGGCGGAAAACTCGCGGCTCACCCGCTCCGAGAGGACTGCCAGCTTGTAGGGCAGGAAGTCGTCGAGTACGAAGTCTGGCGCCTGCTCTGGCACGGTGCGGGCCTCCGGTTTCATCTGCCTGCACAAAGCCATGAAACAGGGGCCGACTCAAGGCCGGCCCGAGAGCGGGGCAGGCGCGCGGTTGTCTGTTCCGGGGCGGGGGGGTAACAGGAGAGACCATGTCGGAAAGGGCGGAGAGGCGCGGATGAGCGGGCTGCTTGCACTTCTGGACGATGTCGCCGCGCTGACCAAGGCGGCGGCCGCGGCGGTGGACGACATGGCGGGCCAGGCGGCCAAGGCCGGGGCCAAGGCCGCCGGGGTCGTGATCGACGATGCCGCCGTGACCCCGCAGTATGTCTCGGGGATGCACCCGTCGCGCGAGCTTCCGGTCGTCTGGCGGATCGCCCGGGCCTCGGTGCGCAACAAGCTCCTGATCCTGCTGCCGGTTGCGCTGCTTCTGTCGGTGTTCGCGCCCTGGGCGATCACACCGCTGCTGATGCTCGGTGGCGCCTATCTCGGCTTCGAGGGAGCAGAGAAGATCGCTCATCTGATCCGCCCGAACCATACCGTCCACGGGACGGGGGAGAAACGGGAAGGAGCGGCGGAAAGGCCGGCCGGAAACCCGGCGCATCTCGAAGAGGAAAGGGTCTCGGGAGCGATCAAGACCGATTTCATCCTGTCGGCCGAGATCATGACGATCGCCCTTTCGGCGATCCCGGAGACCGGCCTCTGGCAGCAGGGGGCGGTGCTGGCGGCGGTGGCGGTCGGCATCACCGCGCTGGTCTATGGCAGCGTGGCCCTGATCGTGAAGGCGGATGACCTGGGGCTGTTCATGGCCCGGGCCGGCCGATTGCGGCCGACCCGCTGGCTGGGGCGGATGATCCTGAGGTTCATGCCGCGCTTCATGGCGGTGCTGACGGCCGTCGGCACCGTGGCGATGCTCTGGGTCAGCGGCTCCATCCTGCTGCACGGCCTGGAGGTGCTCGGCCTGGAAGCGCCGGCGCATCTGGTCAAGGCCGCAGGGGAGGGGCTGGCGCGCATGATGCCGGACGGCCTGGCGGCGCCGGCCGGATGGCTGGCCCGGGCCGGGCTGGATGCTGCGGCCGGCCTCGCGGTGGGGGTGGCGCTGCTTCCGGTCGGAAGGTTTCTGGTAGCGCCGGCGCTGTCCCGGCTTTCGGCGCGGGGCGGGAAAGCCGGCCCTTGACCTCGTTGCAAATGCAACGATAATGCGGATGCATTGCTGCGGGAGTGGTCCGCGCAAGGCGGGCGGTGGCCGGAGAACGGGGAGGATGGCATGCCACGGCTTGCAAGCTGGGTGAAGGGCGCGAACGAGCCGGATACGGATTTCCCGCTCGACAACCTGCCTTGCGGCGTCTTTTCCGTGAACGGAGGAAAGCCGCGCTGTGGCGTGGCCATCGGCGAGATGGTCCTCGACGTCAGCGCCGCCGAAGAGGCCGGCGTGCTGCGCCCGGCAGAGGCGCCCGTCTTCGATGTGCCCTTCTGGAACGGCTTCATGGAACTCGGCCCCGAAATCTGGGCCGCCTTCCGTTCCGCACTGATGCAGGCGCTGGCGGAGAGCTCCCCCCAAAGACCTGAACTGGAGCCTTTCCTGGTGCCCATGAGCACGGCCGCCATGCACATGCCCTTCGCGGTGGCGGAGTTCACCGATTTCTATGCCGGGCGCAATCACGCCTTCAACGTGGGAAGCATGTTCCGCGGGCCGGAAAATGCCCTGCCGCCGAACTGGCTGCACATGCCCATCGGCTACAACGGCCGGGCCTCCTCGGTGGTGGTCTCGGGCACCGATATCCGTCGCCCCTGGGGGCAGCTGAAATCCCCCGACCATGACATGCCCGCCTTCCTGCCCTCGCGCCGCTTCGACTTCGAGCTGGAAATGGGCGCAGTGGTCGGCCAGCCCTCGCAGGGGCCGGTCAGCGTGGCCGAGGCCGACGAGATGATCTTCGGCTACGTGCTGCTGAACGACTGGTCGGCGCGCGACATCCAGGCCTGGGAATACCAGCCGCTCGGCCCCTTCCAGGCCAAGGCCACCGCTACCACCATATCGCCCTGGATCGTGACGAAGGCGGCGCTCGAACCCTTCCGCACCTCAACCCCCGAACGTGAAAAACCGCTGCTGCCATACCTGCGTGAACCGGGGCCGATGCTCTACGACATCGCGCTGGAAGCGGCGCTGGCGCCGGCTGGCAGGCCGGAAACCGTCATCACCCGCACGAATTACGCCGAGATGTATTACTCCGCCCCGCAGCAGCTTGCCCATCACACCGTATCCGGTTGCCCGATGAGGGTGGGCGATCTGCTCGGATCGGGCACTGTTTCAGGCAAGACACGGCCAGAACGCGGTTCCCTGCTGGAATTGAGCTGGGGCGGAAAAGAGCCTCTGACACTGGAGGGCGGCGAATCCCGGAGCTTTCTCGAAGATGGCGACACTCTGGTCTTGCGCGGACATGCCCGGGGCGACGGCTATCGCATCGGCTTCGGTGAAGCACGCGGCACGGTTCTGCCGGCCATCGACAAGCCGGGCTGGGCCTGATGTGCCGGCTGGATCACCTCCGGCTCGCCATCCCCGCCGGGGCGGAAGACGCCTGCCGCGCCTTCCGGGCCGGCATCCTGAAGTTCGACGAGATCGAAAAACCGGAAATGCTGAAACCGCGCGGCGGCGCATGGTTTCGCGCCGGAACAGTTGAATTGCACCTCGGCGTCGAGTCGGATTTCCGACCGGCCACCAAGGCGCACCCGGCCTTTCGCGTGAGCACGCTTGACGATCTTGCGGCAGCCCTTGCGCATGGCGGGCACGCGGTGCGATGGGATGATGCCATCGACGGCCGCCGCCGCTTTTTCACCGATGACCCGGTCGGCAATCGCCTCGAATTCATGGACGCCGCCACCTGACTTCATCTTGCCCCAAATACTCCCGCCGGAGGCTCCCGCATCGCCGCCAGCGCAACGCAAAAAGGAAAGACCAATGGCCAAAGCCTTCGCATCCCAGGGCGACCTGAGCGAAAAGAAGACCTCGTTTACCGAGATCGGCCCGGGCCTCTGGGCCTTCACCGCCGAGGGCGACCCGAATTCGGGTGTCATCATCGGCGACGACAGCGTGATGGTGATCGAGGCCCAGGCCACCCCGCGGCTGGCGCAAAAGGTGATCGACGAGATCCGCAAGGTCACCGACAAGCCGATCAGCCACCTGGCGCTCACCCATTACCACGCGGTGCGGGTGCTGGGGGCCTCGGCCTACGGGGCCGGGCAGATCATCATGGGCGAAAAGGCCCGCGCCATGGTGGCCGAGCGCGGCCAGGAAGACTGGGACAGCGAATTCCAGCGTTTCCCCCGCCTGTTCGAGGGCCATGAAAGCATCCCCGGCCTGACCTGGCCGACAACCACCTTCAACGACCGGATGAGTGTCTATCTCGGGCAAAGACGCATCGACCTGATGCATCTGGGCCGCGCCCATACCGCCGGCGACATCGTGATCCACGTCCCCGATGCCAATGTGATGTTCACCGGCGATATCGTCGAATACAAGTCCGCCTGCTATTGCGGCGACGGGCATTTCAAGGACTGGCCCGCCACTTTGGATGCCATTCGCCAATTCGACTTGGACGCCATTGCCCCGGGGCGTGGCGACGCGCTGACGGGGCGCGAAAAGGTCAACGCGGCGCTGGACCTGACCGAAGACTTCATCCGCTCGACCTGGCGCCCGGCGGCACGCGTCGCGCTGAAGGGGGGCAGCCTGAAGGAGGCCTGGGACGCGGTGCGCGCCGAATGCGACCCGAAGTTCAAGGATTACGCGATCTACGAACACTGCCTGCCCTTCAACGTGGCCCGCGCCTATGACGAAGCCCGCGACATCGACACGCCGCGCATCTGGACGGCCCAGCGCGATATTGAAATGTGGGAGGCCCTGCAGGGATGAGCCCGTGAGCAAGATTTTCGAAACCCCGCTCTACCCCTATCAACGCTCGCCCGATCAGGATGCGCCCCGATACGTCCGCCATCCGGTGATCGTGGTCGGCGCGGGACCGATCGGCCTGGCCGCCGCCATCGACCTGGCGCAGCAGGACGTGCCGGTTGTGGTGCT
Organism: Paracoccaceae bacterium; assembly: GCA_026989055.1. Taxonomy (GTDB): domain Bacteria; phylum Pseudomonadota; class Alphaproteobacteria; order Rhodobacterales; family Rhodobacteraceae; genus JAJRUE01. The sequence goes on from JALSKC010000072.1 coordinate 61,891, forward strand.
GGATGACAACGACAAGGTAAGTTTCGGCTCGCGCGCGATCTGCTTCGCAAAACGGCCGCTCGAAATCCTCGACCGGCTCGGCTGCGGCGATGCGATGGTGGAAAAGGGCGTCACATGGCACACCGGCAAGGTGTTCACCGACACCCGGGAAACCTACCGCTTCGACCTGCTGCCCGAAGGAGGCCACAAGATGCCGGCCTTCATCAACCTTCAGCAGTACCACCTCGAAGAATTCCTGGTGCGCCGGGTCCGGGAACTGGAAAGCCGGGGCAGGCCGATAGAGATCCGCGGCCGCAACAGGGTGTCGGCGATATCGAACAACGGGAATTTCGTCCGCCTCGAAGTGGACACGCCCGAGGGGCCATACAACGTCGAGGCCGACTGGCTGATCGCCTGCGACGGCGCCGGCTCGCCCATCCGCCAGATGCTCGGGCTCGATTTCGTCGGCAAGGTGTTCGAGGACAACTTCCTGATCGCCGATGTGATCATGCGGGCCGATTTCCCCTCCGAACGCTGGTTCTGGTTCGACCCGCCCTTCAACCGCGGCCAGTCGGCCCTGCTGCACAAGCAGCCCGACAACGTCTGGCGGATAGACTTTCAGCTGGGCCGGGACATCGACCGCGAGGAAGAGCTGAAGCCCGAGAACATCGACCGAAGGCTGCGCGCCATGCTGGGCGAGGATGTGGAATACGAACTGGAATGGAGCTCGATCTATACCTTCCAGTGCCGCCGCATGGAAAAATTCCGCCACGGCCGGGTGCTGTTCGCGGGCGACGCGGCGCATCAGGTCTCGCCCTTCGGGGCGCGCGGGGCGAATTCCGGCTTTCAGGATACCGACAACCTGTGCTGGAAGCTGAAACTGGTGCTGGACGGAACGGCGCCCGAAACCCTGCTCGACAGCTACAGCGACGAGCGGACTTACGGGGCGGATGAAAACATCCTGAACTCGACCCGCTCGACCGAATTCATCACCCCGAAATCCGAGATCAGCCGCATCTTCCGCGACGCGGTTCTGGATCTGGCGGTCGAGCATGACTTCGCCCGTCCCCTGGTCAACTCCGGCCGCCTGTCGGTGCCCTGCACCTATGACGGATCGGTGCTGAACGGCCCCGACGATCCGGCGCTTCCGCGCCGCACCCGCCCCGGCGCCCCGGCGGTGGACGCGCCGCTGGATGGCGGCTGGCTGCTGGACAGGCTGGGCGACCGGTTCCAACTGCTGCTGATCGGCGCAGATGGCCCCGAGAGACTGAACGAAAGCGGGCTTGAAATCGAGGTTCTGCGCGTCAATCCAGAGAAAAACCCCGAATTGAGGGCGCGTTATCTGGGCGATGCGCTGGCCGCCGTCTATCTGCTGCGTCCCGATCAGCACGTGGCCGCGCGCTGGAGCGCCTGGGACGAGGCCGCCACCCGCGCGGCGATCCGCCGCGCCCTGGGAATGGAGTGAGCGCATGAACAGAACGACCGGGCTGAACACGCAGCCGAACCTGGCCGATCCGGACGGCTTCTATGCCGCGCTGATGGCTGCCCACGAGGGGCTGACCAAGGCCCAGAGCGATGCGCTGAACGCCCGCCTGGTCCTGATCCTGGCCAACCACATCGGCGACGAAGAGGTGCTGAAACAAGCCCTGGCCGCCGCCAGGAAATCCGCCCGCGCCTGACGGGCCAACCGAAAGGACAAGACATGAAAGTCGAACAGATCCACCACGTCGCCTACCGCTGCAGGGACGCCAGGGAAACCGTGGAGTGGTACGGCAAGATGCTGAACATGGATTTCATCCTGGCGATTGCCGAGGACCGCGTGCCCTCGACCCACGAACCCGATCCCTACATGCATATCTTTCTGGATGCGGGGAACGGCAATGTGCTGGCATTTTTCGAACTGCCGACCAAGCCGGAAATGGGGCGCGACCCGAACACGCCGGTCTGGGTGCAGCACATCGCCTTCAAGGTGAAGGACCGCGAAACGCTGATCGCCTTCAAGGAACACCTCGAGGCAAACGGTGTCGAGGTGCTGGGTGTCACCGATCACTCGATCTTCCATTCGATCTATTTCTTCGACCCGAATGGCCACCGCATCGAACTGGCCTGCCCCGACCCGGAAGAAGAGGCGATGCTGGAAAAGCTCGACGCGGTGAAATGGGACATGCTCGAAGAGTGGTCGCAGACCAAACGCGCCCCGAAACACGCCGACTGGCTGCACCGGAAGGAGTTCTCCTGAGATCGACGCCGCCTTCCGTTCCGGCGGTCGCGAGCCCGGCGGAACGGGGGCGGTGGCCGGAACCGACACTCGGAGCGCAGGCCGGAATGCGCGTTCCCCGCAAGTCGCCTGCCCGGCCTATGCGGCCGGGCGCAGGCCGAGGATCCGCCGTGCCTGGGCCGCCGTCGCCACCGGGCGGCCGTGCTTTTCGCACAGCTCCACCGCCCGGCGCACCAGCGCCGCGTTCGAGGGGGCGAGGCGGGCGCGGTCCAGGCGGATGTTGTCCTCCAGCCCGGTGCGGGTATGGCCGCCGGCGGCGATGGCCCATTCGTTCACCGTGATCTGCCCGGCCCCGACACCGGCGCCGCACCAGAGCGCATCCGGGGCCAGGCGCTTCAGCGTGCGGATGTAGAAGTCGAACACCTCGCGATCCACCGGCATGGCGTTCTTCACCCCCATCACGAACTGCACATAGAGCGGCCCCCGCAGGCGCCCCTCCTGCTGCATCTTCACCGCCTGGAAGATGTGCGAAAGATCGAAGGCCTCGATTTCCGGCTTGATGTCATGGCGGAGCATCTCGGCGGCCAGCCAGTCCACCAGATCGGGCGGGTTTTCATAGACACGGGTGGGGAAGTTGTTCGAGCCCACCGACAGCGAGGCCATGTCCGGGCGCAGCGGCAGCATTCCGCCGCGTTCGCGCCCCGCCCCCGAGCGCCCGCCGGTGGACAGCTGGATGATCATGCCGGGGCAGTGTTTCCTGAGCCCCTCCATCAGGGCCGCAAAACGATCCGGGTCCGAGGTCGGCGTGCCGTCGTCCTTGCGTACGTGGCAGTGGGCGATCGAGGCGCCGGCTTCGAAGGCCTCATGGGTGCTTTCGATCTGTTCCGAGACGCTGATCGGCACTGCCGGGTTGTGTTCCTTGCGCGGTACCGAGCCGGTGATGGCCACGCAGATGATGCAGGGGGTGGTCATGGGGAAGAAGGTTCCTCTTGACGGAGTTGCAGGAGAATGTCGGCCAGCATCTGCGGCCGGGTGATCTGCGGCAGGTGGCCGCAGTCGATATCGGCCACCGGGTCGCAGGCGCCGCGCCCGGCCATCCGGCGCTGCAGATCGGGGCTGACGGTGCGGTCCTGCCGGCACAGGACATAGGCGCGCGGCACGCGGCCGAAACGTTCCGGCGTCAGGGCCGCCGGCTCGGTCTGCACCCGGTTCGGCTGCTGGCCGAGCCCGGCGATCACCCCGGCGCACTGGGCCTGGGTCGCGTCCTGGCAGAGCCGCTCGCACAGCCCTTCGGGGCACAGCACGGTGGCGCCGGGAAGAGGGGCGGGGCGCACCAGGTCGCGGATGCCGGGCATCTCCTGCCGACGAATCAGATCGAGAAGCGAGTCGCCGTCCTGCGGCAGGAAGGCGGCCACATACACCAGCCGCACCACCAGATCCGGCACCCTTTCCGCGGCCGCCGAGATCACCATGCCGCCCATGGAGTGGCCCACCAGCAGCGCCGGACCGCTCCGGCGCAGCAGCGCCGCGACGGCTTCGGCGCATTCGGCCAGCCCGACCTCCGCCGGAGGGGTGGGGTCGGCCCCGTGGCCGGGCAGGTCGGGGGCATGCACCGTCAGCCCCGCCGCCGACAGCCGCGCGGCCACCGCCGCCCAGGTCGTGCCGCGGCTCCAGGCGCCGTGAATCAGCACCACCGGCCCCTTCATGGCGTCTGCCCGTCGATCGTGCGGGCGAACAGCTGGGCATCCACATTGCCGCCGGAAATCACGACGATCAGCGTTTCCGCCTGCAGTTCGTCCCGCCGGTTCAACGCTGCGGCCAGCGCGAGGGCTCCGCCGGGCTCGGAAACGAGTTTCAGACGGGAAAACGCGACAGCCATTGCCGCCAGCGCCTCGTCGTCGCTCACCGCCAGCCCCGGCCCGGCCAGCCGTTTCAGGACCGGCCAGGTCAGTTCGCCGGCGGAAGGCGTGAGCACCGCATCGCAGATCGAACCCGCGCGGCGCCGGTTGCCTTCGCGCCGATCCGAGCGCAGCGAGCGGGCCACGTCGTCGAACCCCACCGGTTCCACCGGCCGAACCCGCATGTGCGGTGCGCGCGCCTCCAGCGCCAGGGCGATTCCGGCGGCCAGCCCGCCGCCGCCGCAGGGCACCAGCACCTCGGCCCGCTCCACACCCCGCCCGGCGGCCTGCTCGGCGATCTCCAGCCCTGTCGTGCCCTGGCCGGCGATGACCTGTTCGTCGTCGAAGGGTCTGATCAGGTGCAGGTCGCGTTCCCTGGCCAGCCGAGCGCCGATCGCGTCCCGATCCTCGGCGGCGCGATCATGCAGCACCACCTCGGCCCCCAGCGCGCGGGCGTTTTCGATTTTCGGCTTCGGCGCGTCCGAAGGCATCACGACCAGACAGCATCGCCCGTGGGCCGCAGCGGCATGCGCCAGACCCTGCGCGTGGTTGCCGCTGGAAAGGCCGAGCACTCCCCGCCCGTCGTCGGGCAGGGTCGAGACCGCCGCCCAGCCGCCGCGGGCCTTGAAGCTGCCGGTATGCTGCAGGCATTCGGGCTTGATCAGCACCTTCCGTCCGGCCAGCGTGTCGATGAAGGGCGAGCTCAGGAGCGGCGTGCGGCGCAGCCGGCCGGCCATGCGGTGCGCCGCGGCTTCGATCATGGCGATGTTCACCGCATCGCCTCCCGCATCTGCTTCACCTTCTTCAGCCAGGCGCGGATCGCCGCCAGCGCCTCGGGCTCGTCGAGAAATGGCACATGCCCGCGCCCGGGCACTTCGGCGAAGATCATGTCGGGGCGGCGGCGGCGCATCTTGGCGGCGGTTTCGCGGCTCAGCAGGTCGGAGCCGGCGCCACGGAGCAGCGCCAGCGGCAGGCCCTGCATGGCATCGAACAGCGGCCAGAGATCGGGGGCAGGCAGGGCCCCGGCGGCCTCGACGGCCTCGCGCAGGCGCGGATCGTAACGGACGTCGAGCCCGGTTCCGGTTTCCACCGTCTGGTTGCGGGCCTCCCGGAGCCAGCGTTCGGGCGGCACGCCGGAAAAGCCCGGCAGCAGCCCGGGGAGAGCGGCGGCCATCTCGGCATGACTGGAGAATTCCGGGCGCCGGCCGAGATAGCCCATGATGCGGGCAATGGCGGCGGGTTCGATCACCGGACCGATGTCGTTCAGGCAGATCCCGAGGAGGCGCTCGGGTGCGGTCGCGGCCAGCGTCATGGCGATCAGCCCGCCGCGCGAAGTGCCGATGATGGCGACGCGTTCGATCTCCAGATGGTCGAGCAGTTCGAGCGCGTCACGCGCTTCCGTCGGGATGTTGTAGCTCATCGGGTCGGGGGCGTGCCCGGATGCTCCGCGGCCGCGACAGTCCATGCGGATCAGGCGCAGGTCGGGCAGGTGCGGGGCCAGATAGTCGAAATCGGCCATGTTGCGCGTCAGCCCGGCAAGGCAGAGCAGCGGCATCCCCCGGCCCTCGTCGCGGTAGGCCAGGGTCAGGCCGTCGGAGCTTCCGAAGGCGGGCATTACAGCTCGCCCGCGACCTGGGGAATCGCGCCCAGGTCGGTCAGGATCCTTTCCGGCCTCCACGGCAGCCGGTCCACCGGTTCGCCGGCGCGGTTCACCCAGACGGCGCGGAAGCCGAAGCCGGCGGCCGCGGCCGCGTCCCAGCCGTTGGAGGAGACGAACAGGGTCTCGTCCGGGGCGCATCCGAAATGCTCCGGAACCATCCGGTAGACCGAAGCATGCGGCTTGAACACGCCGACGCGCTCGACCGAGAGAACGGCGTCCAGCTCGCCGCCGATTCCGGCCGAGCGCACGGCGGCCTCCAGCATCCCGGGCGACCCGTTGGACAGGATCGCCGTGGCCAGGCCGGCCCCTTTCAGCCGCGACAGCATTTCGGGGACTTCCGGATAGGCCGCCAGCTCCAGATACAGCTCCAGAAGGCGTTCGCGCAGTCCGGGCGCGGCCGTCAGCCCCGCGGCTTCCAGCGCCCAGTCCAGACTGTCCTGCGTTACCTGCCAGAAATCCGCATGCGTGCCGCTGACGGCGCGGATCCAGGTGTATTGCAGTTGCTTCTGCCGCCAGTCTGCGGCGATCTGGCGCCAGTGCAGCGCCAGGGTTTCGCCTTCCTGCTCCCGGGCGGTTTCGCGGGCGGCCGCGGTCACGTCGAACAGGGTGCCGTAGGCATCGAAAACGCAGAGTCGTATCATTGCCCGGATCTTTCGCCTTGCCGGTCAGGCGATTCTGGCACGCCTTTTCGCGGGATGAAAGCGGCAATCGGGCGGGGCGGGGGGCGGAGAAGGGGCCTGCGGCGCAGGGCGCCTGCCGGTCGGTCCGCAGGTTCAGGAGAAATAGGCCCGGAACAGCCACCAGCCGGCGGAAAAATGCGCCGCCAGGGTAAATACATAGGCAGCCAGGGCGATCAGCCCGTGATCCGGTTTCAGCGGAACCCGGCCCGGCCCGGCCCGGTGGAACAGGCTCTGCGCGCCATAGGCGGCGGCGATCATCAGCGCGACCGAGCCGGTGCGCAGGGAGGCGGTGAACATCGCCGTGCTCATGAAAACGGCCATCGCCGGGGTCAGGGCCGGCCAGTAGCTGGCAACCGCGCAGCGCATGCAGCGTGCGCCGTCAAACGGTGCGAACGGCAGCAGAAGCACGAAATTGACCGCGCCCAGCGTTGCGGCAAGCAGCCACAGCGCCCCGGCCGGTCCGGGGGCGCTGTCGCGCAGGGCCACGGCAAGGCTGGCGGCGAGGACCAGCGGGCCGAGGCTGATCGCCGGCCCCATGATGGCGGTCAGGAATTCCTGACCGTCCGAGGTCAGCGGGCGATCGGAGACCGGCATGCGGTCGAGAAAGGGGGCGAGGCGGAAGCGGGCATCCGCATGGCCGAGCATCCGATAGGCCAGGACCTGCCCCAGCTCGCGCAGCAGCAGGGCGAAGAGGATCGGCAGCGCGAACTGCATGCCCAGAAGTGCGGTGCAGGCGATGCAGAGGACGAAACCGGCCAGGACAGACTGGCCGTTGAATCCGCTCAGCCTGAGCGCGCCCCCCGTCGGCAGGCCGGGGCGGGGCAGGGCAGCGGCACCCAGCATGATGATTGCGGCAAGCAGGACGAAGAGCACCGGTTTCCCTTCCTTCACGAGGCACGCGCAGGCGTGCGGTTCGCTGCCATTCGAGGGGATCTTACTTAAACCCGGGTTAAGGTTAACCGGCCTTGCCGGGAACAGACTGTTTCCGCCCGGGAACTGGGGCTACAGGTTCTCCGGCACCGGCATGCCCATGATGTGATAGCCGCCGTCCACATGCACGATCTCGCCGGTGGTCGAGGCGCCGTAGTCCGAGGCCAGCCAGGCGGCGGTGCCGCCGATCGCCTCCAGCGTGGCGTTGGCGCGCATCGGGGCGTTGGCCTCGGCATGGCGGAAGGTCTTGCGGGCCGAGCCGATGGCCGAGCCGGCAAGGGTCTTCATCGGGCCCGGGGCGATCGCGTTCACCCGGATGCCGTCGGGGCCGAGGTCGTTGGCCAGGTAGCGCACCGCCGCCTCCAGCGCCGCCTTGGCCACGCCCATCACGTTGTAGTTGGGCATCACCCGGGTGGAGCCGTCGAAGGTGAGCGTCAGGATGGTGCCGCCCTCGCGCATCATCGGCGTTGCGCGGCGGGCCACGTCGATCAGCGAATAGCAGGAGATGTCCAGCGAGTTGTGGAAATTGGCGCGGGTGGTGTCCATGAACCGGCCCGTCAGCTCGTTCTTGTCGGAATAGGCGATGGCGTGGATCACGAAATCCAGCCGGTCCCAGCGCCGGGCCAGAAGGGCGAAGGCGGCCTCCACCGAGGCCTCGTTGGTCACGTCCACATCCAGCAGGATGTCGGAGCCGAGGCTTTCCGCCAGTGGGCGCACCCGCTTGCCGAAGGCTTCGCCCTGGTAGGTGAAGGCCAGTTCCGCGCCCTCGCGGGCCATCGTCTCGGCAATGCCCCAGGCGATGGAGCGGCTGTTGGCAACCCCCATCACCAGCCCGCGCCGGCCTTTCAGAAGATCCGCCATCGCGTCTATCCGTGATACTTGCTCATGACGAGCGTGGCATTGGTGCCGCCGAAGCCGAAGCTGTTGGAAAGGATGGTGTCCAGTTCCACCCCTTCCCTGGTCTCGGTGACGATCTCTTCGGGCTTCAGCGCCGGGTCGAGTTCGTTCACGTTGATCGAAGGGGCGATGAAGCCGTGCTCCATCATCAGCAACGAATAGATCGCCTCGTGCACCCCGGCCGCTCCCAGCGCATGTCCGGTCATCGACTTGGTGGAGGAGATCGGCGGCACGCCGTCTTCGCCGAAGACGCGGCGGATGGCTTCCACCTCGGTGACATCGCCGGCGGGCGTCGAGGTGCCGTGGGCGTTGATGTAATCCACCCTGCGCTCGCCGATGGTGGAAATCGCCAGCCGCATGGAACGTTCTCCCCCTTCGCCCGAGGGCGCCACCATGTCATGGCCGTCGGAGGTGGCGCCGTAGCCGGTGACCTCGGCATAGATCCTGGCGCCGCGCGCCTTGGCGTGTTCCAGTTCCTCCAGCACCACCATGCCGCCGCCGCCGCCGATCACGAATCCGTCGCGGGTGGCATCAAAGGCGCGGGCCGCGGTTTCGGGTGCGTCGTTGTACTTGCTGGACATGGCGCCCATGGCGTCGAACAGGCAGGACAGCGTCCAGTGCACCTCTTCGCCGCCGCCGGCGAATACGATGTCCTGCTTGCCGAACTGGATCTGCTCGATGCCGCTGCCGATGCAATGTGCGCTGGTGGAACAGGCCGAGGTGATCGAGTAGTTGATCCCCTTGATCCTGAAGGGCGTGGCCAGGCAGGCGCTGACCGTGGAGCTCATGCAGCGGGTGACCATGAACGGGCCCATGCGCCTGGGCGCGCCCTTGTCCACCACGATGTTGTGGGCGGTGAAGAAGTTGCTGGTCGAGGGGCCGCCGGAGCCGGCGATCAGCCCGGTGCGCTCGTTCGAGACGTCGCTTTCCTCCAGCCCGCTGTCCTCGATCGCCTGCTGCATCGCCAGGTAGGCATAGGCCGCGGTCGGCCCCATGAAGCGCAGCTGGCGCTTGTCGATGGTCTCGACCAGGTCGATGTCGGGCACGCCGGCGATCTGGCTGCGGAAGCCGCGCTCGGCATATTCCGGCTGGAAGGTGACGCCCGACCGCCCCGCCTTCAGGCTCTCGGCAACCTCGTCCAGGCTGTTCCCGATCGGGGAAATGATGCCCATCCCGGTGATGACGACTCGGCGCATCGACGCACTCCTGTTTGTTCAGCTTTCGGAAAGGGCGACCTTCATGTCCTTGACCAGGTAGATGGTTTCCCCGTCGGCCTCGACCCGGCCGTCGGCGACCCCCATGGTCAGCCGGCGGGTCTGGATCGCCTTGGTGAAATCGACGTGATAGGTCAGCATCCTGCGGTCGGGCCGGACCATGCCGGTCAGCCTGACCTCGCCCACGCCCAGCGCATAGCCCCGCCCCTGCCAGCCGCGCCAGCCCAGGTTGAAGCCGGTCAGCTGCCACAGCCCGTCGAGGCCGAGACAGCCGGGCATGATCGGGTTGCCCGGAAAGTGGCAGTCGAAGAACCAGAGGTTCGGGGTGATGTCGAATTCGGCGATCACATGGCCCTTGCCATGTGCCCCGCCGTCGCTGCTGATTTCGGTGATGCGGTCCATCATCAGCATCGGCGGCAGCGGCAGCTGCGCGTTGCCGGGGCCGAAAAGTTCGCCGCGGGCGCATTTCAGAAGATCTTCCTTCTCGAACCTGTTCGGATATCCGGCCATCAGGCCTTGCCCCCGTTGTCTGGTTGCCGATGCCGGTTCCGTCTAGCATCTGCGCCTTGGCGGAAGCAATAGCGCCTCCGCCGCCCGGACGCGGCATTTCCGTTTGATAACCGCCCCTCCCGCGCCCTATACTGGGGCGGGATGAAAACGACGCAGGAGCAGGGCGGCGACCGGGACAGGATCGCGCGCAGCCGGAACTGGCTGCTGCGCGGCGGCCTGCGCCCGACGCGCCAGCGGCTCGCGCTGGCGGCGCTCCTGATCGGGGACGGGAAGGACCGCCACGTTTCCGCCGAAAGCCTGTTCGAAGCGGCCCGCGCCAGCGGCGAGGCCGTTTCGCTGGCCACGGTCTACAACACGCTGCGGGCCTTCTGCGAGGCCGGGCTGCTGCGCGAGATCACGATCAACGGCGCCAAGAGCTATTTCGATACCCGGCTGGACGATCACCCGCATTTCTACTGGGAAGACAGCGCCGAACTGTGCGACGCGCCGAGCGAGGATCTGCGGATCTCCGGCCTGCCCCGGCCGCCCGAAGATGCAGAGATCGCCCGGGTGGACGTGGTGATCCGGTTGCGCCGCAGGAGCTGAGCGCGCAGCCGGGCGGCGCCGCGGGCCGGCAGGGCGGTGCCGGTCGGTCCCGCCGGGGCGGCCGGGCGCCGGAATCCCCGACCGGAATCCTTGACCGGAATCCCCGACCGGAATCCCCGACCGCCGGGACGGCCGGCCTCAGAACCACTGGCCGGGCTCCATCAGCCCCAGATCGAGCAGCTGGCGGGAATCCCAGCGGAAGGGAATCGAGTTGCGCCACTTGAATGTCGGGATGTCGAAGGTCGAGCCGGCATTAGACTTCAGCGCCTTGGCGGTGCGGAACGAGGCGATGGCGACCGTGATGTTGTGATGCCAGGGGCAGGAATAGGTGTTGTATTCCTCGTCGTTGAAGGTGTGATCGTCGCGCAGCCGCAGCCCCGGCCGGGCGCGGAACAGCGGGATCCGGTCGATTCGCCGGCGGTTTCCGGGAACATGCTCCTCATGGCGCCAGCGCAGGCCGCCGTAGAAGTCGAGCTGGCGCTCCTTCGGCTGGCCGGTCCGCGCGTCGATCCGCCCCAGCGCGTAATAGCCGGAACGGTCCAGGTGAGCGTCTTCCAGCGATACCGCATTGGGAAACCGCTCCAGATCGGCGGCGTAGAGGTCGATGACATAGCCGAGCACCGCATCGCGCCGTTCCTCGGCGTGAAATGCCAGCATTTCCGACACGCTGCGCGTTTCGGCAAAGGGGTAGAACAGATATTCCGCATTGTAGCAGTAATACAGCCACTGCCCCGGCGCGGCCTCGATCACCGCGTTCACGGCGGTTTCGGTGGCCTGTGCGGCGGCGGTATCGAAGGTGACCCGATGCACCGTCTCCGCCAGGTCTCCGGGCAGTTCCAGCGCGTCCGGGGCGAAGAGCACGAGCGCCCCGAACCCCGCCTTCAGGTGGTGGCGCAGGGTGCTTTCCACCTCCACCAGATCCTCCGCCAGAATCAGTGCCACCGGCCCTCCGGCCAGCGCCGCCTTGCCGCGTTTCAGAAAATCGTCAAGATCGGCATAGATCATCATTCGGCCCCGGTGCAGACTGGCACCAGCCCATGAAGATCATATCAACGGGGGGCAAGGCAACCGTTGCGGCGGCGGCCGTTTGGCTGTAGGCAGCCGGTTCCGCCTCCGGCGGGAAACCTCCACCGGGAACAGGGCCATGACGGATAGCAGGAAGCTCTACATAAAGACCTACGGCTGCCAGATGAATGTCTATGACAGCGAGCGCATGGCCGAGCTTCTGGCCGAGGCCGGCTATGCGGAGACCGACACGCCCGATGATGCCGACATGATCCTGCTCAACACCTGCCATATCCGGGAAAAGGCGGCGGAGAAGGTCTATTCGGAACTCGGCCGCTTCAAGGGGCTGAAGGCGCGGCGCCCGGATCTGAAGATCGCGGTGGCCGGCTGCGTGGCCCAGGCCGAGGGAGAGGAAATCATCCGTCGCCAGCCGCTCGTCGATATCGTTGTCGGGCCGCAGAGCTATCACCGCCTGGCCGGGCTCGAAGCGCGCGCCGGGCAGGGACGCAAGGCGCTCGACACCGATTTCCCGCAAGAGGACAAGTTCTCCGCCCTGTCCTCCCGCCCGAAGGCCGCGCGCGGCCCGACCGCCTTCCTGACCGTGCAGGAAGGGTGCGACAAGTTCTGCGCCTTCTGCGTCGTGCCCTATACGCGGGGGGCGGAAACCTCGCGCCCGGCGGGCGAGATCCTTTCCGAAGCGCGTGATCTGGTGGCGCGCGGCGTGCGGGAAATCACGCTCCTGGGGCAGAACGTCAACGCCTATCACGGCCCCGGCTCCGGCGGCGGGAGCGTCACCCTGGCCGGGCTGATCCGGGCACTGGCCGAAATCGACGGGCTGGAGCGGATCCGCTACACCACCAGCCACCCCAACGACATGAGCGACGAGCTGATCGCGGCCCACGGCGAGGTCGAAAAGCTGATGCCCTATCTGCATCTGCCGGTGCAGTCGGGCAGCGACCGGATCCTGAAGGCGATGAACCGAAAGCACAGCGCCGCCGACTATCTGCGCCTGGTCGAGCGCATTCGCGCCGCCCGGCCCGACATCCTGCTTTCGGGGGATTTCATCGTCGGCTTTCCGGGCGAGAGCGAGGCCGATTTCGCCGACACCCTGGCGCTGGTCGAGGCGGTGAACTACGGGCAGGCCTATTCCTTCCGCTATTCGCCGCGCCCCGGCACTCCCGCGGCCGAGCGCCCCCAGGTGGCCGAAGAGGTCAAGGCCCGCCGCCTGGAGGAGCTGCAGGCGCTTCTCCGGCGTCAGCAGCAGCAGGCCCTGCGCAGGGCGGTCGGGCGCGAGGTCGGCGTCCTGATCGAACGGGAGGGGCGCGCGCCGGGGCAGCTGGTCGGCCGTTCCGAGCACCTGCAGGCGGTGCATCTCGATGCGTCGGGAGCGCGGATCGGGGAAATCCGCCGCGTGCGGATCACGGCGGCGGCGCCCAACTCCCTGGCCGGGGTGCTGGCCGGCTGACGGCGCGCCGCCCGGCCGCGCGTGCGGGGCGCTCGTGCGGGAAGGGGCCGGAGGAGACGCGGCTTGCCGCTCCCGGCATCACGTATCCGGATCACGTTTTCCTTTCCGCCGGCTACAGGTTGCGTTTTCTGTTCACTTTCCCACGATATCTGCTACCATCCCGCGAAATTGCCGGTTGCTCGTGCGGCCCCGGGGGCGGCCGAGAACTTTTGAGAATTTTCGGAAGGCGGTTCGGGTGGTGCGGGTGGTGCGGGTGGTGCGTCGGGCGAGGGCGATTCGGAGGAGGACGCCAAGGAAGGCAGGGCGGATACCGGAACGGCACGTGCTTTGCACGATCGGGAAGCTCCTGCTGCTCCTCTTTTCCGCGGTGCTCCTCGTGGTCGGCGTCCTGCCCGCGCATGCCGCCGGCGAAGCTCCTGAGGCGGAAGCCCCCCGCGCGGGCGGGAACCACTATGCGGGCGAATATGCGGGCGAAAGCTACCGGGCGACCATCTGGGTCGATCCGGACGGCTGCGAGCACTGGGTGCTCGACGATGGCTGGGAAGGCTACATGAGCCCGCATCTGACGCGCGACGGCAGGCCCGTCTGTCGCCAGCAGAACATCTGCGCGGTGATGAACGCGGACCAGCTCTTCGCATCCGGCCGGGCATCGATTCCGGAGGATGCCCGTCGCCGCCTTGCCGCGTTCTTCCGCGACGCGCCGGCGAAGTCCTTCATCATCGCCGGCTACACGGACAGCCGGGGCGGCCGGAAATACAACCTGCGGCTCTCGCAGCGCCGGGCCGAGGCCGTGGCGGCCATCGCCAGGGCGGCTGGAGTGCGGGTCGGAGCGGTCCGGGCCTATGGCGAGGCCTTTCCCCGGGCTTCCAACGATACCGCGGCCGGGCGGGCACAGAACCGCCGGGTCGAGATCATCTGCATGTACTAGCCGGAGGGCGATCATGAATGTCAGGCCTGCGGCGGCGATCCTTGCGGCGACAATGCTGCTGAGCGCCTGCGAGGGGCTGTCGGGGGCGCGCGACGACAAGACCCGGGACTTCGGCATCGATACCAAGCCGCTCGGCCGGCTGAAGGCCGGCATCTGGGTCGATCCGAACGGCTGCCAGCACTGGATCATCGACGATGGCATAGAAGGCTACCTGTCGCCCCGCCTCAGGCCCGACGGCAGCCCCGTCTGCTCGGGCCCGGAGGACGCGAACACGGCAATCGGCGACTTCAAGGCCGGATCGGGCATTTTTGATTTGATCTGACGGGCCGTATGACGGGCCGTATCGGCATCGGGGGCGCATGGGGGCGCATTTTCGCACCCGGAAGGCTTGCCGCTTGCGCCTGGCCCGTCAAGTTGGCACCATCGAGGCGCGCCATCGTGACCGAGAGGATGGAGAGACAGTCCTTGGGAAAGACCGAACTGACACCGCTGCCCGCCCCGGACGAGTCAGACGAATCGCTTCTGGAGTTCCCCGACAACCGGCTGCTGATCGAGCTTTGCGGCGAATACGACTGCAACCTTGCACAGATAGAGCACCACATGGATGTGCAGATCGTGCGGCGCGGCAACCGGCTGGCGGTGATCGGCGCGCCGGCCGACAGGGCGCGGACCGGGGCGGTCCTGAAGACGCTCTACGAACGGCTGGAAGGCGGGCGCCCGGTCGATCCGGGGGCGATCGACGGTGCGTTGCGTTCGGGCGGCGGAGCGGTCGGATCCGGGCGGCAGGGCCTGCCGTCTGCCGGCGGGCCGGAGGAGATCGTCACCCGCCGCAAGATCGTCGAGCCGCGCGGCCCGGCCCAGAAGGCCTATGTGCGCAGCATGTTCGAAAAGGAGCTGGTCTTCGGCACCGGCCCGGCCGGCACCGGCAAGACCTATCTGGCCGTCGCGGTCGGGGTGAACCTGTTCATCAACGGCCATGTGGACCGGATCGTCCTGTCGCGCCCGGCGGTCGAGGCGGGCGAGCGCCTCGGCTTTCTGCCCGGCGACATGAAGGACAAGGTCGATCCCTACATGCAGCCGCTCTATGATGCCTTGAACGATTTCCTGCCGCGGCGGCAGGTGGCGCGGCTGATCGAGGAAAAGCGGATCGAGATCGCGCCGCTGGCCTTCATGCGCGGACGCACGCTGTCGGGCGCCTTTGTTCTGCTTGACGAGGCGCAGAACACCACGCCCATGCAGATGAAGATGTTCCTGACCCGGCTGGGAGAAGGCAGCCGGATGGTCGTCACCGGAGACCGGAGCCAGCTAGACCTGCCGTCCGGCATGCGCAGCGGGCTGGCCGATGCCGAACGGCTTCTGGCGCGGGTTCCGGGGGTCGGCTTCAGCCGCTTCACCTCCCGCGATGTGGTCCGCCATCCGCTGGTCGCCCGGATCGTCGAGGCCTACGATGCCGATGCCCGGAAACGGGCCGCGCAGCGGCAGGACGGGCGCCCGGAAGGGGCGGCGCCGGATGCGGAAGGCTGAGCTGTTGCCCGGATGAGTGTCGAGACCCTTGCCGAAGATCCCCGCTGGCAGGCCGCCGGGCTGGCCGGGCTGGCCGAGCGGGCCTGCGGCGCGGCGCTGGCCGGGCTGGGTCTCGACCCGGCGCGCTTCGAGATCGGCCTTCTGGGCTGCGATGATGCCCGCATCGCCGAGCTCAATGCCGGCTTTCGCGGTCGGAACGCTCCCACCAACGTGCTGTCCTGGCCGGCGGTCGAGCGCCGCCCGGGCGTGCCCGGGGCCGTTCCGGCGCCGCCGGAGGGGGGGCTCCCCGGCGCGCCGGAGGCGCTGGGAGACGTCGCCATCGCCTGGGAAACCTGCCGGCGAGAGGCCTCCGAGGCCGGGCGTGCCTTCGAGTTCCATGTCGCGCATCTTCTGGTGCATGCAACGCTGCACCTGTTGGGATATGACCACATTGATGCGCGAGATGCGGCGCTGATGGAGGAAAGAGAGCGGGAAATACTTGCTTCCCTGGGTTTTCCCGACCCATATGAGGGGATGACAGGCGAACGGGCCGGACAGGCGGAAAGGAACGATGGGAGACGCTGAGGGCGGATCCTCTAGTGCGGCGCAAGGCGCGCAGAGACCGGAAACCGAAGAACCACGCGGCCTGCTGGCCCGCTTGACGCAGGCAGTCATTCCCTGGCGGAAGCGCGCCCTGGCGACCGATCCCGGCGCGGCGGATCCCCCGCTTCCGGCGACGGGCGGGCAGGAGCGCCCCTCGGTGAGCAACCTGTTCCGGATGCGGGTGGAGGATGTGGCGATTCCCAAGGCGGAAATCGTCTCGGTGCCGGTGGACATCCGCAAGGATGATCTGGTGCAGGTCTTCCGCGAAAGCGGGCTGTCGCGCCTGCCGGTCTACGAAGGCACGCTGGATACCCCGGTCGGGATGGTGCATCTGAAGGATCTGGCGCTCGGCCACGGGTTCAACGGCACCGGCAACCGCTACAACCTGCGCAAGATGCTGCGCCCGCTGCTGTTCGCTCCGCCCTCGATGCCGATCGGGGTGCTGCTGCAGAAGATGCAGTCGGAGCGGATCCACATGGCGCTGGTCATCGACGAATACGGCGGGGTTGACGGGCTGGTGACGATCGAGGACCTGATCGAACAGGTGATCGGCGACATCGAGGACGAACACGATACCGAGGAAGACAGCTTCTGGGTGCAGGAAGGCCCCGGCTGCTACACGGCCGATGCGCGCGCGCCGCTGGAGGCCTTCGAGGCCGAGATCGGGATCCGGCTCTGCGAGGGGCTGACCGACGAGGAGGTGGAAACCCTCGGCGGGCTGGTCTTCGTGCTCAGCGGCCGGGTCCCCGCGCGCGGCGAGATCATCACGCATCCTTCGGGGGTCGAATTCCAGATCGTGGAGGCCGAGCCGCGCCGGATCAGACGGTTGCGGGTGCGCCTGCCGGGGAAATGCCGGGATGAGTGAGCGCCCCGCGCGCCGCCTGTTGCGCGGGCTGATGCCGGTTCTGGCCGGGGCCGGGGTGGCGCTGGGGCAGGCGCCCTACGACCTGCTCTGGCTGGCGCTCGCGGCTCTGGCCCTGGCGCTGTCGCTGGGCCAGCGGGCGGGCAGCGCGGGGGGGGCCGCCCGGACGGGCTGGGGGGTCGGGCTCGGTTTCGGGCTGATCACCTTCGTCTGGATCGTCGAACCCTTTCTCGTCTATCCGGAGCGCGACGGCTGGCTGGCGCCCTTCGCCCTGTTCTTCATGGCATCCGGGGTGGCGCTGTTCTGGGCGCTGGGATTCTGGCTGGCGCATCGGCTGTCCGGGGCCGGCGGGGGCGCGGCGCGGGTGCTGGCGCTGCCGGTCGGGTTGACGCTTGCGGAAATGCTGCGCGCCCATGTCCTGACCGGATTTCCCTGGGGGCTCACGGCCTATGTCTGGCTCGAGACGCCGTTCTACCAGCTGGCAGCATTTGGCGGGCCGCATGCGCTGACGCTGGCAACCCTGCTGATCGCTTCGGCGCTGGCATCCGCAATCAGGCACCGGCAGGCGGCGCCGGCCGGGCTGGCGCTGGCGGCGGTGGCCTTCGGGCTGGCCGCCGGCGCCTGGCTGCAGGAACGCCCGCTCGCCGACGGGCGGCAGAAGGTTCCGGTGGTGCGGCTGATCCAGCCGAATGCCGATCAGAGGCAGAAGTGGGATCCGGCCATGATGCCGCTGTTCTACGAGCGCCAGCTCCGGCTGAGCGCTGCGCCGGGCGCCGCGCCGGTCGATCTCGTGATATGGCCCGAAGTGGCGGTGCCTTTCCTGCTGAATGATGCCACCGCCCCCTGGGACGAGATCGCCGCCGCCGCCGGCGGGGCGCCGGTGGTGCTGGGCGCGCAGCGGCTGGAGTGGGGGCCGCAGGGGCAGCGTGCCTTCAATTCGCTCGCGGTGATCGAGCCGGGGGGGCGGATCGCGACGATCCATGACAAGTATCACCTGGTGCCCTTCGGAGAATACATCCCCGCCCGGGCTGTCTTCGAACGGCTGGGCCTGGCGGCGCTTGCGGCGCAGTATGGCAGCGGATACACCGCCGGCCCCGGCCCGGAGCTGATCGATCTGGGTCCGCTCGGGCGCGCTCAGCCGCTGATCTGCTACGAGGCGATCTTCCCCCACGAGATCCGGCGGGTCGAAGGGCGCCCGGACTTCATGCTGATGCTGACCAATGACGCCTGGTTCGGCAAGGCGATCGGGCCCTATCAGCACCTTGCCCAGGCCCGGGCCCGGGCGATCGAGTTCTCCCTGCCGATGCTGCGGGCGGCCAACACCGGCGTTTCCGCCGTGATCGATGCCCGCGGCCGGATCGTCGCGCAGCTTCCGCTGGGTGTTGACGGCCTGCTGGACGCGGCGCTGCCACCGGCGGGCGGGGCGACCCTCTACTGGCGGGCCGGGGATCTGCCGGTATTCCTGCTGCTGATCGTCCTCGCCGCTGCCGTGATGCACCTGGCGCGCAGAAAGGCGATTGACCCCTCTGCAAGCGGCATGTAACCCAGTTGAATTGACCGTCACAACGGCTTCCTGGCGTGGCGGTGGCAGATTCAGCGGAGCGATCATCATCATGTCACGGCAGAATTACATCTTCACTTCGGAATCCGTGTCCGAAGGCCACCCCGACAAGGTTTGCGACCAGATTTCCGACGCGGTTCTGGATGCCTTCATCGCGGAAGAGCCGGAGGCGCGCGTGGCATGCGAGACCTTCGCCACCACCAATCGGGTGGTCATCGGCGGCGAGGTCGGGCTGTCGGACAAGTCGCGGCTGGCGGAATTCATGGGCCGGATCGAGGAAATCGCCCGGGCCTGCGTGCGGGAGATCGGCTACGAGCAGGAAAAGTTCCACTGGAAGACGCTGGAGGTTTCCAATTTCCTGCACGAGCAGTCGGCCCATATCGCCCAGGGCGTCGATGCGCGCGCCGACAAGGACGAAGGCGCGGGCGATCAGGGCATCATGTTCGGTTACGCCACCCGCGAGACGGCCGAGCTCATGCCGGCGCCGATCCAGTATGCCCATGCCATCCTGCGCCGGCTCTCCGAGGCGCGCAAGAGCGGCGAGGCGGCCACGCTGGGGCCGGACGCCAAGTCGCAGCTTTCGCTGCGCTACGAGAACGGCCGCCCGGTGGAGGTGACCTCGATCGTGCTCTCGACCCAGCATGCCCATGAATCGCAGAGCTCGGACGACATTCGCGAGATCGTCGAACCCTATGTCCGGGAGATCCTGCCGGAGGAGTGGCTGACGGCGGACACCAAGTGGCATGTGAACCCGACCGGAACCTTCGTCATCGGCGGGCCCGACGGCGATGCCGGCCTGACCGGGCGCAAGATCATCGTCGATACCTACGGCGGCGCGGCACCGCACGGCGGCGGCGCCTTCTCGGGCAAGGACCCCACAAAGGTGGACCGTTCGGCAGCCTACGCGGCGCGCTATCTCGCGCGGAACGTGGTGGCCGCCGGTCTGGCCGAGCGGTGCCTGATCCAGCTGTCCTATGCCATCGGCGTGGCCCGGCCGCTGTCGATCTATGTGGATACCTATGGCACCGGCGAGGTGCCCCCGGCCGCGATCGAAAGAGCGATCGCGCGGACGATGGATCTGACACCGCGCGGCATCCGCCAGCATCTGGGACTGAACCGCCCGATCTACCGGCGCACCGCCGCCTATGGCCATTTCGGCCGGGCGCCCGAGCCCGACGGGGGCTTCAGCTGGGAGCGGGACGATCTGGCCGAGGCGCTGACGAGGGCGCTCTGAGGGAGCGCCGCGAGGGGCCGGGCGCTTCGTTCCTTCGTTCCCGCCGGGGCTGGCCGGTTCTCCGGCCGGGCCTCCGCCGGGGAGCGGAGCGCCGCCCCTTTTCCCTCCGGGATTCCCTCCGGGATGCCCCCGCGCCGGCCGTTTCCCGGCAAACCGCTGCCGGAAGGTTCCGGGGCGGTGCGGGGGACGGTGCGGGTCTCCGGCGTTTCCGCAGCACGAGGGCGCGACTTTCCGGGCGGGTGCACCCGTCTGCCCGGCAGCCGGCGCTGCCCTGCCGCGGGTTGCCGGGCCTGCCGACGCCGCCAGCCAGGCG
Source organism: Paracoccaceae bacterium (assembly GCA_026989055.1). Taxonomy (GTDB): domain Bacteria; phylum Pseudomonadota; class Alphaproteobacteria; order Rhodobacterales; family Rhodobacteraceae; genus JAJRUE01. Next base: position 81,936 of record JALSKC010000072.1, read on the forward strand.
GAACGCGCCGGGCCTTCCGCCGGTGCAACGGCCTATGCAAAAGGTTGGTTCGGCATGATTTCCGGCGCCATATGTCCGAGGATTATTCATATGGAAACCAGTGTTCGGATATCTGTCTGCCGAATCTTCCGGCCGGGAACGTCCGGGACGGCCTGAACGCCGGGGAGTTCGCGTATCGAATCGAGTGTCGAACACGCGCAACACACCGCGCAAAACACGCAAAGCACGAAGGCATGTCGCGCACATGGAGCAGGCGGGTATCGAGCAGCGGGAGACGATGGCGCGGTCCGGCCTGCGCCCGTGTGCCGGCGCTCCCGGGCATCTGCTTGTCTGGGATCGTTTCGTGCGGGTGTTTCACTGGAGTCTCGCGGCCGCGACAGCAACCGCGGCGGTGACCGGCTTCCTGCTGGATGCCAGCTGGATCCGCCTGCACATCGCCGCCGGCAGCCTGGCGGCGGCGCTCCTTGCCACCCGCATCGTCTGGGGGTTCACGGGCCCCGGGCCGGCCCGGTTTTCCTCTTTCGTCACCGGGCCGCGGGGGCTGCTCCGCCATCTGGACGAGCTGCGCCGGGGACGGGCGCGGCGCCATCTCGGGCACAATCCGCTGGGCGGGGCGATGATCCTGGCGCTGGGCGGCACCGTCATGCTCCTGGCGCTGAGCGGCGTTTCGGCCCTTGGCGGAGCGCTGGCGGCCGGCCCGCTGGCGGCCTGGCTGACCCATGATGTCGGGGCGGTGTCTTCCGGGGTGCACGAGCTTCTGGCGATCGGCCTCCTGCTGCTTGTCGCAGGTCATCTCGCAGGGGTGTTCTTCGAAAGCCGCAGGCAGGGCGAGAGTCTGGTCCGGGCCATGATGAGCGGATGCAGGCAGGCCCGTCCCGGAGACGCGATCCCGCCGGCTCGCGAGGCACGGGTGGTGCCGGCGGTGCTCCTTTCCGCCCTTCTGATAGGTTCGTGTGCCTGGGCGGTCATCGGCCTGCCCGGGCCTCGTCCGGAGCGGCTGCCGGTTGCCGCCGCTGCGTTCGACCCTCTGGTTGCCGAGGAATGTTCTGCCTGTCACATGCTCTACAACCCGGCCCTGCTGCCCGCCGCCGACTGGAAGGCGCTGATGGCGGGGCTGGAAGAGCACTTCGGTGAAGATGCCTCGCTGGACGAGAGCGATACCGCACGTATCCGGGGCTGGCTGGTGGTCCATGCCGCGGAAACCGTCGATCTGCGCCCGGCCCGCCTGTTCCGGATCTCGGAAGGGGAAAGGCTGCTCTCGATCACCGAAACCGCCGCCTGGAAGGAGCTGCATGAAAGCATCGCTCCGGCGGTGTTCGAGCGCAATCCGCCCGGCAGCGCATCCAATTGCAGGGCCTGTCACCGGGATGCCGAAGACGGCCTGTTCAGCCCGTTCCGGATATCCGTTCCGAAGGAGACGACGATACCATGAACATGAAGAATACCCTGATCCTGCTTGCCGGCCTTGCCCTGGCATCGCCGCTTGCCGCCGGCGACACGTCGCCCGCGCGGCTTCTGGAACAGTTCGAGGCCGCGGCCGGAACCAGCGGGTCGGCCGAGCGGGGGCGCGCCCTGTTCACCGCGCGCCACAGCGGGGGCAAGCCGGACACGCCCAGCTGCACCACCTGCCACGGAACCGATCTGAGGGCCTTCGGGAAAACCCGCGCCGGCAAGCCGATCGAACCGATGGCGCTTTCGGTGAACCCCGCCCGCCTGACGGACAGCAAGAAGGCCGCCAAGTGGTTCCGGCGCAACTGCAAGTCGGTTCTCGGACGCGAATGCACCGCAGCCGAAAAGGCCGACGTCGTGGCCTATCTGATGAGCATCTGATCCGGAAAAAGGGAGAACTCCATGACCTCGCACATTTCAGCCCGGGCCGTTCTGGCCGGTGCGGCGCTGCTGTTCGCTGCGTCTTCCGCAACGGCCGATGATGACGAATTCTTTCCGCCGGTTACCGACCCGCTGACCAGGGAAGAATGCTCGGCCTGCCACATGGCCTACCCCGCCTCGATGCTGCCCCGGCGTTCCTGGCGGGCGATCATGGACGGGCTCGAGGACCATTTCGGCGAGGATGCCTCGCTCGATCCGCAGGCGACGGCGCATATCCGGGAGTGGCTGCAGGCCAATGCCGCGGACAGCGGCGGGCGCAGGCCCTGGATCCTGCGCGGCCTGGGGGCTGACGAAACGCCGCTCAGGATTTCCGAGCTGCCGAAGATGGTGCGTGAACACCGTGGCGAGGTCAGCAGGCGGCAACTGCAGAAGGCTGGCTCGATGAGCAACTGCAACGCCTGTCACGTCGGGGCGGAAAGCGGATTCTTCGAGGACGACTGAGCGCAGCCGGCAAGGTGCCGGCAGGGTGCCGGCGGGGCTTGACCCTCGGGTGCGACTTGGCCACAAGCGCGCCATGAGCAAGCCTCGCCCGACCGCCGAGCGCCCCTGGCGCAATTTCTACGGCCGCACCCGCGGCAAGAAGCTGCGCCCCGCCCAGCGGCGCTATCTGGAACGTGATCTGGCGGCGCTCTCGCCCGGACCGGTCGGGCCGGAAGACAACCCCGCGCGGCGCCCGCTGGACCTGCGGGCGCGGTTCGGTGCGCGGCCGGTATGGCTTGAAATCGGCTTCGGCGGCGGCGAGCACATGGTGCACCAGGCATGGCTCAACCCGGGCGTGGCGATCATCGGCTGCGAACCCTTCATCAACGGTGTCGCGATGCTGCTGGGCAAGATCCGCGCCTCTGGTGTCTCCAACCTTGCGGTTCACCCGGGCGATGTGCGCGACCTGTTCGACGTTCTGCCCGATGCCTCGATCGGGCGGGCCTTTCTGCTCTACCCCGACCCCTGGCCGAAGAAGAAGCATCACAAGCGCCGGTTCGTAACGCCGGAATTCCTGCGCCCCCTGGCCCGGGTGCTTGCCCGGGGGGCCGAGTTCCGGGTGGCGACCGACATCCCCGATTACGTGCGCCAGACGCTGGAGCAGGTGCCGCGCCACGGCTTCGAATGGCTGGCCGAAAGCCCCCGGGACTGGCGCACCCCCTGGAAGGACTGGGAGCCCACGCGCTATGAGCGCAAGGCCCTGCGCGAGGGGCGGGTGCCGTATTACATGACCTTCCGGCGATTGTGAGAACGGCGTCGCGGGGCCGGCCGGGTGGCCGCGGGGCGGAGCTATCCGGCTGGACTTCCGTGCGACGGCCGAATATCAGATGACGCGATTGACGGTGGGGAAAGGATGTCCGCCAGAGCAGACCCTGTTTCGATGACCTCGCGCCGCTGCGTGCCGCTGCGGGGCGTGGCCGAGGTGCCGGGCGACAAGTCGATCTCCCACCGGGCGCTGATCCTGGGTGCGCTGGCGGTGGGCGAGACCTGGATCACCGGGCTGCTGGAGGGACAGGACGTGCTCGATACCGCCGCGGCGATGCGCGCCTTCGGGGCGGATGTGCAGCGGCTGGGGCCGGGCGAGTGGGCCGTGCACGGCGTCGGCGTGGGCGGTTTCGCCGAACCCGAAGACGTGATCGACTGCGGCAATTCCGGCACCGGGGTGCGGCTGATCATGGGGGCGATGGCCACCAGTCCGATCACCGCCACCTTTACCGGCGATGACTCGTTGCGCGCGCGGCCCATGGGCCGGGTGACGGCGCCGCTTTCCCTTTTCGGTGCCGCCGCCTTCGGGCGCGCGGGGGGGCGGCTGCCGATGACGGTGGTCGGCGCGGCGGATCCGGTGCCGGTGCGCTACGAGGTGCCGGTGCCCTCGGCGCAGGTGAAATCGGCGGTGCTGCTGGCGGGGCTGAATGCGCCGGGGCGTACGGTGGTGATCGAACGCGAGGCCACCCGCGACCACACCGAGAGGATGCTGGCCGGCTTCGGGGCCGAGATCACGGTGGAGCAGGGCGAGGAAGGCCGGGTGATCACGCTCACCGGCCAGCCGGAGCTGCGCCCGCAATCGGTGGCGGTGCCGCGAGATCCGTCTTCCGCCGCCTTTCCGGTTTGCGCGGCGCTGATCGTGGAGGGCTCCGAGATCACCGTGCCCGGGGTCAGCCAGAACCCCACGCGCAACGGCCTCTATACCACGCTGGTGGAAATGGGGGCGGATATCGTTTTCGAGAATCCGCGCGAAGAGGGTGGCGAGCCGGTGGCCGATCTGCGGGTGCGGGCCTCATCGCTGAAGGGCGTCGAGGTGCCGCCCGAACGCGCCGCCTCGATGATCGACGAATACCCGATCCTCTCCGCCATCGCGGCTTTTGCCGAGGGCCGCACCGTGATGCGCGGAGTGGGCGAGCTGCGGGTCAAGGAAAGCGACCGGATCGACGCCATGGCGCGCGGGCTCGAGGCCAACGGGGTGCGCGTCGAGGAGGGCGAGGACTGGTTCATCGTGCACGGGGCGGGCCCCGGCGGGGTGCCCGGCGGGGGCACCTGCGCCACCCGGCTGGACCACCGTATCGCCATGTCGTTCCTGTGCCTCGGGCTGGCGGCGCAAGAACCCGTGCGCATTGACGACGGCAGCGCAATCGCCACATCCTTCCCGGCGTTCGAAGACCTGATGGCGGGCCTCGGCGCCTACATCGCAAGGAGAAACAGATGAAGGGCGACGGTCCGCCGAAGGCCGCGGGAGATGACCCCGATCCGACAACGATGGCAAGATGAGCTTCTGCGTGGCCATAGACGGGCCGGCCGCGGCCGGGAAGGGCACCATAGCGCGCGCGGTGGCGGCCCGTTTCGGCTTTGCGCACCTCGATTCGGGGCTGCTCTACCGGGCCGTGGGCCGGCGCTCCCTGGCGGGGGAGGATCCGGTAGAGGCGGCGCGCACCCTGGATGCGCGCGAGCTCGACGATCCGGCCCTGCGCACCCCCGAAGTGGCCGAGGCGGCCAGCCGGGTGGCGGCCATGCCCCAGGTGCGCCAGGCGCTGGTGGATTTCCAGCGCGCCTTCGCCCGCCGGGCCGGCGGCGCGGTGCTGGACGGGCGCGACATCGGCACCGTGATCTGCCCCGAGGCGGAGGTGAAGCTGTTCGTCACCGCCTCCGACGAGGTGCGCGCCCGGCGCCGCCATGCCGAGCTGCGGGCGCAGGGCCGGGAGGTGAGTCTTGCGCAGGTGGCTGCTGATCTGCGCGCGCGCGATTCCCGCGATGCCGCGCGGGCGATCGCGCCGTTGCGGCGGGCCGATGACGCGGTGCTTCTGGACACCACCGCGATGAGCATCGAACAGGCGCTGGAGCAGGCCATCGGCCATGTGCGGGCGGCCATGTGCCGCTCCGGCTGTTCCGGCGCCGGTTCCGACGCGCGCGGATGAACGCGCGGATGAAGCTTTTGAAGCTTTCCTTGCCGCTGTCGCCCCCGGGCACTTTCAATTTCGCGATCAGTGCCGATATTGGCTGGCGAGCGGACAATGAGACGAACAACCAGCCGAGGCGAAAATGACGATGGACCCTTACGAGGCGCTGGGTCTGGACCGGAGCGCGAGCGCGGCCGAGATCAAGAAGGCCTACCGCAGGATCGCGCGCGAAAACCACCCGGACCTGAAGCCTGACGACAAGGAGGCCGAAGCCCGCTTCAAGGCGGCCTCTGCCGCCTATGATCTGCTGAAGGATCCCGAAACGCGGGCGCGTTTCGACCGCGGCGAGATAGATGCCAGCGGCCAGGAACGCCCCGATCATGCCTTTTATCGCGATTACGCGGCACGGGGCGGTGGCCCCTACGGGGGCGGCATGAGGTTCGATGAGAGCATGGATGCGGAAAGCATCTTCGAGGAGTTCCTGCGCCAGCGTGCCCGCGGCGGCGGGGCAGGCGGCGGGTTCGCGGGCGGAGGCGGCGGCTTTCGCGCCCGCGGGGCCGACCGGATGTATTCGATGGAAGTTCCGTTCATGGATGCGGTGAAGGGCGCGACCACGCGAATCACCCTGCCCGATGGCGGAACGCTCGATGTCCGCATTCCGGCGGGCACCGCCGACGGCCAGACCATCCGCCTGCGCGGCAAGGGCGCCCCCGGGATCGGCGGTGGCCCGCCCGGCGATGCGCTGGTCACGATCGGCGTGCGCCCGCACAGGCTGTTCCGCCGCGAAGGCAACGACATCCTCCTGACCCTGCCGATCACCCTGGACGAGGCGGTTCTGGGCGGCAAGGTTCCGGTGCCCACGATCGACGGCACGGTGCAGCTGAACATTCCGAAAGGGGCGAGCAGCGGGCAGAAGCTGCGCCTGCGCGGGCGCGGGGTCAGGCCGCTTCGCGGTGGCGACAGGGGCGATCAGATCGTCGAGCTGAAGATCGTGTCGCCGCCGTCGATCGATGACGAGCTGGCGGAATTCATGAGGAAATGGCGTCGGGATCACCGCCATGATCCGCGCCGGGGGATGTCGGCATGAACGGACGATACAGCGAGGAACAGGTGCTGGAGGCGGTTTCGCGGCTGACGCGGGCACGGCTGCGTTCCTTCATCGAGGCCGAGATCGTGCGGCCGCTGCAGGGCGAGGAGGGCGGTTGCGTGTTCCGTCAGATCGATCTGGCGCGACTCGAGTTGATGTGCGAGCTGTGCGAGACATTCGACCTCGGGGAGGACGCGCTGGGCGTTGTGATGTCGCTGATCGACCAGCTGCACGGGCTGCGCCGCGAACTGCGGGTGGTGCTGGACGTGGTGGCGCGCGACGGCTCGGACGAGCTGCGCCGGGCCATCGGCCGGGCGCTGCGTCAGGCGGAGCAGGGTTGAGGCGGTGCGCCGCCGCTCCGGGGGCGCCGGGTGTGGCCGGCTCCGGGGGAATGAATGATTGCCCTTGCCCGGGAGGTGCAAAGCGCCTATACGCCCCCTGTCGAAAGGCCGGAAGAGCCAGCGAGCAGGGTCGGAGCGCATCCGGCCCTGTATTGTTTGTTCGCCGGGTGCGACCAACGCCAACCCGAAGACCTGCGGAGCCAACCGCATGGCCGGAAAAATGACTGCAAAGGAAACGAACCGCTCATGAGCGAAACCGCACTGAAGGAGGAATTCGAAGCCCTCCTGAACGAAAGCTTCGAGATCGACACCCCGAAGGAGGGTTCTGTCGTCAAGGGCACCGTGATCGCGATCGAGAACGGTCAGGCCATCATCGACATCGGCTACAAGATGGAGGGCCGGGTCGATCTCAAGGAATTCGCCAACCCCGGGGAAGAGCCGGAAATCGCCGTCGGCGACGAGGTGGAAGTGTATCTCGAACGGGTCGAGAACGCCCGCGGCGAAGCCGTCATCAGCCGGGAGAAGGCCCGCCGCGAAGAGGCCTGGGACCGGCTGGAAAAGGCCTATGCCAACGAGGAGCGCGTCGAGGGCGCGATCTTCGGTCGGGTCAAGGGCGGCTTTACCGTCGATCTGGGCGGCGCGGTGGCCTTCCTGCCCGGCTCTCAGGTGGATGTGCGCCCGGTGCGCGACGCCGGCCCGCTGATGGGGCTCAAGCAGCCGTTCCAGATCCTGAAGATGGACCGCCGCCGCGGCAACATCGTGGTCAGCCGCCGCGCCATCCTGGAGGAAAGCCGCGCCGAACAGCGCGCCGAGGTCATCGCCCGCCTCAAGGAAGGGGATGCGGTGGAAGGCGTCGTCAAGAACATCACCGAATACGGCGCCTTCGTGGACCTGGGCGGCGTTGACGGGCTGCTGCATGTCACCGACATGGCCTGGCGCCGGGTCAACCACCCGTCCGAGATCGTTTCCATCGGCGAGACGATCAAGGTGCAGGTCATCAAGATCAACAAGGAAACCCACCGCATCAGCCTCGGGCTCAAGCAGCTTCAGGACGACCCCTGGCAGCATGTGGAGGAAAGATACCCGCTGCGTTCGGTGCACAAGGGCCGGGTGACCAACATCACCGATTACGGCGCCTTCGTGGAGCTGGAGCCGGGGGTCGAGGGGCTGGTCCACGTTTCGGAAATGTCCTGGACCAAGAAGAACGTTCACCCCGGCAAGATCGTCTCGACCAGCCAGGAAGTCGAGGTGATGGTGCTGGATATCGATACCGTCAAGCGTCGGGTGTCGCTGGGGCTCAAGCAGACCATGCGCAACCCGTGGGAAGTGTTCGCCGAGAAATATCCGGTCGGCACCGAGATCGAGGGCGAGGTGAAGAACATCACCGAGTTCGGCCTGTTCGTCGGGCTGGATGGCGAGATCGACGGCATGGTGCACCTTTCGGACCTGAGCTGGGAGCAGCGCGGCGACGAAGCGATCCGGAACTACCGCAAGGGCGATGTGGTCAGGGCGGTGATCACCGAGGTGGATACCGAAAAGGAGCGTATCTCGCTGTCGATCAAGGCGCTGGGAGACGATGCCTTTGCCGAGGTGATCGGCGGCATCAAGCGCGGCTCGGTCATCACGGTCACGGTCACCGCGATCGAGGATGGCGGCATCGAGGTGGAATACGAGGGCATGAAATCCTTCATCCGCCGCTCGGACCTGAGCCGCGACCGCTCCGAGCAGCGCCCCGAGCGCTTCCAGGTCGGGGACAAGGTGGATGTGCGGGTCACCAATGTCGATCCGAAGACGCGCCGTCTCGGCCTGTCGATCAAGGCCCGCGAGATCGCCGAAGAGAAAGAGGCGGTGGCGCAGTACGGATCCTCGGATTCGGGTGCCTCGCTGGGCGATATCCTGGGTGCGGCGCTCAAGGGCGACGACAAGTAGTCCCCGGGCGCTGTTCCGGGCAGCGAAACGGCGGCCCTGCCAGTTGGCAGGGCCGTTCGTTTTTGCGTCCCGAATCAAGGATCCTCGGCCGCCGCGCAATCCTCTGCCGGGCCGGAAAGAGGGGTGTTCCCGGATCCTGCCTGCCGGGCTCCGCAGTTTTTGCCGCCGGCGGCCGGATTTCGGCCGTTCGCGAGCCGTTAATACGTTAATATTTGTGCGAGCCGGGATTCGTCCTATAGTCGGTTCCGCATTGGTGCTGCCGCAAGAGCAGCGGTTGGAGCGAAGATATTTTGTCAGGGGGATGTAGCGGATGATCCGGTCGGAGCTGGTCCAGAAGATCGCGGATGAGAATCCTCACCTTTATCAGCGCGATGTCGAGCGTATCGTGAGCGCCGTTTTCGAGGAAATCATCGAGGCGCTCGCCCGGGGAGACCGGGTCGAGCTGCGCGGCTTCGGGGCGTTTTCCGTCAAGAAACGCGATGCCCGGATCGGGCGCAATCCGCGCACCGGTGAAAGCGTTCAGGTCGAGGAAAAGCATGTGCCCTTCTTCAAGACGGGCAAGCTTCTGCGCGACCGGCTGAACGGGAAGCAGGGCGGGCAGTGATGCGCTACATCCGCCATGCCTTCCTGCTGCTGCTCGGAACCGCGCTTGTGGCTGTTGCCGTGGCCAACAGCGCTCCGGTGGAGCTGCGTCTGCTGAGCGACGGGCTGAGCGACCTGACCGGGCTCGAAGCGACGCTGGAGCTGCCGCTCTATCTGGTGATCTTCGGCGGGATCGTGGCCGGGCTCCTGATCGGGTTCGTCTGGGAGTGGCTGCGCGAGCATCGCATCCGGGTCGAGGCCGCCGCCGAACGCAGCGAGCGGCAGCGGCTGGAACGCGAGCTGCGGCGGGTTCGCCGCGGAAACGGGGACGAGGACGAGGTTCTGGCCCTGCTGGACGGGTAGCGGCCGGCGTTGCGGGGGTCGGGCCTGGACATGGCGGGCGGAATCAGGGTCAAGGTATGCGGGCTGCGCACGGCAGGGGATGTGGCTGCCGCGGTGCGTGCGGGTGCGGCCTATGTGGGGTTCGTTTTCTTCCCTCCCTCGCCGCGCAACCTGGGCATCGAACCGGCCGCGAAACTGGCACTCGAGGCGCCGCCGGGGGTGGCGAGGGTGGCGCTGACGGTGGATGCAGACGATGCGACCCTTGACGAGATCATCTCCCGGGTGCCGGTTGACATCCTCCAGCTGCACGGCGCCGAAAGCCCCGCCCGGGTGGCCGCGCTCCGGGAGCGGTTCGGCCTGCCGGTAATGAAGGCGGTGGGCGTGGCCGACGAATCGGACCTGCCGGCGCTGGACGAGCACGCCCGGGCGGCCGACATGCTGCTGGTGGATGCCCGCCCGCCGCGGGGCGCGGCGCTTCCCGGCGGCAACGGGCTGGCCTTCGACTGGCGGCTGATCGCGGGGCGGCGCTGGGCGGTGCCCTGGATGCTGGCCGGCGGGCTGACGGCGGCCAATGTGGCCACGGCGGTGCGGTTGACCGGCGCCCGGCAGGTGGATGTCTCTTCCGGGGTGGAACGCGCGCCGGGGGTGAAGGATGCGCGGCTGATCGCCGGGTTCGTCGCAGCGGCGGGAGCAGCCGGCGGCGGCGCGGGCGGGGCGGCGGAGCGGCCGCGGGCATGAAGGGTTTCCAGCGGGCGGGCCGGCGATCCGCCGGCGGGGAATGGCCCGGCCCCCGCCCGGTGTTTACCGCCCCGGCTTTTGAGGCTAGACCCGTGCCGTTACGCACAGGGAGGCGGCCATGGCCAGCGATTTGTTCAACAGCTTCATGAACGGACCCGACGAGAGGGGACGTTTCGGCCAGTTCGGCGGGCGCTTCGTTTCCGAAACCCTGATGCCGCTGATTCTCGAACTGGAAGCCGAATACGAAAAGGCCAGGACCGATCCCTCTTTCCGGGCCGAGATGGACCACCTCTGGAAACACTACGTCGGCCGCCCCAGCCCGCTCTATTTCGCCGAGCGGCTGAGCGAACATCTGGGTGGCGCGAAGATCTACCTCAAGCGCGACGAGTTGAACCACACCGGCGCGCACAAGATCAACAACGTGCTGGGCCAGATCCTGCTGGCGCGCCGCATGGGCAAGAGCCGGATCATCGCCGAAACCGGCGCCGGCCAGCACGGGGTGGCCACCGCCACCGTCTGTGCCCGATTCGGGTTGAAATGCGTCATCTACATGGGCGCGCATGACGTGGAGCGCCAGTCGCCGAACGTGTTCCGCATGCGGCTTCTGGGGGCCGAGGTGATTCCCGTCACCTCGGGCCGGGGCACGCTCAAGGACGCGATGAACGACGCGCTGCGCGACTGGGTGACCAACGTGCGCGATACCTTCTACTGCATCGGCACGGTTGCCGGCCCGCACCCCTATCCGGCGATGGTGCGCGATTTCCAGAGCATAATCGGCAAGGAGGCGAAAGCCCAGATGCTGGAGGCCGAGGGGCGCCTGCCCGACACGGTGATCGCGGCGATCGGCGGCGGGTCGAATGCCATGGGGCTGTTCCATCCCTTCCTCGATGACGAGAGCGTGCGGATCATCGGGGTCGAGGCCGGCGGCAAGGGGGTTGACGAAAAGATGCAGCACTGCGCCTCGCTCACCGGCGGGCGGCCCGGTGTCCTGCACGGAAACCGCACCTACCTGCTGCAGGACGACGACGGGCAGATCCTCGAAGGGTTCTCGATCTCGGCCGGGCTCGACTACCCCGGCATCGGCCCCGAACACGCCTGGCTGCACGAAACGGGGCGTGCCGAATATGTGGCGATCACCGATTCGGAAGCGCTCGAGGCGTTCCAGCTGTGCTGCGAGAAGGAGGGAATCATCCCCGCGCTGGAGCCCAGCCATGCGCTGGCGCATGTCATGAAGATCGCGCCGGACCTGCCGAAAGACCACCTGATCTGCATGAACATGTGCGGCCGCGGCGACAAGGACATCTTCACCGTCGCCCGCCACCTCGATTTCGACATCGATACCGGCGCCTGATTCGACTTTGCTGATTCGCATCCTTCCCGGCTGCCTGCCCGGGCGGCGGCTCCCGGCTGTCGGCGCGTTGTCGGCAGGAGCGCGTCCGGGGCGCGGCACCGGCCTGCGGCCCGGTCTTTCCGGTCGCGGGGCATAAACTTCCGTTTATCCTCCTAGCCCTGCCGGTTTAACGGGTGCCTTCTAAACTGCAAACGGATAGGATGAGCACGAATTTTCCGGGAAGCCTGTCTCCGCAAGGCCGCACGAGGCGGCATAGAAGCGTCGCACGATGTGGCGCGACATGCAGAGGAGATACAGAGATGAAGTTCGACAACCTGAAGAAAGCGGCCCGGATGTCTGTCGTGGCGACCGTTCTTTCCGCCGGAATGGCCCTGGCCAACCCGGCCGCGGAGGCGATCCTTGCCGATCTCACCGCCCAGAATGCCACCAATATCGAGATCAGGGTCGGGCTGTTCTCGATCAAGGCGGAAGCCGTGATCGACGGCGTGAAGGTGGAGCGCACCTATTCCCTGGATGGCGTTCTTCGCAAGGAAGAGGTCTATGCCGCCGGTTCCAAGACCACGACCTATTACGATGACGCGGGCAACCCGGTCTCGTCCCGGAGCGGTTATCACGACGATGACGACGACGATGACGACGACGATGACGACGACGACTACGATGACGATGACGATGACGACGACGATGACGATGACGACGACGATGACGACGACGATGATGATGACGATGATTGAGGCGTAAGACGGCCGATGCGCGATCCGGCCGGATGACGGGATGGGCGCGCCGCATGCCGCCAGGCATGTGGCGTGCCCCGTTCGGGAAGAGATGATGGAGAGACGCTATTTTCTTGCTCTGGTGGCCGCGGTCGCTCTTCAGCCCGCCTTCGCCGCGGCAGGGTCGATCGAGCAGTTCCTGATCCGGGAGCTCGAGACCCAGGGGTTCGCCATTCTGAAGGTGAGGAAGACCTGGCTGGGACGGCTGCAGATCCTCGCCGCAAACGAGCGCTTCAGGCGCGAGATCATTGCCAATCCGATCACCGGCGAGATTCTCAGGGATTACTGGGACCAGATGGATGATGGCGAAAGCGCGGCCGACCTGCTGAACCCTGATGATGCGACCGGAGATGATGCGGGTTCGGAGGCGGATGACGGGGGCGGCGGCCGGAACGACGACGACGATGATGACGACGACGACGACGACGATGACGACGATGATGACGACGGGAAGAAGAAGGACGATGATGACGACTGATTTTCCCGTTTCCGGAGAGAGCAGGGAGCGGGAATCCGCCTGAGCAGTCCCCGAGGCGGAATCGATCTGGTATGATTCGGGCAGGAAACCGGGAAAGCGCGTGCAGGAACGTATCGTTATCGTCGTCATAGTGTTCATTCAGTTCGCTTCGGCGTTCTTTTTCGTGACCGACATCTTTTCCAGCCTGATCGGCTTTCGAAGCCGGCCGCTGGACTGGAGATATCGGGAGATCATGGAAATCGGCGCCGCGGTCGGGCTGATCCTCGGGCTGATCCTCGGGCTTCTGGCGTTGCGCCGCTCGCTGAAGCGTCAGCGCCATGCCGAAAGCCAGTTGCGTCTGGCCTCGGGGGCCTTCATGGAGCTTCTGGAAGAAAGGTTTTCCGACTGGGGCCTGACCCCGTCGGAGCGCGATGTGGCGCTGTTTGCGGTCAAGGGGCTTTCGACCCAGGAAATCGCCGCGGTGCGCAATACCAGCGAAGGGACGGTCAAGGCCCAGACCAACGCCATCTACCGCAAGGCCGGTGTCAGCGGCCGGCCGCAGCTGCTGAGCCTGTTCATAGATGACCTGATGGGCGAGGCCCTGCCAGGGGTGACGCCCCGGAACGGGAGCGCCGCCTCCCGAAGGAACGGGAGCGCCGCCTCCCGAACCGGGCAGATGGTTGCCGGAAGGCGTGCACCCCGCAGGCAGGCTTCCGGGAAGAGAGGGGCGTGAGCGGCGCGGCGCGCCCGGACGAGGGCTCCCGGCTCCGCCGTCGCTCCCCCCGGTTTTCGGCTGTCCTGCTCCCGGTTGACGGGCCGGGGAAGCGGGCAAGGCAGCGGGACGAAAAACGCGCCCTGCGAGAGGGCGCGTGGCTTTCGTGTCGGAACGCCGTTGCCGTCAGCGGCGCAGACCCAGGCGCCTGATCAGGTCCTGGTAGCGCTTTTCGTCCTTGCGCTTGACGTAATCCAGCAGCTTGCGTCGCTGCGCGACCATCATCAGCAGCCCGCGGCGCGAATGGTTGTCCTTCTTGTGGGTCTTGAAGTGCTCGGTCAGCTTCGCGATCCGGCTGGACAGGATCGCCACCTGCACCTCGGGGCTTCCGGTGTCGCCCTCCCGGGTGGCGTATTCCTTGATGATGCGCTGTTTCTCTTCGGCGGTGATCGACATCGTGGCCTCCTTCTTTGCCGGGGTTCTGACGCGGGCCGGGATGTCGTCCAGCGCCGCGCCGCGGAATCGGTCGCTCGCCGGATGGCGGGCGGATGCGGGCGTATAAGGCATATCGCCGGGAAATGGAAGCCTTTCCCGCGCCCGGCCGCAGATGAAGGCGGCAGGGTCCCACGCGCCCCCGGCTGACTGTTTCCGGCCTCGGGAAACACCGTTCAGCCGGGGGATGTGCAATTGATTCCGCTTGTTGTCATGTCAAGGTATCGGGGTGCGGCCACGGGCGGCAAGCCGGGAGCAACCCGGAGAAGGACCGAGCAGGACCCGGGAGAAACATGATCCGGGAGCAACATGCGGAGGGGATCATGAGCGACAGGAAACGGCCGGAGCCCGCACGCGGCAAGGGCGGCTGCCCGGGGAGCGTGCCGGAGAGCGCGCCGGAGAGTGGAGCGCTTCCGCAATGGACGGGGAAAGGGCCGGGGGGAGAGCCGGCCATCCTTGCGCAGATGATCCGTCGTGCGCGCCCGATCAGGGCCGGCCGGCCGGTGGAACTGCGCGAGTTCGATCGCAAGCGGGAAGCGATCGTCCTTGCCTATGACCCGGGCCGCACCCCTGCGCCGCAATTTGCCCTGCTCGACGGTTTCCGTCCCGGCGAAAAGGTGCTGACGATGAACGGGGCGCAGCTGCTGCGGATCCATGATGCCGGGGGGGTGACGCTGGCCGATGTGAACCTCGTCGAGGCCGACATCGGGGCCTGAGCCGCCCGGCGGTCTTCGAACCCGATCCGGCTGGCTGCCTTTGGTGAAGTCTTTAATGAAAATCGACATATTTTGGCCGATGTTCTGCCTGTGTTCCGTGTTAGCCTCCGGCTGTCGCGCCCGATACGCCACTACCCGAAAGGCCGGACATGGAATTCGCGCTGATCTTGCTGGGACTGCTGCCGCTGGCGTTCCTGCCCGCCCTGCAGGGCCCGGCCGATGATGACGAGGCCGATCCGCCCGGAGAGGGTTTTTCCGGGGCCGGAACCGGCGCACTGCCCGATGCCGCCGGGGCCGAGGGGAGTGCGGCCGGGGGCGATGACGGCCTGTCGGACGATCTCCTGTCGGATGAGGGCGACTTCGACGCGGGCGACTTCGATGAGGGCGTCCCGCCGGGCGGAGATCCCGGCGATACGGGCGCCGGGAAGGCAACGCAGGGAACGATGCCGGGGGAAGGCGATGCCGGCTCCGTGCTCGCGCCGCATATCGAGGATGACGTGCCCGGCCCGCCGGGGGAGGATCCGCAGGGTGTCCTCCTGCCCGAGGCCGACGCTCCCGATCAGGGCGGGGGCGGGGTTCCCTTCACGCCGGAGGAGGTGCTTCTCCCGGTGGACGAATTCGATTCGGAAGGGCATGGAGTCTGGCTCGACCTGACCTCGGATGCGGGGATCGGACATGCCGAGATAGCCGGCTTCCGCCCCGGGGAGGACATGCTCCGGATCACCCTCCCGCCCCGCGATGACGGCACCGCTCCGGAGCTGACGGTCGGCCGTTCGGAGGACGGGCAGGACGGGATGGTCTTCATCGACGGGGATCTTGTCGCGATCCTGATCGGCGCGGCGGATCTGTCCGCGTCCGATGTCGATATCGTTCAGCCCTGAACCGGCGCCCGCGCGGCGGCACCGGGGGCGCGGGGCAGCGATGGGGCCGGGCTTTCCGGCTCGGTCCCTGCCACGCCTTCCGGCCCCCGTTCATTCCCAGCGCCGGGGCATCTGGGCATAGGCTATGTAGAGCGGATGTTTCGGGTGCCCGTCGCGCGTCAGCCCCAGGTGGAACAGGGCAACCCCCCTCGCGCACAGCATCCGGTGCACCGCGGCGCCGCGCCCCAGGTGCGCGCCATGCGCTCCCCAGGCACAGATGGTCTGATCGGCCCAGTCGCAGCCTTCGAGAATGGCGGCATCGTTGCCGGGGCCGATCGGGTCGTCGGCCGCGCGCATCCGGCGCGGGTCGGTCGCGCGCCAGGCGAAGATGTTGCTGACGCGGAAGGCGCCGAAGCCCAGCGCCCGGGCGCGCCGCTCGCAGCGTTCCACCGTCGGGTCGTTGCGGGTCTCGGTCGCGGTGGAGGGGTTGAGCATGATGAAATGGACCCGCGGCCCGGCCCGATCCCAGACCCGGGTCAGGGCATAGCGGTAGCGCTCGCAGTCGGAATAGACGGCAAGGCTTGCCGCATCGCCCTTCTGGTGGCTGCGGCGGATCATGGGGCGGTGTCCGCGCCGGCGCGGCGCGGGCGGCGGCGGATGCCCCGCGACCCGGGCGGTCGGGCGGGGCGGCTCACGGGTTGAATACCCGCTTCGGGTGCAGTTCGCCGGCGCGATAGATGCCGACGGCCACCGCCCTGCCGTCATGGGAGGCCCAGGCCTCATCGCCGTATTCCACATCTTCCGCGCTCAGCACCGGCGCCGGGTTTCCGTGGCGCAGCCGGGCGGCGCTTTCGGCGGAACAGCGCAGCTCCGGCAGATCGGCCAGCCCGGCCTCGAGCGGCAGCAGCCGGTCGTCGAGCGCCGCGGTTCCGGCCAGCTCCTCAAGCTGATCGATGCTCAGCCCGTCCTCGGCGTCGAACGGTCCCGACCAGATCCTCCGCAGCGCGCTGACATGGCCGAGACAGCCCAGCGCCTGGCCGAGGTCGCGGGCCAGCGAGCGCACGTAACCGCCCTTGCCGCAGACCATTTCCAGCTCCGCGTGGTCCTGATCCGGCCGGGAGATCAGTTCCAGGGATTCGACGAACAGCGGCCGGGCGGCAAGTTCCACATCCTCGCCGTCGCGGGCGCGGGCGTAGGCCCGCTGGCCGTCGATCTTCACCGCCGAGAACTTCGGCGGCACCTGCATGATCTCGCCGGTGAAGGCGGGCAGGGCGGCGCGGATTTCCTCTTCCGTCGGGCGCCGATCGCTTCGGGCGATCACCGCGCCCTCGGCATCGTCGGTATCCGTGGCCTGGCCCCAGCGCAGGGTGAAGCGATAGGCCTTCAGCGCCTCGGTCACATGGGGCACCGTCTTGGTGGCCTCGCCAAGGGCGACAGCCAGCACCCCGGTCGCGGCCGGATCCAGCGTGCCGGCATGACCGGCCTTGCGGGCGCGGAGCGCCCAGCGTACCTTGTTCACCACCGCGCTCGATGTCATGTCGGCCGGCTTGTCGATGATCAGCCAGCCGGAGATGTCGCGGCCCTTTCTCCTGCGCCCCATCAGCCCCCGTCTTCTTTCCGCCGTTCCTCCGGGTGGCCCTCCGGCCGGCCCGCCTCGATGTCGCGCCGCACCCGCTCCTGCGACAGCAGACGGCGGGTGGCATCCATCCGGTCGAAGCTCTCGTCGATCCTGAAGCGCAGCTCGGGTGCGTATTTCAGGGCGACCGCCCTGCCCACCTCCCGACGCAGTTCCGCGCGGTTGCGGTGCAGTGCGGCCAGCGTCTCCTTGCGGTTCCTGCCGCCCAGGGGCATGACGAAGGCAGTTGCCACCCGCAGGTCGGGCGAAGTTCTCACCTCGGCCACGGTGATCGACATGCGGTTCAGTTCCGGATCGTGGATCGCGTCGCGCGCGAGCAGCTGCGCCAGCGTGCGCCGGATCAGCTCGCCGACCCGCAGCTGGCGCTGCGAAGGCCCGGGCCCGTCATGGTGTGAGTTCTTCGCCATGGGCGCCAGATAATGGTGAACGCCTGTCACTGCAACCGGGCTTTGCCAATTTGCCGTTCCGGCGCTAAACCGGGGCCGGATACAGGAGAACGGGATGGAAGAGAAGCCGGGAATCGTCGTCGTCGGGGCATCGGGGCGGATGGGGCAGATGCTGGTGCGCACCGTTCTGGAATCCTCCCGGGCGCGCCTGGTCGGCGCGGTCGAGCGGGCCGGGCACGGCTGGGTCGGGCGCGACCTCGGCGAGGCGATGGGGGCCGGGCCGCTGGGGCTTGCGGTGACCGATGACGCGCTCGAGGCTTTCGCCGGCGCCCGGGCGGTGCTCGATTTCACCACCCCGGCGGCGACGGTGGAATTCGCCGCCCTGGCGGCCCAGGCGCGGCTGGTGCATGTGATCGGAACGACCGGCCTTGACGAAAGCGACCTGGCGCGGATCTCGGCCGCCGCGCGCCATGCGGTGATCGTGCGTTCGGGCAACATGAGCCTCGGGGTCAATGTGCTGGCAAAGATCACGCGCCTGGTGGCCGGGGTTCTGGACGAGGATTACGATATCGAGATCGTCGAGATGCATCACAACCGCAAGGTCGATGCGCCCTCGGGCACGGCGCTGATGCTGGGCGAGGCGGCGGCGCGGGGGCGCGGCCGCTCCCTGGCCGAGGTGGCCGAGCGGGCCCGGGACGGGATCACCGGACCGCGCCGGCGCGGCGACATCGGCTTTGCCGTGCTGCGCGGCGGCGACATCGTGGGCGAGCACGAGGTGATCTTCGCGGGCAGCGGAGAGCGGATTTCCCTGCGTCATGTGGCGACCGATCGCCGCCTGTTTGCCAGAGGTGCCCTGCGGGCCGCGCTCTGGGGGCTGGAGCGGAAGCCGGGCGAATACAACATGTTCGACGTGCTGGGGCTCTGAGCGTTTCTTCCGGCGCGCCCTGCCGGGCCGGTTCGGAGCGTGCCCCTGCCGGGGCCGGCGGGGGCGTGGCAGCACGTGGCGGCACGTCGCCTGCTCTGCCTGCTCTCGTCGCCCTTTCTGCGGTGCTTTCGCAGTGCGCGGAGGCCGACGGCGGAAGCCGGCGGTGCAGGGTCGGGAGCCTTGCCGCCCGGAAACCGTTCAGAAGTCCACCGCGATGCCGTTTCTTTCCCAATCGCCGTAGCGCACCGGATCCGGGCCGTCGCGCCCGCCCAGTTCGGCGGGAGGGCGCTGTGCGCTGCGGGCGGCTCTCCGGCGGCGTTCTTCGGCCTCGGCCAGGGCCCGGCGAGCCGCGGGGGGGAGCTCCTGCTGATCTGTCTTGCGGTGCATGCGCTGCTTGCCGTGGCGCTTTCCGAAGGTCTTGTCTGCCGGTGTCGCATGCTATAGCGCCCGGGGCGCGGGGCCGCAAGGCGGCGGCCGGAACAGGAAGCCGGGAAAGGACAACGCATGGCCATCGCGGGGCTGCTTCCGCGCCGGGCGGCGCTTCGGCTGCTGGACGGGGTCACGACCCGGCGCCGCATGCTGTCGGAGCTCGCGCCGCAGGAGCTGTCGGCGCTGAGCGGAGAAGAGCGCGCCCGCGCCCTGCGGCTGGCCGCCTCGGGGCTGCGCTGGGCGCAGCGCGCGGATCGGCTCCTCGGCCCTTACCTGAAGCGCCGCCCTCCGCAGAGGGTGCTGAACATCCTGCGTCTGGCGGTCGTCGAACTTTTCGAGGAACGCGCTGCGGCGCATGGCGTGGTCAGCTCCTGGGTATCGGTGACCCGCGCGGGTCGGCAGACGGCGCGGCTGGCCGGGCTGGTCAATGCCGTGCTGCGGCAGGTTGCGGCGCTGCCGCGGGAAAGCTGGGAAGCCCTGCCGCTTCCGCGGATGCCGGGCTGGCTGCGCCGGCCGCTGCTTGCCGCGCATGGCAAGGCCGTGGTGGAGGCGATCGAGGCGGCCCATGCCGCCGGCGCGCCGCTGGATCTGACGGTCAGGGATGCACCCGACGCCTGGGCACGCCGGCTTGGCGGGCGCCTGATGCCTACCGGTTCGGTTCGCCTCGGCTCCGGGGTGCAGGTTTCGGCCCTGCCCGGCTATGACAGCGGCGCCTGGTGGGTGCAGGATGCCGCCGCCGCGCTGCCGGTGCGCCTTCTTGCCCCGCGGCCGGGGGAGCGGGTGCTGGACATGTGTGCCGCGCCCGGCGGCAAGACCATGCAGCTGGCCGCGGCCGGGGCTGATGTCACGGCGCTCGACAGCTCCGCCCGGCGAATGCGGCGTCTGCGCGAGAATCTGGAGCGCACCGGTCTGACGGCGCGGCCGGTGGTGGCCGATGCGCTCGGCTTTCGGGCGCCGCCCTTCGATGCGATCCTCCTGGATGCGCCCTGCAGCGCCACCGGCACCATGCGCCGCCACCCTGATCTGCCCCATGTCAGAGGGGCCGATTCCCTGCCCGCGCTTCTTGCGCTGCAGCGGCGCCTGCTCGATCATGCGCTCACGCTGCTGCGCCCGGGGGGGCGGCTCGTCTATTGCACCTGCAGCCTGCTGCCCGACGAGGGAGAAGCGCAGCTCCGCGCCCTGCTGCAGCGCGCGCCGCGGCTGTGGCCGGACGGAGATGCGATTGCCGCCGCCATCGGGCGCGGCGGTTTTTCCGCCGACTGGCGCCGGCCGGAGGGGCTGCGCACCCGGCCCGATCACTGGGCGGATGCCGGCGGGCTGGACGGGTTCTTCATGGCGGTTCTCAGGGTTCCGGACGAGGGCGGGCTTGGGCCATGACAGGGGGCTGCGAAAGGCGTATTGTCGCAGGAAACGAGCCCGTTTCGGAAGTGCTCCGGAACCGGCGGCGAGGCGGGAGCCCGGTGCCCCAGATTGAGACGATATCCGCGCTCTGGACGCGCTGGATGAACCGGTGGCACGCCATGCGGGCGGTGCGCGCGCGCCCGGCGGGCGGGTTCGTTTCGCAGCCGGAGCCGCGCACCATCGGCTCCGTCTCCCGCGGGCTGCAGCTGGTGGCCGGGAACTTCCTGTTCGCCGGAACGCTGGTGGAGGACAGCGAGAACGCCATCTGGGACATTTCGATGCCCGATCTTCCGTTCGAGGAGGAGGCGCACGGATTCCGCTGGCTCGACGATCTGGCCGCGCTTGGAGACGCGCGGGCACAGGCCAGGGCGCAGGAGTGGCTGAGCGGCTGGATCGTCCGCTACGGCCGCGGCCGTGGCCCGGGCTGGACGCCGGATCTGACCGGGCGGCGCCTGATCCGCTGGATCAACCACGCGCTGTTTCTGCTCAACGGCCAGCCGGGCGAGCTTTCGCGTGCCTATTACGCCTCGCTCGGGCAGCAGACGCTCTTCCTGTCGCGGCGCTGGAAGGCGGCTTCTGCCGGGCTGCCGCGTTTCGAGGCGCTGACCGGGCTGATCTATGCCGGCCTTGCCCTGACCGGAATGGAGGCCCGGATCACGCCGGCGATCCGCGCCCTGGCCCGTGAGTGCGATGCGCAGATCGATACCGAGGGCGGGCTGCCGACCCGGAACCCCGAAGAGCTTCTGGAAGTGTTCGCGCTGCTCAACTGGGCGGCTTCGGCGCTGTCCGAGGCCGGCCGGATCGCCGCTCCGGAACATCTGGCGGCCATTGCCCGGATCGCTCCGACCCTGCGCGCGTTGCGCCACGGCGACGGCAGCCTGGCGCGGTTTCACGGCGGCGGGCGCGGCGCCGAGGGGCTGCTCGACCACGCGCTGGCGACATCGGGGGTCAGGACTCCTCCGCCCGAAGGCCCGGCCATGGGCTTTGTGCGGCTTCACGGCGGGCGCACGAGCCTCATCATAGATGCGGCGCCGCCCCCGCTCGGCCGGGAATCCCGCAACGCCCATGCCTCGACGCTGGCCTTCGAGCTCACCTCGGGGCGTCGGCCGCTGATCGTGAACTGCGGTTCCGGTGCCGGCTTCGGGCGTGCGTGGCACCGGGCGGGGCGGGCCACGGCCTCGCATTCGACTCTGGCACTGGACGGGCTGTCCTCGGCCCGGCTCGGGCGTTCCGCAACCGTGGGCGGGCACGAACGCGAGCTTCTGCAGGACGGGCCGAAAGAGGTGCGCATCCAGTTCATCACGGACAACGGCGTGCGCGGGCTGACCGCCGGCCATGACGGCTATCGGCTCCGCCACGGGCTGACCCATGTCCGGCGACTCGAGCTGGCGCCCAACGGCCGCGCGCTCAGCGGCGAGGACACGCTGGCTGCGATCGAACCGCCGGACCGGGCCCTGTTCGACAGGGCGCTGGACAGGGCCGGCCTGCAGGGAATCGGCTTCCGGCTGCATTTTCATCTGCACCCGGATGTGGATGCCGAGCTGGACATGGGCGGGGCGGCGGTGTCGATGGCGCTCAGAAGCGGCGAGATCTGGGTGTTCCGGCACGACGGCCGGGCCCGCCTGAGCTTGGAGCCGAGCGTCTATCTCGAGAAGGGGCGCCTGAAGCCGCGTGCGACGAAACAGGTGGTTCTTTCCGCCCGGGCTTTGGAGTATGCGACGCGTATCCGCTGGACGTTGTCCAAGGCCCAGTTCATCCCCGATGCGGTGCGTGACCTGAACCGGGACGACGACCTGCCCTGATGCCTGCCTCGTGGAGCCTGCCATGCCCGATCTTTTCCCCATCCGCCGCGCCCTGATCTCGGTTTCCGACAAGACCGGCCTCGAGGAGCTGGCCACCGCCCTCGCCGCGCGGGGGGTCGAGCTGCTGTCAACCGGCGGCACCGCCGGCGCGATGCGCGCCGCCGGGCTGCAGGTGCGCGATGTTTCCGATCTCACCGGTTTTCCGGAGATGATGGACGGGCGGGTCAAGACCCTGCACCCGGCGGTGCACGGCGGGCTGCTGGCGCTGCGCGACAACGCGGAGCACATGGCGGCGGCCGAGGCCCACGGTATCGTTCCGATCGACCTTCTGGTGGTGAACCTGTATCCCTTCGAGGAGACCCGGGCCCGGGGTGCCACCCATGATGAATGTGTCGAGAACATCGACATCGGCGGCCCGGCGATGATCCGGGCTGCGGCCAAGAATCATGCCTTCGTGAACGTGGTCGTGGATCCGGAGGATTACCCCGCCCTGCTGGAGGAGATGGAGCGCCATGCGGGGGCGACCAGCGCCGGTTTCCGGCGCCGCCTGGCCCAGACGGCCTTTGCCCGCACCGCCGCCTATGACGCGGCGGTCGCGTCCTGGCTGGCCGAGGAGGCCGGGGTGCAGACCCCGCGGCGGCATGTGCTGGCCGGCAGGCTGCTCTGCCGGCTTCGCTATGGCGAGAACCCGCATCAGGGCGCCGCCTTCTATGCCGGCGGCCCGCCCCGGCCGGGGGTGGCCGGGGCACGGCAGCTCCAGGGAAAGGAGCTGAGCTACAACAACATCAGCGACACGGATGCCGCTTTCGAGCTGATCAGCGAGTTCGATCCGTCCGAGGGAGCGGCCTGCGCGATCATCAAGCATGCCAACCCCTGCGGGGTGGCCCGCGCCGATACCTTGGCCGAGGCCTACGGCAGGGCCTTCGACTGCGACCGCACCAGTGCCTTCGGCGGGATCGTCGCCCTGAACCGGACCCTCGACGGGGCGACCGCGACGCGGATCGCCGAGGTCTTTACCGAGGTCGTGATCGCCCCCGATGCCGATGCCCAGGCCCGCGAGATCCTGGCCGGGAAGAAGAACCTGCGCCTTCTGGTGACCGGCGCGCTGGCCGATCCGGCCGCTGCCGGGCAGGAGATCCGTCAGGTTGCCGGCGGGTTCCTGGTGCAGGAGCGCGACCGCGGCCGGATCGGGCCGGAATCGCTGCGGGTCGTTACCCGCAGGGCGCCGAGCGCGCGGGAGCTCGCCGATCTCCTGTTCGCCTGGACCGTGGCGCGGCACGTGAAGTCGAATGCCATCGTCTATGCGAAGGATGGCGCCACCGTGGGGGTGGGCGCCGGGCAGATGAGCCGGATCGACAGCACCCGAATCGCCGCCCGCAAGGCGCGGGACATGGCCGGGGTGCTCGGGCTCGACCAGCCGCCGACCCTGGGGTCGGTGGTGGCTTCGGATGCCTTCTTCCCCTTCCCGGACGGGTTGCTGGCGGCGGCGGAGGCCGGAGCGCGCGCCGTGATCCAGCCTGGCGGCGCGCTGCGCGATGACGAGGTGATCGCCGCCGCCGACGAGGCCGGGCTGGCGATGGTCTTTACCGGCATGCGGCATTTCAGGCATTAGGTGGCCATGAGACTCCGCATCCTCTTGCGCACCGCGCTGACGGTCGTCGCGCTGGACCAGCTGACGAAGATCGTCGTCGTGCATCTCATGGGGCTGAAGACGCTCGGCTACATCGCGCTCCTGCCGCCCTGGCTGAGTTTTCGCATGGCCTGGAACGAAGGGATCAACTTCGGCCTGTTCGCCAGCGAAACGGCACTGGCGAAATGGCTGCTGATCGCGCTGGCGGTGGCGATCTCGACCTGGGTCGTGCGCTGGATCGGGCGCGACCACCCGCGGCTGCCGGCGCAGGTTTCGGGCGGGTTGCTTGTCGGCGGGGCCGCCGGCAATGTGATCGACCGGCTGCTTTACGGCGCGGTTGCGGATTTTCTCAACATGTCCTGCTGCGGGATCGAAAACCCCTATGCCTTCAATGTCGCCGATATCGCCGTCTTTGCCGGCGCCTTCGGGCTGATCCTGTTCACCGGGAACAAAAACGCGGCGTGACGGCGGCAGGGCGATGGGCTACATTCGGGCCCGGCGCGGCGGGGTGTTGACAGGGGGGCGGCGATGAAGGCGGTTTTCGGCAGGCTCGGCAGGCTCGGCAGGCTCGGCGCGGGGGGCGCGCTGCTGCTGTCGCTGGCGGCCTGCGGCGGCACCGCGCTGCGCCCGCCGGGACCGGCAGGCCCGGGGCCGGACGAGTTCATGGTCCTGCCGTCGCGCCCGCTGCAGGAGCCGGCCGACTATTCGCGACTGCCCGACCCGGCGCCCGGCGGGACGAATCTGGCGGATCCGGATCCGCGGGCCGATGCCGTGGCCGCGCTGGGCGGCGATCCGGCGGCGGTGAGCCGGCGCGGCATTCCGCCCGCCGACCGCACCTTGCTCGCGCATGTGCGCCGTTACGGGGTGCCGGAAGGAATCCGCGACGAGCTCGCTCGCGCCGACAGGACCTTCCGCCGCCGCCAGGGCGGGCTGGCCTTCCTGCGCCTGTTCCCGGGGAATCGCTATGCGGCGGCCTACCGGCGCTGGGCGCTCGACCCCTGGGAGGAGTTGGAACGGCTGCGTGCCGCGGGAGTGCGGACCCCGGACGCCCCGCCCCGCCCCGGGCGCTGAGCACCCCGGGCGCCCCGCCCCGGGCGGCGAAGCCGCGCCGCGATCGGTTCTCCCGAATTCTTGAGGCGGCTGCGGCTCGAACGGCTTGCGATCATGGCCCGGCGCCGCCACAATGGGCGGGACGCGAACCGACGGAAACCACCCGATGCGCCCGGCCCTTGCCCTGCTGACCGCCCTTGCCCTGCTGCTTTCCGGCTCTCCTGCCGCCGCCGTGCCGGCCACGACCTTTACGCTTGACAACGGCATGGAGGTGGTGGTGCTGGAAGATCACCGCGCCCCGGTGGTGGTGCACATGGTCTGGTACCGCGTCGGCGCGGCCGACGAGCCGCCCGGCAAGTCGGGGGTCGCGCATTTCCTGGAGCATCTCCTGTTCAAGGGCACCGATGACCTCGGGCCGGGCGAGTTTTCCCGGATCGTGGCGCGCAACGGCGGTTCGGACAATGCCTTCACCAGCTGGGACTACACGGCCTATTTCCAGCGCGTCGCCGCCGACCGCCTGGAGCTGATGATGCGGATGGAGGCCGACAGGATGCGCGATCTCCGGATGAGCGAGGAGGATGTCGCGACCGAGCGCCAGGTGATTCTGGAAGAGCGCGGCCAGCGGGTGGACAGCCAGCCGAACGCGCTGTTTCGCGAACAGCGCGGTGCGGCGCAGTTCCTGAACCACCCCTACGGCATTCCGGTGATCGGCTGGCGCCACGAGATGGAGCGGCTCGAGCGCGAGGATGCCTATGCCTTCTACCGGCGCTACTACGCGCCGAACAACGCGATCCTGATCGTGGCCGGCGATGTCCGCCCGCAGGAGGTGCGCGCGCTGGCCGAACGATACTACGGCCCGCTGGAGCCGACCCCGGACCTGCCGCCGCGCATCCGCCCGCAGGAGCCGCCGCAGCTTGTCGAGCGCAGGCTGACCTTTGCCGACCCGCGCATCGCTCAGCCCTACATCACCCGCAGCTATATCGCGCCCGAACGCGACAGCGGCGATCAGCGCGCGGCGGCGCGGCTGACGCTGCTTGCCGAGGTGCTGGGCGGCGACGGGGCGACTTCGATGCTCGGCCGCAAGCTCCTGTTCGAGGAGAAGAAGGCGATCTTCGTGTCGGCCAGCTATGACGGCACCGCGGTGGACGACACCACCTTCGGGCTGGTCATGGTGCCGGCAGCGGGGGTTTCGCTGCAGGAGGCCGAGGCGGCGCTCGACCGGGCGCTTGCCGAGTTCCTCGAGGAAGGCATCGAACCGGAACAGTTCGCGCGGATCAGGATGCAGCTGCGCGCCGCCCGCATCTATGGCCGGGACAACATCGGCACGCTGGCGCGGGAATACGGCGCCGGGCTGGCCACGGGGCTGACGGTGGCTGACATCGAGGCCTGGCCCGACATCCTGCAGGAGGTTTCTGCCGAAGAGGTTCTGGCCGCGGCGCGTGAACTGTTCGACCGTGACCGGGCGGTGACGGGCTGGGGCATGCCGGCGGAGGAGGGCGGGCAATGATGCAGATCGCGGCGCCTATCGTCCGGGTTCTTGCGCTGTGCGCGCTTTTCGCCTCTGCCGCGCTTCCCGCGCGCGCCCAGGTCGCGGTGCAGGAAGTGGTCTCGCCCGGCGGGATCCGGGCCTGGCTGGCCGAGGAGCACTCGATTCCCTTCACTGCGCTTGAAATCCGCTTCCGGGGCGGGGCGGCGCTGGATGCGCCGGAGCGGCGCGGGGCGATCAACCTGATGATGGCGCTGCTGGAAGAGGGGGCGGGCCCGCTTGACGCCCGGGCCTTCGCCGAGGCGCGCGAGGAGCTGGCGGCGAGCTTTGCCTTCGAGGCTTCCGACGATGTGGCCCGGATCTCTGCCCGGTTTCTGAGCGAGAACCGCGACGAGTCGGTGGCGCTGCTGAAGCTCGCCATGATGGAACCGCGTTTCGACCGGGATGCGCTCGAACGGGTGCGCGCGCAGGTGCTGGCGGTGATCCGCTCCGAGGAGACCGACCCCGGCGCGATCGCCGGCCGCGTCTTCGACCGGCTCGCCTGGGGAGAGCACCCCTACGGGAGCTCGCGTAACGGAACCGTCGAAAGCGTGAGCGCGCTCGGCCAGGCAGACATGCGCGATGCCTGGGCGCGGGTTTTCGGCCGCGACCGGCTCTATGTGGCTGCGGCCGGCGACATCACGGCAGAGGAGCTGGGGCTGCTGCTGGACGAACTGCTGCTGGATCTGCCCGAAAGCGCCTCGGTGCCACCGGCTCCCGAGGCCGGATACCGGCTGGAACCGGGGGTGACGGTGGTCGGCTTCGACACTCCGCAGGCGGTTGCCCTGTTCGGGCATGAAGGCATTGCGCGGGATGATCCGGACTACATCCCCGCCTATATTCTCAACGAGGTTTTCGGCGGGCGTGGCCTGCAGTCGCGGCTGACCCGGGAACTGCGCGAGAGGCGCGGCCTGACCTACGGCGTGTCCACCTTCCTGCTGCCGATGGAATACGGCAGGCTCGTCATGGGACAGGTGCGCAGCGACAATTCCCGCATGGCAGAAAGCGTTGCGCTGATCCGGCGGGAATGGGCGCGCATCGCCGGCGAAGGGCTGACCGGGGCCGAGCTCGAGGAGGCCAAGACCTACCTCACCGGCGCCTATCCGCTGCGCTTCGACGGCAATGCGCCGATCGCGCGGATACTTGTCGGGATGCAGATGATCGGCCTGCCGCGGGACTATATCCGCAACCGCAACGACATGGTGCGGGCGGTCACCCTGGAAGATGTCAACCGGGTCGCACGTCGGCTCTATCAGCCCGACAAGCTGCATTTCGTGGTGGTCGGCCGCCCCGACGGCCTGCCGCAGCCGGAGCAGAAGCCCTGAGCGCGGCCCTGCGCCGTGCGGCACGGGCCGGGTTCCCGTTTCCTTTCTTCCCCTGTTCCGAGGTGGCCGAATCGGGTGCCGACATGCTAGGTGTCGTGGCATGGCTGTTCCGACCCCCAAGATGCATGATTCTGCCCGGCAGAGCCGGCGGCAGATCCGCCAGCTGGACAGCGCCGCGATCAACCGGATCGCGGCCGGCGAGGTCGTGGAGCGGCCTGCCTCGGCGGTGAAGGAGCTGGTCGAGAACGCGCTCGATGCCGGCGCGCGGCGGATCGGGATCGACTTTGCCGATGGCGGCAAGACGCTGATTCGCGTCACCGACGACGGCCACGGCATGGCGCCCGACGACCTGCCGCTGGCGCTGGCCCGCCATGCCACCTCCAAGATCGACGGCTCCGACCTGCTGGCGATCCACACCTTCGGTTTTCGCGGCGAAGCGCTGCCCTCGCTGGGCGCGGTGGGGCGATTGCGAATCGTTTCGCGGGCGCGGGGCCACGAGGCGGCGGAAATCTCCGTCAGCGGCGGGCGCGCGCAGCCGGTGCGCCCGGCGGCGCTGGCGCAGGGCACGGTCGTGGAGTTGCGCGACCTGTTCTACGCCACTCCCGCCCGCCTCAAGTTCATGCGCAGCGACCGGGTCGAGGCGCAGGCGATCGGCGAGGTGGTCAGGCGTCTGGCCATGGCCGAACCCCATGCCGGCTTCACCCTGCGCGACCTGTCCGGCGGCGCGGGGCGCATGGTGTTCCGGGCGGAGCCGGAAACCGGCGACCTGTTCGACGCGCTGCACCGCCGTCTGGCGCGGGTGATGGGGCGCGAGTTCGCCGAAAACGCCCTGCGCATCGAGGCCGAACGCGAGGGCATCCGGCTGACCGGCTACGCCGCCCTGCCGACCTATTCGCGCGGCTCGGCGGTGGCGCAGCACCTGTTCGTCAACGCGCGCCCGGTGCGCGACAAGCTGCTGGTCGGCGCGCTGCGCGGGGCCTACGCCGATTTCCTGCACCGCGGGCGCCATCCGGCGGCGGCGCTGTTCGTCACCTGCCCGCCGCAGCTTGTGGATGTGAACGTGCACCCGGCCAAGTCCGAAGTGCGCTTTCGCGACCCCGGCGTGGTGCGCGGGCTGATCGTCTCGGCGCTGCGCCACGCGCTGGCAGAGGCGGGGCATCGCGCTTCGAGCACCGTTGCCGGGGCGGCGCTGGGGGCCTTCCGCCCCGGGTCGGCGCGGCCGCGCAACTGCCGGATGGACCGCCCGCCAGCGGGTGCGATCGGGCGTGCGTTCGAGGCGCAGGCGCCGGGCTTTGCCGAAGCTCCGGTTTCGGGCCGTGTCGAGCCGTCAGGCCGTGTCGAGCCGGCGGCCCCCCCCCGAGATGCCCCGGAGGCCGAGGATGCGCAGGGCTTTCCGCTGGGCGCGGCGCGGGCGCAGCTGCACGAGAACTACATCATCGCCCAGACCGCCGACGGCATGGTGATCGTCGATCAGCACGCCGCGCACGAACGGCTGGTCTATGAACGGCTGAAGGCCCAGATGGCCGAAAACGGCGTTGCTGCCCAGGCGCTGCTGATCCCCGAGATCGTCGAAATGAGCACGGACGACGCGGCCCGGCTGCTGGACTTCGCCGACGAGCTTTCGCGCCTCGGGTTGCGCATCGAACCCTTTGGCGGCGGCGCGGTGGCAGTGCGCGAAACCCCGGCGATCCTTGGCGCGGTGGATGCGCGCGCGCTGCTGCTGGACGTGCTCGACGAACTGGCGGAGGAGGGCGACAGCCGTTCGGTTCGCGAGCGCATCGAGGCGGTGCTGTCGCGTATCGCCTGCCACGGCTCGATCCGTTCGGGGCGACGGATGCGCCCCGAGGAAATGAACGCGCTCCTGCGCGAGATGGAGGCGACGCCGCATTCGGGCCAGTGCAACCACGGCCGGCCGACCTATGTGGAACTGAAGCTGGCCGACATCGAAAAACTGTTCGGGCGGCGATGATCGAGATCGGCGGGCAAAGCTATTCGCTGGGCGATCCGGCGGTGATCGCGGCCCTGTTCGGCGGGGTCGGCCTGCTGCTGGTGCTGCTCCTGCTGCTGGTGGCGCTGCGCCGGGCCGGGCGGACGGCCCGGTTGATCGCCCCGGTGGCGCAGCAGATGGGGGCGCTGGACAGGCAGGTGCAGCGGCTGTCGGACGGGCAGAGCCAGCTGGCCGGCGGGCTGGCGCACGTCTCCGAGGCGCAGGCCGCCTCGCAGGCGCAGATGCTGCGGCTGATGGAGCAGCGGCTGGCGGATGTGACCCGCACCATGGGCGAGAACCTCGAAGGCGCGTCGCGGCGCACGGCGCAGAGCCTGGGCGAGTTGCAGCAGCGCCTTGCCGCCATCGACCGGGCACAGGCCAATATCGAGAAGCTTTCGGGCGATGTGCTGAGCCTGCAGGACATCCTGTCGAACAAGCAGACCCGCGGCGCCTTCGGCGAGATCCAGCTGAACGACATCGTCGGCAAGGCGCTGCCCAGGGACAGCTACGCGCTGCAGGCCAAGCTTTCGAACGGCAAGCGCGCCGACTGCCTGATCCGCCTGCCCGACCCGCCGGGGCCGATCGTGATCGACGCCAAGTTCCCGCTGGAGGCCTACGAGGCGCTGCGCCGTGCGGGCAACCGGCAGGAGGCGAAGGAAGCGGCAGCCTTCTTCAAGACCTCGGTGCGCAAGCATATCCGCGACATCTCCGAACGCTACATCGTGGAGGGCGAAACCGCCGACGGAGCGCTGATGTTCCTGCCGTCCGAGGCGATCTACGCGGAACTGCACGGCAACCATCCCGACCTCGTGCGCGAAAGCTTCGCGGCCCGGGTCTGGATCGTGTCGCCCACGACCTGCATGGCGACGCTGAACACCATGCGCGCGATCCTGAAGGACGCGCGGATGCGCGAACAGGCCGGCGCCATCCGCAAGGCGCTGCGCCAGCTGCATCGCGATGTCGAGCTGGTGGTGGAGCGGACGGACAGGCTGCGCACCCATTTGCGCCAGGCGGAGGACGATCTCGAGGGCATCGGCACCGCTGCTGCCCGTGCCGGCAGGCGGGCGGCCCGGATCGACAATTTCGATTTCGAGGAGCTGTCCGCAGAACGGCCCGGGGGCGGTGACGGGGCGCTTCCCCTGTCCTGAGCCGGCCGCTTCCGCGCGCCGCCCCTCGCAGTTGCGCGGGGCATCTGCCGTTTCCGGCCGATTTGACCGAACGCAATTTCGGGGGCGGTTTTCGTGCTATCCTTCGTTGCCGGCCGCGCACCGGCTCCGGCAGACGCAAGGCCCGCCTTCGGAAAGGAAACAGCAATGCTCGGCATCAGCTCCCGCAAGATCGCCCATGTCATCCTGCGCGCCCGGGAACTGGGCGTGAAGGTCGCCCGTTGGGATGCCCCCGGCGACAGCGCCGACGCGGACACGATCCTCGAAGCCCGTCCCGGCGATGCCACCGAGGCCGAGCTGCGCGCCTTCATCCGCAGCCTGAACGAGGATGAGAAGGCCAGTCTCGTCGCCGTGATGTGGATCGGGCGCGACGTCTTCCTGCCCGAGGACCTGCCGGAGGCGCTGCGCACCGCGCGGGAAGAAGCGACGACCCCGACCGAGGACTACCTGCTCGGGGTGCCGCATCTGGCGGAGCATCTGGAGGAGGGGATGGAAAAGCTGGGGCTGGAGCCGGGCGCGGTCGAGGAAGAGCTGCTCTGAAGCATGTCGCTTGAGAGCGGGGGCGGCTTTGATCTTCCCGGACATGCGAAAAGGCATGCGCAAACGGGAAGGCAGAGCGTTTCGCGTGAATGCGGATGAACGCGCCAGGCTCCGGGAACCCCGCGCCGGCCGGGAATGGCCGCCTTCCCGGCGGGGCAGCCGGGTGTCGTGCGTCGGCCGTCACACCGGGCGCGCTGAAGGCGTGTCCGGGTGTGGCAGGTCCGTGCCCGCCCTGCGCCCCGTCCGCTGTCCGCCCCGTCCGCTGTCCGCCCCGTTCGCTGTCTGCCCCGTTCGCTGCCTGCCCCGTTCGCTGTCCGCCCCGTCCGCTGCCTGCCCCGTTCGCTGCCTGCCCCGTTCGCTGCCTGCCCCGTCCGGTTCAGGCCGGGCGGGGCTGCAGGTGGTCCACCCGCTGGAGATGCTGGGCCTGGCTGTCGATTTCCCGCAGCCACCGGGCGATCAGCCTTTCGTCATGCGGGGCCGGGCTGACCCCGGGCGGGATTTCCCGGGCCATGACCGCCTCGACCGCCAGCGCGACCGGCACCGAGACCAGCCGAGCCATCGCCGAGCCGCGCAGATCTCCCCAGGCATCGAGGGTCCATGTCCTGTGCCATACCGGCCGGCCTTCCCGCTCCGCCCGCAGCGATACGCAGAGAATCACCCGGTCCGGCTCGCCTTCGGCATAGGCATGGTCGGCCCACAGCCGGTCGGACAGTTCCCGCAGCTGGTTCTCGTCGGCGTTCTCGATCCGGGCGAAGATGTCGGCCCAGGCCTCGGCCCAGCCGTTCAGCCGCAGCGTGCCGCGCACGAAGTCGCGCAGCTTCCAGCCCGGATCGAAGCGGTACTGTTCGATGAAGGGCAGCGAATCGCGGTTCGGATAGACCTCGAAGCTTTCCGGCTGCGGCAGCGGGGCGAGGTAGCTGGAGAGCGCGTCCCAGGGCCGTTTCACCGACAGTTCCGTGAAGGCGCGCAGCGAGCGCGAGGGGGCGCGCAGCGCCTTGAGCACCCCCAGCGGCGACCAGCTGAACTTGTAGCGGAAGGCATTGGCATGTTTCGGCACGCCGCCGCAATAGGAGGTGAAGGACAGCACGTTGTCCGGCGTGCAGGTATCCGAGGCGCGGTAGGACTCGACCAGATCATGGGCCATGAGGTGGTCGATCCCGGGGTCGAGCCCGACCTCGTTCACCAGTGCCGCCCCGGCGGCGCGGGCGGGTTCGTCCAGCGCGGCCATTTCCGGCGATATGTAGCTGGAAGAGACGAAATGCGCCCCGCCGGCGATGGCGCGCCGGGCCAGCGGCACGTGCCAGTCACCCGGCAGCATCGACACCACGATGTCGCCGGGTTGCAGCCCGGCCGCCAGCCGGTCGATGTCGAAGGCCCGGATGCGCCGGGTCAGGTCTCCCACCGCGTCTTCTGCCCTGGCGAGCGTGCGGTTCCAGACCGTCACCTCGTGGCCGGCCTCCAGCAGGCGCCGCAGGCCGGGAACGGCGGAAAGTCCGGTGCCGCACCAGTGGATCGTCATGGGGTCGCTCCTGTCGTTGCCGGGTCGTGCCGCGCCGCCTCCAGTGCAGCGACGTGGGTGTCGAATATCGCCTTCGCGCGGCCCCAGACACCGGCCTGCGGAGCATCGAGGCACAGCAGCGAGGGCAGGAGCTGGCCGGCGAAATCGACCGAGCTTTCCACCGGCAGCAGCGAGGGCAGGTTGTCGATCGCCATCACGTCGAGCGGTGGTTCGTCATGCACCCGCAGGGCCGGCCGGTCCCAGGTGGTGGGGTGCCCGTAGACCTTGATCGGCGAGAATTCGGAAGTCGGGTCGCAGGCCACGTCGCCGATCACCGACAGCCGGCGGTCGGCCCGGGGAGCATCTGCGTTCACGAATACGGGGCAGCCCGGCGTTGCAAGGATGGCATTGATGAACAGCTCATGCGCGAGCACTTCGGGGAAGGGGCCGCCGTGGGCGGTTTCGGCCATGTCCCAAGCGGTTGTGGGCACGTCGAGCGCGCGCAGCAGGTCGCAGGCGCCGCTGCCCACCCGGCCGCGCGCGCCGATCACGATCGCCCTCGGGCGCCCGGCCCCGGCCGCATCGAGTTCGCGGCGGATGCTTTCGGTCAGCTCCCGGGAGCCGGCCCAGGTGCGCACCGCTCCGCACAGCGCGCCCCGCTGTTGTGCGGCCCAGCACTTCAGCGCGACCGCTGCCCCGGCGAAGCCGGCCCAGTAGCCGAAGGCGGCGATTCGCCGGCCGGACTCGTCGAGCAGGTATTCCAGGTCGTAGAGCGTGCCCCCGCCGGCGACGAAACGCTCCAGAAGCCGCCGGCCCGCGGGCTGCCCCTTGTAGGCATGGCCGAACATGATGTGGCGGTGATGCAGCGGCGTTCCGTCATCGGGCAGTTCCTTGAGTCCGAAGACGAAGGCATCGCGCGGGGCGTCGGGCCAGGCGTTTTCCTGCACGATCTCGCAGCCGGCTTCGGCATAGCTTCCGATCGGGATCGCCCGGCTCCGGCTCCGTTCGATGCTGACGCGGAAGCCGGCGTCGATCAGGCGCCGCGCGCCTTCCGGCGTCAGGCCGACGCGCTCCTCATGGGGCCTCTGTTCGGCCCGGACCCAGAGATGTGGCATGCGAATCCTCCCGGACAGGACTTGCGGACTGTCTAGGAGAAGATTCGCGCCTTGCCAATCACCGCCGCGGGCCGCACCCTTCCGGGCCTCGACGAAGCCCCCGGCGGGCGCGCCGGCGACGGAATCTTGCCCCTGCGCGCGATTAATTGAACGATCGTTAAAAAAATATCTGGATGTGCGCGCCCGCACCGTTTACTTTGAATCCTGCTTCGGCTTTAGTTTCAGGCCGAAGGGCCGCCTGCGGCGGCACGAAACCGGAACCACGGCCCGAAGACCCGCGCTCGGCGGGCGGGGCTGCCGGCTGGCCGGCAAGGGGAGGAAATGGATTTGGAAGACACGTCCGCGCCCCGGGCGCTCGCCTCAATTCCGGCGCTGCTCGAGCGCAATGCGAAGAAATTCGCCACCCGTCCCGCATATCGGGAAAAGGAATACGGAATCTGGCAGAGCTGGACCTGGCTCGAGGCGGCCGAGGAGATACGCGCCCTGGCTCTCGGCTTTCTCGCGCTCGGGGTCGAGAAGGGGGATTTCGTCGCGATCATCGGCCGCAACCGGCCGGCGCTCTACTGGTCCATGGTGGCGGCTCAGAGCGTGGGCGCGGTGCCGGTGCCACTCTATCAGGATGCGGTGGCCGAGGAGATGGCCTATGTGCTCGGCCATTGCGGGGCCCGCTTCGTGGTTGCCGAGGACCAGGAGCAGGTGGACAAGGTTCTGGAGATCCAGGAGAAGGCCCCGCAGATCGAGCGGATCATCTACCTGGATCCGCGCGGGCTGCGCAAGTACGATCACGGCAGGCTGCACGCGTTGCGCGACGTCCAGGCCGAGGGGCGGGCCGCGCAGGAGCGCTTCGGGAAGGAGCTGGAGGCGCGCAAGGCCGCGCTCGGCTATGACGATACCTGCGTCATGCTCTACACCTCCGGCACCACCGGCCGTCCCAAGGGTGTGGTGCTGTCCAACCGCAACATCATAGAAAGCTCGAAGGCCTCGGCGGAATTCGACAACCTGACCGAAAGGGAAGACGTCCTGGCCTATCTGCCGATGGCCTGGGTGGGCGATTTCATCTTTTCCATCGGTCAGGCCTACTGGACGGGGTTCTGCGTCAACTGCCCGGAAAGCGCCGACACGATGATGACCGACCTGCGCGAGATCGGGCCGACCTACTACTTTGCTCCGCCGCGGGTCTTCGAGAGCCAGCTGACCAATGTCGTGATCCGGATGGAGGACGCGGGGCGGTTCAAGAAACGGCTGTTCGACAGCTTCATGGCCCATGCCCGCAAGGTGGGTCCGGCGATACTCGACGGCCGTCCGGTGGGGATCTGGGACCGGCTGAAATACCGGCTGGGCGATCTGCTGATCTACGGGCCGCTGAAGAACGTGCTGGGGTTTTCGCGGGTGCGCGTGGGATATACCGCCGGCGAGGCGATCGGGCCGGAAATCTTCGAGTTCTACCGTTCGCTGGGGATCAACCTCAAGCAGCTCTACGGTCAGACCGAGGCGACGGTATTCATCACCATTCAGCCCGACGGCGAGGTGCGCGCCGATACGGTGGGCATTCCGGCGCCGGGGGTCGAGGTGCGGATCGACGAGAAGGGCGAGATCTTCTACCGCTCGCCCGGGGTGTTCGTCGAATACTACAAGAACCCCGAAAGCACCGCCTCGACCAAGGATGCCGAGGGCTGGGTGGCCACAGGCGATGCCGGCTTCTTCGAGGAGGGCACCGGGCATCTGCGGATCATCGACCGGGCCAAGGATGTGGGCAAGATGGCCGACGGGCGGCTGTTCGCGCCGAAATACATCGAGAACAAACTCAAGTTCTATCCCAACATCCTCGAGGCCGTGGTCTTTGGCGACGGCCGCGAGATGTGCACGGCCTTCATCAACATCGACCTCACCGCGGTCGGCAACTGGGCCGAGCGCAACAATATCGCCTATGCCTCCTACCAGGAGCTGGCGGCGCATCCGCAGGTCTACGAGATGATCCAGGAGCATGTGGAGGAGGTCAATCGCTCTGTCGCCCGGGACGAGATGCTTTCGGGCTGCCAGATTCACCGCTTCCTGATCCTGCACAAGGAGCTGGATGCCGATGACGGCGAGATGACCCGCACCCGCAAGGTGCGCCGGCGGGTGATCGAGGAGAAATACGCCGATCTGATCACCGCGCTCTACGACGGCTCGCACAGCATCCACACCGAAACCGAAGTCACCTACGAGGACGGCCGCAAGGGCAGGATCTCGGCAACGCTGGAGATCCGCGATGTCGCCGTCGTCGAAAGCGGGAGGGACGCGGCATGAGCGCGACGGCGGCGGTTCGACCCCATGTCACCGAAGACGGGCGCGAGCTCGGCGAGGTTCTGATGGACCTGCGCAACATCACCCTGCGGTTCGGCGGGGTGACTGCAATCAAGGATGTCTCGTTCAACATCCAGCAGGGAGAGATCCGCGCGATCATCGGCCCGAACGGTGCGGGCAAGACCTCGATGCTGAACGTGATCAACGGCTTCTATCACCCCCAGGAGGGCAGCATCACCTTCCGCGGCGAGACCCGTTCGCGGATGCGGCCCCATGATGCCGCGCGGCAGGGCATTTCGCGCACCTTCCAGAATGTCGCCCTGTTCCAGGGCATGACCACGCTGGACAACATCATGGCCGGCCGGGCGCTGAAGATGCGCCGGAACTTCCTGTGGCAGATGCTGCGTTACGGTCCGGCGCTGGAGGAGGAAATCGAGCATCGCCGCAAGGTCGAGGAGGTGATCGACTTCCTGGAGATCGAACATATCCGCAAGACCCCGGTCGGGCGGCTGCCCTACGGGTTGCAGAAGCGGGTCGAACTGGGGCGCGCGCTGGCGGCCGAGCCTGCGCTGCTGCTGCTGGACGAACCGATGGCGGGGATGAATGTCGAGGAAAAGGAGGACATGAGCCGCTTCATCCTCGATGTGAACGAACAGCTCGGCACCACGATCGCCCTGATCGAACACGACATGGGCGTGGTGATGGATCTCGCCGACCGGGTGGTCGTGCTGGACTACGGCAGGAAGATCGCCGACGGAAAGCCGGACGAGGTGCAGAGCGACCAGGCCGTGATCGACGCATATCTGGGGGTGCCGCACTGATGGAACTGCTCTACAACATTTTCGTCGATCCCTTCGCGCAGATGGTCTCGACGCCGGACTTCCTGCTGCAGGTGCTGTGGGAAGGGTTCGTGACCGGCACGCTCTATGCGCTTATCGCGCTGGGCTACGTGCTGATCTTCAAGGCATCCGGGGTGTTCAACTTCGCCCAGGGCATCATGGTGGTCTTTGCGGCGCTGTCGCTTGTCGGCTTTTACGAGGCCGGGGTGCCGGCCTGGCTGGCACTGCTTCTGGCGCTGGGGATCATGGCGGTGCTGGCGGTGGGGACCGAGCGCCTTGTCTTGCGCCACATGGTCAACCAGGAAGAGATCATCCTGTTCATGGCGACGATCGGGCTGAGCTACTTCCTGATCGGGTCTGGCGAACTGATCTTCGGCGGGGAAACCAAGTCGATGATCACCGAGGAACTCGGCCTGCCCACCGGCTCGACCGTGCTCGATGTGGCCGGCGGGATCGTCATCCTGCAGCATATCGACATCGCGGCGGCGGTGATCGCGGCGCTGATGGTGGCCGCGCTGGCCTTCTTCTTTTCCAAGACCCGGATCGGGCGCGCTCTGAGGGCGGTGGCCGACGACCACCAGGCGGCGCTGTCGGTGGGGATCTCGCTCAACCAGATCTGGGCGGTGGTGTGGTTTGCCGCCGGCATCGTGGCGCTGGCCACCGGAATCATGTGGGGAGCGCGCTCGGACGTATCCTTTGCCCTGCAGATCGTTGCGCTCAAGGCGCTGCCGGTGCTGATCCTGGGCGGCTTCACCTCGATCCCCGGCGCGATCATCGGCGGGCTGATCATCGGCATGGGCGAGAAACTGTTCGAGGTCTACTGGGGCGGGCTCATGGGCGGTGGCGTCGAGGGCTGGTTCGCCTATGTGATCGCGCTCATCTTCCTGCTGTTCCGACCGCAGGGCCTGTTCGGCGAAAAGATCATCGAAAGGATCTGAGGCATGATTTACCGCGAAGCAGGGCAGTTCAAGACCTCCTACCGGCAGGACAGCGCGATCTTTCCGATCCTGCAGGACCGGATCGCGATCATCTTCTACCTGTTCGTCGCCTTCATCGTGATCCCGCTCTTCGGGTCGGATTTCTTCCTGAACTCGATGATGATTCCGTTCCTGATCTTCGCGCTGGCGGCGATCGGGCTGAACGTGCTGACCGGATACACGGGGCAGATCTCGCTGGGAACCGGCGCCTTCATGGGGGTCGGCGCCTATTCCTGCTACAAGCTGACCACCTTCTTCCCCGAGACCAATATCGTGCTGCTGATCCTGCTGTCCGGCTTCTTCGCTGCCGGCATCGGCATGATCTTCGGGTTGCCATCGCTGCGCATCAAGGGCTTCTATCTGGTGGTCACCACGCTCGCGGCGCAGTTCTTCCTGGAATGGGCCTTCATCCGGGTGGGCTGGCTTTACAACTACAATGATTCCGGCGCCATCGAGGTGCCCCAGCGCGAGGCCTTCGGGCTGATCGTGACCGGCCCTGCGGCCACGCCGTCGGTGCGCTACCTGATGGTGCTCTCGATCGTGGTGCTGGTGACCTGGGTCGTCTCGAACCTGATCCACGGCCGGATCGGGCGCAGCTGGATGATGATCCGCGACATGGACATCGCCGCCGAGCTGATCGGGGTGCGCCCGCTCCATGCCAAGCTGTCGGCCTTTGCCGTTTCGTCCTATGTGGCCGGCGTGGCCGGGGCGATGATGGTATTCTTCTGGCTGGGGGCGGCCGAGGTGGAGAGCTTCGACGTGAACCACTCCTTCCTGATCCTGTTCATGGTGATCATCGGAGGGCTGGGTTCCCTGGTCGGCTCGTTTCTGGGGGCGGCCTTCATCTGGATGCTGCCGATCGTGATCCGCGCCGTGCCCCGCGTGCTGGGGCTCGACATCAATGCCGCCACCGTGGAGCATCTCAACTTCATGATCCTCGGCGCGCTGATCATCTTCTTCCTCATCATCGAACCGCACGGGCTTGCCAGGCTCTGGTCGGTGGTGAAACAGAAACTTCGCGTCTGGCCGTTCCCGTATTAGGGTCGGGCGGGGGAATGACGGCCTCGCCTCGGAACCGGGCGGGTCGCGGAAACGGAAGGCAAAGGTTTCGGACTCAGGCGGCCCGCACCCGCGGCCGCGCAACAAGGGAGGAACAGGAATGTTCGGAAAGATGGTTACCGGGGCCACGATCCTGGCAACGGCGCTCACGCTCCAGACCGGCAGCGTGAGTGCAGAGGAGACGCTTTTCGTCCCCTCGCTCAGCTATCGCACCGGCCCGTTCGCGGCCAACGGCATCCCGATCGCCAACGGCTTTGCCGACTACTTCACCATGCTGAACGAGCGTGACGGCGGCATCGGCGGCGTCAAGGTCACGGTTGAGGAATGCGAGACCGGCTACAACGCCCAGAAGGGGGTGGAGTGCTACGAGGCCACCAAGGGCAAGGGGGCGCTGGTCTACAACCCCTATTCCACCGGCATCACGCTGCAGCTGATCCCCAAGGCCCCGGTCGACAAGATCCCGGTGCTCTCGATGGGCTACGGCCTGTCGGCGGCGGCCATCGGCGAGAAGTTCCCCTGGACCTTCAACTACCCGGCCACCTACTGGGACCAGATGTCGTCGATCATCAAGTATATCGACGGCAAGGAGGGCGGCATCAAGGGCAAGAAGATCGGCTTCATCTACCTTGACGTCGGCTACGGCAAGGAGCCGATCCCGCTGCTCGACCAGCTGGCCGAGGAGATGGGCTTTACCGTGGTCAAGTTCC
Source organism: Paracoccaceae bacterium (assembly GCA_026989055.1). GTDB lineage: Bacteria > Pseudomonadota > Alphaproteobacteria > Rhodobacterales > Rhodobacteraceae > JAJRUE01. The sequence continues at coordinate 121,860 of JALSKC010000072.1, forward strand.
CGGTCGGCGTGAAGGAGATGCAGAACCAGTCCTCGCACTGGTTGAACGTGCGCAAGGAGCGGCCCGACTGGATGATCATGTGGGGCTGGGGTGCGATGAACGCCACCGCGATCAAGGAAGCCGCCAAGACCCGCTACCCGATGGATCGGTTCATCGGCAACTGGTGGTCCGGCGCGAATGTCGATCTTGAACCGGCGGGCGAGGCCGGCAAGGGTTACATCGCTGCCAACATGGCCGCGGCGGGAACCGACATGCCGGCGATCCAGGACATCCTGAAATACGTGGTCGATGCCGGCAAGAGCAAGGTCGCCGAGCGTTCTGATGTGGGCAAGGTGCTCTACAACCGCGGGGTTCTGAACGCGGTGGTGGTCGCCGAGGCGATCCGCACCGCCCAGGAAATGACCGGCAAGAAGATGATCACCGGCGAGGACATGCGCCTCGGCCTGGAGAACCTGGACTTCTCCGCCGAGCGGATGGCCGAGCTGGGGCTGCCGGGCTTCACCGCCCCGATCAAGGCCAGCTGCGAGAACCACGGCTCCGGCGGGTCGATCTTCCTGCATCAGTGGAACGGTTCCGGTTGGGAGACGATCACCGATCTGATTCCGCCGATGACCGAGAAGGTGCGTGCCATGCTCGAGGAAGCCGCCGACAAGTATGTCGCGGACAAGCCTGACTGGCAGACCCAGGACTGCGGCTGACGCAGGCCCGGAACCAGACCGGGGCCGGCCGGGTGCGGCCGGCCCCACCAGGCGATTTCAGGACGGACCCGAAGCCATGAACGCAGATGCCACAGCCGCCGCCTCGCAGGCGGAAGACATCCTCCAGGTCAACAATATCGAGGTGATCTACAACCATGTGATCCTCGTTCTGAAGGGGGTTTCCCTGAGCGTTCCCAAGGGCGGCATCATCGCGCTTCTGGGCGGCAACGGGGCCGGCAAGACGACGACCCTGAAGGCGATCTCCAACCTGCTGCATTCGGAGCGCGGCGAGGTCACCAAGGGGGCGATCCTGTATCACGGCAGGCCGGTGATGCAGCTCGACCCGGCCGAGCTCGTGCGCCGCGGCGTGATCCAGGTGATGGAAGGGCGCCACTGCTTCGAGCATCTCTCGGTCGAGGAAAACCTGCTCACGGGGGCCTTCACCCGCCGCGACGGGGCCAGGGCCGTCCAGCAGGATCTGGAGATGGTCTATTCCTATTTCCCCCGCCTGAAGGAGCGGCGGAAGTCCCTGGCCGGCTACATTTCCGGGGGCGAACAGCAGATGGTCGCCATCGGCCGCGCGCTCATGAGCCGGCCCGAGACCATCCTGCTCGACGAACCATCCATGGGGCTTGCCCCGCAGCTGGTGGAAGAGATCTTCGGCATCGTGAAGAACCTGAACGAGCAGGAGGGCGTGTCCTTCCTGCTGGCCGAGCAGAACACCAACGTGGCGCTGAAATACGCCCATTACGGCTATATCCTGGAAAGCGGCCGGGTGGTGATGGACGGCCCGGCGGCGGAACTGCGCGAAAACCCGGACGTGAAGGAATTCTACCTCGGGATCAGCGAGAAGGGGCGCAAGAGCTTCCGAGAGGTGCGCAGCTACCGCCGCCGCAAGCGCTGGCTGAGCTGATGGCCGAGGCGAAGGTCGCCTGCCGGACGCCCAACCCGGGCAAGCCGGGGATGACGAACATCCCGAAATGGAAGTTCGACTGCATCCGCGCCGCGATCCTGGACACCCTGGCCGAGGGTGACACGGCCTGGTCCGACCTGACCGAAGCCGTCCGGGCCCGCCTGTCCGAAGACGAACTGGCGCGGATGGGCAAGCTGAGGTGGTTCGTGGTGACGGTGAAACTTGAACTTGAGGTCCGCGGCGAGATCGCGCGGATCCCGGGGCGATCGCCCCAGATGCTGACGAGGGCGACATGAGTACTTTCTACGACGATCTGGAAACCCGCTCCGCCGATGCGCGCGCCGCCGACATCGCCCGCGCCCTGCCCGAACAGATCGCCCGTGCCCGGGCGCTTCCCGGATACGCTTCGAGCCTGGCCGATGTGGATCCGGCGCAGATCACCTCGGCCGAGGCTCTGGCCTCGCTTCCCGTCCTGCGCAAGTCGGCGCTGGTGGAGGCGCAGGCGGCGCATCCGCCCTTCGGGGGCTTCACCGCCGACGGTTCGGCCGGTTTCGAGCATGTCTTCCAGTCACCCGGCCCGATCCACGAGCCGGGGCGCACCAGCCCGGACTGGTGGCGGCTGGGCCGTTTCATCCATGCCTGCGGCGTGCGCCGCGGCGATGTGGTGCAGAACTGCTTCTCCTACCATTTCACCCCCGCCGGCATGATGTTCGAAAGCGCCGCCCGCGCCGTGGGGGCAACGGTGTTTCCCGCCGGCATCGGCCAGACCGAACTGCAGGTGCGCGCCGCCGCCCATCTGGGGGTGACCGCCTGGGCCGGCACGCCGGATTACCTGAAGGTGATCCTCGACAAGGCCGACGAGATGGGCGTGAAGCTGAACATCACCCGCGCCGGGGTGGGGGGCGGGGCGCTGTTCCCCTCCCTGCGCCAGGAATACGCCGAGCGCGGCATCGCCTGCCTGCAGTGCTACGCCACCGCCGACATTGGCAACATCGCCTACGAAAGCGAGGCGATGGAGGGGATGATCGTGGACGAAGGCGTGATCGTGGAGATCGTGCGCCCCGGCACCGGCGAGCCGGTGCCCGAGGGCGAGGTGGGCGAGGTGGTGGTGACCACGCTCAACCCCGACTATCCGCTGATCCGCTTCGCCACCGGCGACCTGTCCGCCGTGCTGCCCGGCCAGTCGCCTTGCGGGCGCACCAACATGCGCATCAGGGGCTGGATGGGACGCGCCGACCAGACCACCAAGATCAAGGGCATGTTCGTGCGCCCCGAGCAGGTGGCCGAGCTGGTGGCCCGCTTCCCCGAGGTGCGACGCGCCCGGGTTGTCGCCACCCGCGAAGGCGAGATGGACGTGATGACGGTGCTGATCGAGGCCGAAGGCGGAGACCGGGCCGCCTATGAGGGAGCCGTGCGCGAGATCCTCAAGTTGCGCGGCAGCGTCGAGATCGTCGCGCCGGGCAGCCTGCCCAACGACGGGTTGGTGATCGACGATCAGCGCAGCTACGACTGATCCGCCGCGCTCCCGCCCGGGGGGGCGGGGCGCGCCGGGACGGCGGGCGCTGGCAGGGGAGTGTCGATGCGCGGGAGAGGACCGCGGGAGGGAGGAACAGTCTGCCCGCCCGGCCGGCGCTGCTCGCGACGCCCCGCCTGACGAGCCGCGATCCGCCCGGCCCGCGACCTGCCTGAAGGCCCCGCTTGCGGCAGCGCAGGGCCGCGGGCGGGGTTCCGGAGCGGAAGCCCCGGCAGGAAGCCCCGGCAGGAAGAACAGGAAGAAACGCCGCCCGGAGGGCGGCTTGCTGTGCGATCCCGGCGAGTCGAACCCGCCGGCCCCGCCCCCGCTCCGCTCTCGGAGCGGATGGCTCCGGGCGGGTGGCCCGGCGGCTGCGGCCGCGCTTCAGCCCTGGCGGGCCTTGAACCGGCGCTGCGTCTTGTTGATCACGTAGACCCGGCCCTTGCGGCGCACGATCCGGCAGTCGCGATGCCGGCTCTTGAGCGAACGCAGCGAGTTCCTGACCTTCATGGTCTTCTCCTCATTCATGCGGCGCCTTGCGCCTCGAAGCCTCTGCCCGCAAGGGGCGGTGGTGGGCGTAACTGGGATCGAACCAGTGACCCCTACGATGTCAACGTAGTGCTCTACCGCTGAGCTATACGCCCGATCGATGCGTTGCCCCCGTCTCGCCGCCGGATGCACCAAAGCCGGTGCGCCAAACGACAAGACGCGGGGGCTCCCGCGTCGGCCCGCTGGTCTATAAAAGGAGTCGGACGTGCTTTCAAGGGGTTTCGGTTCCCTCCCTTCCCGGTCTATATTGCCGGCCGGAAAGGAACCCCGTATGCCGCAGGATGCCTTCCAGCTGATCATGCCGCGAAGCCGCCGGAGCGGCCTCGTGTTCGCGTCACCGCACAGCGGGCGACGCTACCCGCCGGAGTTCCTGGCGCAAAGCAGGCTCGACCCGGTGACGATCCGCTCCTCGGAGGATGCCTTTGTCGATCAGCTGTTCGAGGCGGCACCGAGGTTCGGGGCGCCGCTGCTCAAGGCGCTGCTGCCGCGGGCCTATATCGATCTCAACCGCGCCGCCGACGAGCTGGACCCGGCGTTGATCCGGGGGGTGCGCCGGGCAACGGCCAACCCGCGGATCTCATCCGGGCTCGGGGTGATTCCGCGGGTGGTGGCCAACGGGCGCGCGATCTACGAAGGCAGGATTTCCCGGGCCGAAGCCGAGCGCAGGCTGGCCCGGGCCTGGCACCCCTATCACGCATGTTTGCAGGGGTTGCTGGAGGAGAGCCGGCGGATGTTCGGCGAGGCGGTCCTGATCGATTGCCATTCCATGCCGCATGAGGCGATCACGCATTTCGGACGGGGCGGCCGCTGCCCCGACGTGGTGCTCGGGGACCGCTTCGGCGCCGCTGCCTCGGAAGAGGTGGTATCCCGCGTGCAGAGGGCCTTCGAGAACGCGGGGCTGAAAGTGGTGCGCAACGCGCCCTTCGCCGGCGCCTTCACGGCACAGCACTACGGGCGCCCGTCGCGGCGGCAGCATGTGGTGCAGGTGGAGATCGATCGCGCGCTCTACATGGACGAGGCGGGGATCCGACCGAATGCGCATTTCGGCGAGCTGAAGGCGCTCATCACCCAGGTGATTGCCGAAATCACCGCCCTGTCGGGGGGCGCAAGACGCCTGGCCGCAGAATGATCGCCGCGCGCCGGGCACGACAGGCAGCACCACCGGCTAACGGGAGGCCGTCATGACCGTCACGCTTCGCAGTTTCGCAACCGTTCTCGGGCTTCTCGCGCTGGCCGCCTGCGCCCGCCCCGCCGGGCCGGAGGAACCCCTGCCGGAGATGGGGAATTTCCGGCTGGGCCACAATGTCGTGGTGGTGAACGAACCGCAGATCGGCCCGTTCTCGCGCCGTGCTTCCGACGAGGAATGGGAGCAGGAGCTGAAGGCCGCCATCGAGCGCCGTTTCGGCGGCTACGCGGGGGAGAAGCTCTACCATCTCGGGGTCAAGCTCGATGGCTATGCGCTGGCGCGTGCCGGGATTCCGGTCGTGATGACGCCCCGTTCCTTCCTGGTGGTCACGGTGAACATGTGGGACGATGCCGCTCGCAAGCGGGTCAATGCCGAGGAGAAGGCGATTTCCGTGTTCGAGGGGCTTTCCGGCAGGGCGCTTGTCGGCAGCGGCCTGACCATGAACCGCAGGCAGCAGATGCGCCTTCTGGCCGACAACATGGCCCGGGCGATCCAGGACTGGATCCTGGAAAACCCCGAGTGGATCGGCCTGCCGGCCGCGACCGGGGCGGCGGGTTCCGATGCCTCTGCCACAACCGACGCGACCGGATCGGGCGGCGCTGGCGGAGACGTCAACTGACGCTTGATTTTTCCCTGCCGAGCCAGTAACGAGCGCCGGACATCAAACCGGGCCGGATCAGGCCCTTCATGAACGAGGCGAAAAGGGCCATGGCGAAGGAAAAGTTTGAACGTACGAAGCCGCATGTGAACATCGGGACGATCGGTCATGTTGACCACGGCAAGACGACACTGACGGCTGCGATCACGAAGTATTTCGGTGATTTTCAGGACTAC
>JALSKC010000073.1 GCA_026989055.1 Paracoccaceae bacterium
GCCGGACTGTTTTCAACGGCGCTGCCACGGGGCTTCCCGCCGCATACTGGCCCCGGAAAGGGACACAAACAAGGCAGCATTGCACAAATTCCGCCATATCCGGGAGATATGCGACACTTCGCACCGCCCCGACGGAGGCCGGGCCCCTGCCGGAAACCGCGGGCGGAACCTCGGGGAGCGGGGCGGCAGGAGAGCGGGCGGAGAGGCACGGAGAGAGCGGCGGGGAGAGCGGCGGGGAGGGGGAAGCGTTGGAGACGGCACCGCTCCCGTGGTAGGATGCACAGGAACAGATGCACAGGAACATCCGGCGCGGGGCAGGTGCGAACGCCCCGGAACACGGGGCGGCGGAACACGGGGGCGGCGGCGCGGCTCCCGGGAAGGCGGGAAAAGCTCGGAGAAGAACATTGGAAGGAACGCTGGAAGGAAGGACAGCGGACAGGCGGCATCCGGCCGCCGGACCGGCAGACGCCCCCTCCGGCGGCGCCCCGGCGCAGAGGCTCGTCGGCGTGGAGTTCCTGCGGTTCGCCGCCGCGCTGGGGGTGGTCGTCTACCACGCCGGGCTGGAGCTGCGCGCCTTCTTCCAGCCGGCGCAAGTGGAGCCGCTGCTGGTGTGGACCTGGATCGGCAATGCCGGGGTTCCGGTGTTCTTCACCATCAGCGGGTTCATCATGCTGCACGGCATGCACGGCGGGTTCGGCCACCCGGGCAGCGCCTGGCGATTCCTGCTGCGGCGGCTGCTGCGGATCTACCCGATCTACTGGATCGCCCTGCTCGCCTACCTTCTTGCCCTGCCCCCCGGGCGCGCGGCCATGCCCGCAGACGGAGCCGAGGCCCTGGCCACGGCGCTGCTGCTGCCCGGCCATGCGGCACGGGTGATCACCCCCGCCTGGACGCTGAGCTTCGAGATGTTCTTCTACCTCGCCTTCGCCGCCGCGCTGCTGCTGCCGCGCCGGGCCGGGCTGGGCCTGCTCGGCGCCTTCTTCCTGGCCGGAATCGCCCTCGGGCAGGCCGGGGCGCTGGGAGAGAGCGCACCGGCGCGGCTGGCCGGCAGCCCGCTGCTGCTCGAATTCCTGGCCGGAATCGGCATCGCCCTGGCCCTGCAGCGGCGGCGGCTCGCCGCGCGCCTGTCCCGCCCCGCGGCGCTGCGGGCGATGCTGTGGGGGGCGCTGGCCCTGTTCCTGCTGTCACCGCTGGCCGACCGGGCCGGCCTGCCCGCGGTGTTGCACATGGGGGTGCCGGCGCTGCTGCTGGTCGCCTGGGCGGTATTTGCCGAGGCCGGCGGGCGGCTGGGGCCGGCGGTGCGGTGGCTTTCCCGCTTCGGCAGCGGATCCTACGCGCTCTACCTGATCCACATCCTGGTGCTCGCGCTGCTCCTGCCGCTGGCCGGCGCCCTGGCCGATGCCGGAGGCAGACCGCTGGCGGTGCTCCTGCTGCTGACGGCGCTGGCCTTCCTGGCCGGCGAGGCCCTGCACCGGCTGCTCGAACGCCCGCTGCTGCGGGTGCTGCGCCGCCGGCTGGCCGGCGCGGGCGGCGCCGGAAAACCGCCGCCCCGGGCGCCGCTTCGACCGCCCGTCGGCTGATCGCCCCGTTGCAGCCCTCGCCCCGTCGCAGCCCTCGTCACCGCCTCCTGTCACAGCCCTCCGTCATCGCCTGCCTCCTGGCGGGCACGGAAGTCACGCGCGAATGCGGCGAAGCGCCCGCCCGCGATCGCCGCCCGGATGTCGGCCATGAGGTCCTGATAATACTGCAGGTTGTGCCAGGTCAGCAGCATCGACTGGATGATCTCGCGCGCCTTGAACACGTGGTGCAGATAGGCGCGGCTGTAGCCGCGGCAGGCGGGGCAGGAACAGGCCTCGTCCAGCGGGCGCGAATCGTCCGCATGGCGGGCGTTCTTGATGTTGAGAACCCCGCGCCGGGTGAAGGCCTGCCCGGTGCGCCCCGAGCGCGTCGGCAAGACGCAGTCGAACATGTCGATTCCCCTTTCCACCGCGCCGACGATATCGGCCGGCTTGCCGACCCCCATCAGATAGCGCGGCCTGTCCGCCGGCAGCATGCCGGCGGCGAAATCCAGCGTGGCGAACATCGCTTCCTGCCCCTCGCCCACGGCCAGCCCGCCGACCGCGTATCCATCAAAGCCGATCTCCCTGAGTTTTTCGCTGCTTTCGGCCCGAAATTCACGCGAAAGACCCCCCTGCTGGATACCGAAGAGAGCCGCCCCGCCGCTGCCGTCGAAAGCCGCCTTCGAACGTGCCGCCCAGCGCATGGAAAGCCGCATGGAACGGGCGATCTCGGCCGCGTCGGCCGGCAGGGCCGGGCATTCGTCGAAGGCCATCACGATGTCGCTGCCCAGCAGGCGCTGGACCTCCATCGAGCGCTCCGGGCTCAGGAAGTGTTCGGAACCGTCGATATGCGATTTGAACCGCACCCCCTCTTCGGAAAGCTTGCGCAGCGCGGCCAGGCTCATCACCTGGAACCCGCCCGAATCGGTCAGGATCGGCCCGGGCCAGTTCATGAAGCGGTGCAGCCCGCCCAGGCGCGCGATCCGCTCGGCGGTGGGGCGCAGCATCAGGTGATAGGTATTGCCCAGGATGATGTCGGCCCCGGTTTCGGCCACGCTCTCGGGCAGCATCGCCTTGACGGTGGCCGCCGTGCCTACCGGCATGAAGGCGGGCGTGCGGATCTCGCCGCGCGGCGTGCGGATCAGACCGGCGCGCGCCCTGCCGTCGGTGGCCCGGATCTGGAAGGAAAACCCGCTCATGCGTGGCTGATAGGCCAGTGCGGCGGGGGATGCAATCTCCCGCGCCCCGGCCCGGCTCAGCCGATGGCCAGCAGCCGGTCGAACTTGGCCGCGCAGATGAAATCGTTTTCGCTCAGCCCGCCGATGGCATGGGTGGTGAAGCTGATCTCGCAATAGCCCCAGCCGAAGCTGATATCGGGGTGATGGCCTTCCTGCTCGGCCAGCCAGGCGGCCAGATTGGCGTGCTGAACCGCCTTGGCGAACCCCTTGAACTCCAGTCGGCGGCTGATCCGGGTGGCGCTGTCGTCCAGCTTCCAGCCGTCATCGAGCCGGGCCATCATGGCGCGCGCCTCGTCGCCCTCGATCGGCGGCACCCCGCCTTCGCAGGGCACGCATTTCCGTTCGCTCAGATCGCAGCTGCTCATCCTTCTCTCCCCAGCTCTCTCCCCAGAATGCATCGACGATGCACCGCAAGGCATCGGCGCTGCACCGTCGCTTCGCGCACCGGCCCGAAGCCGACCCGGACAATCCCTGCGAACGCACCTTCTGCACATCTGCCAAAAGGTCGCGCCCGACCACGCCCGACCACAGCGTGCGGATCATCCACCTTTCCGCCCCCAGTAAAGCAGCAAAGGAGAAAGCAGCAAAGGGGCCGCCGGCAAGGGGAGCGGGCGAACCGCCGCATACCGGCCGCGGGCGGCGGGGTCTGCCGCCGTCGGGAGCCAATTCGCCGCAACCGGCACTGGACGCGGCAGGCGCAATTCCTTATATAAAAACTAAGAAATCGCGAATTGGGTCGGAGCAAGACCAGGATGAACGCAGAAGCAGATCCCGTCGAGGGCACGCCCCTGATCAAGCCGTCGAGCACGCACCACCCGCTTTACGTGGACGTGGTGGTGGCCTGCCGGTCGGTCTACGACCCGGAAATCCCGGTGAACATCTACGATCTGGGGCTTGTCTACACCATCGAGATCAGCGAGGAGAACGACGTGAACATCATCATGTCGCTCACCGCGCCGGGCTGCCCGGTGGCCGGCGAGATGCCGGGATGGGTGGCCGATGCCGTGGGCGCCGTGCCCGGCGTCAGGAACGTCAACGTCGAACTGACCTGGGAGCCGCCCTGGGGCATGGAGATGATGAGCGACGAGGCGCGGCTGGAACTGGGGTTCATGTGATGTTCGGCATTCCCGGAAAGCAGGCGGTGACGCTGACCCCGGCCGCGGCGGCGCAGATCGTGCGGCTGATGGAAAAGGAGGGCCGCAAGGGCCTGCGCATCGGCGTCAAGAAGGGCGGCTGCGCCGGCATGGAATACACCATGGAATACGTGGACGAGATCGACCCCGCCGACGAGGTGGTGGAGCAGGACGGCGCCCGGGTCATGATCGCGCCGATGGCGCAGATGTTCCTGTTCGGAACCGAGATCGACTACGAGGTGTCGCTGCTGGAAAGCGGCTTCCGCTTCCGCAACCCGAATGTGGTCGAATCCTGCGGCTGCGGCGAATCGGTCCGCTTTGCCGAACAGCAGGCCGAACAGTAGGGCGCACCGCCAGGAACGCCCCGGGAACATCGGGGCCCGGACAGCGGAAGATGCCGCCAGAACGCGCCCGGGCGCCGCCGCTGTGGTGCCCGCAGTCGGGAGCGCGAAAGGGGCGGCACGGGCAGCGGGCGGGAGAGCCGGCCGCAGACGCGCCCCCGAGGCGGGAGCGCCCCAACAGGAGAGGCCCCGCCGGGCGCGACTTCCGGGCGCGACTTCCGGGCGCGGCGGACCCCAAGGCAGGCCGCCCGGGCACGGAAAGCGGTTTCGGCGGGAACCCGAGAGCGGGCAGCGCCCCTGCCTCCCCGGACATCATGCAGAAGCAGAAGCCGGGGGCGGCCTGCACGAAGGCGCATCAGCGCGACAGGCCCTGGGGGGTGTCGCGCCGGATCCGATCCTGTGCGACAGGCCCTAGCGGAAGCGGCCAATGCGGCGCAGAAGGCGGACGCCCTGCCGGGCCTTGCCGGCGATACGCTTCGCCTGCCGGGCACGCAGGCGGGCCTGCTGCGGGTCGCTCCCCGCCGCCGGGCCGGCTTTTCCGGCCGCTTCCCCTTCTCCCCGGCGGCGCGCCGCCCGACGCGCGGCAAGGTCGATTCCGGCATCGACCCCGCGAGCGAGCAGACGCCGCAAGACCCGGCGCAGGATCATGCCCAGGATCCGGTTTGCGTTCATGGAGTGCCTCCCCCCTCGCCATTGTCTCCCCGCCCCGCCGTGTCGCCGCTGTCGCCCGGGGCGCTCTCAGACGGGTCCGGGGCGAACATGTCGCCCTGCTGCCCGGCGGCATCCTCGTCTTCCTCCTCCGCCCCGCCACCCGGCGGCGGGCGGTTGTCGAGCAGCCCGGCCGCGCGCAGCTCCTTCAGCCCGGGCAGGTCGCGCGCCGTCTCCAGCCCGAAATGGTCCAGGAATTCCCGGGTGACGACGAATGTCACCGGCCGCCCCGGCGTCATCCGGCGCCGTCCGAAGCGGATCCATTCCAGTTCGAGCAGCTGATCCAGGGTGCCGCGGCTGACCGAAACGCCACGGATCTCCTCGATCTCGGCCCGCGTCACCGGCTGGTGATAGGCGATGATCGCCAGGGTCTCGATCGCGGCCCGGCTCAGCTTGCGGGTCTCCACCGTTTCCTTGCGCAGGAGAAAACCGAGGTCCGGGGCGGTGCGGATCGCCCAGGCATCGCCCACCCGTACCACCCGCACCCCGCGCCCCTGGTAGCGGCGGCGCAGCGCCTCGACCGCCGCCGCCCCGTCGGCGCCATGCGGCATCCGGGCATTCATCTCGGCCACGCTGACCGGCTCGGCCGAGGCGAAGAGAATCGCCTCGACCATGCGCTCCTGCTCGGCTGCGGGCGGCGCCTCGAACAGGCTCTCGCCACTCCCCGCGCTCCCCTCTTCGCGGCCGGGGCGAGCGGGGGCCGTGGCAGCAGGGCGCCCGTCGGACGGGCCGGCCGGCAGTGCCGCCTTTGCGGAGGGGTCGGGATCGTCAGCCATGCGGCTTCTTCCGTATCTCGATGACACCGAAACTGTCGCGCTGGCGGAGTTCGATCTGCCCCGAGCGGACCAGTTCGAGCGAGGCGGCAAAGGTCGAGGCCACCGCCGAACGCCGCCGCGCCGGATCGCTTTCCCAGCCCTCGGGCAGGTAGCTTTCCAGCTCGGTCCAGCTGCCGGCAAAGCCGATCATCCCGCGCAGCCTTTCCAGCGCCTGCTCCATGGTCAGGATCCGCTCCCGCGCCAGGCTGTAGGGGCGGAACTCGTCGCGGGTGCGAATCCGCGCATAGGCCTGCATCAGGTCGAGCAGCGTTGCGGTATAGGTCACCCGGCGCACCCGCGAAACGTTTTCCGGAACGCCCCGCGCGAAGAAATCGCGCCCCTTCTGATCGCGGGCCATGAGCCGGGCGGCGGCCTCGCGCATGGCCTGCAGCCGCTCCAGCTGGAAGGCCAGGTGCGCGGCCAGCTCCTCGCCGCTGGGGCCCTCGTCCGCCGGGTCCGGCGGCAGCAGCAGCCGCGATTTCAGGAAGGCCAGCCAGGCCGCCATCACCAGATAGTCGGCGGCCAGCTCGATGCGCAGAATCCGCGCCCGCTCGACGAAGGCCAGATACTGCTCGGCCAGGTCGAGGATCGAGATCCGGCGCAGATCGACCTTCTGCGTCCGCGAAAGCATCAGCAGCAGGTCCAGCGGCCCCTCGAACCCGTCCACATCGACGATCAGCGCCTCGGCCGCGAGCCGCTCGTTGAGCGAGAGCGCATCCGCCTCGAACCCCGCCTCCCGATCGGCGGCACTCATCGCCCGACCCTCCGCAGGCAGCGGAAGCCCCCCGCCAGCGGGCCTGTCGCCGGCGCGCAGCGCTTCTCCGGAACTCCCCCTCCTGCTTTCGCCACGCCTGCCGCCTCCGCTCCCGAGCGGGCGGGAGAACCCCGCCCCGCCCTGCTCTACACCATCCGCCGGCAGATGGCCAAGCCCGGCGCGCTCCCCCCCCCGCCGCGCAACGGCGGCGCGGGATGCCCGCCGCGCCCTCAGCGCGTGGTGAGCGGTATGCAGCCGACCTGCCCGCTCAGCAGCGCCGCGCAGAAGCGCCGGGCGTCGGAAAGATCCTCGAACCCGTGCACCCGAAGCCGGTAGAACTTCCTGCCGCCATTCTGCGCCGGCTCGATGACCCGGGCCTTGCCGGCCATGAAATCGCCGAAGGCGGCGGCGATCCGGCGCCATTCGGCGCGTGCCATCGCCGCCGTCTCGAAGGCGCCGAGCTGCACCAGCCGCGTGCCCGGGGGGATGTCCTCCGGGGCGATCGAGGGCACCCCGTCGTCGATGGCCGCCTCCGGCCGCGGCGCGGCGGCGGGAAGCGCTGCCTGCGGCCCCGAGCCGGCGCCTTCCGGCGTCGTCGCCCCCGAAGCTGCCGGCGCCAGCCCCTCCGGGCGCGGCAGCGGCCGCAGCGAACGGGACAGCCCCGCCACCTCGGCGGGGGTCCGCCCGCCGTGCGCCGCCTGCGGCGCGGCCTTATCCGGTGCCGCCTCCGATGTCGCCTCCGACGTCGCCTCCCGCAGCGCGGCCTCGATCGCCGCGGCAAGCGTGTCGGCAGGCACGGTTTCCGTCTGCCCGGAAGCCGCCCCGGCATCAGCATCCGCGCTCCCGACAGGGGCGGCAGGGGCGGCAGGGGCGGCAGGGGCGAACTGCCCGCCCGGCACGGCCTGCCCGGCAGCCCCGGCGCCCTCCGGCCGGGCCGGGCCGGGTGTGGCGGTTTCGGCCTGCGCGGCCCGGCGCGCATCCAGCACCCGCATCGTCTGATCCTCCGGGCTCAGCCGCGTGGGCCCGGGGGCGAGCACCAGCCGGTCGGCCGGCGCCTCGGCCCTTCCTTCGGCGGCGATGCTGTTGACCGCCAGCCCCTGGTATTCGGCCGCCTCGCCGCCGGGGTCCTCGGGCGCGATCCGCATCGGTCCCTCCAGCGCCTGCACCACCGGCACCCCGGAGACATCGCGCATCAGCAGCTGCCAGCCCCACCAGCCGACCCCGGCGATCAGGGACAGCGAGAGCGCTGCCCCGGCCCAGTTGACGATCTGCCCCATGCCGACGCCGGCAGGGGGATACTCCCCGCCCGCGGCGTCCGAATATTCGATATCCGCCATAGCTGCCTCTCTGCTCCCGCGCACGCCTGCCGGCATGCACGGAGGTTCCTGCCTGTATCCTGCGGTTGCATTCCCGCGTCTTGATCTTCCTGCGCCTTCCTGCCTGCCGCCCCGGTGGCCCGATGGCCCGCGGTTGCGCCTGTTGTCAGCGCATTTCCTCGGCCGGGGTCACCCCGAGAATACCAAGACCTGTGGAAATGACAACGGCCACGGCCCTCGGCAGGGCGATTTTCGCGGCCGAGGCGGCCGGGTCGTCCTCCTGCAGGAAACGCAGGGCGGGGTCTTCGTTGCCCCTGTTCCACAGGGCGTGGAAATCGGAGGCCAGCTCGTAGAGGTAGAAGGCGATGCGGTGCGGCTCGTGGGTGCGCGCGGCGATCTCCACCTGGCGCGGCCAGTCGGCCAGCCGGCGGGCCACCGCAAATTCGGCCTCGTCGTGAAGCGCCGGCCGGTCCGTCAGCGCGATGCCGGCCGCGTCGGCCCTGCGCAGCACGCTGCACACCCGGGCATGGGCATATTGCACATAGAACACCGGGTTGTCGCGGCTCTGTTCCAGAACCCGCGCGAAATCGAAATCCAGCGGGGCGTCGTTCTTGCGCGTGAGCATCACGAAGCGGGTCACATCGGGGCCCACCTGATCGACCACGTCGCGCAGGGTGACGAAATTGCCCGCCCGCTTCGACATCCTGAAGGGTTCGCCGTCGCGAAACAGCCGCACCAGCTGGGTGAGCCTGATGTCGAGCGGCACGCGCCCGCCCGAAAGCGCCGCCACCGCCGCCTTCATCCGCTTCACGTAACCGCCGTGATCGGCCCCCAGCACGTCGATCAGGGCATCGAAGCCGCGTTCGATCTTGTCGTGGTGATAGGCGATGTCGGGGGCGAAATAGGTCCAGGATCCGTCGGACTTCTTCACCGGGCGATCCACATCGTCGCCAAAGGCGGTGGAGCGGAACAGCGTCTGCTCCCGCGGCTCCCAGTCCTCGGGCTTCCTGCCCCTTGGCGGTTCCAGCACGCCCTCGTAGATCAGCCCCTTCTCGCGCAGCGCCTCCAGGGCCTGTTCGATCCGGCCCGTGCCGTAGAGGGACCTTTCCGAGAAGAACACGTCCATCTTCACCCCGAGCGCGGCGAGATCGGCGCGGATCATCTCCATCATCTTC
>JALSKC010000074.1 GCA_026989055.1 Paracoccaceae bacterium
TTCAGGCGGCCAATCGGGAGAAGGCGATGAAACGGCGCGATGAGCTGTGGGCGGCGCTGAGGGCGCCGGATGCGCCCGGGGCAAAGGCCGCCTGAGCGCGGACTGGGCCGCGCCGGCGGGAGTTTGCACAGGCGGCGGACTTTGCTGCGAGGGGGCCGATGGCCCCTGACTGGAGACGCCGATGCGCTTTCTCATCCCCGCTCTGAGCCTCTTTCTGGCCCTGCCGCTGGCTGCGGAGCCGGTGAATATCCGCCCGGATCTCCCTTCGGTCAGCGTGCCGGGCGCCGGCGGATGGTGGAGATCCGGCGGATTCAGGACAATTCCAGCCTGCTCGATCCCGACTGGGCGCGCACCTGGCGCCCCTGTCCGCCGTTCTGCATCCAGCCGATGGTGCCGACCGAGGGCGTTACCTCCGTCGGAGAGCTGGCGCTTCTGGACGATCTGCAGGATCCGGCGGTGATCGTCATCGACAGCCGCACCCGCAGCTGGTTCGAGGGGGGAACGATCCCGGGAGCCGTCTCGATCCCCTGGAATTCTCGATCCCCTGAAATGAAATTGTTGACCGGCTGGACGAGCTGGGCTGCGAGGCCGATTTCGACGGATGGAGCTGCGATTTGGCGCGCGCGTGACCCTGTTCTGCAACGGCATGTGGTGCGGGCAGTCGCCCACCGCGATCCGGCAATGATCGCCGTCGGCTATCCGCCCGAGCGGATCCGCTATTATCGGGGCGGGATGCAGGCCTGGCGTCTGCTGGGGCTGACGGTGGTGCGTCCCTGAATCCGGCCGGCGCGCGGAGGAGGGCATGCCTTCGGTTTCGTTGTCCGAAGCCTTCCGGTCCGGGGCGGGCTCCCCGGAAGTTGCAATTTGAAGCTGCAATTTGCCCCGTGCGCCGGGCGCGCGGCTGTGCTATTTGGCGCGGCGGATGGCGCATGAGGCAGCGAAATGGCGGTTGGCATATTCGATTCCGGTCTTGGCGGGCTCACCGTTCTGGAGGCGGTGCGCAGGCGCCTCCCGGAGGTGGCTTTCGCCTATTACGGCGACAATGCCCACGCCCCCTACGGGGTGCGCGAGGCCGACGACGTGTTCCACCTGACCTGTCGCGGCGTGGAGCGGCTGTGGCGGGAGGGCTGCGACCTGGTGATCCTGGCCTGCAACACGGCCTCGGCGGCGGCGCTCAGGCGGATGCAGGAGAGCTGGGTTCCTCCCGACAAGCGGGTGCTGGGCGTGTTCGTGCCGCTGATCGAGGCGCTGACCGAGCGCAAGTGGGGCGACAACTCGCCCCCGCGCGAGGTGGCGGTCAAGCATGTGGCGCTGTTTGCCACCCCGGCCACGGTGGCCAGCCGGGCCTTCCAGCGCGAGCTGGCCTTTCGCGCCATCGGGGTGGATGTGGAGGCGCAGGCCTGCGGCGGGGTGGTGGACGCGATCGAGGAGGGCGACATGATCCTGGCCGAGGCGCTGGTGCGCAGCCATGTGGAGGCTCTGAAGCGCAAGATGCCGCATCCGCAGGCGGCGGTGCTGGGCTGCACCCATTACCCACTGCTCGAGCATGTCTTTCAGGAAGCCCTGGGCCCGGAGGTGCGGGTCTTCAGCCAGGCCGATCTCGTGGCCGAAAGTCTGGCCGACTATCTGGAGCGCCATCCGCAGATGCGCGGCGCGGGGGGGGAGCCGGTATTCCTGACCACGGGCGAGGCGGCGCGGGTCTCCGACCAGGCCACCCGTTTTCTGCAACGGAAGGTGACGTTCCGACCCGCCTGAGCCCGGCGCTTCGAATTGCGAATGAATATCGTGATGCCCTTTCCGACAGGTGATCCATGACCAAGAAAGTCGCCATACTCGGCGCCTCCGGCTATACCGGGGCCGAGCTCGTCCGGCTGATCCATGCGCATCCCGACATGCGGATCGTGGCGCTCAGCGCCGATCGCAAGGCCGGGCAGGCGATGGGAGAGGCCTTCGCGCATCTCGGGCATCTCGAGCTGCCGCTGCTGCAGAAGATCGAGGAAGTAGATTTCTCTGCCGTGGATCTGGCCTTTCTCGCCCTGCCGCACGGGATCGCGCATGACCTTGTGCGCAGGCTGCCGGATCACGTGAAGGTGGTGGATCTTTCGGCCGATTTCCGGCTGCGCGACCCGGCAGCCTACCGGAAGTGGTACGGGCGGGAACACGGGGCGATGGATCTCCAGCCGCAGGCGGCCTTCGGCCTGCCCGAGATCTACCGCGAGCGGATCGCGCGGGCGCGGATCACCGCCAACACCGGCTGCTACGTGGCGACGGCGCTGCTGCCTCTGGTGCCGCTCCTGCGGGCCGGGCTGATCGACCCGGACGGGATCGTGATCGATGCCAAGTCCGGCGTGTCGGGGGCCGGGCGGGCATTGCGCGAGGCCAGCCTGTTCTGCGAGGCGAACGAGGCTCTTTCCGCCTATGGCGTGGCTGCCCACCGGCACATGGGAGAGCTTGATCAGGAGCTGTCGCAGGCGGCCGGGCGGCCCGTCTGCGCCAGCTTCACCCCGCATCTCGTGCCGATGAGCCGCGGCATGATGGCCACCATCTACCTGCGCGGAGATGCCGCGGCCGCGCAGGCCGAGCTTGCCCGGCAATATGCCGCGGAACCCTTTCTGCGCGTTCTGGGCCTTGGCAAGATCCCGGCGACTTCCCATGTGAGGGGGAGCAATCGCTGCCACATCGGCGTGGTTGCGGACCGGACGGAGGGGCGGATGATCGTGGTTTCGGTGCTCGACAACCTGATGAAGGGGGCCTCGGGGCAGGCGCTGCAGAATGCCAACATCATGCTCGGGCTCGATGAGACCGCCGGGCTGACGCAGGTTCCGCTGTTCCCGTGATGTTTTGGCAGGAAAGGTGCAGGAGAACGCCATGACCGGCCTCAAGAAGGTGAAGAAGAAACGCCGGGTCTGGCTCATCGTCATCGTGGGCACGATGCTGGCAACGGCCACGGCGCTGATCGGATACGGTCTGCGCGACGGTATCAACTATTTTCGCGCTCCGGCCCAGGTGGCCGAGGATCCGCCGCCGGAAAACGAGGTGTTCCGGATCGGCGGCCTGGTGGAAGAAGGTTCGCTGGTGCGCGGCCAGGGCGAGACCATCACCTTCAGGGTTACCGACGGGGCGGCCTCGATCCCGGTGATCTACACCGGCGTGTTGCCCGACCTGTTCAGGGAGGGCGAGGGCATGGTCGGCACCGGCCGGCTGGTCGGCGGCGTGTTTCGGGCGACCGAGATTCTCGCCAAGCATGACGAGACCTACATGCCCAAGGAAGTGATCGACGCGCTGAAGGAACAGGGCGTCTATGTCGATCCGGGCAGCTGAGGCCGCTGCCGGGTTTTCCTTCCGTTCTCTTCGCCGCGCTGCCGGCGACGGCACGCTGCGCCTTTTTCGCGCCTCCGCGCTCCGGCGCGGGGCTGCGAACGGCCCATTAGCCCGCGTTAACCCTTTGTCAGCACCCTTGAAGACGTTTTCCAGAACCTCGGGTGCGTCATGCAACTCATTGAAACGATTGCCGATGAAATCATCGCGCGTGAGGGCGGATTCGTCGATGACCCGGATGATCCGGGCGGGCCGACGAAATTCGGTGTCACCCTTGCCACGTTGCGCAGGCTCGGGCGGGATCTGACCGGAGACGGGCGCATCGACCGCGCCGACGTACAGGCGCTCGATCGCGCCACCGCGCGCGACATCTTCCTGCGCGAATACTATCTCCGCCCCCGGATCGGCGCGCTGCCCGAGGCGCTGCGCGCCAGCGTCTTCGACATGTATGTCAACTCGGGCGCACAGGCGGTGCGCATCCTGCAGCGGCTGCTGCGCCGGATGGGGCACATGATCGCGGTGGACGGGATCATCGGCCCGCAGACCATCCGCGCCGCCCGGCGCGCCCAGGAAGAAGCCCCGGACCATCTTGCCGACGCTTACGGGATCGCCCGGCGCAACTACTATTACGCCCTGGCAGACCGGCGGCCGGGGCTGCGCAAGTTCGCCCGCCGCCGCGACGGAGGCAAGGGCGGATGGATCCGGCGGGCAGAGGAATTCATCTCGCCGCGCTATCACCTCAGCGAGGCCGAGCATCGGGCGCGGGTGGCGGCATGGGGCTGATCGAGGCGCTCTTCGGCCTGCTGTTCGGAGGCGGGCGTAATCTGGTGAAGGAGACGGCCGAGGTGTTTCGCGAGAACGCCGAGGCTGCGGCCGGGCGCCAGGCGCGCTACCGTGCCGCCGCGCTGCGCCAGTTCGCCGCCGAATTCGGGATCGAACGCAAGGGGAGGTTCGACCGTTTCATGGACGGGCTCAACCGGCTGCCGCGTCCGGCGCTGGCGCTGGGCACGCTGGGTCTGTTCGTGGCCGCGATGATCGATCCGATCTGGTTCGCCGCCAGGATGCAGGGAATCGCACTGGTTCCCGAACCGCTCTGGTGGCTGCTCGGGGTCATCGTCTCCTTCTACTTCGGGGCGCGTCACCAGATGAAGAGCCTGGAGTTCCAGCGCTCGATTGCCGCCACCGTGCTGCGGGCG
The DNA here is from genome assembly GCA_026989055.1 of Paracoccaceae bacterium. GTDB lineage: Bacteria > Pseudomonadota > Alphaproteobacteria > Rhodobacterales > Rhodobacteraceae > JAJRUE01. The sequence continues at coordinate 4,515 of JALSKC010000074.1, forward strand.
GCCGATGTCAGCGGCAACATCGCGGCGCTGGAAGCTCTGGCCGCCGGTGCCGGCGCCCCGGACGGAAAGGAACCCGGCGGGCAGGAGGAGGCCGGCACGGAGGAACCCAACGCTGCCCTTGACGACTGGAGGGCGCAGATGGAGGGCCGGAATGAGCGCTGATCTGTTCCTGAAGATCCTGACCGAGCAGGGCCCCTGGGCGCTTCTGGTCTTCTACCTGCTGTATCGCGACCTGCAGAAGGACCAGGCAACACGCGATGTGGTGAACAAGAACTCGCAGGTGCTGACCGAACTCACGACCCTGATTCGGGAGCGCTTGCCGAGGGCGCGCGGCGACTGAGGCGCGCGGCGCGCACGGCAAGGGCGGCAAGGGCGACAGGCGCAGGGACAACGCAGAGGAAACCGAGGAGGAGGACGAGATGGCCCGGAACCTGAAGGAAGCGCTGGAGCGCAATCGCATGGCGGCCGAGGAGCTGGACCGTGCCCTGCGCGAATGCATTGCGGCCCTGCGCGAGGCCCCCGAGGCAGGAGAGGCGCAGCTGCGGGTGATCGAAGGTGGCAGGCGGGTGGCGGGCGGCCGCGCCAGGCGCGGGATGGGCTGAGCCCCCGGGGCGCCCCCGGGCGCGCCGGCTGCAGCGGTGGCGCCGGATACGAAGCCCGCTGCGACTGCGACAATCGCACGCGCAGAAGTGATTGCTCGGCCATTGCGCCGGCACCGTAGTCGGCTACAGTCCGGGCATGCTGAACGAACTTGCCCAATTCGCGCTGATTCTGGCCTTTGTCGTGGCTCTTGTGCAGAGCGTGATTCCGCTGATCGGGGCGGCCCGACGCAACCCGGTCTGGATGTCGGTGGCGGAGCCTGCGGCCCTGAGCCAGGTGATCCTGCTCGGCTTCGCCTTCGTGGTGCTGACCCGGGCCTTCGTCCTCTCCGACTTCTCGCTTGCCGTCGTGGCGGCCAATTCGCATACCGACAAGCCGCTGCTCTACAAGATCACCGGCACCTGGGGGAATCATGAGGGCTCGCTGCTGCTGTGGGCGCTGATCCTCAGCCTGTTCGGAGCAGCGGCGGCCCTGTTCGGGGGCAATCTGCCGCCGACGCTGCGTGCCCGGGTGCTGGCCGTGCAGGGCTCGATCGGGGTGGCGTTTCTGGCCTTCATGCTGTTCACCTCCAACCCCTTCCTGCGGCTGACACAGCCGCCGCTGAACGGGCAGGGGCTGAATCCGCTGCTGCAGGATCCGGGGCTGGCCTTTCATCCGCCGTTTCTCTACCTGGGCTATGTAGGGCTCTCGATGAGCTTTTCCTTTGCGGTGGCGGCGCTGATCGAGGGGCGGGTCGATGCCGCCTGGGGGCGCTGGGTGCGGCCCTGGACGCTGGCCGCCTGGCTGTTCCTGACCGTGGGAATTGCGCTCGGCTCCTGGTGGGCCTATTACGAGCTGGGCTGGGGCGGGTTCTGGTTCTGGGACCCGGTGGAGAACGCCTCCTTCATGCCCTGGCTGATCTCGGCCGCGCTGCTGCATTCGGCGATCGTGGTGGAAAAGCGCGAGGCGCTGAAGAGCTGGACGGTGCTGCTGGCGATCCTCGCCTTCGGTTTTTCGATTATGGGCACTTTCATCGTGCGCTCCGGCGTGCTGACCTCTGTGCACGCCTTCGCCACCGACCCGGCGCGGGGGGTGTTCATCCTGGGAATACTCGCGTTCTTCATGGGCGGGGCGCTCACCCTTTATGCCCTGCGCGCCCATGCGCTCGAATCGCGGGCCGTCTTTTCGGTGATCAGCCGCGAGAGCACGCTCGTCGTCAACAACATCCTGCTGGCGGTGTCGGCCTTCGTGGTCTTCTTCGGGACCATGTGGCCGCTGGCGGCGGAAATGTTCTTCGGCCGGAAGCTGACGGTGGGGCCGCCTTTCTTCGATGCCGCCTTCACCCCGTTCATGGTGATGCTGGCGCTGCTGCTGCCGGTGGGCACCCTGCTGCCGTGGAAGCGGGCCCGGCTGCGGCGTGCCCTGCGCCCGCTGCGGGGGGTGGCGCTTCTGGCGATCGCCGGCGGCGGGCTGGTCTGGGCGCTTCAGACGGGGCGCACGGCGCTCGGCCCGCTCGGCACGGCGCTGGCGCTCTGGGTGAGCCTGGGCGCGGCGATGGACCTGTGGCAGCGTACCGGGCGCGGCGATCTGGCCGGGCGGCTCGGCCGGCTGTCCCGCCTGCCGCGCGCCGACCTCGGGCGGGTGCTCGGGCATGGCGGTTTCGGGATCACCATATTCGGGATCGCCGCCATGCTGGCCTGGACCGTCGAGGATATCCGCGTGGCCCGGGTGGGCGAGAGCTTCGAGGTGGGCGGCTACGAGATCACCCTTGCCGGGGTGCGCCGCGAAAGGGGGCCGAACTACGAAACCGTCATGGCCGACATGGTGGTGACCCGCGACGGCAGGCCGGTGGCGCGGCTGAACCCGGAAAAGCGGGTCTATGACGCCTCGGGGATGCCCACCACCGAGGCGGCGCTCGACAGCGGCCTGCTGCGCGATGTCTATCTGGTGATCGGGGATCCGCAGCAGGGCGGGGGCTGGGCCGTACGCAGCTATGTGAAGCCCTTCGCCAACTGGATCTGGGCCGGGGCGATCGTCATGGCGCTTGGCGGGGTGCTCAGCCTGAGCGACCGGCGCTACCGGGTCGCCGCGGGGGCCGGGCGGCGGCTGCGGGCGGGCGGGGTCGCGGCGCGATGAGCGCGGCAAGGAGAATGGCGGCGCTGATCGCCCTGCTCGCGGCGCTGAGCGCAGGCGTGGCCGGGGCGGTCCAGCCCGACGAGATCCTGGATGATCCGGCGCTGGAAGAACGCGCGCGCGCCCTGTCCAGGGAGCTGCGCTGCCTGGTCTGCCGGAACCAGAGCATCGATGACAGCGATGCGGACCTCGCGCGCGATCTGCGGCTTCTGGTGCGCGAGCGCCTTGTGGCCGGCGACAGCGACGAAGAGGCGATGGCCTTCATCGTGGAGCGCTACGGCGAATACGTGCTGCTGCGCCCGACCTTCACCGGCGCCAACCTGCTGCTCTGGACCGCCGGGCCGGCGATGCTGATGCTGGGCTTCGGCGGGGCGCTGATCTATCTGCGCCGGAGGGCGGCGGGCAGAGGCCCGGCGCCGCTGAGCGAGGAGGAGCGGCGCGAGCTGGAAAGGATGCTCGAAGGCTGAAGGAAACCGGAAGGCTGAAGGAAACCGGCCGCCGGCGGGGCCTCTCCCCTTCCTTTGTTCCCGCTTTTCCTGCTTTTCGGCTCGGGTTTCCCGCCTGCTGCCGTTTCCCTCTTTTCGTCGCCGGCGGCTTGGCTATTGTCGGCGCGGAAGCGATCTACCGGGAGCCGGGCCATGCAGCCTACGCAATACGAAACCATTCGCCTCTCGCAGCGCGACGGCATTGCCGTTCTGACCCTGAACCGCCCCGAGGTGATGAATGCGCTCAATACCAGGATGCGGGCCGAGATCCGCCATGCGGTGCGCGCGGCGGGCCGCAGCGCGCGCGTTCTGGTGATGACGGGCAAGGGGCGGGCCTTCTGTTCGGGGCAGGATCTGGGAGATCGGACGGATGCCGCCAGCGCCGATCTGGAGCGCACGCTGCGCGACGAATACGAGCCGATGCTGCAGGCTATCTTCGACTGTCCGGTTCCGACGATTGCCGCGGTGAACGGCGCGGCCGCCGGCGCCGGCGCGAATCTGGCCCTGGCCTTCGATGTGGTGATCGCGGCCCGCTCGGCGATGTTCCTGCAGGCGTTCTCGCGCATCGGCCTGATCCCGGACGCCGGGGGAAGCTGGTGGCTGCCGCGGCAGGTCGGGCTGGCGCGGGCGATGGGAATGGCGCTGTTCGCCGAGCCGCTCAGCGCCGAGAAGGCCGCCGAATGGGGGCTGATCTGGGAAGTCGTCGATGATGACGATTTCGCCGAGCACTGGCTCACCCGCGCCGCCCAGCTGGCCCAGGGGGCGACCCTGGCCTACCGCAACATCAAGACCGCGCTGCGCCGTTCGTTCGAGAACGGGTTGCAGGAGCAGCTGGCGCTGGAGGCCCGTCTGCAGGGCGAATGCGGCAAGAGCCGCGACTTCCGCGAAGGGGTTCTGGCCTTCCTGGAAAAGCGGCCGGCGAAATTCGAAGGCCGCTGAGCGGTTGCACCGCGCCTCCCTTCCGCCTCACGCTCCCGGAAGCCCTCAACGCCCCCGGCCCCGGAAGCCCCCCGCCCCGGAAGTTCCCCGGCCTCGGAATCTTCCCGACGCAGCCCCCCGGTGCGCGCGGCTCAGCGGTTTTCGACATCCACGTAGTCGCGCATCGCCGGCCCGGTATAGAGCTGGCGCGGCCGGCCGATCTTCATCGCCGGGTCGCCGATCATCTCCTTCCACTGCGAGATCCAGCCGACCGTGCGGCTGACCGCGAAGATCGGGGTGAACATCGAGGTCGGGAAGCCCATCGCCTCGAGGATGATTCCCGAGTAGAAATCGACGTTCGGGAACAGCTTCTTCTCCTGGAAATAGGGGTCGTTCAGCGCCGCCCTTTCCAGTTCCTTGGCGACCTGGAGGGTCGGGTTGTTCTCGATCCCGAGCAGGTGCAGGACCTCGTCGGCGGACTGCTTCAGAACCTTGGCGCGCGGGTCGAAGTTCTTGTAGACGCGGTGGCCGAAGCCCATCAGGCGGAACGGGTCGTTCCTGTCCTTGGCGCGGGCGATGAATTCAGGGATCCGCTCGGGCGTGCCGATCTCTTTCAGCATTTCCAGGCAGGCCTGGTTGGCGCCGCCGTGGGCCGGCCCCCACAGGCAGGCGATGCCCGCGGCGATGCAGGCAAAGGGGTTGGCCCCCGAGGAGGATGCCAGCCGCACCGTGGAGGTCGAGGCGTTCTGCTCGTGATCGGCGTGCAGGGTGAAGATGCGGTCCATGGCGCGGGCGAGGATCGGGTTCACCTCGTAATCCTCGGCCGGGACGGCAAAGCACATCCGCAGGAAGTTCGAGGCATAGTCCAGGTCGTTGCGCGGGTAGACGAAGGGCTGGCCGATGGTGAACTTGTAGGCCATCGCCGCGATGGTGGGCATCTTGGCGATCATCCGGATCGTGGCCACCTCGCGCTGCTCGGGGTCGGAAATGTCGGTGCTGTCGTGGTAGAAGGCGCTCATCGCGCCGACCACGCCGGTCATCACCGCCATCGGGTGGGCATCGCGCCGGAAGCCGCGGAAGAAGTAGTTCATCTGCTCGTGCAGCATGGTGTGGTGGGTCACCCGTGCCTCGAAGTCTTCCAGCTGGCTGCCGGTGGGCAGCTCGCCATACAGCAGCAGGTAGCAGACCTCGAGGTAATGGGACTTTTCCGCCAGCTGCTCGATCGGGTAGCCGCGGTGCAGCAGGATCCCCTTCTCGCCGTCGATATAGGTGATGCTGCTCTCGCAGCTTGCCGTCGAGGTGTAGCCCGGATCATAGGTGAAGATGCCGCCGTCGGCGTAGAGCCGGCGGATGTCGATCACCTCCGGTCCCATGGTCGGAGAGAGGATCGGCAGTTCCAGTTCCCTGTCGTGAAAGGTCAGTTTCGCGCTCGGAGTCTCTTCAGCCATCGTCATCCCCTTTCCGGCTGCCGGGCGGGGCCCGGCGCGTTGTTCAGGCTCGTGCGCCCTGCGCGTCCGTCAGCCGGGCGAGGGTTTCCTCGCGGCCCAGGACGAGCATCATGTCAAAGACACTGGGTGTAATCATGCGCCCGGCGAGCGCGGCGCGCAGCGGTCGTGCCAGCTTGCCCAGCCCGAGCCCGCGGGCCTGGGCATGTGCGGTCACGATCCCTTCCAGCGTTTCGCGCTCCCAGCTAGCATCTTGCAACTGCGGCGTCAATTCTTTCAGTATGCCAATGGATACCGTATCGAGGGCGCCGGCGGCTTTCCGGTCCGGAACGATCGGGCGGGAGGCCAGGATGAAATGTGCATTTTCGAGAAGCTGCGGGTAGGTCCTTGACCTGTCCTTCAGGCAGTACATGGCCGCGCGCAGCCCGGCGCGCTGATCCGCGCTCAGGGGGGCCTGGCCGATGGCTGCCAGGTAATCCTCCACCCCGGCCAGGAGTGCCTCGTCATCCATCACGGCCATGTGCCGGCCGCAGAGGTTTTCCAGCTTCCTGAAGTCGAAGCGCGCCGGCGCCTTGCCGATGCCCGAAAGGTCGAACCACTGGCGCGCCTGTTCGTCGGTGAAGAATTCGTCGTCGCCGTGGCTCCAGCCCAGCCGCGCCAGGTAGTTGCGCATCCCGGCGGCCGGGTAGCCCATCTTCCGGAATTCCTCCACTCCGGTGGCGCCGTGGCGCTTGGACAGCTTCCTGCCGTCCGGGCCGTGGATCAGCGGCACATGCGCCCAGGCGGGCGCCTCCCAGCCGAGGGCCTCGTAAAGCAGGATCTGGCGGGCGGCATTGGCCAGGTGATCGTCGCCGCGGATCACATGGCTCACGCCCATGTCGTGATCGTCGACCACTACCGCCAGCATGTAGGTGGGCGTGCCGTCCGAGCGCAGCAGCACCATGTCGTCCAGGTTCCGGTTCTTCCAGGTGACATCGCCCTGCACCCGGTCGCGGATCACGGTTTCGCCCGCGCGCGGGGCCCTGAGGCGGATGACGAAGGGGGCGTCGGGGTGGGTGGAGGGATCGGCCTCGCGCCAGGGCGAGCGGAACAGGGTGGATTTCCCCTCGGCCCGGGCGGCCTCGCGGAAGGCGGCGATTTCCTCCTGGGTGGCGAAGCACTTGTAGGCCTTGCCCCGGGCCAGAAGCTGGCGGGCCACCTCGGCGTGCCGTTCGGCGCGGGCGAACTGGCTGAGGGGTTCGCCGTCCCAGTCCAGCCCCAGCCAGGCAAGCCCGTCGAGGATCGCCTGCGTCGCCTGCGCGGTGGAACGCGCCCGGTCGGTATCCTCGATGCGCAGCAGGAAACGCCCGCCGCGCCCGCGGGCATAGAGCCAGTTGAACAGCGCGGTCCGGGCGCCGCCGATGTGCAGCGTGCCGGTGGGCGAGGGGGCAAAGCGGGTGACGACCGGAGCTTCGGGCATGGGGGATTAACCTTTTGGTAACCATGTGGGGGCTAGCGTCCGGCTGGTCTAATCAATCGCGGTTGCGAGGACAAGTGTGGCCCTGAGAGACGCCATCGGGCAGGCGCTTGCCGCCCAGCGCGGTCGGCTGCTGTGCTGGGCGCCGGTCTTTCTGGCGATCGGAATCGGGGGCTATCTTTCCCTGACATGGGAACCGGAATGGCGCCACTGGCTGCTGCTGGGCGCAGCGATGCTGCCCGTCGCCCTGTTTGTCCGGCGCGGACCGGAAGACTGGCGGCCGCTGGCCGGGGCGGTGCTGCTCGTGGCGGCCGGGGCGGCGCTGGCCGGGGCGCGGACTCATCTGGTCGCCGCGCCGGTCCTGGGGTTCCGCTATTACGGCCCGCTCGAAGGGAGGATCGTCATGATCGACCGTTCCGCCTCGGATGCGGTGCGGCTGACCCTTGACCGGGTGGTGCTGAGGCGGGTGGCGCCGGAGAGAACTCCGCTGCGGGTGCGCGTTTCGCTGCACGGGCGACAGGGGTTCATCACCCCGGAGCCGGGACTGACGGTGATCATGACGGCGCATCTCGCACCGCCGCCCGGGCCGGTGGAGCCGGGGGGGTTCGACTTCCGGCGGCTTGCCTGGTTCGACAGGCTCGGCGCGGTGGGCTACACCCGTGCCCCGGTGCTCGCGCTGGCCCCCCCCGAGCCGCGCGGCGTCGGGATGCGGATCTATCGGGCGCGGATGGCGCTTTCGGCCTGGGTGCGGGAACGGATGCCGGGCGATGCCGGCGCCTTCGCCGCCGCGGTGATGACCGGAGACCGTTCGGCGATCGGTCGCACAACGATGGAGAACCTGCGCGCTTCGAACCTGGCCCATCTGCTGGCCATATCGGGGTTGCACATGGGGCTGCTCACGGGGTTCGTCTTTGCCCTGGCGCGCCAGGCCCTGGTAATGCTGCCGGGGCTGGCGCTGCGTTGCCCGGCGAAGAAGGTCGCGGCGCTTCTGGCGCTGGCGGCCGGCGCCGGGTATCTGGCGCTTTCGGGCGGGAACGTGGCCACCCAGCGCGCCTTTGTCATGGTTTCGGTGGTGTTCGTCGCGGTGCTGCTGGAGCGGCGCGCCATCACGCTGCGGGCAGTGGCGGTGGCCGCGCTGATCGTGCTCGCCCTGCGCCCGGAATCGCTGACGGAGGCGGGGTTCCAGATGTCCTTTGCCGCGACGGTGGCGCTGGTGGCCGTCTTCGGGGCCCTGCGGGAGTGGCGGGGCTGGCGGGTGCCGCGCCGGTTGCGCCCGGTGCTGGCGGTGGTGCTCTCTTCGGCGGTGGCCGGGGCGGCGACGGCGCCGGTGGCGGCGGCGCATTTCAACCGGATCGCCGATTACGGCCTGCTGGCCAATCTGGCCTCGGTGCCGCTGATGGGGCTGCTGGTGATTCCGGGGGCGGTTCTGGCCGCTCTGCTGGCCCCCTTCGGGCTGGGGGAGATCGGGCTGGCGGTGATGCGCCCGGCGATTGCGTGGATACTGGGCGTCGCAGAGTGGGTCGCCGGGCTGGAAGGAGCGCTGACCCATGTTCCCTCTCCCGGGGCCGCGCCGCTGCCGATGCTGGCGCTCGGCATGCTGTGGGCGCTGCTCTGGCGCGGTTCGCGGATTCAGCGCGCACCGGGGGTGGCGGTGGCGCTCGGCGGGCTTCTGCTCTGGGCGCAGGTGGAGCGGCCGGAGGTTCTGGTTTCCGAAACCGGGGGGCTCATCGGCGTGCTCGGGCCCCAGGGGCGGGCCCTGAGCAAGCCGCGCGGCGAGAGTTTCGCAGCCCGGAGCTGGCTTGAAAACGATGGCGACGGCGCCGATCAGAAGACGGCCAGCGCCCGGCCGGGCCTGCGCGAGGCAGACGGAATCCGCCTGTTCCGTGTCGGCGGGCGCTCTCTGGCGCATCTGAGCGGGCGCGGCGCGGCCGGGCGGGTGGCAGAGGCCTGCCGTCGGGCCGAGATCGTGTTCATGTCGAGCGAGCCGGATCGCGCGGCGCCGGCAGGATGCGAACTCTACCCGCCATCGCGCCTGCGCCGCACCGGCGCGCTCGCCCTGCGGGCAGCGCCCGGCGGCGCCGTCATTCGGAGTGCCCGGGCGCACAGCAGGCAGCGGCCCTGGACGGGGGCACTCCCGGAACGCCCGGGCCCGGAACGCCCGGGGGGGTGAGCCGCGGAGGGCGCAGCAGGGGGGGCGGCGGGAATCGGCTTCCGGCCCGCGGTGCGTGATCGGCCCGCTTTCCGCCGGCCCGGAACCGGAGCGCGAGCAGCCGCCGCCGGGCGGGCGCGGAGCATCGCTGCGGTGCCGCTGCGGTTCCGTTCGCTGCGCTCCGGCCGGTGCGCTCTGGGAGGCCCACTTCGCCAGCTGCGCTCCGGCAGCCGCGGTTCAGTAGGTGCGGATCAGCCCGACGAGGCGCCCCTGGATCCTGACCTTTCCTTCCGGATAGACCCGGGTTTCGTAGGCCGGGTTGGCCGCTTCCAGGGCGATCGAGTTTCCGTGGCGGCGGAAGCGTTTCAGCGTGGCTTCGTGATCTTCGACGATGGCGACGACGATATCGCCGTTTTCGGCGGTGCTGCCTTCGCGGATGACCACCACATCGCCGTCATTGATTCCGGCCTCGATCATCGAATCTCCCTTGACCTCGAGGGCGAAATGGTTGCCGCTGCCCCGGAGCATGGTTTCGGGGACGGTGATGTTGCTGGCGCCGTCCTCGATCGCCTCGATCGGCATGCCGGCGGCGATCCGCCCCATGATCGGCAATTCGCGCGCCCGGCCGGTTTCGACCGGCATGGCCGCTGCCGGCCGGGCGGAGAGGTTGCCCTCGATGATACGGGGGGTGAAGCCGCCGCGGGGCGTTGCCTGGCCGGCCAGGGATTCGGGTAGCTTCAGGATCTCGATCGCCCGGGCGCGATGTGCCAGGCGACGGATGAAGCCGCGTTCCTCCAGGGCGGTGATCAGGCGGTGGATCCCGGATTTCGAGCGCAGATCCAGCGCTTCCTTCATCTCGTCGAACGAGGGGGGGATCCCGTCGCGCTGCAGGCGTTCGTGGATGAAGTTCAGCAGGTCAAGCTGCTTGCGGGTCAACATCTGCGCGTTCCTCCCGATCTTGCGCCTCTCCCATCTTGCGTGCGCGCCTCCCCTGGGCGCGCGTCTTCGGGCGCGTGCCTTTTCCTTGCCCGGCCCGGGTCCGGCCGGGAGCTGCGCCCGGCTCGGGGGACTCGTCCGGCCCGGCCCGGGCCTTCTCGAAATTGCCTGTCTGGCGCTGCTCCTGTCTGGCGCTGCTCCTGTCTGGCGCCGGCGGAATGTTTCCGGAACGGGCGATCATCAAATGTTCTATTCATGTTCCTGCCCCGTGTCAACCGCGTCCGCGTTCCGCCGCATGTATCTTCGCGGGTCGCATGGGGGCTCTGCCGGCCGCGGCGCCCTGCCGGTCGCTTCCTTCCTTCAGGGGGAGGCAGGCCTTCAGGGGGAGGCAGGGGTGGCGGATCAGATCGGCAGGTATTCGACCTCGGAACCGGCCGGGCGCGGGCTGTCGCCGGGCGGGCGGATCAGCAGCGCGTCGGCCTGGGCGAGCACGCTGAGCAGGGCGCTGTCCTGGCGGGGGAAGGTCGAGATCAGGCCGTCCTTTTCGAGGCGCGCCCGCATGTAATGTTCCCGTGCTCCGTTTTCCGGCAGATCATGGGCCAGCCGGGCGCGAGAGCGTGGCGCCGGTGCTGGCGGGAGCCCCTGCATCGCATTCAGGGCCGGGAGCATGAACACATGCCCGCAGACGATCGAGGACACCGGGTTTCCGGGAACGCCGATCAGGATGCTCCCGCCCAGCTTCCCGGCCATGAGGGGCTTTCCCGGGCGCATGGCGACCTTGTAGAAGGCCCGCTCCAGCCCCAGCTTCCCGGCGACCGGGCCCACCAGGTCGTGATCGCCGACCGAGGCGCCGCCTATGGTGACGATCAGATCGGCTCCGGCGGCCTGTTCGAGGACCGCCCGCAGGGAGGATTCGTCATCGCGGGCGATCGGCAGGATCCTCCCCCGCGCCCCGACTCTTTCGGCCAGGGCCTTGAGCCCGTAGGCGTTGGACGCGATGATCTGGTCCGGGCCGGGGCTTTCCCCGGGCATCACCAGCTCGTTGCCGGTGGCGACCAGCGCCACCTCCGGGCGGCGGGTCACATGCAGCCGGTTGATGTTCATCGCCGCCAGCAGCGCCAGGTCGGCCGGGCCGAGCCGGCGTGGCGGGGAGACGCAGGCGCCGGTGCGGAAATCGGCGCCGGCGGGGCGGATGTGGCGGCTGGCTTCCGGGGGCGTGAGGAGGGTGATGGTGTTGCCGTCGCGTTCCACGTCTTCCTGGATCACCACCCGCTCGGCGCCTTCCGGCACCGGCGCGCCGGTGAAGATGCGCACCGCCTGCCCGGGCATCACCACGCCGCCGAAGCGCTTTCCGGCAGCGGCCTCGCCGATGATGCGCAGCCGCTTTCCCTGCCGCGCGTCGGCTTCGCAGATCGCATAACCGTCCATGGCCGAGGCGGCGAAGGGCGGCTGGTCGCGCCGGGCCCGGAGCGGGCGCGCGAGCACCCGCCCGGCGGCGTCCTCCAGCGCCACGAGTTCCTCCTCCAGCGGCGTGACGAGGCCGAGGATCAGCTCGAGCGCGCGGGACACAGAGATCAGCATCTATGCGCCCCGGGCCTCGTAGCGTCCGGACTTTCCGCCATCCTTGAGCAGCAGCTGGACGGCCTCGATCCGCATGTCCTTCTGCACCGCCTTCAGCATGTCGTAGATGGTCAGGCAGGCGAGCGAGACGGCGGTGAGCGCCTCCATCTCCACCCCGGTCTGCCCCGAGGTGCGCACCGTGGCGGTAACCACGACTCCAGGGAGCCCGGCATCCGGCTCCAGCTCCAGCGCCACCCTGCTGAGCGGCAGCGGGTGGCAGAGCGGGATCAGCTCGGCGGTCTTCTTCGCGGCCATGATTCCGGCCAGCCGCGCCACCCCCAGAACGTCGCCCTTGGCGGCGGCGCCGGTGCGGACAAGCTCGAGGGTCTCCGGGCGCATGACGACCTGCCCCCGGGCGACGGCGACCCGGTCGGTCACCGGCTTGGCGGAGACATCCACCATGTGGGCATCTCCCTTGCCGTCGAAATGGGTCAGCCCGGCCATCGTCAGAGCCCCTCCTCGGCGGTCAGCGGGTCGGCCAGCAGCGCGCGGGTGGCCGCGGCCACGTCCGGGGCGCGCATCAGGCTTTCGCCGATCAGGAAGCAGCGCGCGCCATAGCGGGCGAGGTCGGCCAGCTGTCCGGGCGTGCTCAGCCCGCTTTCGGAAACAAGCGTCACCTGCGGCGGGGCGATCCGGGCCAGGCGGCGGGTGATCTGCAGGCTGGTCTCGAAGCTGTGCAGATCGCGGTTGTTGATGCCGAGAAGCAGCGGTTCGAGGGCCGCGGCGCGTTCCAGCTCGGCTTCGTCATGCACTTCGAAGAGCACGTCCATTCCCCAGTTCCGGGCGGCATCGGCCAGTTCGCCCGCCTGGGCGTCGCCGAGTGCGGCCATGATGATCAGGATGCAGTCCGCGCCCCAGGCCCGGGCCTCGGCCACCTGATAGGGGTCATACATGAAGTCCTTGCGCAGCACCGGCAGTTCGCAGGCAGCGCGCGCCGCGCTCAGATATTCCGGGGCTCCCTGGAAGGAGGGCGCGTCGGTCAGCACCGAAAGGCAGGCCGCGCCGCCCTCGGCATAGGCGCGCGCCAGCGCCGGCGGATCGAAGTCTTCCCGGATCAGCCCTTTCGAGGGGCTGGCCTTCTTGATTTCGGCGATCAGCCCGTAGCCCCGGCGCGCGGCCGCCTGCAGGGCCCCGGCGAAGCCGCGCACGGGCCCGGCCGCGCGCGCCGCGGCCTCTACATCGGCCAGCGGGCGGGCGGCCCTGGCGGCGGCGATCTCTTCCAGCTTGTAGCGGCGGATCCGCTCGAGGATGGTTTCCATGACGACTGGATAGCCGAGCCCGGGGCGGAAGGAAAGAGCACCGCCGGTGCACTCTTTCCGGCGGCGGGCGCAGCGCAGGGAAGGGGCGGAGGCTGCCCGCGGCGCCGGGGACGGCCCGGCGGGCCGGTCCGGTGTTCAGCCGCCGCCGGTGATCCGGGCCAGCCCTTCGAGCTTCTGGCGCGCCCGGCCGCTGTCGATGCTCTCGGCGGCGATCTCGACGCCTTCGCGCAGCGTCTCGCAGTGCCCGGCGATCTGAAGCGCCGCCGCCGCGTTCAGCAGCACCGCGTCGCGGTAGGCGCCCTTTTCGCCCGAAAGCACCGCCGCCAGCGCGCGGCCGTTGTCCTCGGGGGAGCCGCCGGTGATCGCTTCGAACGGGTGCACCGGCAGGCCGGCGTCCTCGGGGTGGACTTCGCGCATGAACACGGCGCCGTCTTCCAGCGCCGCCACCCAGCTGAGCCCGGTGATCGTCAGCTCGTCGGTGCCGTCCGAGCCATGCACCAGCCAGGCCCTTTCGCTGCCCAGTTCCAGCAGGGTTTCGGCCATGGGTCGGATCAGGTCGCGCGAAAAGGCCCCGGTCAGCTGTCGTTTCACGCCCGCCGGGTTGGTCAGCGGGCCGAGGATGTTGAAGATCGTGCGCGTGCCCAGTTCGATGCGCGTCGGCATCACGTGCTTGATCGCCGGGTGGTGCATCGGCGCCATCATGAAGCCGATGCCGATCTCGGCCAGCGCGCGTTCCACCACCGGCGGGCCGACCATCACCTCGACCCCGTTCATCGCCAGCGAATCGGCCGCGCCCGAGTTCGACGACAGCTTGCGGTTGCCGTGCTTGGCCACCGGCACCCCGGCGCCGGCCACGGCAAAGGCGGTGGCGGTCGAGATCTGCAGCGTCGGCTTGCCGGTGCCGCCGGTGCCGACGATGTCGATGGCGCCTTCGGGGGCGGCGACGCGGTTGCACCTGGCGCGCATCGCCCCGGCGGCGGCGGCGTATTCCTGCACGGTTTCGCCGCGGGTGCGCAGCGCCATCAGCAGCCCGCCGATCTGGCTGGGCGTGGCCTCGCCCTCGAACAGGATGGCAAAGGCGGACTGCGCCTCGTCGCGGGTCAGAGGGCGCTCTGCAGCGGCGCCGATCAGCGGTTTCAGGGCGTCGCTCATGCCGGCTCCTTCGCCAGTTCCAGGAAGTTCTTCAACAGCTTGTGGCCGTGTTCCGAGGCGATGCTTTCCGGGTGGAACTGCACCCCGTGGATCGGCAGATCCCGGTGCCGGAGCCCCATGATCGTGCCGTCTTCCAGCTCGGCGGTGATTTCCAGCGCCCGGGGCAGGCTGTCGCGCTCGACCACCAGCGAATGGTAGCGCGTCGCCTGGAAGGGCGAGGGCAGATCCCGGAAAACGCCCTGGCCCCCATGCCGGATGGCGCCCATCTTGCCATGCACGATCTCGGCTGCCTGCACCACCCGCCCGCCAAAGGCCTGGCCGATGGTCTGATGCCCCAGGCATATCCCCAGCAGCGGGGTGGCGGTTTCGGCCGCCGCCCGCGTCAACTCGAGACAGATGCCGGCCTGGTCCGGGTCGCAGGGGCCGGGCGACAGCAGGATCGCCGAGGGGCGCAGCGCCATGGCCTGCTGCGCGTCGATGGCGTCGTTGCGCACGACCCGACACTGCGCGCCCAGCTCGCCCAGATAATGCACGATGTTCCAGGTGAAACTGTCGTAGTTGTCGATCAGCAGCAACATGTCGCCCGACTTTCGCAAAAGGGGTGCCCATCCGGGCGTGCCGCGATATACTTGCGCCGAGGCAGTGCCGGGGGTCAAGCCCGGTCGGAGCGGGGCCCCGACCGGCAGGGAATCGCAGGCATCAGGGGCATCGCAGGTAGGACCGTCGGAGGCAGGCAGGAATGGGGCGCGGCGTCGTTTCGGGTTTTTTCTGGGGAGCGCTGACAACGCTTTTCGGGCTGTGGCTGGTGTCGCAGCTGAGCGGCATGCTGATACTCCTGAGCACGCCGCCGGAAGATGTGCTCGACCGGACGCCGGGCGAAACCGTCCTGGAGGGGGCGCCGCCGGGTGCCGAGGCCCCGGTCGTGGCCCCTGTTCCCGTCCCGCCGGAAACTGCGCCCGGCTCCGGGGCGGCGGCTCCGGGCGGGGCCCCTGCCACGGCGCCTGCGCCGCTGCCGCGTCCGCCCGAGAGCGCCGGCAGCCCTCCGGCCGGGGCCGATGCGCCCGCCGCCGGCATGCCGGCCGTTCCGCAGCTTTCTGCCCGGCCGGACGCGCCGGAAGAGGGCGCGCCGCGACCGTCCGGGGCGGCGCAGCCCCCGTTCCCGGGTCCGCCGCCGAGCCGGCTCGGCCCGCCTCCTGGCGATGCGCCGCCGCCTGCCGGCCAGGGCCCGGAAGCCGGCCGGTCGCAGCAGGGGGCACCGGAAGCCGGCCCGCCCCCCGCGCCCGCGCCGGTGGCGCCCCGTCCCCCGGAAGCGTCGGAGGCCATCGGGCCGATCGGGCAGGAGGAAACGGGGGCCCGCAATGATCGGGGCGCTGACGGCAGCCAGCGAGACGGCACCCCGGCGGGGCCGGGGCAGGGTGGTGCCGCGCCTCCCGCCGCTCCGGCCCCGCCGGGGCTGGCGGACCGGCTGGCGGTAGTCGATTTCTCCGAGCCGAAGGTCGTGGCTCCGACGATCGCCCCGGCACCCTCCGCCGCCGGGGAGGGTGGGGGTTCCGCTTCCGGGGCAGGCCCGGGGCCCGCTGCCGGAGACGGGGCGGCCGGGGGCGATGACGGGGGCGATGGCCCTGCGGATGCCCCCCGGACAGCCGCCACCGGCACGCCGGCCCCCGCCCGCCCGGCGCCGGCGACGCTGCCGGTGGTGCGCAAGGCAGGCGCGCCGGTGGCGCCGACACAGGCGCGCAACCTGCCCGGCAGGGCGCGCGTCGGGCTCGGCAGGGCGGCGGATGAAGGCGCCGGTCCGGGGCGTGCTGCGGCCGACAGGCCGCAAGAGCCGGGAGAGGGCGGAGCCGGGGACGATGCTCCGGCCGTTCCACCCGCCGCCGTGCCGGCCCTGCAGCGCCATGCGGCAGACTTCGACATTCCCGCGGGGCGGCCGCTCATGGCGATCATCCTGCTGCCGGAAGAGGGGGAAACCGCCGCCGGAGGGGAGGGAGAGCCGGAGCTGCCCCTGGTCCTGAGCCATGCGGTGGATGCAAGCCGCCCGGACGCGTCCGAACGCGCGGCGGCGCTGCGCCGGGCCGGGCGGGAGGTGGTGATGCTGGCGCCCCTGCCGGCCGGCGCCGGGCCGCGGGATGTCGAGGTCGCCTTTCAGGCCTATCTGGCGGCGGTGCCCGAAGCGGTTGCCGTGCTGGACGGCCGCGCGGCGCGCTTTCAGTCCAGCCGGCAGGTGGCCGCCCAGCTGGTCGAGATCCTGGCCGAGACCGGGCACGGGATGATCACCTACCCGCGCGGCTTCAACAGCGCTCCCCAGCTGGCCGAGCGGGCGGGGGTGCCGGCGGCGCTGGTGTTCCGGGTGCTGGACGGAGAGGAGCGCGACGGAACCGCGATCCGGAGGATTCTGGATCAGGCGGCATTCCGGGCCGGGCAGCGCGGCGGGGTCGTCCTGGTGGCGCATGACCGCCCGCAGACCCGCCGGGCGCTGCTTGAATGGTCGCTTGGCAACCGGGCCCGGACGGTGGTTCTGGCGCCGGTTTCGGCGGTGCTGGAGCAGGCGCCGGGCGCGGAACCGCTCGCGGAGCGCTAGGGTCGGGCCCGGGGCCCCGCTCGCCTCCTCCCGGGGCGGGCCGAAGGCGGCAATGCGCGGCAAGCATCCGCCAGTGCTCGGGGGGCGTCGCCGGGGCGCCAGGCGCGCGCCGATGGCCCGCGCTTTCCCGTTTCGCGTGTTCGAGCGATCATTCGCCGGACGATGCGCCCGGCCGGCGCGGGATCGAAGCGTGGCTCCGGCAGGCGGCATTCGCGCGAGTGTTCCTTCCGGCGGAACGGGCGTCGGCGGTGCAGGCGGGTTCCGGCCGGGTGCCCCATCCGCTAGAGGCCGGTGCGCAGGTGCCAGAGTTCCGGGAAGATCTCGACCTCGAGCATCCGCTTCAGGTAGCGCACCCCGGAGGTGCCTCCGGTGCCGCGCTTGAAGCCGATTACCCGTTCCACCGTGGTCACGTGGTTGAAGCGCCAGCGGCGGAAGTAGTCCTCGAAGTCCACCAGCTTCTCGGCCAGTTCATAGAGTTCCCAGTGGCGTTCGGGCGCGCGGTAGACATGCGCCCAGGCCCGCTCGACAGCGGCATGCGGGCGATAGGGGGCGGCAAGGTCGCGTTCCAGAACCTCGCTCGGCAGTTCCATCCCGGCATCGGCAAGCCGGCGCAGCGCCACGTCGTAGAGGCTGGGGCGGGTCAGTTCGGCTTCCAGCGCCGCAGCGTTTTCGCGGCGGTGGGCATGAGGGTCGATCATTGCCCGGTTCCGGTTGCCGAGGATGAATTCGATCATCCGGTACTGCCAGCTCTGGAAACCCGACGACTGCTCCAGCCGGGCGCGGAAGGCGCTGTAGTCGCTCGGGGTCATTGTGCGCAGCACATCCCAGGCGCCGTTGAGCTGCTCGAAGATGCGGGCGATCCGGGTCAGCATCTTGAAGGCCGGGCGGGTGCTGCCGGCGGCAAGCCGCGCGCGGGCGGCGTTCAGCTCGTGGATGGCCAGCCGCATCCAGAGTTCGGATGTCTGGTGCTGGATGATGAAGAGCATCTCGTCATGGGCATCGCTCAGCGGGGCCTGGGCCGTCAGAAGGCTGTCCAGGCGCAGGTAATCGCCGTAGGACATGTGGCCGCTACGGGGTGTCGCGGGGCCGGAGGCGGCGGGATTGGGAGAAGATGTCATGGTGCTTTCCGTTCGCGAAATCGATGAATCACGTGCTGTTCAGGCTGCTGTTCAGGCTGCTGTTCGGGTTGCTGTTCAGGCTTCCGGCCCGGTGCGGGATGTGGCGGGTGTGGCGGCTCTCCGCAGCGGCAGCCGTGCGCAGCGGCGGGGCAGGGTTCAGCGGGTGCTGCGGGAAGCGCCCCGGGCCAGGCGGCGCCAGAGCGCGACCCAGCCGGCCGGGCGGCACAGCGGCGGAAGCCGCGTCGAGGCGCTCATGTGACCCTGCCCCGGGCCTGGAAGCGCGGCTCCTTCCAGCTTTCGTCGGCCATGATCGCGGCGATCAGGGAAACCGCCCGGTCCACATCGGCTTCGCCGATGTAGAGCGGGGTGAAGCCGAAGCGCATGATGTCGGGGGCGCGGAAGTCGCCGATCACGCCGGCGGCGATGCAGGCCTGCATCGCGGCGTGGCCGTGTTCGAAGCGGAAGGAGACCTGGCTGCCGCGGCTTTCCGGCTCGCGCGGGCTGGCCAGTTCCAGCATCGGGCAGCTGGCTTCGATGCCGGCGATGAAGCGTTCGCTCAGGGAGATCGACTGCGCCCGCAGCGCGGCCATGTCCACCTCTTCCCAGATGTCGAGTGCGGCTTCCAGGGCGGCCAGCTGCAGGATCGGGGGCGTGCCGACGCGCATCCGTTCGATCCCCGGTGCCGGGCGGTAGCCGGGTTCGAAGGCGAAGGGGGCGTCATGGCCCAGCCAGCCGCAGAGCGCGGGGCTGGCCCGCTCGGCCAGATGCGGCGCGACATAGATGAAGGCCGGCGCGCCGGGACCGGCGTTGAGATACTTGTAGGTGCAGCCGACGGCGAAATCGACGCCGGCACCGGCCAGATCCACCGGCAGGGCGCCGGCGGAATGGGCCAGATCCCAGACCGTCAGGATGCCCTGCCGATGCGCGGCGGAGGTAAGCGCGGCCATGTCGTGCCGGCGCCCGGTGCGGTAATCGACCTCGGTCAGCAGCAGCACGGCAACCTCGTCGCTCAGGGCTTCGGCAACGGCTTCCGGGGGCACGGTTTCCAGCCTGCAGCCGTCACCGCGCATGGCCGCCAGCCCCTGGGCCATGTAGAGGTCGGAGGGGAAGTTGCCGGTATCGGAGAGGATCACCCGGCGTTCCGGATTCAGCTCCAGGGCGGCCGCAAGCGCCTGATAGACCTTGATCGACAGCGTGTCGCCCAGCACCACCGTGCCGGGCCCGGCCCCGATCAGGCGGGCGATGCGATCGCCCAGGCGGCGGGGCAGGTCGATCCAGCCGGCGCGGTTCCAGGCGGTCACGAGCATTTCGCCCCATTCCTCCTGCAGCGTGCGGCGCAGCCGTTCCGGGACTGCACGCGGCAGCGGCCCGAGCGAATTTCCGTCCAGGTAGATCACCCCTTCCGGCAGCTGGAACAGTGCCCTGGTTGCGGCGAAATCGGTCATGCCTTCCCCTGCCTTCCGCCTTCTGCGCCGCGTATGCCCCGTTCCCCTGCCGGCATCTCCGCCACCTCCCGACCCCGTTCTCCTGCCGCCTGCCGTCTTCGGCCCGCCGCGCACCGCCTGTGCCTGCCTCGGCTGCCGCCTCCGGTGCCCTCGCTCCGGTGCCCTCGGCGGGTGCGCCACGGCGGGTGCGCCACGGCAGGGCGGGCCGGATGGGGCGCGGCAGGGCAGGCCATCCTGCGCGTGCAGGCTATCATCCCGGCGCAACGGTGCAAGGCGCTGCGCGCTCCGCTCCCGGTCCTTCGCCGCTCCGAAGAGGGCTCGCCGCGCAACGGCGCGGGCCGGCCATTGCCATCGGTTGCCGGCGCTGACAGAGTGCGCCATGGACGGAAGCGGAAAAGCGCAGGGAGGGCGGATGCGTGATCACAGACTGGGATTCTGCCTACGACAATGCCGGCCATATCGAGGGGGGCGCGGCCTACCCGGAACGCTGGCGGGCGCGCGCGGCAAGCTTTCGTGAATCGCTGCCGGAGGCGCGCTGCCGGCGCGCCCTGGCCTACGGGGAGGGCCCGCGCGAGGCGCTGGATCTGTTCCTGCCGGAAGGTGCGCCGCGAGGGCTGTTCGTCTTCGTTCACGGGGGCTACTGGCGTTCGATGGAGCGCGGGCTGTGGTCGCACCTGGCCGCCGGCGCGCTGGCGCGCGGCTGGGCGGTGGCAGTGCCGGGCTATGCGCTCTGCCCGCAGGTGCGCATTTCTGCCATCACCGGCCAGATCGCCCGCGCCGTCGATCTGGCGGCCGCCCTGGTGCCGGGTCCGATCCGGCTGGCGGGCCATTCCGCCGGCGGGCATCTGGTGACGCGGATGGGCTGTGCCGACGTGCCGCTGAAGGCGGCGGAGCGTCTCGAGCGGATCGTCTCGATCAGCGGCCTGCACGACCTGCGGCCGCTGATGCGCACTTCCATGAATGCCGATCTGCGCCTGGATCTGGCCGAGGCGCGGGCCGAAAGCCCGGCCCTGGCCGAGGCGCGGGCCGGTTTCGGGCTGCTCTGCTGGGTGGGTGCGCGGGAGCGGCCGGAGTTCCTGCGTCAGAACGCCCTGCTGGCAAATATCTGGCGGGGGTGCGGGCTGGAGACCCGGGCCGTCGAGGCGGAGGGGCGGCATCATTTCGACGTGATCGACGATCTGTGCGATCCCGAAAGCGCGCTCTGCGCGGCGGCGCTGGGCGAGCTCCGCCCCTGAGCGGGCGTGCGGGTTCAGGCCGAGCAGCTGGCGCCGCCGAGGACGCAGAACTTCGCGCAGTGGGGGTGGTTGAGGAAGACCTCGCCCTCGGCATCGGCCAGGCTTTCGCCCAGTTCGAATTCGGGCGAATAGGGCAGCAGCGTGCAGGCGAGAACCGCCGGCCGGGCGGCGCCCTTGCGCTTCACCACCATGCGCGAGGAGGCGCACATCACCTGATCGGGCGACTTGCCGAGAATGTCCCAGCAGGCGGTGGTGATCTCGGGCACCTCGGCCTTTGCGTCCATTTCGGGAAAGATCACCAGCCGGGACGGATCCGCGGCGTCCACCGGCCAGCCGCGGGCGCGGAACAGCGCCGCATAGCCGGCCCGGGCGCGCTCTTCGTCCGGGGCGGCGAAGCTGCGCCCGGCCACGGCCAGGGCAAAGCCGTTCTCGGCCAGCCAGTCGATTCCGGCAAGCGTGCAGTCGTAGCTGCCGGCGCCGCGCTCCCGGTCGTGCTCGGCGCGCTCCCAGTGATCCAGGGAAACCCGCAGCACCAGGCGGGCGCCGAATCTGTCGCGCAGCGCACACAGCCCCGTGCGCAGGCGCTTGCGCATCATCGGCTGCATGGCATTGGTGAGCACCAGCGCCCGGTAGCCGGCTTCGAGCGCGGCCCGGATCATGGCGATGATCTCCGGGTTCATGAAGGGTTCGCCGCCGGTAAAGCCGATCTCGCGCACCGGCCAGCCGCGGGCAACGATCTGCGCGAGGTAGTCCTGCACCTCGGCCGCCGAGATATAGGCGAGCCGGTCGTTGGTGGGGGAGCTCTCGATATAGCAGTTGGCACAGGTGATGTTGCACAGCGTGCCGGTGTTGAACCACAGGGTCTGCGGATTGCTGAGCCGCACCGAGGCGCGCGCCTGCCCGTCGGCAGTGATCCGCGGATGTTCGAACTTGCCGTAGCGGCCGGAGGTCTGGTCGAGATCTTTCATGGCGGTTCCCGTTGCGCTCCGGGATCTGGTAGCCTGTCGTCGGCGTCAGGAAAACCCCCGCATTCCTTCCTGACACGGTTGTGAAAATGCTGGCGGTATCCGCGGGGCGCCTCGCCGGCGCCTCGTCGGCGGCTTGCGGAGGGGCGCAGCGGTTTCGCTTCGGGGCGGCCTTGCGGTTCCGGCTTGCCTTTCCGGAAGGATTTGTTAGCGCTAACGACGGCATGCCGGGGAAGTGCCGCGCCGACGGGCGGTGCCGGTTCCGCCCGTGTCGGGTGCTGGTGCCGGTGGTGCGATGCCGATAGAGTGGCCGGGCATGTGGCGCAGGCCAGGAGGAGGCACGGGGCCAGCAGGAGAAACGGGAATGGTTTCACGCATCATACCGGTGGCCAGCTTCGATCTGGTGATCTTCGGCGGCACCGGCGATCTGGCCCGGCGCAAGATCCTTCCGGCGCTTTACCGGCGTTTTCTGGCCGGGCAGATGCCGGCCGATGCGCAGCTGATCGGGGCGGCGCGCTCGCCGCTCGACGATGCCGGCTATCGTACGCTGGCGCGGGAAGCGATCGTCGAGTTCGGGGGGGAGCAGGCCGGGGAAAGGAGGCTCGATGCCTTCCTGGGGCTGCTCCGCTACGTGACGCTCGATGCCCGGGGCGATTCCGGCTGGGATGCGCTGAAGCGCCTGATCCGTCCGGACCGGGTGCAGGCCTTCTACTTTTCGGTCGGGCCGGGGCTGTTCGGCGCCCTCGCCGAACGGCTGCACGGATACGGGATAGCCGGGCCCCGGGCGCGGATCGTGGTGGAAAAGCCCTTCGGCCACGATCTGGCCAGCGCGCGGGCGCTGAACGCGACCCTGGCCGAGCACTTCCGCGAGGCCCAGATCTACCGGATCGACCACTACCTGGGCAAGGAAACGGTGCAGAACCTGATGGCCGTTCGCTTTGCCAATATCCTGTTCGAACCGCTCTGGAATTCCCAGTTCGTCGATCACATCCAGATCACCGTTGCCGAAACCGTGGGCGTGGGCGGGCGCGGCGCCTATTACGACAGGGCCGGCGCCATGCGCGACATGGTGCAGAACCATCTGATGCAGCTGCTCTGCCTGATCGCGATGGAACCGCCCTCGCGCTTCGAACCGGATGCGGTGCGTGACGAGAAGCTCAAGGTGATCCGGGCGCTGGAGGAGGTGGCGCCGCATCACATCGTGCGCGGCCAGTATGCGCGCCGCGGCGACGTGCCCTCCTACCGCGAGGATGTGGACGATGCGCGCTCGACGACCGAAAGCTTCATTGCCCTGAAGTGCCACGTGTCCAACTGGCGCTGGGCGGGCACGCCCTTCTACCTGCGCACCGGCAAGAGGCTCAGGGCACGGGTGAGCGAGATCGCGGTGATCTTCAAGGACGCGCCGCATCTGATCTTCGGCCAGGAGGCCGGGCGCCACTGCAACACGCTCTCGATCCGCCTGCAACCTGATGAGGGGATGACGCTCCAGGTCACGATCAAGGAGCCCGGGCCGGGCGGAATGCGGCTGATCGACGTTCCCCTCGACATGACATTTGCCGAGGCGCTCGGCGATCAGGTAGAAGATGTTCCGGAGGCCTATGAACGGCTGATCATGGATGTCATGCGGGGCGATCAGACGCTGTTCATGCGCGGTGACGAGGTCGAGGCCGCCTGGGCCTGGACGGATCCGGTCATCGCCGGCTGGGAAGGGCGCGGCGATGTGCCCAAGCCCTACGAGGCAGGCAGTTCGGGGCCGGAGGATGCGCTGATGCTGATGCATCGCGACGGGCGCCGCTGGCGGGAGATCAGGTGATGGAGTTCAGGGAATATGCCGACCGGGACATGCTCCAGCTGGGGCTGGCCGGGGTGCTGGCCGGCGCGCTGACGCTGGCGCTCCAGCAACGCGAGCAGGTGCTGTTCGCGGTGGCGGGGGGCGAAACGCCCGGGCCGGTATTCGACTCGCTCTGCGCGGTCGCTCTGGAATGGGAGCGGGTGACGGTCCTGCCCACCGACGAGCGCTGGGTGGGCGGGGACTCGCCCCGCTCCAATGCGCGGATGATCGGCGAGCGTCTGCTGGTGGAACGCGCCGCCCGCGCGCGCTTCCTGCCGCTTCACACCGGCGATCCGAGCCCCGAGGAGGGCTTCGGCAAGCTGTGCGAAGCGGTCGAACCGCTGCTGCCGGTTTCCGTGCTGCTGCTGGGGATGGGGGCAGACATGCATGTGGCCTCGCTGTTTCCCGGCTGTCCCAACCTGGCCGCGGCGCTGCACGAGGATGCCCCCGCCGTGCTGGCGATGCGCCCGCCCGCGCAGCCCGAACCGCGGGTGACGCTCAGCGCGCCGGTGCTCAACGGGGCGATGTCCAAGCACCTGCTGATCACCGGCCGGGAAAAGCGCGCGGCGCTGGATGAAGCTCTGCGGATCGGCGACCCCCTGCGTGCACCGGTGCTGGCGGTGCTCGGAGGGATGACGGTGCACTGGGCACCATGAGCGGCGCGCCCGAGAGGATCGAGAGGATCTGGCAGGCGCTCGAGGCGCATGGCGAGGCATGCCGCGGCCGTCCGATCGCCTCCCTGTTCGAGAAAGGCCCCCGCGCGCGCGACTTCTCGGTGCGCGCCGGGGGGATGCTGCTGGATTATTCGCGCACGAACATCGACGCACAGGCGCGTGCCCTGCTGATCGACCTGGTCGAGGCCGCCGGGCTGGCCGAGCGGCGCGAGGCGATGTTCTCGGGCGGGAAGATCAACGAAACCGAAGCGCGCCCGGCCCTGCACACGGCGCTGCGCAACCTCGACGGCGGCCCGGTGCGGGTGGACGGCCAGGATGTGATGCCCGGCGTGCGCGAGGCCCTGGCGCGGATGCGCGCCTTCGCCGAGGGCGTGCGCGCGGGCGAGATCCGCCCCCCCGGCGGCGGGCCCTTCACCGATGTGGTCAACATCGGCATCGGCGGCTCGCACCTGGGGCCCGAGATGGCCTGCCGCGCGCTGGCGCCCTGTGCCGACGGGCCGCGGGTGCATTTCATCTCCAACGTGGACGGGGCGGATGCCACGGACGTTCTGGCCCGGCTCGATCCGCGCGCGACCCTGGTGATCGTGGCTTCCAAGACGTTCACCACCGTCGAGACGATGACGAATGCCGCCACCGCCCGCAACTGGCTGGCCGCCACCGTGGGGGCCGACCGGGTGGGGGAACATCTGGCAGCGGTCTCCTCGGCCACCGGGCGCACCGCCGCGTGGGGCATCGCCCCCTCCCGCGTCTTCGGCTTTGCCGACTGGGTGGGGGGGCGTTATTCGCTCTGGGGGCCGGTCGGGCTGAGCCTGATGCTGGCCATCGGTGCGGAGCGCTTCGAGGAATTCCTGCGCGGCGGGCAGGAGATGGACAACCATTTCCGCACCGCCCCCTGGGTGGAAAACATGCCGGTGATGCTGGCGCTGGTCGGGATCTGGCACAACCAGATCCTCGGCCACGCCACCCGCGCCGTGCTGCCCTACGATCAGCGCCTGTCCCGGCTGCCGGCCTATCTCCAGCAGCTGGAGATGGAGAGCAACGGCAAGCGCGTGGCCATGGACGGCCATGCGCTGGAGCGCCACTCCGGCCCCATCGTCTGGGGCGAGCCGGGCACCAATGGCCAGCACGCCTTCTTCCAGTTGCTGCATCAGGGCACGCGGGTGGTGCCGTGCGAGTTCCTGCTGGCGGCGGAGGGCCACGAGCCCGATCTGGCCCATCACCACCGGCTGCTGGTGGCCAATTGCCTGGCCCAGGCCGAGGCGCTGATGCGGGGCCGTTCCTTGGAGGAGGCGCGGGCGCTGCTGGCGGCGCAGGGGCTGGAAGGCGCCGCGCTGGAGCGCCAGGCCCGCCACCGGGCCTTCCCCGGCAATCGCCCCTCGACGATGCTTCTCTACCGCAGGCTCACCCCGCATGCGCTGGGCCGGATCATCGCGCTTTACGAACACCGGGTGTTCACCGAAGGGGTGATTCTGGGGATCAACTCCTTCGACCAGTGGGGGGTGGAGCTGGGCAAGGAACTGGCCGGGGAGCTGGAGCCGGTGGTGGCAGGTGAGCAACCGCCCGAGGGCCGCGACGAGGCCACGCGGATGGCGCTGGCCTTCCTGGGCGAAGGGGCGCGCACGGAGCCCCCGCGCGCGGCGGATCGCCCGGCGGCGCCCGGGGGCTGACGGGCAGGCGGCAGCGACATCGCAGGATCGCCAGCCAGCGGTGGCGGCAGGGCAGGGACAGGAACGCAGGGGCAGGAGCGGCAGCGATGGCCGGAGGGGCATTCGCGAAGGCCGGACGCGGCAGGGCGGCAGAAGAGGCGGAGAGGGGGTGCTGGAGCGGGTGAAGGGAATCGAACCCTCGTCGTCAGCTTGGGAAGCTGCTGCTCTACCATTGAGCTACACCCGCGGGCAGGCGATGGGTAATGCGCAAGCCCGCCCGGGTCAAGAGGCGTGATGGCGGTGCGGCCGGGGCAGCGGCGGGGCGTCCGCCTCCCCGCCCGGAGAGCCGGAGCGCTTCCGTTGCGGATTTTCCCGAAACGCTCCCCGAAAAGGCGCCGGCCCGGCGAGGGTCAGCCGCGCCGGCGCCGGCGGCGCCGGTTGCCCTGTTCGGTGCCGGTGTTGAAGTGCACCTCGGGCAGGGAGACCGCCTTGCGCAGGCAGGGAAACGGGTCGGTGGCATGGGGGATGGCGTTGGCGGCCACGAAATGTTCCTGAAAGCGCGGCTCGATGGCGGTTTCCACCTTGGTGATGGCGCGCACGCGGGTCTCGATCTCGCGCCGCGCGGCCACCGAGCACAGGGCGATGCGCGCCCCGGTGCCGGCCGCATTGCCCGCCGAGGAGACCTTCTCCAGCGGCACATCGGGGATCATGCCCAGCACCATCGCGTGCCGGGGCGAGATGTGGGCCCCGAAGGCGCCGGCCAGCACCACGCGCTCCACCTTTTCCACGCCCATCTCGTCCATCAGCAGCCGCGCGCCGGCGTAAAGCGCCGACTTGGCCAGCTGGATGGCACGGATGTCGCCCTGGGTAACGGCGATCTTCGGCCCCCCCGCGGCGGTGCCGTCATGCAGCAGGTAGGCATGGGTGCGCCCCTCGGGCTGGCAGCGCCAAGTGCCGGTCTGTCTGGGCGAGCCGATCAGCCCCGAGGCATCGACGATGCCGGCCATGCGCATCTCGGCCACCGCCTCGATGATCCCCGAGCCGCAGATGCCCGTCACCCCGGTGGCGGCGGTGGCCTCGGCAAAGCCCTCCTCGTCGGACCACAGTTCGCAGCCGATGACGCGAAAGCGCGGTTCCTTCGTCTGCGGGTCGATCTCGACGCGCTCGATGGCGCCGGGGGCGGCGCGCTGGCCGGCCGAGATCTGCGCCCCCTCGAAGGCCGGCCCGGTGGGCGAGGAGCAGGCCAGCACCCGCTCGCGGTTGCCCAGCAGGATTTCGGCATTGGTGCCCACATCGACCACCAGCGTCAGCTCGTCGCCGTTCCACGGCTGTTCGGAAAGGGCCACGGCGGCGGCATCGGCGCCCACGTGGCCGGCGATGCAGGGCAGGATGTAGGCCCGGGCCGCGGGGTTGATCGTGCTCAGCCCCAGATCCGCCGCATCGAGCGAGAGCGCATCCGAGGCGGCCAGCGCGAAGGGGGCCTGGCCCAGCTCCACCGGATCGATGCCGAGGAGCAGATGGTGCATCACCGGGTTGCCCACCAGCACGCATTCCACGATCCGCGCCGGGTCCTCTCCCGCCTCGCGGGCCACCTCGCGGGCCAGCCCGGCCAGCGCCTCGCGCACCGCGGCAGTCATCTCGGCCGCGCCGCCGGGGTTCATCATCGCGTAGGAGACCCGGCTCATCAGGTCCTCGCCGAAGCGGATCTGCGGGTTCATCACCCCGCCCGAGGCCAGCACCGCGCCGTCGGCCAGATCGCACAGATGCGCCGCGATGGTGGTGGAGCCCAGATCGATTGCCAGCCCCATGAGCCGGCCCTCGAACAGCCCGGGCCAGATGTCGAGGATGCGCGGGGCCCGATCATGGTTGCCCCGGTGCAGGGCCACCGTCACCGCCCAGTCGCCCTTGCGCAGGGCCGGCTGCAGCCTGTGCAGCACCGGCAGCGGAACCTCCGGCGCCTCGATCTGCCATTGCTGCTCAAGCGCGTCGTGCAGCCGCTGCAGATCTCCCGAAGGATCGTGCATGTCGGGCTCGGCCACCTCGACGTAGAGCAGCCGGGTGGCCGGATCCATGGTGATCTCGCGCGCTTCGGCGCGCTTGCGCACCACCTGCCTGTGCAGCTGGCTTTCGGGGGGCACGTCGATCACAACGTCGCCCATGATCCGGGCCTGGCATCCCAGCCGCCGGCCCGGGCGGAGGCCGCGGATGCGGTCGTAGCGGGCCTCGACCTCGTTGAAGGGGGAAAGCGCGTCCTCGTCCACCTTCACCCCGTGCTTGGGGAAATCTCCGAAGGCGGGGCTGACCTGGCAGCGCGAGCAGATCCCCCGCCCGCCGCAGACCGAATCGAGATCGACCCCGAGCCGGCGCGCCGCCTCCAGCACCGGGGTGCCGGCGGGCACGCGCCCGCGCCGGCCCGAGGGGGTGAATATCACGAGAGGATCCTGTGCCATCGGGGCAGTCCATCGCTTGTGCGGGCCATCGCTTGTGCGGGCGGACCATAGCGCATGGGGCGCGGGGGGAAAGGCCCGGGGCGGCAGTTTCCGGCAGGAAGGCGGCATTTCCCGCCGGCGGCTTCAGGAATCGCGCGATCCCCAGCGGCAGCGGTCGAACGCGGCGTATTCGAGCATCCGCTCGATCCTGCCGGAGGGAACGATGCGCGAGCAGCCTTCGAAGCCTTCGGCGTCCTCGAAGACCGAGACGATGCCGTCGGCGGCCGCGGTGCCCGTGGCGCAGAGCGTCTCACCGGGGGCCAGCTCGGCCAGCTGGCGGGCGCCCTCGCGGGTTTCGGTGGCAAAGAGGTGCATCTTGTCCGAGGCGTTGACGATGCAGAACCCGCCCGCCGCCGTCGCTTCCTCCGGCGCTTGCGGCCCTTCCTGCGCCCACAGGGGCAGGGCGGGCAGGGTGGCGAGCAGCGCCGTCAGTGCAAGGGGCTTCATCTCCTTCTCCGGTTCTTTCCCGCCCGGGTCCGGGGCGAATATTGCGGCCTGCGCGCGGGCCGTCCACTCACGCTTCTTCACGATCCGCTCGCGGCAATGTCAGGACGAATTGAAGCGGCTGCCGGGCCGGATGGAGTAGAGTGGGGAGGCCATGCGGCTCGTGAGCCTGCGAAAGCCGGTGAACGACGAAAGACCACAGGCGAAAGGCACGAAAGGCACGAAAGACAGTGGAGAAAAGGATGAAAAAGCTGATCGCGGGCGGAATCGTCGCCCTCGGGTTCGCCGGCGCGCCCCTGATGGCGCCGGCCCAGGACGCGCCTTTCGGCACGGCCGAAGACATCGAATATGCCGCGCTCCTGTGGGAGGCGATGGAGGCAGCCCGCCTGGTGGGAGAGCAGGCTGTCATGTCCACTCCCTATGACGGGGCGCCGCCGCACGGGATGATGCTGGAGACCTTCTATGCCACGGCCACCGTGAACGGCCATTCCGGCACGCTGATCGTCAAGCGCAACTACGGGCCCGAGGGGGTGGACGCCGAGGCGATCCTGGCCGCGCCCGAAAGGCATCTGGGGGCCGTCACCGTCATGTTCCGGCGCGAGAAGGGATACGACCCGGACAACATGGACTGGTTCTGGGTCAAGTATCTGCCCGACGGCACGCTGGACAGAAACCCCAAGGGGGTTGCGCTTGCCGGGCGGGTGGCCAAGGGGGCCGACAAGGGCTGCATCGCCTGCCACTCGAACGAGGCGGACTACATCTTCACCACCGATGCGATCGGCACGATGATGCAGTGAACACGATGATGCAGTGAAGGCGGGTGCGGCAAAGAGGCCACAGGCCATCCGCCGCCGCCGCATCCGGCTGCACCGGCAGACAAAGGCCGACGGTGCCGACGGTGGATGCCGCCCCCCGCCCTCGGCCGGTTGCCCGGTCCGTTTCCGGGGTTCAGCCGGCCCGCCGCCGTCGCCGCCCGCCACGGCCCGAGCGCCCGCCGGCGCTGCCCGCGGCCTGTGCCGCGCGCGAGGCCTCGGGGAAGGGCGTTCCTTCGGCAACCGCATCGAGCACCCGCGCGAAGCGGATCCACTCGGCGCCGTTCGGATCGTGGTTCATCAGGAAATTCGCGGCCCGCACCGCTTCCATTTCCACCGGGCGCACCGGGTTCATGATGGCGCTGGTCATGCCGGCGCCGATCGCCATCGGCAGGAAGGCGGCGTTGATGCCGTGCCGGTGCGGCAGGCCGAAGCTGATGTTGGAGGCACCGCAGGTGGTGTTCACGCCGAGCTCCTCGCGCAGGCGGCGCACCAGGGTGAACACCTGGCGCCCGGCGCTGGCCATCGCGCCCACCGGCATCACCAGCGGATCGACCACGATGTCATGGGCGGGAATGCCGTGATCGGCGGCCCGCTCGACGATCTTCCTGGCCACCGCAAAGCGCACCTCTGGGTCTTCGGAAATGCCGGTATCGTCGTTGGAGATCGCCACCACCGGCACGTTGTATTTCTTCACCAGCGGCAGGATCGCCTCCAGCCGCTCCTCCTCGCCGGTGACCGAGTTCAGCAGCGGCCGCCCCTCGGCCGCCTCCAGCCCCGCCTCCAGCGCCGCCGGGACCGAGCTGTCAATGCACAGCGGCACGTCCACGAGGCCCTGCACCAGCTCGATCATCCTGCGCATGAGCGGCGGTTCGGTCTCGTTGGGATCGGGGTTGGAATTGTAGACCACCCCGGCGTTGACATCGAGCACCATCGCCCCGCAGGCTACCTGCTCCAGCGCGTCGCGCTCGACGGTGGAAAAATCTCCCGCCTCCAGTTCGGCGGCCAGTTTCTTGCGCCCGGTGGGGTTGATGCGCTCTCCGATCACGCAGAAGGGTTCGTCAAAGCCGATGACGACGGTCTTGGTTTTCGATTCGAGGACGGTTCTGGTCATGGGGATGTCTCGTGGTTGCTGTGTTCAGGCGGCGGTGGCGGGGCGGGCGTTCCTGCCGCCGTGGGCGATGGCCCATTCGGCAGTGGCCCCGATCCCGCCGAGCGGGAAGAAATGGATCTGTTCGATGTTGCATTCTGGATGCGCCGCCTTGTGGGCGGCCAGTTTCGCCACCAGCCCGGTGGGTTCGTAGGGCCTGACCAGGCGGGTCACGTCCATGGCGCGTTTCTGCAGCACCTTCAGCGAGGGGCCGACGCCGCAGGCGATGGCAAAGCGGATCAGGGTCTGCAGTTTCGCCGGACCGGCAATGCCCACATGGATCGGCATGGTGATTCCCGCCGCGCGCAGGCGGTCGGCCCATTCGATGATCGGTGCCGCCTCGAAGGCGAACTGGGTCACGATCGCCATCTCGGCGCCGGTGCGGGCGCTGTAATCCTGCTTCCAGCGCAGCGCCGCGTCCACATTGGCCGTGCCGCCGTCCGGATCGATGTCGCGGTTGCCCTCCGGGTGGCCGGCCACGTGCAGGCGGGTGAACCCGGCCGCCTCGAACAGCCCGGTTTCCAGAAGCTGCGTGGAACTGTCGAACGTGCCGAGCGGCGTTTTCCGGTTGCCGGCCAGCACCAGGGCCTCGCGCACCCCGGCCTCGCCTTGGTAGCGGGCGATCCACTCGGCCAGGGTGGCCCGGTCGGGGATGATCCGGGCCGGAAAATGCGGCATCGGCACAAAGCCCTCGTCGGCCAGCCGGCGGGCGGTGGCGAGCATGTCCTCGATCGGCGTGCCCTCGATATGGGCGATGCAGACCCGGGTGCCCCCGGGCAGCAGCGCGCGGAAGCTTTCCACCTTCGCGGCGGTGCGCGGCATGACCTCGATGGAATAGCCGCGCAGGAAGCTTTCAAGCTGCGCGTCGCTCTTCGTGCCCGCGGGCATTCCGGTTTTCGCAAACGGCAACAGCGCCATGGTCGCCTCCCATATCCGTTTCGGGCTCAGGCCCATCCGCCATTGTCGATCAGGGCCCTGAGCCGCTCCTGATCGTATCGGGCATCCAGCCGCGCCGCTTCGCGCCGGGCGAGTTCCGGCTCGGAGCCCGCGGCCTCGGCCTCGAAGGGGTCGCCCCGGCGCCACTCGGCCAGGTAGTCGTCGGAGCCGGCCAGCCCGGCCTTCATCGCCGCCCGGTCGATCGCCTGTTCGAAGCGCTCGGGCAGTTGCGCCTTGGCCGCCCGCCGCCCACGACCGACGATTACCTGCGCCGGGATATCCCGCCAGTAGACGATGGTGACTTCGGGCATCCTTCCGTCCGTCCTCTCTTTCCCGCCTCTCTTTCCTGCGCGCCCGTGCCCGCCCCGCGGACGGAGCGCTGCCACTCCCTGCCGCCGCCACTCCCTGCCGGAGCGCGCGGGGCGCTCCCGGCAGCCGGCGGCACCTCCCCGGCCGGGTCGGCGTTTCCTGTCTAGGCGCCGGCGACAGCCAGGGACAGGCGGATTTCGACCACTCCGAAGCCGCACGCGACTTCTGGCCTGCCGGTCGGGATCTAGAGCATGGGGAGCGGGGAGCAAAGAGGCTGGCAGGGTCAAAGTTTTCATCAAGATGATGAGCCCGGCATTTCGCCGGCCGGCTGTGGCATGATGATGAGCCCGGCATTTCGCCGGGCCGGCTGTGGCTTGCCGTGCTCCGGCCAGCGCGGCCTGCTGCCGGAGCGCCGAGCGGCGGCTAGAGCCGGGCCTGCGCGCCGAACAGCTCGTGCAACAGCGTCCGGACATAGGGCGGGGCGTAGCAGTGCCGGCAATAGGCCATCAGCCGCTCCGCCTCGCGCGATCCGGCCAGAAGCAGGGCGCGCGCGGTCTGCAGCGCGGCGGCCTGGTTGTGCCGGGTGTAGGCGGCGAAGCGGGAATCGTCCCAGCGGGCATCATCACCGAAATGATAGGTCAGCGTGGCGTTGGTCAGGATTGCCATGCGGGGGGCGTGGGCGATCAGGTTGTAGAGCAGCCCAAGGCTAACCGCGCGCATGCCGATGCAGGCATCGTTGCGCAGGAAGTTCCTGGCCAGCCGGGCCCGGAAGACGAAACAGTCGAAACCGGGGTGGACGTCGCCGGTTTCCGCGGCCAGCAGGGGGGCGGCCGGATCTTCGGCAAGGGCGGCGCCGACGGTGCGCCGATTGATCACCAGGGCCTCGAAGCCGCGGGCGAGAAGGGCGGATACGGCGGTGTAGAAATGCGGCTGCAGGCAGATGTCGGCATTGGTGAA
The DNA here is from genome assembly GCA_026989055.1 of Paracoccaceae bacterium. GTDB lineage: Bacteria > Pseudomonadota > Alphaproteobacteria > Rhodobacterales > Rhodobacteraceae > JAJRUE01. Next base: position 37,239 of record JALSKC010000074.1, read on the forward strand.
CACGAGAAAGCCGTCATCGGCGGCATCGGCGGCGCCGCTTTCGAGGATGTCGAACAGCAGCGGCAGCGGCCGGGGCGGGACCAGGGGCGCGATGTCGAGCACGTTGCGCGAAAGATCGGGACCGCGGGCAAAGCCTTCCGGGGTCTGGTCGGGATCGTCGCGGTGCTGGATGCAGAGCAGCCGCACCGGCCCGTCATGGGCGGCAGCGGCCCGCCGCATGGAGGCAATGGTATGCGCCTGGGTCATGTCCCCCTCGGGCGGCGGGTAGAGATTGACGAAATGGGTGATCCGGGGCGGGGGCGCGCTGGCGGGAGGAGGCATCAGCGCCAGCAGTGCCGACAGCTGTTCGGGGACCGCCTGCACCAGAAGCGAAGGGGAGACCCAGCGGGAACGGCGCAGGGGCTCCGGCTGCCGGTCGGGGTTGAAGGGGCGCTGGCGCCGGCGCCCGAGCCGTCCGGGGAAAAGCCGCATCTCAGAACCGGAGCCTGTCCTGCCGGCGGAACCAGGCGTAGGTCTGGCGCAGCCCTTCCTCGAGTCCGATCCGCGCCCGCCAGCCCAGCGAGGAAAGGCGCGAGACGTCCAGCAGCTTGCGCGGCGTGCCGTCGGGCCGGGAGCGGTCATAGGCGATGCGGCCGGAAAAGCCGGTGATTCCGGCCAGGGTTTCGGCCAGATCGCGGATGGTCACATCCTGCCCGGTGCCGATGTTGATGTGCGAGCACATGGGGCTGGTCGCTCCGCGGTAGGTCTCGGCCGGCAGGTCGAGCACGAAGAGCGAGGCCTCGGCCATGTCGTCCACATGCAGGAATTCGCGCCTCGGCGTGCCGCTGCCCCAGATCGTCACCGTTTCGGCGCCGCTTTCCGCCGCCTCGTGAAAGCGGCGCATCAGCGCCGGCACCACATGCGAATTTTCCGGGTGGAAGTTGTCGCCCGGCCCGTAGAGGTTGGTGGGCATGACCGAGCGGAAGTCGGTGCCGTGCTGGCGGTTGAAGCTTTCGCACAGCTTGATCCCGGCGATCTTGGCGACGGCATAGGGTTCGTTGGTGGGCTCCAGCGGGCCGGTCAGGAGCGCCTCCTCGGCCATCGGCTGGGCCGCCTCGCGCGGGTAGATGCAGGAAGAGCCCAGAAACAGCAGCCGTGCCACCCCGGCGGCATGGGCGGCCGCGATCAGATTGCATTCGATCAGCAGGTTGTCATGGATGAAATCGGCCGGGTAGCTGTTGTTGGCATGAATGCCGCCGACCTTCGCCGCGGCGACGATCAGCCGCTCGGGGCGGGTTTCGGCCAGAAAGGCGCGCACGGCCCGCTGGTCGCGCAGGTCGAGCCTGTCGCGCGGCGCGGTGAGAAGCTCCACCGCCGGATCCGCCTTCAGGCGGCGGGCGATGGCGCTGCCGACCATGCCCCGGTGCCCGGCGACAAAGACCTTCATCGTCCGGCCTCCGCCTCGCGCAGCATCCGTTCGCGCCGGGCCAGCGCCAGGTCGTGGGCGACCATCTCGGCGCACATCTGCCGGGCGGTGATTTCCGGCTTCCAGCCGAGCTTCCTGCGCGCCTTGCCCGGATCGCCGAGAAGGGTGTCCACCTCGGCGGGGCGGAAGTAGCGCGGATCGATCCGCATCACCACGTCGCCGGGGCGGAGCGATGGCGCCCGCTCCCCGCTCACGGAGACGACGCGGGCGATCTCCTCCACGCCCTCGCCCTCGAAGGCCAGTTCGATCCCCAGATCCTCGGCCGCCCAGGTGAGGAACTGGCGCACCGAATACTGCTTGCCGGTTGCGATCACGTAATCCTCGGGTTCGTCCTGCTGCAGCATCATCCACTGCATGCGCACATAGTCCCTGGCGTGGCCCCAGTCGCGCAGCGCGTCGATATTGCCCAGATAGAGGCAGCCCTGCAGCCCCTGGGCGATGCGCGCCATGTCGCGGGTGATCTTCCGGGTGACGAAGGTCTCGCCCCGGCGCGGGCTTTCATGGTTGAACAGGATGCCGTTGCAGGCGAACATCCCGTAGGCCTCGCGGTAGTTGACCACCGTCCAGAAGGCATGCAGCTTGGCCACCGCATACGGGCTGCGGGGGTGGAAGGGGGTGGTTTCGCTCTGCGGCACCTCCTGCACCTTGCCGTAGAGTTCCGATGTCGATGCCTGGTAGAAACGGGTATGCGTCTCCATCCCCAGGAAGCGGATCGCCTCCAGCAGCCGCAACGTGCCCAGGGCATCCACCTCGGCGGTGTATTCGGGCGCCTCGAAGCTCACCGCCACATGGCTCTGCGCGGCGAGGTTGTAGACCTCGTCGGGGGCGGTCTCCTTGAGGATCCGGGTCAGGTTCAGGCTGTCGGTAAGGTCGCCATAGTGCATCTGGAAGCGTGGGTTTTCCGCATGCGGATCCTGGTAGATGTGGTCCACGCGCTGGGTGTTGAGCTGCGAGGCGCGGCGCTTGATGCCATGCACCACATAGCCCTTGTCCAGCAGGAACTCCGCCAGGTAGGATCCGTCCTGTCCGGTCACTCCGGTGATCAGCGCGCATTTCGCCATCGGGGCCCGTCCGTTCTGCGAGGTCTCGCGTTTTCGCGGTTTCTGGCACGAAAGCGCCCGCTGTGCCAGCCGTTTCACACCCGCCGCAGGTGCGATTTTGCGATTGCTGGCGCTTCGGGCTTGGCCTATACGGGGCGACGAGGCACCCGTAGCTCAGCTGGATAGAGCGCTGCCCTCCGAAGGCAGAGGCCAGAGGTTCGAATCCTCTCGGGTGCGCCACTGTTTCCGAGCGGGTGTTCCATCCGGTTGAAAATGTTGCACCGTCCGGCGCGCTGCGCCGCGCGCGCCTTGGGCGGTGCGCCTTGAGCTGCCCGTCGCGCACCGTGATCTTCCCGCCAATGCGCCTCCCTCCCGAATCCGGCCATCCTTTCCCTGCCATGGCCCCGGGTCATGATCCGGGATTCTTCATGGTCCCGGCATTCAGCTGGCCCGGAGCATAACCGGGATCATCGACACGACGAGAAGCGCTGCCATCACGACGTTGAAAAGCCGCGCTCGGTTCCCCCGCAAGAAGCGGCCGACAAGGGTTCCAGCTGCGAGCCAGGGAAGACACCCGGCGAAAGACGCAAAAACGAAGGTCGATGCAAAGGCTACCGCCTGCGGCAAGAGGTTTTGGGTTTGATCCAGATAGGCGGTGATTGCAGAGGCGCAGATGATCCAGGCCTTGGGGTTGACCCACTGGAACGCCGCTGCGCCGAAAAACGCGCCGAAGCGCTGTCCCGTGGCCGGGCTGTCCTCCTCAACCTCTGATGGCTCCACCGGCGCGGCTGCGATCTGCCAAGCCATCCAGGCAATGATCAGCAGCCCCCCCAGGCGCATGGCCGCCGTCAGGGTTGATCCGGCGTCGATAATGACCCTCCCGATCCCCAAGGAAATCAGAAAGATCATCACCGCAAAGCCAAAGGCGATGCCGAGCAGCGCCGGAAGCCCCCGTCGAAATCCGACGGACGCCCCCAGCGTGGTCATCATCATATTGTTTGGTCCCGGCGTGATCGAGGATGCCAGCGCAAAGGTGGCGAAACCTGCGAGTTCCAGCATGTTGTCCCAATTGTTCATGGCACCTTCATGCAATGCGGCCACAGGCTGACCGAAGTGACGGCAGTGACGGAGAAGACAAGCACGATCGTCTTGGCGGTGCAAGCTTCCGCCCGCAAGAAAGGGCGGAAGGGAGGAACCGGACTTCCGGGGGCGTTCATGATCTTCGGCGGCACGAGGCCGTGAAGCGCGCGGGCAGGGCGGATGCACCTTCCTGCGGGGGCAGTTAGAGGTGAGCTACTCCCCAATGTTTGGACAGGTTTTCGCGTATCTTAAGCTACTTTTCGCTCCTGCTGATCGGGTTGGGTTTCTTCTTTGCTCAACCAATAAACCACGGCTGGGGGTTTGCCGCCAAGAGC
>JALSKC010000075.1 GCA_026989055.1 Paracoccaceae bacterium
CTTGCGGGATGCCGCCCAGGTATTTCCCGGTCAGCATGCCCTGCGCCAGCGGCGTAAACGCGATCGAACCGATCCCCAGTTCCGCCAGCGTCTCCTTCAGCCCGTCGCGTTCCACCCAGCGGTTCAGCATGTTGTAGCTGGGCTGGTGGATCAGGCAGGGCGTGCCGAGGTCCTTCAGGATCGCCGCTGCCTCGCGCGTGCGCTTCGAGTTGTAGGATGAGATCCCCGCATAAAGCGCCCGCCCCGAGCGCACGATATGATCCAGCGCGCCCATGGTTTCTTCCAGCGGCGTGTCCGGGTCGAACCGGTGCGAATAGAAGATATCGACATACTCCAGCCCCAGCCGTTTCAGCGAGGCATCGCAGGAGGCCACCAGATATTTCCGGCTGCCCCATTCGCCGTATGGCCCCGGCCACATGTCGTAGCCGGCCTTGGAGGAGATGATCAGCTCGTCGCGATAGGGCGCGAAATCGGTGCGCAGGATCTCGCCGAACGCGGTCTCGGCCGCCCCCGGCGGCGGTCCGTAGTTGTTGGCCAGGTCGAAATGCGTGATCCCGTGATCGAACGCCGCCCGGCAGATCGCGCGCTTGACCTCATGCGGCGTGTCCTCGCCGAAATTGTGCCACAGCCCCAGCGAAACGGCGGGCAACTGCACCCCCGAACGCCCGCAGCGGCGGTAGACCATCCGCTCGTAGCGGTCCTCGGCGGCGCGGTAGGGCACGGGGAAAGCCCTGGGGGGGCGGGTCGGTGCAGCCATTTTCTTCACCATTCCTTCGACATGGGCGGTCACGCCGCCATCATTGCTCTTTCCTGTCGCCTTGGATAGACCGATCCGAAACGCGCACAAGAGGAAACGACCATGGCCAGCTACCAGTATGTCTATCACATGGATGGGGTCTCGAAAGCCTACCCCGGTGGCAAGAAGCTGTTTGAAAACATCCGCCTGTCGTTTCTGCCCGGGGTGAAGATCGGCGTTGTCGGGGTCAACGGCGCGGGCAAGTCCACGCTCTTGCGCATCATGGCCGGAATCGACAAGGATTTCACCGGCGAGGCCTGGGCCGCCGAGGGCGTGCGCGTCGGCTACCTGCCGCAGGAGCCCGAGCTCGACCCCGCGCTCGATGTGCGCGGCAACGTGATGGAGGGGGTGAAGGCCAAGAAGGCGATCCTCGATCGCTACAACGAGCTGGCCATGAACTACTCGGAGGAAACCGCCGAGGAGATGGCCGCGCTCCAGGACAAGATAGACGCCCAGAACCTGTGGGATCTGGATGCCCAGATCGACGTGGCGATGGAGGCGCTGCGCTGCCCGCCCGACGATGCCATGCCCGATACGCTCTCGGGTGGCGAGGTGCGCCGGGTGGCGCTGTGCCGGCTGCTGCTCGAAGAGCCCGACATGCTGCTGCTCGACGAACCCACCAACCACCTGGATGCAGAAACCATCGCCTGGCTGCAGCAGCACCTGATCGCCTACAAGGGCACCTGCCTGATCGTCACCCACGATCGCTACTTCCTCGACGAGATCACCGGCTGGATCCTCGAGCTCGACCGTGGCCGCGGCATCCCCTACGAGGGGAACTATTCCAGCTGGCTGGAGCAGAAGGCGAAGCGGCTGGAACAGGAGGCGCGCGAGGACAAGTCCAGGCAGAAAACGCTCGAACGCGAACTGGAATGGATCCGCCAGGGCGCACGCGCCCGCCAGGCCAAGCAGAAGGCCCGCATCGAGCGCTACAACGAACTGGCCGGCCAGTCCGAGCGCGAAAAGCTTTCCCGCGCCCAGATCATCATTCCCAACGGCCCGCGCCTCGGCAGCAAGGTGATCGAGGTCGAGGGGCTGAAGAAGGCGATGGGCGACAAGCTGCTGATCGAGGATCTCTCCTTCTCGCTGCCGCCCGGCGGCATCGTCGGCGTGATCGGCCCCAACGGCGCCGGCAAGACGACCCTGTTTCGCATGCTCACCGGGCAGGAGGCCCCCGACGCCGGCAGCATCGAATACGGCGACACGGTGAAGCTCGCCTATGTGGACCAGTCGCGCGATGCGCTGGATGCGGAAAAGACGGTGTGGGAGGAGATCTCGGGCGGGGCCGAGCTGATCGAGCTTGGCGATGCCCAGATGAACAGCCGCGCCTATTGTTCGGCCTTCAACTTCAAGGGCGGCGATCAGCAGAAGAAGGTCGGGCTGCTTTCGGGCGGCGAGCGCAACCGGGTGCACCTGGCGAAGCTGCTGAAGGAGGGCGGCAACGTGCTCCTGTTCGACGAACCCACCAACGACCTAGACGTGGAGACGCTGCGCGCGCTGGAAGACGCGCTGGTGGAGTTCGCCGGCTGCGCGGTGGTGATTTCCCACGACCGGTTCTTCCTCGACCGCATCTGCACCCATATCCTGGCATTCGAGGGCGAAGCCCATGTGGAATGGTTCGCAGGCAACTTCGCCGACTACGAGGAAGACAAGAAAAGACGCCTCGGGGCGGATGCGCTGGAGCCGAAGCGGGTGAAGTTCAAGAAGTTCAGGCGCTGAACGCCACGCGCACCGGAAGGGTTCGCCGAAAAGGGTGCGCCGAAAGGAACCCTGCTCCGCAGGCTTCAGCGACGCCGCTCCCCCGCGCCGTTTCCCCCGGCAAGCAGGCGGCGGGGCACCGTGCTGCTCCAGATGCGGGACATCGCCCTGTCGCCCTGCGCGCTGCGCGGGCCGCGCAGCGGATTGAGCCGGCCGTCCGTCCAGGCGGGGCGGAAGCCGGCCGGCACAGCGGCCGCCCGGGTGGCAGCGGATGCCGGTGCCGGACCCGGGGCCGCCTTCGCACCGCCCGAAGATGCCGCCGCCACCGCCGCCGCGCCCTTTCTGTCCTGCCGCGCCGGCAGGGCGGCAGCCCCGCCGAGGCTCGGGGGCTGGCCGCAGAGCAGCTTGCGGTCGCGGGTCACCCGCGGCACCCAGACGACATTCTCCCCGTAGCCGGCGCGCAGGAACACGCAGCCCCGGCTGTCAACGTAGCGATCGGCGGAATAGCCGGGCGGCGGCAGCTCCGCCGGGCCGTCCACCTCGCCCAGGGGCAGCGCCCCGGCCTGTGGCGTGCCGGCGGCAACGATCGGCCACAGCGCGGCCAGCGACAAGGCGATCAGACGACGGCGCAACCGGCCCCTCCTCCATGCAACGGCGAAAGGATGCCGCAGCCGGCACGAGCTGTAAAGCGCTCGTTGACCATTGCCTGCCATTGCCGCCATGGGAGCGCTACCGGGTTCCGAACATCCGGTCGCCGGCATCGCCGAGCCCGGGCACGATATAACCCTGATCGTTCAGCTTCTCGTCAACCGCCGCAGTGACGATGGGCACGTCCGGGTGCGCCTCCTTCATCCTGGCGATGCCTTCCGGCGCCGCCAGCAGGCACATGAAGCGGATGTTTCGCGCCCCGGAGGCCTTCAGCAGGTCGATGGCCGCAACCGAGCTGTTGCCGGTGGCCAGCATCGGGTCGAGCGCGATCACGAGCCGCTCGTCCAGACTGTCGGGAACCTTGTAGTAATACTGCACCGGCTCCAGCGTTTCCTCGTCCCGATACAGCCCGACGAAGCCGACCCGCGCCGCCGGAATCAGCTCCAGCACCCCATCGAGAAGCCCGTTGCCCGCGCGCAGGATCGAGATCAGGGCGAGCTTCTTGCCGCCGAGTGTCGGGGCGTCCATCGGCCCGAGCGGGGTTTCGACAGGGGTCGTGGTCATGTCCAGCTCGCGGGTGATCTCGTAGGCCAGGAGCTGGCTGATTTCCCGCAGCAGGCGACGGAAGGAATTGGTCGATGTCTCCTTTCGGCGCATGATCGTCAGCTTGTGCTGCACCAGCGGATGCTCGACGAGGTTGAGATGGTTCTGCATCGGTGCCGTATCCTCTTCTTCGGCTCGGTTTCTTCGGCTCGGTTGCCCTTCTGCACCCGGCAGGCGGAATCGCCGCCCCGGCGCGCCCGGCTCAGCCCAGGAAGCTGCGCCCCGTCCCTGCGCTGTCTATGCCCAAATGGTCGGCGACAGAAGCCGCGACATCGACAAATCCGACCAGCCCGACCCCCCTGCGCCCCCGGCCATGCGCCAGAACCGGCACCCGCTCGCGGGTATGGTCCGAGCCGGGCCAGGTCGGATCGTTTCCGTGATCGGCGGTGAACAGCAGCAGGTCGTCCCGGCGCGCGCGCGCCAGGATGGGGCCGATACAGGAATCGAACCATTCCAGCGCCCGGGCATAGCCGGACACGTCGCGCCGATGGCCGTAATCGCTGTCGAACTCGACGAAATTGGCAACGGTCAGGCTGCCCTCCTCGGCCGTGTCCACAAGCTCCGACAGATGCGCCATCAGCTCGGCATCGCTGCCCCTGCGCTCTTCGTCGATCCCCCGGTGGGCGAAGATGTCGCCGATCTTTCCGATCCCGTAAACCCGCCTCCCGGCAGCCTGCACCCGGTCGCACAGGGTCGGGGCCGGGGGCGCGATCGCATAATCGCGCCGGTTCTTCGTGCGCCGGAAATCCCCACAGCTCCCGGTGAAGGGGCGGGCGATCACCCGCCCCACCTTCATCGCATGCAGGACGGGTGCGAGATCTTCGCACAGCCGGTAGAGCCGCTCCAGGCCGAAGGCCTCCTCGTGGGCGGCGATCTGAAACACGCTGTCGGCCGAGGTATAGCATATCGGCCAGCCGGTGCGCAGATGCTCGGCGCAGTGACGCTCGATGATCGGCACCCCCGAGGCATGGCAGTTGCCCAGGATGCCCTCGGTGCCGGCCAGCACGCAGACCTTTGCCACCAGCTCCTCGGGAAAGGCCGGAACGGTGTCGGGGAAACGGGTCCACTCCCAGGGGACCGGCACTCCGGCCAGCTCCCAGTGACCGGAGGGCGTGTCCTTGCCGTTGGAAACCTCGGTGGCTGCGCCCCAAAGGCCCTGCGGCGCGGCGCCGAGACCCGGCGCGGCCTCGCCGCAGGAAAGGCGGATGGCGGCCCCGAGCCCCAGCCGGTCCAGATTGGGCAGGCGCAGCACGCCGCTGCGTCCCTCCTCGGCCCGGCCGGCGGCGCAGGCCCGGGCGATGTGCAGCAGCGTGTTGGCCCCGGTATCGGGCACATCGCCGTTGAAGAAGAGCCCGGCATCCGGCGCACCGCCGCAACCGACCGAGTCCAGAACCACCAGAAAGGCGCGCGCCATCAGCGGATGCTCCTGTGCACCAGCGGCGGCACCGCCGGCTTGCGCCGGGAAACGGTGAAGGCCGCCCGCACCCTGCCCTCGACCGCGTCCGCCGCCTCTTCCGAAGCGGCATTGATCACCGCAAGCGGCGTTTCCGGGCTGACCGCCTCGCCGATCGGAACGACCTCGCTCAGCCCTGCCGTCGGGTCGATCCGGTCATCCTGGCGCCGGCGTCCGCCCCCCAGGGCGACGACGGCAAGACCGAGCGCCGTGCCGTCGATGGCCGCGACATAGCCCCGCTCGCCGGCCGCGACCGGGCGCAGCACCCTGGCCGCCGGCAGCCGGTCGCGCCAGCGCTCGACGAAATCTCCCGGCCCGCCCAGCTCGGCCACCATCCGCCCGAATCGTTCGGCGGCGGAGCCGTCCACCAGCACCTCGCGGAGCTGCTGCGCCCCGACGACCGCATCGCCGGCCATGCCCACATGCGCCAGCAGCTCGCCGCCCAGCCGCGCCGCCAGATCCACCAGGATCGTGCCGCGCGCACCGCCGGTGAGGGCCTCCATCGCCTCCATGACCTCCAGCGCATTGCCCACCGAGGAAGCGCAGGGCTGGTTCATGTCGGTCACCAGCGCCGATGTCCGGCATCCCGCGCCGTTGGCCGTCTGCACCAGGGTTTCTGCGAGCCGGATGGCATCATCCGGCGTCTTCATGAAGGCGCCGCTGCCCGTCTTCACGTCCAGCACCAGCGCCTCGAGCCCGGCGGCCAGCTTCTTGGACAGGATCGAGGCGGTGATCAGGTCGATGCTTTCCACCGTCGCCGTGACATCGCGGATCGCATAAAGCCGCCGATCGGCCGGGGCGATATCTTCGGAGGCCGAAACGATCGCGAAACCGCAGCCTTCCACGATGGCGCGGAAACGCTCCCGGCCGACCTCGGTCCGCACCCCCGGGATCGCCTCGAGCTTGTCGAGCGTGCCGCCGGTGTGGCCCAGCCCCCGCCCCGACACCATCGGCACATAGGCCCCGAGCGCGGCCAGCGCCGGCGCGAGCAGCAGGGAAACCGCATCGCCGATGCCGCCGGTCGAATGCTTGTCGATCACCGGACCCGGCAGATCCCAGCGCATGATCACGCCGCTGTCGCGCATCGACAGCGTAAGTGCCACCCGCTCCGGCGCCGTCATTCCGTTCAGCAGCACCGCCATGGCAAAGGCGCCGGCCTGGGCATCGGTGACCGCACCGCTGGCAAGCCCGTTGGCGAACCACGCCAGCTGCTCCGGCGAGAGCTCCTCGCGGTCGCGCAGCCTGGCGATGACGGAGCGCGCGTCCACCGGCTCAGCCCCTGCCCATATGCGCCGCCCCGAAGGCCCCGGGCAGGAGCTCGCGCATGCTCATCACCGCCCGGCGCCCGCCGGTCGTCGCCATGTGGATCCGCGCGTCGGCCGCGGCAAACTCCGCCAGCTTCTGCCGGCAGCCGCCGCAGGGGGGCACCGGCTCGGGGGAATCGGCGATCACGAAGAGCTCGGCGATCTCCCGCTCGCCGGCAACCACCATCGCCGCGATCGCCACGGCTTCGGCGCAGCAGCCTTCGGGATAGGCGGCGTTCTCGACATTGCAACCGGCATGAACCCGGCCGGAAGCGCTGCGCAGCGCCGCCCCGACCCGAAATCCCGAATAGGGCGCATGCGCGTTGTCGCGCGCCTGCCTCGCGACCCGTTCCAGCTCTTCCAGAGACATCTCTCCCCGCGCCTTCCCCGCATTCCTCCGGGCCAGAGTGAAGCCTTGCCGGCCCGGTTGCAAGGGCTCAGGGAAACCGGGTCTCGAATTCTCCGGGCAAGGCGACCTCGAGCATCTCGAAGTCGTCACTGATCCGCGAAAGGCGGCTCGCCATCCCCGGCGGAATGACGAAGGCATCGCCGGGAGAAAGCTCGGCCGGAGACTGGCCGCGCCCCTCCAGCGTGGCCGCCCCTTCCATCACGAAACCGAACAGGATGTCACCCTCATGCACCGCCCAGGGCACCTCGCCGGTGCCGCGGCGCACGACCATGACCGAGGCAACCCCCCGGGTGTTCTCCCTGATCGTGGTATCGCGCGCAACCAGCCCCGGAATACGGAACGGTTCCCATCTGGCCCCTGCCGCCAGGTTGTGCACGAACCGCTGCCCCTGCCATTCGCGCTCCGGGTTCACGCGCCCCGTCGGCAGGGTCATGTCGTGGTCGATCTCGGTCACATGCTCGGCCGGCACGCCGATCTCGATCACCTCGATGCCCTCGGAGGCTTCCACCACCCGGTGGCGGATCTCCGGCGGCTGGATGAAGCAGTCACCGGCGTTCAGCCGCCGCACGCCGCCCTGATCCTCGTAGAGCACGTCCACCCAGCCCCGATAGCAGAAGATCAGCTGGAAACCGACCTTGTGATAATGCACCATGTCGGGCACCGGCCCGCCGTCGGGAATGCGGATATGGCTGGCGATCATCGCCCCGCCCAGGCGCGAGGGCACCAGGTCGCGGTAATGCATGCCCGCCCGGCCCACCACCCAGGGCGCGCGATCCCTCAGGCGGCGCACGACAAAGGCGTGCTCTGTCGGCGGCACCACAAGCGGCGGATCCAGCGGCGCGATCTCGATCCGCGTGCCGTTCGGCGCCCGCAGCTCCCGCGCGCCGCCGGCCAGGGAATCCGGCTCCGGCACCAGAAGGCGCAGGGCGCCGGGAGACAGCGCCGCCCCGACCTCGAGCCGCAGCCGCAGCCCGTGCCCGGAGAGCACCGCAACCCGCGGATTGTCGGCCGGGCAGATCATGTCCAGCCGCATGCCGAGCACGCGCAGGAAGAAGTTCATGTCATCCTGCAGACTGTCGGAAGGCAGCAGGAATTCGCCGCGCGTCTCGCCCATCGTCCCTCTCCCGTTTCCGGCAGATTGCGCCGTGCAAGACCGGTTTTCAACCCGCACCGGAACCCGCACCGCAGGATTTCGGCCAGAGACCTTGCAGCCCGGCCGAAAAAAATGGTTTAATGTTGAACATATTTCCCGGGCGGAGGCGGAAATGGCGGAACACAGGCAGGATGCAGCCCGCAGCGCGGCACTGGCCTACCACGAAAGGCCACGCCCCGGGAAACTGGAAGTCAAGGCGACGAAACCCCTGGCAAACGGGCGCGACCTGTCGCTTGCCTACAGCCCCGGCGTGGCCGAGGCCAGCACCGCGATCGTTCGGAACCCGGATTCGGCAAACCGATACACGACAAGGGGCAACCTCGTTGCCGTGGTCACCAACGGGTCGGCCGTGCTCGGCCTGGGCGATATCGGGGCGCTGGCGGCCAAGCCGGTGATGGAGGGGAAGGCCGTCCTGTTCAAGAAGTTCGCCAATATCGACTGCTTCGACATCGAACTGGACGAACCCGACCCGGAAAGGCTCGCCGAGATCATCTGCGCCATGGAACCCACCTTCGGCGCGATCAATCTCGAAGACATCAGGGCCCCGGACTGTTTTATCGTTGAACGAATCTGCCGGGAGCGCATGAACATCCCCGTCTTCCACGACGACCAGCACGGCACGGCGATCGTGGTCGGGGCGGCGGCCACCAATGCCCTGCATATCGCCGGCAAGGAATTCGCCGACATCAAGGTGGTCTCCACCGGCGGGGGAGCGGCCGGGATCGCCTGCCTCGACATGCTCGTGAAACTCGGCGTGCGGCGGGAAAATATCTGGCTGTTCGACCTCGACGGGCTGGTGCACGAGGGGCGCGAAGCCGGGATGAGCCCGCAGAAGGCCGCCTATGCGCAGCCGGGCGGCCCCCGTCCCCTGGCCGAGGTGATCGCCGGGGCAGACATGTTTCTCGGCCTCTCCGGCCCCGGCGTCCTGAGCCCGGAAATGGTCGCCGGCATGGCTGCGCCGCCGATCGTCTTCGCGCTGGCCAACCCGACCCCCGAGATCATGCCGGAAGAGGTGCGCAGGGTGGCCCCGGAGGCGATCATCGCCACCGGCCGGTCCGACTACCCGAACCAGGTCAACAACGTGCTGTGCTTTCCCTTCATCTTCCGCGGCGCGCTCGATGTCGGCGCGACCGAGATCAACGACGCGATGGAGCTTGCCTGCATCGAGGGAATCGCCGCGCTGGCCCGGGCCCCCACGAGCGCCGAAGCAGCCGCCGCCTACCGGGGCGAGCAGCTGACCTTCGGGCCGGACTATCTGATCCCCAAGCCCTTCGACCCGCGGCTGATCGGGGTGGTGGCCACCGCCGTGGCCCGGGCGGCCACGGAATCGGGGGTGGCGCGCCATCCGTTGACCGATCCGGATGCCTACAAGGCGCATCTGGAAGGCTCGGTCTTCCGTTCGGCGCTGATCATGCGCCCCGTCTTCGAGGCGGCCTCCTCGGCATCGCGCCGTATCGTCTTCGCCGAGGGAGAGGACGAGCGCGTGCTGCGCACCGCCAACGCCCTGCTCGAGGAAACCATCGACAAGCCGATCCTGATCGGCCGGCCGGAGGTGGTCGAAGCGCGCTGCGCGCGGGCCGGGCTGGGCATCCGCCCCGGGCGCGACTTCGAACTGGTCAACCCCGAGAACGACCCGCGCTACCGCGACTACTGGACCACCTACCACGCCATTGTCGAACGCCGGGGCGTAACCCCGGACCTTGCCAAGGCGATCATGCGCACCAACACCACCGCCATTGCCGCGGTCATGGTCTACCGCGACGAGGCAGACAGCATGATCTGCGGCACCTTCGGGCAGTATCTGTGGCATCTGAACTATGTCGCGCAGGTGCTGGAAACCGAAGAGCTGCACCCGGACGGCGCGCTCAGCCTGATGATCCTGGAGGACGGGCCGGTCTTCATCGCCGATACCCAGGTGCACCCGGAGCCGACCCCGGCCCAGATCGCCCAGACGACCATTGCCGCCGCCCGCCATGTCCGCCGCTTCGGGATCACGCCCAGAATCGCGCTGTGCTCGCATTCCCAGTTCGGCAATCTCGACATCGAGAGCGGCCGCAGGATGCGGGAGGCGCTGGCGATCCTCGACAGCGCCCCGCGCGATTTCGCCTATGAGGGCGAAATGCATGTGGACACGGCCCTGGATGTCGATCTGCGGGCGCGGATCTTTCCCAGGTCGCGCCTGCAGGGGCCGGCGAACGTGCTGATATTCGCCTATTCCGATGCCGCCAGCGGAGTGCGCAACATCCTGAAGCAGAAGGCCTCGGGGCTCGAGGTCGGCCCGATCCTGATGGGCATGGGCAACCGCGCCCATATCACCACGCCTTCGGTCACCGCGCGCGGGCTGCTGAACCTGGCGGCGCTGGCGGGAACTCCGGTGTCGCGCTACGGCTGACCGGCCGGGCGACACGGAAATGTCGCTTTTGCCATAGCCGGCGGCGGCCGTGCGGTGTTCCCTGTCGGAAGACCCCGCTGGCAGGAGGAATCGCCATGGCCCGGCCGCGCAAGGCCCTGTTCATCCTGATCGATCAGTTCCGTGCCGACTGCGTGCACGGCGCGCTGGCCGCCCATCTGCGCCTGCCCGCCATCCGGGCCCTGCAGCGGGATGCGGTGAGCTTCGTCAACCACTTCTCGGTGGTCACCCCCTGCGGCCCGTCGCGCGCCTCGATCCTGACCGGGCTTTACGCGATGAACCACCGCTCGGTGCGCAACGGCACGCCGCTGTCGGCCGGCATCACCAACCTGGCCCTGGAGCTGGAAAGGGCCGGGCACGAGCCGCTGCTGTTCGGCTATACCGACACCAGCCACGACCCGCGCGCCCTGCCGCCCGGCGACCCGCGCCTGCGCTCCTACGAAGAGGTGCTGCCCGGCTTCCGGGAGATCGTCGAGATGCGCCAGGAAAGCGGCAGCCACCCCTGGCGCCGCCATCTGCGGGAAAAGGGCTACGACACGCCGGACTACGCCGATTTCTACACCCCGGTCTCGCCGGACCCGCAACGCCCGCCCAGACCCGACGACCCGGCCTTCTACCGCGCCGAGGACAGCGATACCGCCTTTCTGACCGACCGCTTCCTGGAGCACATGTCCGGGCGGACGGGCGAGGGCTGGTTCGCCCTCCTCACCTATATCCGCCCGCATCCGCCGCTGGTGGCGCCCGCTCCCTACAACCGGATGTATCGCCCCGAGGAAATCCCCCTGCCGCAACGCATGGCCGACCCCGCCGCCGAGGAACGGGTGCATCCCTTCATCGCGGCCCAGCGCACCCGGCCGGCAATCTCGGCAATGGTGCAGGGATGCCCCGGGCAGCTGGACGAAACCAGGGATGCGGACGTGCAGATGCTCCGGGCGCTCTACTTCGGGCTGGCCACCGAGGTAGACCACCACATCGGGCGGGTGCTCGACTTCCTGCGCGAAAGCGGCCAGATGGACGATACCCTGATCGTCCTGGCCGCCGATCACGGCGAGATGCTGGGCGACCATCACATGTGGGGCAAGAGCCATGTCTTCGACCCGGCCTTCCGGGTTCCGCTCATCATCCGCCACCCGGCGGGGGCGGAGCATTTCGGCAAGACGGTCGATGCCTTCACCGAATCGGTGGATCTGGCGCCGACGATCCTCGAATGGATGGGCTGCCCCCCGCCGCCCGGAATGGACGGCCGCTCGCTGCGCCCCTTCCTGGAGGGGTGCGGCCCGGAGGGCTGGCGCGAGCATGTGTTCATGGAACTGGATTTCGGCGAACCGGACGCGCCGAGCCCGGCGCAGAAGGCCCTCGGGCTGGCGCTGCGCCAGTGCAATGTCTCGATCCTGCGCGGCAGGCGCTACAAGCTCGTGCATTTCAACGGCGGGCTGGCGCCGCTGCTGTTCGACATGCGCGCCGATCCGCAGGAGATGCGCGATCTCGCCCGCGACCCGGCCCATGCCGACACGCTCCTGGAGATGACCCGCCGGCTGCTGGATCACCGGATGAGCTTTGCCGAACACAGCCTGTCGGACATGAAGATCACCGGGAACGGGGTATTCGGCTACAGCCCCTGATTTCGGCCCGCCCGCGCCCCGCACGGCCCGCACCCGCTCCCGCCGCTCCCCCCCGCTGCTCCCCGGGCCTGCTCCGCACCGGCCCCGCACGGGCAGCGCTCGGCCCGCACCCCGGCGCATGTCCCGCAACAGCCGGATCCGCCCGGCGCCGGGCGGGCCCGTTCAGGCCCGCGCCCCCCCTTCCGCCAGTTCCTGCCAGCGGTGGCAGGCCACGTCATGCGCGCTTCCCTGCTGGCTGAGCCGCGGTTCTTCCCGGCGGCAGATGTCGGTGGCGAAGGGGCAGCGGGTATGGAACTTGCACCCGGGCGGCGGGTCGGTGGGCGAAGGGATCTCGCCCTCCAGCTTCTGCGCCCTGCCGCGATCGTCCGGATCCAGCGAGGGAATCGCCGACAGCAGCGCCTTGGTATAGGGGTGGCGCGGCGCGGCGAAGAGCTCGCGCGTGGGCGCGCTTTCCACCAGCCGGCCCAGATACATCACCGCCACGTGGTCGCAGACATGGGCGACCACCGAAAGGTCGTGGCTGATGAACAGGAAGGTCAGCCCCATGTCACGCTGGATGTCCTTGAGCAGGTTCAGCACGTCGGCCTGGATCGAGACGTCCAGTGCCGCCACCGCCTCGTCGGCGACCACGAAGCGCGGGCGCGAGACCAGGGCGCGGGCGATCGAGATGCGCTGGCGCTGGCCGCCGGAAAAGGCATGCGGGAAGCGGCGCAGGTGTTCGAGGTTCAGCCGGCAGCGGGCCGCGATCTCGCGCACCCGCTCATCGGTCTCGGCGCGCGTCTTCGTGAGCCCCATCACCTCCAGCGGCTCGGCGATGATGTCGCGCACCGTCATGCGCGGGCTCAGCGCGGCGTAAGGATCCTGAAAGATCAGCTGGGCGCGGGTGCGGTAATCCTTCAGCGCCGCCCTGTCGATCGCGGCGAGATCGTATTCCACCTCGCCGTCGTCGTAGATCACCTCGCCGCGGGTGATCGGGGCGGCGCGCAGCAGGGCACGGCCCAGCGTCGTCTTTCCCGAGCCCGATTCGCCCACCAGGCCGAAGAAGCTGCCCCGCGCGATCTCGATGCTGACGCCTTCGACCGCGCGCACGACCTGCCGCGGGCCGATCAGCCCGCCGCGCAGCGGGTAGTGGACGGAAAGGTTGCGGGTGGTGATCAGCGCGCGCTCGCTCATGCCGCCCCCCTTTCGCGCGCGACCAGGTGACAGGCCGCGCGGTGATGTTCGTCAAGATCCACGAACTGCGGCACCTCGCGCCGGCAGAGGCCCTCGATTGCCACCTGGCAGCGGGTGTGGAACACGCAGCCCGAGGGGCGTTCCAGCGGCGAGGGGATGTCTCCGGGCACCGGGGTCAGAGGCCGGTCGAGATCTTCCAGGTCGGGCAGCGCCTCCAGCAGGCCGCGGGTATAGGGGTGCCCCGGGCTGCGCAGCACCTCGCGCACCGGACCCCGTTCCACCAGCCGGCCCAGATACATCACCGCCACGGTATCGGCGGTCTGGGCGATCACTCCCAGGTCATGGGTGATGAAGATGATCGCCATGCCGAACTCGGCCACCAGATCCTTCATCAGCTCGATCACCTGGGCCTGAATGGTGACGTCGAGCGCGGTGGTGGGCTCGTCCGCGATCAGCAGGCGGGGCCGGGTGGAAAGCGCCATGGCGATCATCGCCCGCTGGCGCATGCCGCCCGACAGCTCGAAGGCATACTGGTCGAAGCGCCTGGACGCATCCGAAATGCCGACCCGCGCCAGCATCTCGATCGACAGTTCGCGGGCCTGCTTCTTCGACATGTCGGTGTGGATCAGCAGCTGTTCCACCATCTGCTTGCCGATGGTGATGGCCGGAGCGAAAGAGGCCATCGGCTCCTGGAAGATCATCGAGATCGCCCCACCGCGCACCAGCTGCAGCTCGGAGCTGGTCCTGAGAGACATGATGTCCACCGACCCGTCGTCCAGATGCAGGGCGATCCTGGTCTGCGGGCCGTAAATCGCATTGCCCGGGTTCAGCTTCATCAGCGATTTCGCCGTCACCGACTTGCCCGAGCCACTTTCGCCCACCAGCCCCAGCACCTCGCCCTGTTCCAGCGAGAAGGAGACCCCGTCCACCGCGGTGATCCGCCCCTCGTCGGTGTCGAACTGCAAGGTGAGGTTCTCGACGTCGAGCAGCCGGGTCATTTGCGCGTATCCGAATAGGGGTCGGCGGCGTCGCGCAGCCCGTCGCCCACGAACACGAACGCCAGCACGAGGGTGATGAAGAAGATGACGGGGATGAAATACCACTGGTAGTTCAGCAGGACATCGGCATCGGTCACGTTCTGGAGCATCACCCCGAGCGAGTTCACCGGATCCTTCAGCCCCAGCCCGATGAAGGACAGGGCGGTTTCGCTGAGCACCATGTAGGGAAAGGAGATCACCAGATCGACGATGATGTAGCTGGTGAAGCTGGGCAGCAGGTGGCGGCGGATGATATGGCCGGAAGAGGCGCCGCACAGCTGGGCGGCGAGCACGTATTCCTGGTTGCGCTCGCTCAGCAGATGGGTGCGCACCCGGCGTGCCAGCGTCGGCCAGCCGATGAAGCCGAGGATGATGGATATGAAGAAGAACCTCTGCTCGGCGCTCCAGGTGTCGGGGATGAAGGCGGCCAGCGCCATGAACAGCGGAATCGCCGGCACGGTCCGGATCGCATCCGTGAACATCTGCAGCAGGCTGTCGACCCAGCCGCCGTAATAGCCGGATATGCCGCCGATGATCAGCGCCAGCACGAAGGCGATCAGCACCCCGATGGTGCCCACCGCCATCGACGTCTTGATGGCATGGAAGGTGCGCGAGAAGATGTCCTTGCCGGCGCTGTCGGTGCCGAAAAGATGAATCTGCCCCCTGTCCACCCCGAACAGCCGGGTGCGGAACTCCATGCCGAACAGCCTGTAGGGGCTGCCCTCGACGAAGAAACGGACATAGCGGCGGTCCTCCAGCCCCGTCTTCTTCGTCGTCACCCAGCGGAAATTCGTCTTGATCGAACGTTCGCGCTCGTAGCTGTAGACGAAGGGGCGCCAGGAAAAGCCGTTCTCGTCCCAGAAGCGGGGAATCTGCGGCGCGCCGTTGAGATATTCCTTGTCGCGCCCGGCAATGGTCGGGTCGTAGGGGGTCAGGAAGGGGGCGAAGATGCCGGACAGGATCAGAACCACCAGCACCCAGGCCGCCACCACCGCCGATTTCTGCCGCCTGAAGCGGGTCCAGATCAGCTGCCCCTGGGAGGCGGTGAAATAGGCCTCCTTGCGCTTCTGCTCGATGGCGGCATCCGGCTGCGTGGTTTCGGTCATGGCCCTACCCCAGGATGCTGCGGCGCACGCGCGGATCTGTCAGCGCGAGGATGACGTCGGTGGCGAAGTTCACCGCCACGATCGAGCCGGTGAGCAGGAAGATGATGGCGCCGGCAAGCTGCTGGTCGTTGGAGCGCGCCAGCGCCTCGATCAGAAGCGATCCCGCCTCGGTGAGCGTCAGGATCAGGGCGACGACGGGAAGCTCGTTGAAGATGCGGTTGAGGTCGAAACCGAGGCTGTTGATGATCGGCCCCAGCGCGTGGCGCGCCGGGTAGCGCCACAGCAGCCGCCTTCCCGCCACCCCGCGCGCCCTGGCCGCGGTGACATAGAGCTTGCCGATCTCGTCGCTCATCAGCGCCCGCACCGTCTGGATGGCGAAGGCGGTGGCCGACCAGCCGAGAATGAAGATCGGCAGCCAGGCGTGCTTGAGGAAATCCGCCACCCGCTCCCAGGACCACGGCGCATCGCGGAACTCCTTGGAAAACAGCCCGGTGAGGCTCTCGCCCCACATCACGGTGGCGAACAGCATGATAATCAGCGCCAGCAGGAAGTTGGGCAGCGCCAGGCCGAGGTAGGAAACCAGCCGCAGGGTGTTGTTGAGCAGCCTGGAGCTGGAAGTCGCCGAGATGATGCCCACCGGCAGGGCGATGGCATAGGCCAGCGCCAGGGCCGTCAGGCAGATCCCCAGCGACAGCAGGAACTTGTCCCCCAGCAGACGCGAGATGTTGAGCCGCAGGATGCAGGATTCTCCGAAATCCCCCTGGAAGGCATTGGTGATCCAGATCACCCAGCGGGTGAGGAAGGGCTTGTCGAGCCCCAGGCGCACCCGTTCGGCCTCGATGTCGGCCACCGAGATCGCGCTGCCCTGGGTGTTCTTGAAAGCCAGGTAGCGCTCGGCGCAGTCGCCGGGCACCAGCTCCATCAGCGAGAACACGATGAAGGAGACGATCACCAGCGTGACCACCGCCATGGCGGCGCGGATCGCCACGAAGCGCGCGAAGTGAAGCATCCCCGTTTCCACCCTGCTGCCCCGCGCCGCGCACGGGGCGCGGCCGGTTCCGGTTTCGGGTGCCGCGGGCGGGCGACCCGCCCGCGAGCTGTTCCTTCAGGCCCTTCAGCCCCGGATCATTCGTCGAGCCACCACTGCACCGGACGGTAAGGATAGGTCCGGTAGTATTCGTAGGAGGCGGTCTTGAACGGAACGAAGTTCTTGAGCGCGTTGCGGTGGTAGATCGGCGCGGGCGCCTGGACGGTGCCGATGAACAGCAGCTGGCTGGTCATCATCTCCACCAGCTTCGCGCCGAGACTGGCCTGCTCGTCCGAGCCGGGCGAGGCCGACTGGAAGGCGTCGATGGTATCGGAAAGCTCATAGACCCACTGCGGCGGCTTTACGCCCTTGGTTCCGCCCGAATCGATGTATTCGGCCCACAGCATGCCGGTGCGGTGCGCGAAGTAGTTCTCGAACGGCGGCTTCCACAGCTCGGCCACCCCCATGATGATCGGCAGCGGCTGGCCCTTGTTCCACATGCCCACGTCCAGCTGGTTGGAGGACTGGGCCGAGCGGTACTCGTCGGGGGTGACCTCCTTGACGGTGGTCTGGATGCCCACCTCCGACCAGTACTGGCCGACCAGCTCGACCACCTGGCCGGGGATGCCCTGGGTGGCGAACTGCAGGTTCAGCACCAGCTTGTCGCCGTTGGGCAGTTCGCGGAAGCCGTCGCCGTCGAGATCCTTCATGCCGATCTCGTCAAGCAGGGCATTGGCGCGGGCCGGGTCGTACTCGGCCTTGTAGCTCAGCCACTTGGGATCGACGAAATCGGGCGTGGGCGAAAACCCGATGTACTGCTTGGGCTCGCCGAGGCCGAAGAAGGCGGTCTCGTTGAGCTCGTCGCGGTTGATCGCCACCGACATCGCCTCGCGGAAGCGCACGTCGCCGAAGACCTCGCGCTTGGCCGGATCCTCGGAGGTGACGTTGAACGAGAAGGTCGGCATGGCGATGGTCGGCTTCAGATCCACCGTGAAATCGCCCTTTTCCTGGTTTTCGAGCAGCAGCGGCGCCGAGGGCAGGGTCAGGGATTGCGCCTTGTAGGTGACCTCGGCGTTGACCAGCTTGAGCAGGCGCACCTCGTTCTCGTTGGCATAGGTCTCGTCCTGCTCGTTGATGTAGGGCAGCTGGTTGCCGGCGGTGTCGACCGCGAAGAAATACGGGTTGGCGACGAACTTCCGCCCTTCCGTGGTTTCCTTCACGATCTGGTAGCTTTCCAGCGTCGGCATCGCGTCACGCGGCAGCCTGGCCACCTTGTCGGGGCTGTTGAGCATCGGCGTGCCGGTATCGGTCCAGTCCGAGTTGCCGTAATAGGCCTTGATCAGCGCATAGCCGTTCTCGAACCCGTAGGATTGCGCCAGCTTGTCGGCATCGGGGTTGAGCGCCGGGTGGAACTGGCCCAGGAAATGCTTCGGCTGGAAGGGCTGGGCATAGATGGTGGCGAAGGTCGCCAGCAGCCCGGGCTTGGGCGCCGGCAGCTTGAAGACCACCGTCTGCGGATCGGGGGTTTCCACCGTCATCGGCTGGCCGGCCACGAGCGCGTAATCCTTCGGCTTGGAGAACACGTTCGGGTCCATCATCAGGTTGTCGTACCAGAACTTGATGTCGGCCGAGGTGAACGGCGCCCCGTCGGACCACTTGTGCCCCTTGCGCAGCCGGAAGGTCAGCTCGGTGAAATCCTCGTTCCATTCCCAGGACTTGGCCACATAGGGCACGATGGTCTGCAGGTCGTCCGAATAGCGCACCAGGTTGACATGGCGCACCGACAGGAAATCGGAGGTGCCGGCCTCCGGCGCGTTGGAGAGCGCATCGAAGACGCCGCCGTAGCGACCGATCGATTCATAGGGCGCGATCACCAGCGGTTCCTCGGGCAGGCGCTCGGAAAGGGGGGGCAGCGCGGGGTTGCCGCGGATCCTGGCGTTGAGCTCCGCGATCGCCGGGTTCTCGGCGAATTCCAGCGTGCAGCTGGCCAGCGACTGGAATTCCGCCAGGTCGTATTGCTGCGGATGTTTCCCCGGCGCCACGCCCTGCATGTCGCTCACGGTGACCGGAGGGCACGGCGCGGCACCGGCCGCCGCCGTGACTGCCAGCAGCGCCGCTCCCGAAAGGAACACTCGTTTCATGATCAGTTCTCCCTGTTTTGGATCCCGCGGAGCACGAGGCAGAAACCCCGCCCGACTCCGGTTGCCGTTCTGGCGCACCACTGTGAAGCCCGTGTGACACCGGCACGGATTCCGTTCGTTTTTCTTCCCTTTTCTTCTTCTTGCTTCTTCTTCGCCTTTCCTTCTTCTGCAGCCTCCGTCCCTGCCGCGCGAAAAGACAGCCCGGCGACCGGAGCGATTCTGCAGATCGCTCCCAAGCCGCCGTTTGAAAAGAGTTGTCCAGCCCGCGTGCGCCTGTCAACTGATTTTCAGGGGGCCTTCAGGCGCGCCTGCGGGCGCGAACCGCACCGATGATGCGGATGATCCGCAGGAGACAGGCGCGGACGGTGGCAGCGGAGCGCAGGCTGATGCCGGTGCCGCACCCCGGATCGCACGCCGGAAAGCGGCGGCTCCACCGCGAAAGGCATGCAGCGGGGGCCGCGCAAGCGCCGGCCGGGGAGAGCGCGCCTCGGGTTCGAGGCGGGGCTGCGGCCGCCGGCACCTGCCGGCGGCCGCGGAGGCGGGGGATCATCGGCCGATCAGGGCCTTTCGCCGCGGGCCAGGCGGGCGTTGATGTCCTCGATCACCGCCGGCAGCTCCACCAGGCTGTCGATCACGTAATGCGCCCCGCTCTGCTCCAGCAGCTTGCGGGCATGGGCCATGCGGCGGGCGATTTCCTCCTCCGAGAGGGTCTTTTCCTCTTCCAGCGAATTGATGTTCATGTAGTTGGAATAGCGCACCAGCCCCACGCCCCAGCAGCCGGCATTGAGCGCCTCGCCCACACCGGAGGTGGTATCGTCGCATTTCACCACCGACTTCACGTCGTCGATGTCCAGCAGGTCCATGTTGCGAAACACCATGTGCGGCTTGGGACGGGCGCCGTTGATCACCTCGTCGCCGGCCACGGTGGCATCCAGCTTCAGCCCCTGCTCCTGGGCCGCGCCGTGCAGGATGTCCACCATGTCGCGGGTGAAGCCGGTGGAAGCGCCCAGCCTGATCCCCTGCCGCTGCAGATCGAGGCATACCTCCTTCACCCCGGGCAGCAGAGTGGTGTATTCGGGCAGGCATTCCAGCTGGGCGGGCACGAAATCGGCGAACATGGCGTCCACGTCCTCCTGCGTGGGGTAGCGGCCCTTCACCGCCTTCCAGCGTTCGCGGATTTCCGGCACCTCGGTCAGGGCCTTGATGTGCAGGTCCTTGCGCAGCCCCATCGGCCCGCGCGCCTCTTCCATGGTGATCTCCACCCCCTGCCTGGCGAAGACCTCGACGAAAACCACCGCCGGCGCGATCACATAGGCATCGGCCAGGGTGCCGGACCAGTCCAGCACCACCGCCTTGATCCTGCCGCGATACTGGCGCTGGTAGGTGTATTCGGAAAAATTGCTCATCTTTCGGGTTCCTTTGCGGTTGGTTGGCAACTTGCGGGACGGGCGGGTGCGATCAGGCGGCGGACAGCCGGGCGCGTTCGGCCAGGGCCTCGGGGGGCGGCGCGGCGCTGCGCACGCCCATTTCGGCCAGGGCCTCGCCGGCGGCGCGCACCACGCCGCGCATCACGGTTTCGTCCAGCCGGCCGATGCAGCCGATGCGGAAACTGTCCACCACCGTCAGCTTGCCGGGGTAGATGATGAAGCCCTTCGCCTTGAGCAGCTCGTAGAAGCGGGCGAAGGAAAAGGCCGGATCGGCGGGGGTGAAGAAGGTGACGATGATCGGCGAGAGCCAGCGCGCGTTCAGCAGCGTCTCGAAGCCCAGCGCGCGCATCCCTTCCACCAGCACGTCGCGGTTGCGCTCGTAGCGCGCCAGGCGGCCGGCCGTGCCGCCCTCGGCCGCGTGCAGCTCCAGCGCCTTCAGGAAGGCGGCCACCACATGGGTGGGCGGGGTGAAGCGCCACTGGCCGGTGCGTTCCATGTAGGCCCACTGATCGTGCAGGTCGAGGCTCAGCGAATGGCTGTTTCCCTTCGCCCGCTCGAGCGCCTGCCTGCGGGCGATCACGAAGCCGAAGCCCGGCACCCCCTCGATGCACTTGTTGGCCGAAGACACCATCGCCTCGAAGGGCACTTCGGCAGGCGCCAGCGGCAGGGCGCCGAAGGCGGACATGGAATCGATCAGCAGCCTCCTCCCGGCGGCGGCGGTGGCCTCGGCGATTTCCTCCACCGGGTTGAGAATGCCCGAGGAGGTCTCGCAATGGACGACCACCACATCGCTGATCGACGGATCGCCGGCCAGGGCCGCGGCCACTTCCGCGCCGCGCGGCGGCAGGTAGTCGCCCTTGTCGATCACCACGTGATCGCGGCCCAGAGTGCGCAGTATGGCGGCGATGCGCTGGCCGTAGGCGCCGTTGGCCAGCACCAGCGCCTTGCCGTCGCGCGGGATGAAGCTGCCCAGCATCGCCTCGACGGCGAAGGTGCCCGAACCCTGCATCGGCACGCAGTCATGCGCCTCGCGGCCGCGGCCGGCCATCTCCAGCAGGCAGGCGCGCAGGCGGGCAGTCATTTCGCGAAAGTCGGAATCCCACGACCCCAGGTCGCGCAGCATCGCCTGCCTGACCTCGGCGGCGGTGGTCAGCGGCCCCGGGGTGAGCAGAAACGGTGCATCGGCACCGGGCTGCGTTCCGCTGGCTGTGTCCTCGGCCATTGCCGCCCCCGGGTAACTGCTTCCGCAGCCGGTCTAGCCCGGTCCGATTTCATATGTGAAATCGTTATTTTATATTATATGATCGAAATCATCGATATATCATGCCGGGAGTCGCCGATGCGCCATGTCCAGCTGCGCGCCTTTCACTTCGTCGCCACCGAGGGCGGGTTTTCCCGTGCGGCAAGGGCGCTCGGACTGACCCAGCCGGCGATATCCGATCAGGTGCGCGCACTCGAACAGGCCCATGACGTGCTCCTGTTCGACCGGAGCAAGAAGCAGATCAGGCTGACTCCGCAGGGCGAGCAGCTGCTGCGAATCACCCGGGCCATGTTCGAACACGAGGCCCGCGCCGCCGCCTTTCTCGCCGAATCCCGCGCGGTGGTGGCCGGGCATCTGCGCATCATCGCCGACAGCGCCCAGCATGTTGCCGGGCTGCTCGGCCGGTTCCGCACCCGCCACCCGAAGGTGCGCATCACCCTGAGGTCGGGCAATTCGCGGGAAGTCGAGGCCGCGCTGGCCGCCTACCGGGCCGAGATCGGCGTGCTCGGCGGCTCCCTGCGCGCGGCCCGTTTCGAAAGCCTGTTGCTCGGGGCCAGCCCGATCGTCGCCTTTGCCGCCCGCGACCTTCCCGGCCGGCCGCACGGCCCGGCGACACTGCAGGAGCTGGCGCGCCTCCCGCTGGTGCTGCGCGAACCGGGCTCCGTCACCCGCAGCAAGCTGGAAGAGCAGGCCCGCGAAGCCGGCATGGAACTGTCGCCGGCGATCGAGGCCGAGGGCCGCGAGGCGGTGCGCGAGATCGTGGCCGCCGGCGGCGGGATCGGCTTCGTCTCCAGGGCCGAATACGGCCACGACCCGCGGCTGGTGATGATCCCCCTTGCGGGAACCCCGCCGACGATGGAGGAAACCGTGCTCTGCCTCTCCCAGCGAAAGGAGCTGCGCCTGATACGAGCCTTCATGGCGCTGGCACGGCAATACGCGCAGACCGTTCCCCGCGACGCCCCTCCCGGCAGCTGAACCGCGGGGACAGGGCGGCGGCCCTGCCGGCGGTTGCTCAGCAGCCGATCTCCTCGTGCTCGGTCAGGCATTCCGAATGGTCGCGCAGGATTTCCAGAACCCGGCATTCGGCCACGCTGTCGCCACTGCATTCGCGCAGCATCCGCTCCAGCTCGGTCTTCAGCGCCTGCAGGCGCAGGATCCGCCGTTCCACCTGCACCAGCTGGCGGCGGGCGATCGAATCGGCCCCGGCGCAGGGCCGCTCGGGGTGGTCGGCCAGTTCCAGCAGTTCGCGGATGGCATCCAGCGAGAACCCCAGCTGGCGCGCATGGCGGATGAAGGAAAGCCGGTCCAGGTCGGCCTGCCGGTATCTGCGCTGCCCGCCGGCGCTGCGCTCCGGCTCGGGCAGAAGGCCGATCTGCTCGTAATAGCGGATCGTCTGCACCTTGGTGCCGGTCCTGCGCGACATGGTTCCGATCGAGATCATGCCCTGCTCCCGCGCTGCGCTCCGGCCCCGCCCCCGCAGGCACCCCGCCGGGCGGGACCGGCCCTCGCCAGTCTAGCCCGCGGAAGCCGGCGGTGGAACCTCCGATGCGCGGCGGCCAACTTGCGAATCATTCTCAAATGCTCGATATCGGGCCGGCCCACACCCGGGCCGACAGGCAAGGAACACAGCATGGATGGCATGTCACCGATTCTCCTGGGGTTTCTCGGCAGCCTCGCCGCCGGTCTGATGACCGCCGTCGGGGCCTCGCCGGTGCTCTTCGGGCGCACGCCGACACGGCAGACCCGCGACATCTCGCTCGGCTTCGCCGCCGGGGTGATGCTGGCGGCGTCCTTCTTCTCGCTGATCATTCCCGCGCTCGCGGCCGCCGAAGCCCGCTACGGACCCGGGGCCGTGCCCGCGCTGATCGCCTGCATCGGCATCCTGATCGGCATGGGGGCGTTGGCGCTCATGAACGAGCGCCTGCCGCACGAGCACTTCAGCTCCGGACGCGAGGGGCCGGCGGCCGAATCGATGCGCAGGATCTGGCTGTTCATCATCGCCATCACCATCCACAACCTGCCCGAAGGGCTCGCGGTGGGAGTCGGCTTCGGCGCCGAAGGATTCGCCGGGGGTTTTCCGATCGCGCTCGGAATCGGGCTGCAGAACGCCCCCGAGGGACTCGCGGTGGCGGTGGCGCTCCTGGGCGAAGGCTATTCGGCCCGGCGCGCCTGGACGGTCGCCGCGCTGACCGGGCTGGTGGAACCCGTTACCGGGCTTCTGGGCGCAACCGTGATCGTGGTCGCCCAGCCGCTGCTCCCCTGGGGGCTGGCCTTCGCCGCCGGCGCGATGCTCTATGTCATCAGCCACGAGATCATCCCCGAAACCCACCGGGCCGGACACCAGAACAAGGCCACCACGGGGCTGGCGGTCGGGCTCGTGGTGATGCTGTTCCTCGACGTCTGGCTGGGCTGAACCCCGCCGGGAACCGCCGCGGCGAGCGGGACGGGAGCAGTGGCGGGAGCGGAGCGGAGGGCGCCGGCCCGCCCCGGCGCCCGGCCCGCGTGCGGGGGGTGTCCCGCGCTCACGGCGCGCGCTCCCCGGGCGCGGTGCGCCCTATTCCAGCCGCAGATTCTCGATCACCCCGCGCACCTGCCCGCCGGTATCATCGCTGTCGGCGCTCACCGCAAGCGCCACCAGCCGGCCCGCCGGCCTGCCGAACAGCCGTTCGAAATCGTTCCGCGGCGCCACCTGCTCGGAAAAGCGGCCGGTGCCGGCCTGGCGCAGCACCACCAGCCCCAGGCTCCCCTCCGCCCCGTAAGGGCTGATCAGGCGGGCGCCACGCGCGTGGTTCCCGCCCCAGACATAGACCACCATGCGCGCCGTGCCATCGCGCAGCAGCCGCCGGGCCGCTCTCGGCGACAGGGCCTCCGCCCGCTCCGGGGGCAGGAACACGAAGTAGAGCGCGAGATTGCGATCGTCCGCGCCCTTCACGTGCAGCGGCGTCGGCACGACGGAACGGCTGACCGACCACTCCCAGGAAGCGCGCTCCGCATCCTGGAAGCGCCGTTCCAGCGGAGCATAGAACATGGACACGGTGCCGTCGGAAACCACCTCCAGCCGCGTGCCCTCGGCACGATATTCGTTCGACCAGAGGCGCAGGAACCCCTGCTCCTTCCAGCCGCGATCGAACCGTAACGCCTCGGCCGCAGCGCCCCCCGGCCAGCCGGCCAGCGCAACCGCTGCCGCCGCCAGTGCCGCAGCCGGCCGCCCCGCCCGCATCCGGGCCGAACCCGTTCTGCCCCCCTGCCGCCGCATGCCCATGCCTCCTGCCGGTTCCGCTCCCGCCTGCATCCTGGCGCAGATCCGGCCGGGCCGCATCCCACGCGCCTTCACATCGCGGTGAGCGCGGCAGGGTCCGGCCGGCGACCGGAACCGTTCAGAGCACCGTGAACTGGCCCATCATCCCGGCATCCTCGTGTTCGAGGATGTGGCAGTGATACATGAAGGGCAGATCGGCCGGGGCAGGCCGGGTGAAGGGGATCAGGATCTCCGCCTGCCCGTTCACCAGCACCGTGTCCTTCCAGCCCCGGTTCTGCAACCGCGGCGGGCCGCCGTTCTCGGACAGCACCTGAAACTTCACCCCGTGCACGTGGAAGGGGTGCATCAGCATCTGCCCCGAGATCACCCAGCGTTCCAGGTCGCCAAGCCGGACCTGCTGGTTGATCACATCCATGCGGAAGGGCGCGCCGGAAATCGAGAACGGGGTCTTCGAGAACATCATCCGCGGCCCCATGGCCATTTCCAGCACCAGTTCGCGGCTGCGGGCCACCGGCTGTCCGGCGAGGTCGGGCATCTCGCCGTCGAGCGCCTCGGGCAGCCGGTCGATGCGCGGCGTCAGCGCGGAATCGACAACAAGCGGCAGCACCGTGAAGGCAGTGGCCGGGTCCACCGGCCCGCCCAGCGGCAACGGCTCGATGGCGCCGCCGCCCATCATGCCGCTGCCCATCATGCCTCCCATGCCGCCGCCGCCTTCGGCATTGACCTCGAGGCCGGAGACCAGCGCCACCTCGCGCCCGTCGGAAAGGTCCACCAGCACCTCGGCCCGCTCGCCGGGGGCCAGCACCACGGAGGGCATCGCCAGCGGCCTGTCCAGAAGCCCGCTGTCGGTTCCGATCAGGTGCATCTCGCGCCCGTCGGAAATCGCCAGCGTGTAGATGCGCGCATTCGAGCCGTTCAGCAGCCGCAGCCGGACGATGCCCGCCGGCACCACGGCGCTGGCCCCGATCTGCCCGTTGACGAGCATCCGGTTGCCGGCAAAGCCCATCATCCGGTCGTGGTTGGTGATGTTGTAGACCATCCGCCCGCCGGCGTCGAAGCGGCGATCCTGCAGGACCAGCGTCAGGTCGTCCACACCGTATTCCGAGGGCAGGCCGCGGGCGTCGTCCTGCCCGTCGGTCAGTTGCAGCACCCCGGCCAGCCCCTTGTAGACCTGCGGGCCGGTCTTGCCGTGGATATGCGAATGATACCAGAGTGTCGCCGGCGGCTGGTCCACCGGAAGCACCGGCGCCCACTCGGCCCCCGGGGCGATCGGCTGATGCGGCCCGCCGTCCACCTCGCCGGGGACGATCAGCCCGTGCCAGTGCACGGAGATTTCCTCTTCCAGGGCGTTGGTTACCCGCGCCGCCGTCTCGCCGCGTGCATCGAGGCGCAGCGTCGGCCCCAGAAAGCCCCCGTTGAAGCCCCAGCTGTGGCTGCGCCCGAGCCCCGGAAACTCCACGCTGCCGGCCGCCGCGTTCAGCGCGAACCGCCCGGTGGTCGTGGCATCGAGCAGCGGCGGCATCGCCAGCCGGGGCGGCGCGCCGCTTGCCCGGAGCCCCCCCGGAAGGCCGAGCGCGGTCGCTCCGGCGGCCATTGCCACCATGAATTCTCGTCTGTTCGTCATCGGTTTCTTCTTTCCCGTTCTTCCCGCATTCCCGGGATGCGTTCGTTTCCCGTTTCCCGGATCCCGGTGCCCGGTGCCCGGTGCCCGGTGCCCGGAACGGCTTCGCGCCGGTCCTCGCACCTGTTCCGGGCATCTGCTGCTCTCAACCCGGCTCGCGGCCACTCTCGCGCCAACCGCGTGCGATGTCGATGTCGCCCGATGTCGCGGCTTCCGGGCACTCCGTTTCCAGCTGCAGGGTTGCGAAGTGGAATCCGAACCGCTCCTTCAGAAGCGCATGGGCCTGTTGCAGGGTCCGCTCGCGCCCGGCATCCGGCACGCCCGGCGCTACCAGAAGATGGGCCGAGAACACGTATTTGCCGCTTGTAAGTGCCCAGCCGTGGATGTGGTGCACATCGGCAACGCCCGGCAGTTTCTCCAGCGCCGCGGCAATCTCCGCCAGGCTGATGCCGGCAGGGGTTCCATCCATCAGCAGATGTGCCGAATCGCGCAGGATTCCCCAGCTCGCCCAGAGCAGCACGAAGCCGAAGGCGATCCCCAGGATCGGGTCGATGGCCAGAAAGCCGGTGAAGTGGATCACCAGCGCGGCGACGATGATGACAAGGCTGCCCACGAAGGTCTGGATGATATGCCAGAATGCGCCCTTGATATTCAGATCGCTCGACTGCTGCCTGAACAGCAACCCGAGCGATATGAATTCCGTGAACAGCCCGCCCGCGGCGACCCAGAGCATCGGACCGGTGGCCAGTTCGACCGGATTTCCCAGCCGCATGAAACCCATCACGATCACCAGCAGCGCCATGCCCAGCAGGAAGGCGCCGTTTGCCAGCGCTCCGATCAGCTCGGCCCGATACCAGCCGAAGCTCCGCCGCTCGTCGGCCGGGCGGCGGGCGAGCCGGGCGGCGACGAGCGCCACCAGCACCCCCCCGACCGCGGAAAAGGTGTGAAACGCGTCCGAGATCACCGCCACCGAGCCGGTCCACAGGCCGACAGCCAGCTCGATCAGGAAATATGTTCCGGTCAGCCATGCGGAAATGGCCAGCGCCCGACCGCTGGAGGGCAGGTGGCCGCCATGCCCGCCGCCATGCCCGCCGCCATGCCTGAGCGCACCGGAACGCGCCGGAACGGTGGCCGGATGCGCCTGCGCTTCGCTCACCCCGCGACCTTTCGTCCGCCCGGGCGGGCCAGATCTTCGAGAATGGGGCAGTCCGGGCGGTGGTCGCCGGCGCATTCCTCGATCAGATGGGTGAGGGTGGCGCGCATCGCGTTCAGGTCCCGAATCTTCTGCTCGATCCGCTCCAGATGCTGCTCGGCGATGCGCTTCACGTCGGCGCTGGCGCGGGTTTCGTCCTCGTAAAGCGCCAGCAGCGCCCGGCAGTCCTCGATCGAGAACCCCAGCGCCCGGGCCCGGCCCAGGAAGATCAGCTTGTGCACTTCCTTTTCCCGAAAGGCCCGGTAGCCGTTGCTGTCGCGCAGGGGCTTCACGAGCCCGATATCCTCGTAGTAGCGGATCGTCTTGGCCGGAAGGCCGGAACGGGCGGCGACATCCCCTATGTTCATGTCAGCTCCTTTCCATTCTATTCGGCCCTATTCGGCCGGGGCGGGCTTCATTGCTCCTGCCGGTGCAGGCCCAGCGGCCGTGTCACCCTCCATCACCGGCCTGACCCAACGCAGGCGCAGCGCGTTCGACAGCACGAAGACGCTGGACATCGCCATGGCGAAGGCCGCCAGCATCGGCGAGAGCAGCACCCCCCAGACCGGGTAGAGAACCCCTGCCGCCACCGGGATCAGGACGGTGTTGTAGCCGAAGGCCCAGAACAGGTTCTGGCGGATGTTGCGCATGGTCTTCTGGCTGATGTCGAAGGCATTGACCACGCCGCGCAGATCGCCCGACATCAGCACCACGTCGGCGCTTTCGATGGCGATGTCGGTGCCGGTGCCGATGGCGATGCCCACATCGGCCTCGGCCAGCGCCGGGGCATCGTTGATGCCGTCGCCCACGAAGGCCAGCTTCCCGCCGCCCTCGCGCAAGCGATGCAGCGCCTCGACCTTGCCCTCGGGCAGCACCTCGGCCACCACGTGGTCGATGCCGAGTTCCCGGGCGATGGCCTGCGCCGTGCCGCGGTTGTCGCCGGTGATCATCGCCACCTTCTTGCCCAGCACGTGCAGCGCCGCGATCACCTCGGGCGTGCTCTGCTTGATCGGGTCGGCCACCGCGATCACCGCCGCGGCGCGCCCGTCGATGGCGGCGTAAAGCGGCGTCCTGCCCTTGCGGCCCAGCGCCTGGCCCGCCTCGGCCAGAGCGCCCAGATCGACCCCCTCGCGCCTCATCAGCCGGTCGGCGCCGATCAGCACCTTGTGGCCCTCGACGGTAGCCTGCACGCCAAAGCCGGTGATCGAGTCGAAATCCTCGGCCCCGGCCAGATCCAGCCCGCGGGCCCTGGCCGCGCGCACGATGGCCTCGGCAATCGGGTGCTCCGAGGTCGCCTCGACCGAGGCCACCAGGCGCAGCACCTCGGCCTCGTCCTGCCCCTCGGCCACCGTCAGGTCGGTCAGTTCGGGGCGGCCCTCGGTGAGCGTGCCGGTCTTGTCGAGCGCCACGATTTCCGCGTCCTGCAATGCCTGCAACGCATCGCCCTTGCGGAACAGCACCCCCAGTTCGGCCGCCCGCCCGGTGCCGACCATGATCGAAGTCGGCGTCGCCAGCCCCATCGCGCAGGGGCAGGCGATGATCAGCACCGAAACCCCGGCCACCAGCGCATAGGTCAGCGCCGGATCGGGACCGAAGAGGAACCATGCCGCCACCGTCAGCGCCGCAACGCCCATCACCACCGGCACGAAGACCAGGGTGATCCTGTCCACCAGCGCCTGGATCGGCAGCCTGGCGCCCTGGGCCTGCTCCACCATCCTGATGATCTGGGCCAGCATGGTGTCGGCGCCCACCCTGGTGGCGCGGAACACCAGCGCTCCGGTGCCGTTGACGGTGCCGCCGACGACCTCGGCGCCCTCCTTCTTTTCCACCGGGATCGGTTCGCCGGTGATCATGCTTTCGTCAACCCAGGACGCGCCGCTCACCACCTCGCCATCCACCGCGATCTTCTCGCCCGGGCGCACGTGGATGATGTCGCCGACCGCGATTTCCTCGACCGGCACCTCGACCACCTCGCCATTGCGCTCCACCCGCGCGGTCCTGGCCTGAAGGCCTATCAGCTTGCGGATCGCCTCGCCGGTGCGGCCCTTGGCACGAACCTCCAGGAACCGGCCCAGCAGGATCAGCGTCACGATCACCGCCGCCGCCTCGAAATAGACGTTCCGCGCCTCGGCCGGCAGGGCCGAGGGGGCGAAGGTGACGACGGTGGAATAGACCCACGCCGCAGCCGTGCCCAGCGCCACCAGCGAGTTCATGTCCGGCGCGCCCTTGAACAGCGCCGGAACCCCCCTGGCATAGAAGCGCAGCCCCGGCCCGAACAGCACGATGGTGGTCAGGAAGAACTGGATGTAGCGGTTGAGCTGCTCGCCCAGCACGTTTTCCCTGAATTCGGCGATGAAGCCGAAGAGGTAGCTGCCCATCTCCAGCGCGAACACCGGCGCGGTGAGAACCGCCGCCAGCAGCGTCAGCCGCCACAGCCTGCGCGCCTCCTCTTCCCTGCGCGCGCCCGGGTCTCCTGTCGCGCCGGCATCCTTCACCCTTGCCGGATATCCCGCATCGGCAGAGGCCCGGAGCAGATCGGCAACCGTCACCGCCCCCTCCAGAAAGGTCACGGTGGCGGTCTCCGAGGCAAGGTTCACCCTGACCTCCAGAACGCCGGGCAGCGCGGCGATGGCCCTGTCCACCCGCCCCACGCAGGAGGCGCAGCTCATCCCCTCGATCGCCAGCGTCACCTCCTGCCGGCGCGGCGGGTAGCCGGCCTGCTCGGCCGCGGCCAGCAGCGCCCCCGCCTCCGCGGGCGGGGCGAAGCGCACGGTTGCGGTTTCGCTCGCCAGGTTGACGCCGACCTCGCGCACCCCGGGCACCGCCCGCAGCGCCCGCTCCACACGGCCGACGCAGGAAGCGCAGCTCATGCCTTCCACCTGAAACACGAGTTCTTCTTCTCTTTCCTCGTCTGCCATCTGTCTGCTCCTTCCGGGGGGCGCGCCGACAGTCGCCGGCACGGCGGCCGCCCGCCGCGACTTTCGCTCTCACCTGCCACATGGGGGTTCCAGTTGCTGGAAGGTCAAGGCCTTCCATGACATTCCAGCAAAAAATTTCGCCCCTTCCCGCGCGGGAAGCACCTTGACCTTCCCGCGCCGGAACATCTAGCTGCCGGCGGCAGGGAAAGATCAGCAACGGAGGAACCGATGCGCAGGTTCAGCGTGCCGGAAATGAGCTGCGGCCACTGCAAGGCGGCGATAGAGAAGGCCGTGAGCAGGGCGGATTCCGCCGCCAGGGTGGCGGTCGATCTGGAAAAGCGCACGGTCGAGATCGACTCGACGCTCGACGATGCGGCCCTGCTCGCGGCGATCAGGGCCGAAGGCTACGAGGCGGTGCCGGCCTGAGCGGCCACCCGCCGGCGCCTCTGCCCGGCTGCACATCCTCCGCCCCGGCGCCCCCGGCCCCGGCCGTTTCGGCCGCCGCGCATCCGGCCACCGCGCACGGCCGGCAGGGCATCGGCCCCGCGCCACCCTCGCCGGAAGCCACTGCAGCGCGGGCGCTGCGCTCACTCCGCGGCCCGCGCCGCGGCCACCATCGACTGCAGCTGTTCCAGCTCGACGAACCCGGGCGCCAGCGCATCGCCGATCACGAACGAAGGGGTTCCGCTGAAACCCAGCTGCTCGGCCAGCCAGCGCGAAGTTTCCAGATGCTCGTCGATTTCCGGCGCCTGCATGTCGGCCTGCAACTGCTCTATGTCCAGCCCGATCTCCCGGGCAACGCGCAGCACCGCCGCCTCGTCGACCCGACCGCGAAGCCCCATGAGCCTTTCGTGCATCTGCGGGTATTTCCCCTGCCGCCGCGCGGCGAGGGCAGCGCGGGCGGCATAGACCGAGCCTTCGCCCAGGATCGGCCATTCGCGATAGACGACGCGGATGTCGCCATCCCCGTCCAGCAGCGCGGCCACCTCGCCCGCGGCACGCTTGCAGTAGGGGCAGTTGTAATCCATGAACTCGACCACCGTCACGCTGCCCTCGGGGTTGCCGACCACGGGGGCGTTCGGATCACGCTCCAGCAGCATGCGCTGCTCCGAAAGCAGCTCCCGCTGCGCCGCGGCTGCGGCTTCCGCCTCGCGCTGGCGGAGGATGGCGACGGCATCGAGCACGATCTGCGGGTTTTCCAGGATCGCCTCCAGCGCCAGGCGCTTGATCTCCTCCTCGGTGAATTCCGCGGCCGCCGGGGCCGGAAGCCCCGCCGCCGACAGCGCCAGCGCCAGCGCCAGTGCTCCCCTTCTCACGACATCGCGCATGTCAGTCGCCCCTTTCCCGTTCGGCTTCCGTCTGGCTCGCCTGGAGAGCACGGATCCGCTCCGGCCAGTTCGACTTGATATAGGCCAGGATATCCCAGATCTCCTGCTCTGTCAGTGCGGCGGAAAAGCCTGGCATCCCGCTCCTGAAGCCGGCAATCCCGCGCTTTTCCAGAGCCCGCGCGCCGCCAAGGCTGACATAGTCGAACAGGATCCCGTCGCCGTGATGCCAGGTATGCCCCGCGGCATCGTGGGGCGGGGCGGGCAGAATCCCGTCAGGCCCCGGCGTCTGCCAGTCTTCCTGCCCCTCCAGCCGGGCCCCGTGACAGGAAGCACAGTTCTCGGCATAGAGCACCCTGCCCCGCTCGGGCGAGGAATCCGGCGGCATGACCGGCGTCCCCCCGGCAACCGCCGCCGGGGGGCGCAGGAGAAGGCGCAGGAGCCCCCCCTGCCCCGCCGCCAGCAGCACCAGCCCCGCCAGCCCTGCCCCCAGCGCGGCAAGGACGATCGGTTTCGCGCCGGGCCGTCTTCTGACCTGCCGCTTCACCTGCCGCCTCTCCGCCCGGGGCTCCGGGAGAGCCTATCTGACCCCGTTCGCACGCTGGAGCTCGCGTATGTAGGCCACGACATATCTGACATCGGCATCGGTCAGCCCCTCGACCGGCGGCATGTTGCCGAAATTCCAGTGATGGGCGCGCACACCGTTCCTGACTGCAAGCAGGAAAGCCGCGTCGCCGTGGTGCGCCGGTCGGTAGATCTGGTGGACCAGCGGCGGGGCTACCCCTTCGCGGCCTGCGGCGTTCCGGTTGTGGCAGGCCGCGCATTTGGCGTTGAATATGCGCTCGCCGATAAGGGCGGAATCTCCCAGCGCTTCCGGCAGGAGCACCTCGGCCAGCGCCGCGGCCTCGCCGCCGCCGGCCGTTGCGCCGGCCCCGGAGCCGCCCTGCGCGGCCGCTCCCTCGCCCATGCCGCCGGCCGCCTCGCGCACCGGCTGCGGCCCGAAAAGGAAATAGGCCCCGCCCCCGATCAGCACGGCAGCAAACGCGACCGCAAGCAACCTGCCGCCGTTCATCTCCGCTCCTCCATCTCGCCGGCCTTTCCGGCCCGTTCGGGCGACATCAGATCAGCTCATCAGATCAACTTCACCTGGGTGCCGACCTTCGCCAGCTCGAACAGTTCGGCGATCTGCTCGTTATACAGCCCGATGCAGCCGTTGGACGAACGCCGCCCGATCTTGCGCGTATCGTTGGTGCCGTGGATCCGGTAATACTGCCAGCTGAGATAGAGCGCATGCGTGCCCAGCGGGTTGTCGGGCCCCGGCGGCACGAAATCGGGCCAGTCGGGGTTGCGCCGCTTCATCGCCGGCGTCGGCGCCCAGGACGGGCCCTCGACCTTGCGGACCACCCGGGTGTAGCCGCGCCGGGTCAGGTCTTCGGACATCGGAACGCTGGTCGGGTAGATCCTGTAGATGCTGCCGTCTTCGGACCAGTACTGGAGCATGCGCGAACTGGTATCCGACAGGATGACACCGTTCTTCAGACTGTCGAAGTGATCGCGCCAGTCGTGCAGGCGGAAGGCCGACACGTTGCGCCGGACGAAGGTTCCGCCGTCGCCCCGGGCGAACACCGCCGGAGCGGGGAAGGCGCCGGCGGCGGCAAGCCCGAGCAGGACCGACCGGCGCGAAGCTCCGGTTCCGCCGGTCCGGCCGGGTTTTCCTGTCTGTTTCATGCCAACCTCATCTCGTTATCCGTGCCGACTTCTCATCTCTTCATGCCGGCTTCTCATGTCAAGCTCACGCCAGGCCCGTGCCGGGGTGCGGCGGATCGGGTCGCACGCCGCGATTCGCATGCCCGATGCCTCCGCGGCCCCTTCGGCACCCGCCGGTGTCAGGCCCTGCGTCCTTCCAGCGCTGGAAAGTCAAGACCTCAGGGCTCACGATTTCTTGAAATCTTCCCGCCCCCCGCGCCCGGCCCGGAAGCCTCCCCCGGGGGACGCAGCGGAAGAAACTTCGGAAGGCGCAGCCAGCAGCCGGCGGAACAGCTCGAAATTCACGCCGACCATGGCCAGGCGCTCCTCGGGCGTCATGTCGTCCCAGTGGGTCAGCATCCAGGCGTCGATCGCCTCGCCCAGCGCCATCGCGCTGTCAACCATCAGCGACTGCGGCAGGTCGGTGCGCACCACCCCCAGCTCCTGGCCGCGCAGCAGCGTGGCCTCCACAAAGCTGCGCGCCGCCCGGTAGAGCCGGTTGCTCCGGTCCATCCCCTTCGGCAGGCTGCGAAAGCGCAGCATCATCCGCCCCAGCTTCACATACCAGGTATTGCGGTTGGACAGTTCCAGCGCACGGCGCACCCGCCCTTCCAGCACGGGCCAGTAGCTTTCGGCCGTCAGCGCCTGCGGGTCGAAGCCGCCGATCTCGCACATGAGGATTGCAACCGAGCGCTCGGTCAGACTCATGAACAGATCTGCCTTGTCCTCGAAATAGTGGTAGAGCGAGCTCTTGCTCATGCCCGCACGTTCGAGAATCTTGTTCAGCGAAGCCCCTTCATAGCCATGTTCGGCAAATTCCTCGGCGGCGCTGTCGAGCAGGCGCTCCTTCTTCTGCTCATCGAGGTTTTCAAACCGGGTCCTGTTCATGCGCTTGACTGTATCAGGGGCAGCAGTTAGACACCAGCAGGTATGGACTGCCCGGTCCAGTCCGTTTTCCGCCGACAGCCCGGCCGACATCGGGGCGGGGCTGGCGGCGGGTGGCGTGCATTTCCCGGAGGCGGCCGAATGTTCTCACCTGCATTTTTCCCGCGTGCATTTTCTTCCCCGCGAGCATTTTCCCCGCGCCGAAGGACCATCCTTGCCGCTGTCGCGGCCGCGCTCCACCTGGCCGGGGCCTCTCTCGCGGCGGCCCAGGATGCCACGGCACTGCTGCGGGAAGCCCATGACAACTGGCGCTCGAAAACCTCGGAAACCACGGTCGTGATGACCATCCACCGCCCGAACTGGGAACGAAAACTGACCATGAAGGGCTATTCGCGGGGCGAGACCGACGCGCTGGTCCGCTTCATCGCACCCCCCAGGGAAGCCGGCAACGCCACGTTGAAGCTCGGCAACAACACCTGGGTCTACAACCCGAAGATCAACCAGGTGATCAAGCTGCCCGCCTCGCTGCTGGGGCAAAGCTGGATGGGATCCGATTTTTCCTATTCCGATCTTGCGCGTTCTGACGACGTGCTGCGCCACTACACCCACAGGATCATCGGCAGGACGCGCGCCGGCTCCCGCACGACCTACCGGATCGAGGCCGTGCCGAAGCCCGGCGCCCCGGTGGTCTGGGGCAGGCAGGTGGTGGAGATCCGCGATGACGGCGTTCTCATGGGCGTGACCTTTTTCGATCAGGACATGCGCCCGGTGCGCGAGATGAAGACAGAAAAGGTCCGGACGTTCGGGGGGCGCCCCTATCCGGCGGTGATGACGATGCGCAAGAGCGCCGCCCCGGACGAATGGACCCGCCTGGAAACCATCGAGGCCAGGTTCGACATTCCCCTTCCCGACCATCTGTTCACCAGGTCGAACCTCTCCAACCCGAGGGACTAGGCAGATGCTCGCGTCCCTGGCCTGGCGGAATCTGTGGCGGCAGAAAACCCGCACGATCATCAGCATGATCAGCATGGGCTTCGCCAGTCTGCTTCTGGTATTCATGCTGTCGCTCCAGATCGGCAGCTATGACACGATGAAAACCGGCACCCTGCGCCTCCAGGACGGGTTTGCACAGGTGCAACCGCCGGGTTACGCCGACGATCCCGACATTTCGAACCTGATCGAAGACCCGGCCCCGATCATCGCGGAGCTGAAAGCGGTCGAAGGGATAGCCGAGGCAGCGCCGCGCGCCGGCACCTTCGTGATCCTGGCCAACGGCGAAACCAGCTATGGCGCGGCCGTGCTCGGCATCGCACCGGAAAGCGAGGTCAATGTCTCCACCCTCGGCGCAGCGCTCGGCCAGGGCAGATATCTCGAACCCGGCGACACCGATGCGATCTATCTGGGCGAAACCCTGGCCCGGAACCTGGGCCTTGCCGTCGGCGACCGGGTGAGCCTTCTGGGCTCGGGCGCAGACCGCTCGGTGGCCGCCGACAGCCTGGAGATCGTGGGCCTGTTCCGCACCGGCGTTCCCCAGATCGACCGCCAGCTCGCGCAGATGCCGCTCGACCGGTTCCAGGAGACCTTCGCCCTGCAGGGCGAGGTCAACGTGATCGCGCTGAGCGGCAAACGGCTGGCCGATGTGAACCGCGCCCTTCCCGAACTTCGCCGGATCGCCGCCGCACATGGCCTTGTGGTGCGCGACTGGGCCGAACTGCAACCGGCCCTGAAGCAGGCGATCGCGCTGGACGTTTCGACATCGGCGGCGATCTATCTCAGCCTGGTGGCCGTGGTGACCTTCATCATCCTGAACACGCTTTACATGTCGGTGCTGGAGCGCACCCGCGAATTCGGCATACTGCTGGCTCTCGGCATGAAGCCGGGCGCGATCGGGCGCATGATGTGGCTGGAGCTGATCCTGCTGGCCGCGCTGGGCTGTGCGTCCGGGGTGGCGCTGGGGGCGCCGCTGGTGCTGTGGTTCCAGCAACACGGCATCCCCGTGCCGGGAATGGAGAACATCATGGCGCAATTCGGCCTGCCGTCGCGGATCTACCCCTCGCTCGACCCGATCAGCGCGAGCGCAGGGCCGCTGGCCATCCTGGCCTCGGTGGCCTTGGGCGGGCTCGTTCCCTGTCTGCGGATCCGCCGGCTGCACCCCGTATCTGCGATGCGGGCCGCGTGATGGAGAGCCTGAAGCTCCTCGCCCCGCTGGCCTGGCGCAACATCTGGCGCACGCCGCGCCGCACGGTCATCACCCTGATCGTGGTATCGGTGGGAATGTCGTCTATCCTGCTGTTTGCCGCATTTCTCGAAGCCTGGGCGGCTTCCAGCCGGGACCGGACCCTGACGCTGCTGACCGGCAGCGCGCAGATCCACGCCGAGGGGTTTCTCGACGACCCGACCGTCAAGCGCATGTTCGACGAACCCTCCGGCGCCCTGGCGGATGCGTTGCAGGATTCCGGCATTTCCGGCTGGGCCCCGCGCCTGATCGTTCCTGCGATCCTGCAAAGCGAATACCGGACAATGCCGATCACCCTCGTCGGGGTGAGCCCCGCGCATGAACGCGCCGTTTCCGTCCTGCCCGGGAACGTGGTTGACGGAAACTATCTGCAGGACCCGGCCGACCCCGGTATCGTCATCGGGCGGAAGCTGCTCGACCACCTGAAGACCCGGCGCGGCAAGCGCGTCATCCTCCTGGCCCAGGCCGCAGACGGTTCGCTGGCCGAGCGCAGCTTCACCATCAGCGGCGCCTTTGCCGGCGACAGCGCCATCGAGGAACAATTCGTCTTCGTCGGCCTGCAGGTGGCGCAGGGAATGCTGGGAACCGGCGAACGGCTGTCCGAGATAGCCCTGCGGGTGGAAGACCCCGAGGCCCTCGGCCCGATCGTCGAAAGGCTGCGCCATGCCGCCCCCGGGCTCGACATCCGGCCCTGGAAGGAGCTTTCGCCGCTGGCCGCCGCCGTGGACGAGACGATGGGGCTCATGATCTACATCTGGCTGTGGGTGATGTTCGTGCTGATAGCTTTCGGCATCGTCAACACCCAGCTCATGGCGGTCTTCGAGCGGGTGCGGGAATTCGGCCTGATGCAGGCGCTCGGAATGAAACCGCGCGCCATTCTCGGACTGGTGACCCTGGAAAGCGGCATTCTCGTCGGGCTTGGGGTGTTGATCGGCATGGCAGCAGCGGTCGTTGCAATCAATTCTGTCACCGACGGCATCGACATCAGCTTCTTCGCCGAAGGCGCCGCCATGGTCGGGGCCGGCACCATGCTGTTTCCGGAAATCGATCCGGCCCGGATCGTTCAACTTTCATTCGTGGTCTGGGCATTGGGCGTCGGAGTTGCGCTCTGGCCCGCCCGCAAGGCCGCGAAATCGAGCCCGATGGAGGCGATGAAGCATGTGTCCTGAACGCGCAGGCACCCGAAACCGGATTGCACGCGGCCAGCCGGAAGGAGCGCTCCGGGAACGGAGCCCGCTCGTCTCCTGCCGCGGGCTGATCAAGACCTACGTGCAGGGCGCGATCGAAGTGCCGGCGCTGCGCGGCGTCGATCTGGACCTTGCCCGCGGCGATTTCGCCACGCTGGCGGGGCCCTCGGGTTCGGGCAAGACGACGCTGCTGAACATGATCGGCGGGCTGGACCGGCCGAGCGCCGGTGATGTCGTCCTGGACGGTCGGAACCTTGCGACCCTCGGCAAGGCCGAACTGGCCGAGCTGCGGCTGCACAGGATCGGCTTCGTCTTTCAGTCCTACAACCTGATCCCGGTCCTGTCGGCGCTCGAAAACGTCGAGTTCATCCTGCGCCTGCAGGGGATCGCTCCGCGCGAACGCAGGCAGCGCGCCCTGGAAGCGCTTGCCGATGTCGGGCTCGAGGGGCTGGAAGGGCGCCGCCCGGCGCATCTTTCGGGCGGGCAGCAGCAACGGGTGGCCGTGGCCCGCGCCCTCGTCGGCAGGCCGGCGATCGTGCTTGCCGACGAGCCGACCGCCAACCTCGACACCCGGAATGCCGAGGAGCTGATCGAGCTCATGGCCGCGCTGAACGCGCGCCTTGGCACCACCTTCCTGATGGGCACCCATGACGCGCGGGTGATCGCCCGCGCGCAGCGGCACATCGAACTGACCGACGGGAGGATCAGCAGCGATGAGACCCGCCCCGCAGGCTAGACGGCCCGGCGCGCCACGCGCCGCCGCCGTCTTCATGGCCTTCACGGCGGGGCTCGCGCTGGCCCTCGCGCCAACCGCCGCCGCGCGCGCCGGCGCGTTCTCGGGCAACCTCTCGGGCGACCTCGAACTGGGCCTGCAGGGGGCGGCGGCGGCCGACGCCGCGGGCCGGGACGGGCTGTCGGGCAGCCTGCGTCTCCGCTGGGAACGCCGGTGGGGCGATTTCGAGGCGGAGCTTCACTATCTGCTCTCCGCCCCGGCCGGTTCCGCCGCCGGAAGCGGAACCGTGCCCGGCAATCCGCTCGCGCTGTCGTGGACGCATGTCACCGCCGGCGGCCGGCGCCTCGAACAGCGGATCGACCGGCTGTCGATCGGCTGGTCGCGGCCGGGTTTCGTGCTGCGTATCGGCCGGCAGGCGCTGACATGGGGCACGGGAACCGTCTTTCACCCGATGGATATCGTCTCCCCGTCGCCCCCGGCCGCCACCGCCACCGGCAACGACTTCAAGCCCGGGACGGACATGATCTACGCCCAGTTCCTGCTGCGCGGCGGCGCCGATCTGGAGCTGGTCGCGGTGCCGCGCAGGATCGCGCCGGGCGGGCCGGTCACGGCTGCCGCCAGCACATTCGCGCTGCGCTACCGCGCGCAGCGCGGCGCGCTGGACACCGAGCTTGTCCTGGCGCGCTCGCGCGGCGAGCTGATCGCCGGGCTGGGCCTGTCGGGCGCGCTCGGCGGCGCGGTCTGGAAGCTGGAGCTGGTTCCCGTCCGGCTCGGCGACGGCCGGCTGCGGACTTCGGGGCTGGCCGGAATCGGCACCGGGGCAACGCTGGTGGGCCGACCGGCGTTCCTGTTCGCCGAATTCCACCGCAACGGCTTCGGCGTAGCCGGGGGGCGGGCCGCGCCGGATGCCCTGCCGCCGGAACTGGCCGAGCGGCTGGCGCGCGGGCAGGTCTTCACCCCGGCGCGGAACTCCCTGGCGCTCGGGGCAACGCTGTCCTGGAGCCCGCTGGTCGAGCTGAGTGCCGGCACGGTGCTGGACCTCGACGCGCGGAGCGGCCTGGCCTCGCTGGAGCTGGGGTGGTCGCTTTCGGACAACGCCGAGCTGACCCTTGGCGCGCAACGATCGGTCGGACGGTGCGGGAGCGGCATCTTCGGCGTGCCCTCGGCCAGCGGCGCGGGAACGGTCTGCCCGGCGCCCGCCGGCGGCTTCTACCTGCGTTTCCGGCAGCATTTCTGAGCCCATGTCCGGGCCATCCGCGCGCGGCGGCCTGATCTGCGGATCCGGTCCGCCCACCGGAGCGCCGGAAAGTCGCCTCTACCGCAGCGGACCGGAGCCGGCACCGAGTCGCCCCGCGCGGGGATTCGGGCGAAACGCTGCCTGACGAAGGTGGGGAAATTTCCACTTCTGCCATCGGACAGCGGAAACGAAAAAATGCAACCTGCTGACTTTCAATCGAAAAATTTGCAAGAAAGAAAAACAGAAAACAATTTCAAAAAAATTGAGGAATTTTTCCGGAAGGTTTAGAGTCCGGCTGTCGATGTCTTCCGGAGCGGGAAAAGCCTGTTTTGGTCGCAGCGGAGAGCAGAGGCCGGAACCGGCCCGGGGGAGGCGTTTTCGACCGCGCCCTGGGGCTTCCGGCCGTGCCTTCCGCCTTCGCCGCTCCGGCGGGCGACAGTGGCGTTCGCCGGGAGGAACGGCGGTATCGCCTTCGGACGCCGGCACACGCCATCGGCCCATCTGCCTGCCCGTACACGGGCAGCGGGCATCTGCAACGCCGAGCGCATCTCGGCATCAGGGAGGAGACGAGATGAACAAGCCACTCAATCGCAGGAAGTTCCTGAAAGGCGGCGCGATCGCCGCCGGCGCCAGCGCCCTGGCCACGCCGGCGCTCGCCCAGTCCAAGCCGATCGTGCTGAAGATGCAGGCGGCCTGGGGCGGCGGCATCTTCCTGGAGAACGCCCAGTCCTACGTCAAGCGCGTCAACGACATGGCCGGCGGGGCGCTGAAGATCGAGCTTCTGCCGGTCAACTCGGTGGTCAAGACCAGCCAGATGCAGGACGCGGTGCACCGCGGCGTGCTGGATGCGGCGCATTACGTGCCCGCCTACTGGTATTCCAAGTCCAAGACCGCCTCGCTGTTCGGCACCGGCCCCTGCTTCGGCTGGTCGAGCCAGGAGGTTCTGGGCTGGGTCCATTACGGCGGCGGCATGGAACTGTTCAACGAGCTGATGGAAAATCTCGGCCTGAACGTGGTGTCCTTCTTCAACTCGCCGATGCCGGCCCAGCCGCTGGGCTGGTTCAAGGAAGAGATCACCGACGCCGCCCAGATGAAGGGGCTGAAATACCGCACCGTGGGCCTGGCGGCCGACGTGATGCTGGAGATGGGCCTGTCGGTCGTCCAGCTGCCCGGCGGCGAGATCCAGCCGGCGATGAAATCGGGGCTGATCGACGCGGCCGAGTTCAACAACCCCACCTCGGACCGCGACTTCGGCATGCAGGACGTGGCCAAGCACTACATGCT
The DNA here is from genome assembly GCA_026989055.1 of Paracoccaceae bacterium. GTDB lineage: Bacteria > Pseudomonadota > Alphaproteobacteria > Rhodobacterales > Rhodobacteraceae > JAJRUE01. Next base: position 40,892 of record JALSKC010000075.1, read on the forward strand.
GGCGTCCTTCCACCAGAGCCAGGAGTTCTTCGAGATCACCTTCAACAAGAAGAAGTTCGAGAAGCTCCCGACGGAACTGCAATCGATCATCAAATATGCCTCCGAGGCCGAGAACTCCAACTTCTACTGGAACAACACCAAGCGCTATGCCGAGGATCTGGTGAAGCTGCAGGAGGAAAGCGGGGTCAAGGTGCACCGCACGCCGGACAGCGTGATGGCCG
>JALSKC010000076.1 GCA_026989055.1 Paracoccaceae bacterium
CCAGCCTGATGCTCCTTCAAGATACCGATGATCCGCTCTCCGCCGAAACGGCTTCTCTTCATCGTCTGTCCCCTCCGTCGAAGAACAGACCAACACAAATTCGAGGACTTTTCTGGGGAGCAGGTCACCGCGTGTTCTTTGGTCGCCCATTGCTCTTGATCGACTACCAGCGCCACCTGAAAACCAGGTCGAAGTTGCAGCGCAAATGGATGTCGATCCGGAATCATGTCTTTATCGGCGCAACAGTGTCCGGCTCCCTGAAACTGCTGGCAATCAAACTGAATATGCCCGGAGCCATTGGCCAGGCAGATTGGGCCTTCGCGGCGGTTTCCATGGTCGCCGTCGTTCTCATGATCTTCCAGTGCTTCAGCATCCCTTCCTTTTTTCTTTGGCGCCAGCGTATTTGATCCTGAGTTTGCCTTAGATACCCGTAAAGCAGGTCGCGCAGTTCCTTCCTGAATACAGCCAGTGCACCCGGTAAAGATGGCGGAAGCGGGCCGCCGGCCCGCTCGGTCGCTGTCACCCTGACAAAGGGGATTCGGACGAGCCGAACGCCCTTTGTCGCAGGGGGAAGGCGCGGCCTTCCCCCTCGGGCAACGCGTGTTTTGCGCCACCGGGCCCTCGCGCTGGCGCGCTGCGGGCCGCACCACTGACCCAAAACAGCCTTGCCTCGCCCCCATCCGCGTTCGCCACGTGGCAGGCTGCGAAGGCGCGTGCAGGGCGCGCGCTTCGCAACCAACTGAACCTAAAAGAGCAAACCAATATGCCCAGCTCAGAAATCACCGAGAATGGAAAGCTTATGCTGGCCAAAATGGCCAAGCTATCTGGCGTTTCACAGGGGAGAGATGGCGCGCTGGGGAGGATTCGAACCCCCGACCCCCTGATTCGTAGTCAGGTACTCTATCCAACTGAGCTACCAGCGCGCGGACAGGCGGGGTGTAGCCGCCTGCGGTGCCCATTGCAAGGGGCTAAATGCAGCAGCGCGCGGGGAGCGGCTCAGGCTGCGGCCTCGTCCAGGATCAGGTTCGCCTTCGGCAGCCGGATGACGAAAACCGTTCCCCCGGCGCCGGTTTCCTCCAGCTCCAGCCGCCCGCCGTGGCCACGCACCAGTTCGGCGGCGATCGCCAGCCCGAGCCCGTATCCGCCCTTCCTGGTGCCCCCCTGGAACGGCTGGAACAGGTGCTCCCGCGCCTTGGCCGGCAGACCGGGGCCGGTATCGCGGACGATGATCGTCCAGTCGTCTTCGGTTTCCGCCCCCGTGATCGAGATCTCGCCGCCGCCGCCGGCAATGGCCTGACGCGCGTTGCGCACGAGATTGGAGAGCACCCGATAGAGCTGCTCCGGGTCCACCCGCACCACCATCCCGGCAGGCACATCCCGCAGGAAGCGCAGCTCCTGCCCGGCGGCGGCGACGCGCTCGTTGTCGAGAACGTCATCCACGATCTCGCGCAGCGGCACCCGGGCAAGCCTCGGGGGCGGCTCTTCGGCCTTGCCGAAGGCCAGCGTCGATTCGCACAGGCTGACGGCGCGGGCGATGGAGCCGAGCAGCTTCGGGATCGCGCGGCGCACCTTCGGGTCGGCGCTGCGTTCGAGCCGGTCGGCGAACAGCTGGGCCGTGGTCAGGATGTTGCGCAGGTCATGGCTGATCTTGGCCACCGCCGCACCCAGCTGGGCCAGATGCGCCTTCTGCCGCAGCGCACCGGTCAGCTGGGTCTGCATCGAACGCAGCGCCGCTTCCGCTTCCCGCAGCTCGGTGACGCCGGCTGTCGGCGCGATGATCCGGCGCGCATCCTCCGGTGCCTCGGCATAGCTGGTCATCGCGTTGACGACCCGCCTGATCGGCTTCACGATGAACTGCCGCACGGCGAAGAACAGCAACAGCGCCGTCAGCGCCGAGATGACGGCCGAAAGCGCCAGGATCCGCAGCCCGTAGTCGATCATGGCGACGCGCAGCGGGGCGGTGTCCATGGTTACCTCGATCAGCAGGCCTCCTTCCCGGACCGGTTCGCCGATGACCCGGATGATCCTCTCTTCCGGCTCTGCCAGGGTGGCCAGCGCATCCATGATCAGCGTCAGGGATGACGGATCGCGCAGGTCGTAGGTGGCGGAAACCGGCTGCGGCAGCGGCGATGACAGCATCAGCTGCCGGATCTCGTCCCGCGCCAGCACCACGTTGTAGACGCCGGCATTGGCAAGCAGCTCGCGTTCAAGCTCCTCGTCGATCATGTCGGTGGCCAGCAGCGCCAGCGAGGCGATCTGCGCCCGTTCCAGGCGCAGCAGCAGGTAATCCTGCCGGAACCGCGCCACCGAAGGCACGAAGATCAGCACCTCGGCCAGCATGACGAAAACCACCGTCAGCACCAGGAAGCGCCCCGATAGCGATCTGAAGAACATCCGCCTGCCCTCTCCCGGGCACCCGGATCAGGGCAGGAACTTCTGCACCAGCCGGACGACCCGCTTCACCCCAGCACTATCAAACAGGCGGGGCGAAAAATAGGCCCCCGCCGCACGCTTGCCGAGCTCGCCCAGCGTCGGGTAGGGGGCGACCATCGCGGCGATCTGCGACATCTTCATCCGGTTGGCCAGCGCCAGCGCCCACAGCCCGATCAGCTCGCCCGCCTGCGCCCCGACGATGGAAGCCCCCACCGGGCGCCCCCGGAACACCATCACCTTGATCAGCCCTTCGGACTGCCCGCCGGCAATGGCGCGGTCGTTTCCGGCATAGGGAAAGCGCACCACCTCCAGCATTTCCTCGCCGTATTCCCGCAGCGCCTCCGCCTCGGTCAGACCCGCCTGGGCCAGCTCCGGATCGGTATAGGTGACCCTGGGGATGTGATCCGTGCGCACCTTCGAGGGCAGGGCGAACAGCATCGAGCGGATGATCACCCCGGCATGATACCCCGCTACATGGGTGAACTGCAGCGCCCCGGCCACGTCGCCGATGGCATAGACCCGCCGGTTGGTGGTGCGCAGCCCGGCATCCACCGTGATGGTGCGCCCGGCCTCTATGCCGGCGGCCCCGAGCCCGAGCCGGTCGATGTTCGCCCGCCGGCCGACCGCCACCAGCAGGTGGCTGCCCCGGAACGTCCGGCCGCCGGCGGTTTCCACCTCGATGGCCCCGGACGTGCCGCGCACTGCTGCCGCCGGCGCCCGCTCGACGATCTCCACCCCTTCCTCACGCAACCGCTTCAGCACCACCGCCGCCAGCTCCGGGTCGTCCCGGCCCAGCGCCGCCGCTCCCTCGATCACCGTCACCCTGGAGCCCAGCCGCCGATGCGCCTGGGCCATTTCCAGCCCGATCGCTCCGGCTCCGATGATCAGAAGATGTCCGGGGCGCTCGCGCAGCTCGAACAGGGTTTCGCTGGTCAGGAAGGGAACATCCTCCAGCCCCGGAATCGGCGGCACGAGGGGCGACGATCCGGTGGCGATCACGAAGCGGCGGGCCGCGATCACCGCATCGCCCGCCCGCACCTCGCGCCGGGACACGAAGCGGCCGTATTCGCGGATCACCCGCACGCCCATCCCCTCGAAGCGTTCCTGGCTGTCGTGGGGGGCGATGGTCCCGATCACCCGCGCCACATGCTCCATGGCCGCCGCGTAGTCCACCCGTGGCACCGCCGGGGCCACGCCGAAGGGCGCGCCCGCCCCCATCGCATGGGCCTGCTTCGCCGCGGCGAGCAGCGCCTTGGACGGCACGCAGCCGTGATTGAGGCAGTCGCCCCCCATCCGCCCGCCTTCCAGCAGCACCACCCGGGCGCCCATCTGCACCGCCCCCGCGGCCACCGCAAGCCCGCCCGCACCGGCACCGATGATGCAAACGTCGGTCCTGATCCGCTCCATGCCGTTACCTCCGTGCCTGCATCCGACGCACGGCCCGGAGCAGGACCGGCAACCCCGCAAGCACCGACAGCCCGACCAGCGGCAGCAAGATCTGCGGTTCGAACATGATCCCCGGATCTGGCGTTTCGCCCCGCGCGAATACCGCCCCGAGCCCGGAGCCGACCGAAGTATAGACGACCGTGCCGGGGATGATCCCCAGAAAGGTCGTGACCGCAAACCGGAACAGGCTCACCCCCAGGAAGGCCGGCGCGACATTCGCCACGAAGAAGGGAACCGCGGGCACGAGCCGCATCAGGAACAGGACCGACCACTGGTTCTCGTCGATCCCCGCCTTCAGCCGCCGAATCGCCCCCGCCGATTGTTCCATCCGCACCGCCAGCCGCTCTCCCAGCCCCCGCTTGGCGATCAGGAAGATGGCAACGGCCCCCAGCGTGGCGGCGAGCACGTTGAAAACCGCTCCGGGGAAGATGCCGAACAGGAACCCCCCGGTCAGCGTGGCCAGCGTGGCCCCCGGCAGCGAAAACGCCACGATCGCGGTATAGGCCAGCATGAAGAGGGCGACGCTGAGCATGTAATGCGCATCGCGAAACGCCAGCAGGGCCGCGCGGTTTTCCCGCAGGGTCTCGAAGGACAGGCTGTCCCCCAGCACGAAATAGCCCAGAACCGCCACGCCCGCGACGCCGGCCAGAAGCAGCACCCCGCCGCCCTCACGCCGCGCGCCGCCCTGCCCGCGCTCATCCGACATCCGCTCTCCCGCCTCTTCCACCCGTGCCCGTTCCGTTTTCCATGTGCCTTGTGCCTTGTCCCATACGCTCTTTCCCGGAGGTCCATACGCTACGCCCTTTCCGGGCCCGCATCACCCGCAAACACGCCCAAATGGCGAACATGCCGGCACAACATGCGCGCGGTTCCCGCCGTGCAACAGCCCGCTCACGCAGCCTTGATCGCCGGTGATCCGCGCCCGCTCCCTCGCGTCGCCGAAGGAGGAAGCCGGGGCATTTCACGAAGACCGCCGCTCCCGCCTCCTCCCCCTGCTGCGGCTTCCCCGCCCATTGCGAATTGACAGCCGCCTTCACAGCCCCTAAAGGACAGGCTTCGAACATGTCCCGCCTCCGGGCAGGCCGCCGTCCGGAACCTTGCCCGGAACGCTGCCCGGAGCCGGCGGCCGGGCACGGCCCCGGCGGCAGCACCACGGAGAACCGCGATGAAGCGCACATTCCAACCTTCCAACCTGGTCCGCAAGCGGCGCCACGGCTTCCGGGCGCGCATGGCTACCAAGGCCGGCCGGAAGATCATCAACGCGCGCCGGGCGCGAGGCCGCAGGCGCCTGAGCGCCTGAGCCGCCTCCGCAGGGCGGGCCGGTGAGACCGCCCGAGGAATCCGGGGCAGGCGAAGCCGCCGGGGCCGCGGCCGGGCCGCCGGCGATGTCCGTTCGGCCGCCCGCTCGCCCGGAGGTCCTGCGCCGGCGCGGCGATTTCCTGCGCGCCACCCGCGCCCGCCGGCAGGTGCTCCCGGGGTTCGTCCTGCAGGCCAGAAAACGCGCCCCCGGCGAGGCCGGAGAAGGGATTCGCGTCGGCTTCACCTGTTCGAAGAAGGTCGGCAATGCGGTAGCCCGCAACCGCGCCAGGCGCCGCCTGCGCGAAACCGCCCGCCTCGTGCTGCCCACCCACGGCCGCCCCGGCTGGGACTACGTGCTGATCGGGCGGGCCGGGGTAACGGCGCAGCGCCCCTTCACGCTTCTGCTGGCAGACTTGAGAAGCGCCCTGAAAAAGATACATGGCAAGGAGGAATGACACCCCTGGCCCATATCGTCGCACTGCCGGTTCGCGCCTATCGGCTGCTGTTCTCGCCCTGGGTCGGCCACGGCTGCCGCTACCAGCCCACCTGCTCGGCCTATGCGCTCGAGGCGCTGGAACGCCACGGCGCTCTCAGAGGCAGCTGGCTGGCCCTGCGCCGCATCGGGCGCTGTCACCCCCTTGGCGGCAGCGGCCACGACCCGGTTCCCGGAACCGATTCCCCCGATTCCTCCGACCCGGAACAGGGTTGATGCGCATGGCATCCCGCACCGGCGGCGGGCTTGACGGAGCCGGTGCGGAACCGCGATAATCATGTATTCTCATGTATGAATGCAATTCGCAGCCATCAGGGGGAAACGCGCGATGTCTTTCGAATTTCAGGGCAGGACGATCGAGACCAACGCCAACGGCTTTCTCGAAAACCAGGACGACTGGAGCGAGGAGATGGCCCGCCACATGGCCGCCGCCGAAGGTATCGGCGAGCTGACCGAGCGCCACTGGGACGTCATAAGCTACCTGCGCGAGGAATACTTCGACAACCACCAGAACCAGCCCAACACCCGCACCATCATCAAGGCGATGAGCGAACGCTGGGGCGAAAAGATCAAGCAGAAGGATCTCTACGATCTGTTCCCGCTCGACCCTTCCAAACAGGGCGGGCGCATCGCCGGGCTGCCCGAAAGCAAGCGCAAGGGCGGCTACTGATCGCCCGCTCGCCCGGGCGGGGCGCCCTTGCCGCCCTGCCCCCCGGGCTGTAAAGCGGGGCCATGCTCGATGAGGCCGACGACATCCACCCGCTTTTCCGCGGCGCGCCGAAAACCACCGAATTTCGCAAGCTGCGCAAGCGGATCCTGCGCAACGTGCGCGAGGCGGTCGAGCAATACGGCATGGTCGAGCGCGGTGCGCGCTGGCTGGTCTGCCTTTCGGGAGGCAAGGACAGCTACACCCTTCTGGCCGCCCTGTACGAGCTGAAATGGCGCGGCCTGCTGCCGGTCGAGCTGCTGGCCTGCAACCTCGATCAGGGCCAGCCCGGCTTTCCGGCCACGGTGCTGCCGGAATTTCTGGAGCGGATGCAGGTGCCGCACCGGATCGAATACCAGGACACCTATTCGGTAGTGAAGGAAAAGATCCCCCGGGGGCGGACCTACTGCGCCCTGTGTTCGCGCCTGCGCCGCGGCCACCTCTACAGAATCGCCCGCGAAGAGGGCTGCTCGGCGGTGGTGCTCGGCCATCACCGCGACGACATTCTCGAAACCTTCCTCATGAACCTGTTCCACGGTGGACGGCTGGCCACCATGCCGCCCAAGCTGGTCAACGAGGAGGGCGATCTGTTCGTCTATCGACCGCTGGCCCATGTGGCCGAGGCCGACTGCGCGAAATTCGCCCGCGCCATGAACTACCCCATCATCCCCTGCGACCTGTGCGGCAGCCAGGACGGGCTGCAGCGCCAGCAGGTCAAGGCGATTCTCGACGAATGGGAACGCAACAACCCCGGCCGCCGGCAGGTGATGTTCCGGGCCCTGATGAACGCCCGCCCCTCGCATCTGCTGGATCCGAAGCTGTTCGACTTCGCCGGGCTGCGCCGGAAACCCTCCGGATTTGAACAAAATCCGCTGCAAATCCGGCCCGGCCGTTAACGTTCGGGACAGCCGGAAGCCCCTAGCCTGCCCTCGATCTCGCTGCGATTCCGCCACTGTGAGGGCTGAACATATGTCGACCGGCACGCACCCCCGTCTCCGGCGGTTCTTCAACCGCCTCCAGGAGGCCTTGCACGGCCCGCAGCTGCTGGCCTTCCTGCCGGCAATGACCTTGGGGGCCTACTGGTTCGGCGGCGAGGGGTTGCTGATATTCTTCGCGCTGGTCCTGCCTGCGGCCTTCGCCATTGCCGGCATGTTCTCCGGAACCGGCCCGGCCTGGAGCGCCGCGCGAGACCGGGAAACCGACCTGCACCTGCGCACCGTGGCCGAAAAGGCCCTGTCGGAAACGCTCGCCAGCGCCCCGGCAACCGGCATGACGACCGCCGCCCTGGCGATCGAGCTGGACGGTTTCGCCGACATCGAGCGCCAGTATGGCCGCCGCGCCGCCTCCTCGCTCATGAAGCGCGCCGCCGAACGCCTTGCCGGGGCGCTGCGCGACGGCGATCACGTGGTCCGCCTGGACGGGCCGCGTTTTGCGGTCGCGCTTTCGCCGGTGCGCCGCGCCGACCTGGAAACGATGATCAGGCTGGCATCCCGCCTGCAGGCGGCCATCGCCGAACCGTTCTCGGTGGACGCGACCCGGGTCTTCCTGACCGCATCGGTCGGCTTCTGCCTGCCCGACCGGGCCCAGGCCCGCACCGGCCCGGCCCTGCTCGACGGCGCGCTGAGCGCCCTGGAAACCGCCCTGAACCACGGCCCCGGCGCGATCCGCGCCCATGCGCCCGAAGAGGAACGCCCGGCGAGGACTTCCCGCTTTTCCCAGTCGGAACTGGCCGAGGCGCTGGACAGCGGCCAGATCAGGCCGTGGTTCCAGCCCCAGGTCTCGACCGATACCGGCGCGCTGACCGGATTCGAGGCGCTGGCCCGCTGGGAACACCCCGAGAAGGGGCTTGTTTCGCCGCAGGATTTTCTGCCGGCGCTGGAGGACATGGGGCTGCAGGAGAGGCTCTGCGAGATCATGGTCTCACGTTCGCTCGCAGCGCTGCGCCAGTGGGAGCGCGCAGGGCACAGGGTGGCCTGCGTCGGGGTCAATTTCTCCCAAAACGAGCTGACCAACCCGAAGCTGTGCGAATGGGTCAGCTGGGAGCTGGACCGTTACGAGCTGTCGCCGGACAGGCTGTGTGTCGAGATCCTCGAAAACGTCATCGCCGATACCGACGATGACCTCGTGGTGCGCAACATACAGGCGCTTTCGGCGCTCGGCTGCCGGATCGACCTGGATGATTTCGGCACCGGCCATGCCTCCATCGCCAGCATCCGCCGCTTCTCCGTCAACCGGATCAAGATCGACCGCTCCTTCATCACCCGCGTCGATCGCGACCGCGAGCAGCAGAACATGGTCGCCGCGATACTGACCATGGCGGAAAGGCTGGACATCGACACGCTCGCCGAAGGTGTCGAGACCATCGGAGAACATGCCATTCTCGCCCAGCTGGGCTGCGGCCACGTGCAGGGATTTGCCGTAGCCAGGCCGATGCCGCTCGAGGCGACCGAACAATGGATGGTGCAGCATCGCGCCAAGCTGCCCGCAACCCCAAGCGTGGGAAAATCCATCAGTTGAAGGCAGCCTTCCCGCCCGCTGGCACGCACCGGCGAACCTGTTGACATTCCGGGCCCTGCCCTGTTGAACCTCCCTGACCGGAACCGAGCAGGTGGTGCGCCCAAATGGACGATCAGAACAAGAATCTCATTCTCGCCACGGCGCTGAGCTTTCTCGTCATCCTGATCTGGTTCATCCTGTTCCCGCCCCCCGAACAGGGGACACCGGCACCCGAAGAAACCGCCAGCGGGACCGGCGCCGTTCCGCTGGCCCCCGTTCCCGCGGAGCCCGCGCCGACCGGCGCCGCGGCGCCGGATGCCACCGCAGCCCCCGCCCCGGCACCGCGGGCCGAGATCGACACGCCGCGACTTTCCGGAAGCCTTTCGCTTCTGGGCGGGCGCATCGACATGCTGGAGCTGAAGGGTTACCGCGAAACCATCGAGGAGGGGAGCCCGAATGTGGTTCTGCTCCGCCCGGTGGGTCAGGCGGAAGCCTATTACACCATCTTCGGCTGGGCCCCCGGCGGCGCGCTGACGGCCGATGACGTGCCGGGGCCGAACACGCTCTGGCGCCTGGCGCAGGGCTCGCGACTGACCCCCGAAACCCCCCTCCTCCTGGAGTGGGACAACGGCAAGGGGCTGATCTTCCGCCGGAAGATCTCCATCGATTCGAACTACATGTTCACTGTGGAGCAGCAGGTCGAGAACGCGACCGGTGCCCCCGTCCGCATGGCGCCCTATGCCGAAGTGGTTCGCGAGGGCGAGCCCTCCGATCTCAAGGGGTTCTTCATCATCCACGAGGGCGCCATTCGCCAGACCGGCGAGGAGCTGGACGAGATCGGTTACAAGAAGATGCGCGGCTTCGAGGCAGACCCGGTCTGGGGCCCCGGCGCCGATGTGGCCGAAGTGCAGGCAAACGGCTGGATCGGGTTCACCGATCATTACTGGATGACGGTTCTCATCCCCGAAGCCGACCGCCCCTTCACCTCGGTGCTGCGTTACGATGCGGCCCGCGACACCTACAGGTCGATCGCCCGCATGCCGGCGATGGATATCCAGCCGGGGCAGTCGGTCGCGCTCGGCACACGCCTCTTCGCCGGGGCGAAGGAATGGCAGACCATCCGCGACTATGAACGCGAAACCGGAGTTTACAGGTTCATCGACGCGATCGACTGGGGCTGGTTCTTCTTCCTGACCAAGCCGATCTTCGCCGTGCTGCACTGGCTGCGGGAAATCATCGGCAACATGGGCTGGGCGATCATCGGGCTGACGCTCATCATCAAGGCGCTGATGTTCCCGCTCGCCTACAAGTCCTACGTGTCGATGGCCCGGATGAAGGAGCTGCAACCGGAGCTGGAGAAGATCAAGGAGCGCGCCGGCGACGACCGCCAGAAGCTGCAGAAGGAAATGATGGAACTCTATCGCCGCGAAAAGGTGAACCCGGCTTCCGGCTGCCTGCCGATCCTGCTGCAGATCCCGGTATTCTTTTCGCTCTACAAGGTCGTCTTCGTGACGATCGAACTGCGCCACGCTCCCTGGATCGGCTGGATCCGCGACCTGTCGGCGCCTGATCCGTCGTCGATTCTGAACCTGTTCGGGCTGCTGCCCTGGGCGCCGCCGGACCCGAATTCCTTCTTCGCGATCTTCTCGCTCGGTGTGCTGCCGATCCTGCTCGGCATTTCCATGTGGTTGCAGCAGAAACTCAACCCGACCCCGACCGATCCGACCCAGAAGATGATCTTCGCCTGGATGCCCTGGGTGTTCATGTTCATGCTGGGCCAGTTCGCCAGCGGGCTTGTGCTCTACTGGATCACCAACAACACCATCACCTTCGTCCAGCAATATGTCATCATGCGCCGTCACGGTCACAAGCCGGATGTTCTGGGCAACATCCTGCGCGGATTCAGGCGCGAGAGACCCGATCGGGAGTAGGCCCGTGGCGGGGCGGCTTGCCGACATCTGGCGCCATCCGATCAAGGCGCATGGCAGGGAACGGCTGAGCAGCGTGAAACTGCGCGCCGGAGAAACCCTGCCCTGGGATCGCGCATGGGCCGTCGTCCGCGCCGGGGCGGATGCCGACGGGCGGAGCTGGGCAAGCTGCGGCCACTTCACCCGTGCCGCGACAACTCCCACCCTGCAGGCGATCGAGGCGCGGCTGGACGAAGCCCGCAGCGAGATCACGCTGACGCACCCCGATGCTTCACCCCTGTGCTTCCGCCCGGATACCGATGCCGGGCAGGCGGCCTTCCTGTCCTGGGTGAATGCCCTGACCGCCGACAGCGGCACTGTCGCAAGCCGCCTGGTGCGCGCCCTCCGCCAGGGCATGACGGATACGGAGTTCCCCTCGGTGAGCCTGATCAACGCCGCCTCGCACCGTGCCGTGGCGCAGCGCCTGGGGCGGGAGCTCTCCCCGGCCCGCTGGCGGGGCAACCTGCTGCTTGACGGCCTGGCCCCCTGGGAAGAATTCGAATGGCCCGGCCACCGGCTGCGGATCGGCGAAGCCATCCTGCGGGTTGCGGAACGGATCGGGCGCTGCCAGGCGACCTCGGTCGACCCGGGCACCGGCAGGCGCGACACCGACATGCTCAGGCTCCTGCAGGGCGGCTGGGGGCACACGGATTTCGGCGTCTATGCGGTTGTCGAACAGGCCGGCCGCATCGCGCCGGGCGACAGGGTGGAAAGGCTCTGATGGCGCTGACATTTCCCCTTGCCGCCCCGTCGCCGGAAGCCCTCGAACGGGGGCGGCTCCTGTTCTCCCGGCCGAGCACCTTCCTGAAAGGAGTCGTCTCCATGGAGGGGCTGCCCCCGGCGGACCGGGACGAAGTCTGCTTCGCGGGGCGCTCGAATGTGGGAAAGTCCAGCCTGATCAACGCTCTGACCGGGCGCAAGGCGCTGGCAAGGACTTCCGGCACCCCCGGCCGCACGCAGGAGATCAACTTCTTTGCCGCAGCAGACAGCCATTATCTGGTGGATCTGCCCGGTTACGGTTACGCCCGGGCCCCCCGCCCGGCCGTGAACAGGTGGCAGCGGCTCATGAAGGCCTATCTCGGCGGGCGGCCCTCTCTGCGGCGCGCCTTCGTTCTGATAGACATCCGCCACGGGATCAAGCCGGTGGACGAGGAGATCCTGGCCCTTCTGGACCGGGCTGCCGTTCCCTTCCAGTGCGTTCTGACCAAGGCCGACAAGGTGGCGCCCGGAGCGCGCGAAAAGGTGCTGGGAGGGCTGCGCCGCGCCCTGGCCGCGCATCCGGCGGCCTACCCCGAAATCGTCGTGACCTCGGCGGCAAGGGGCAGCGGGATCGCCGAGCTGCGCGCCATTGTCGCAACGCTGTAATGATCTTGCCACCGCCCCCCTTGGCAGGGCCGGCGGATCCGGTTAGGTGGGCTTCCGGAGGCCGCCGATGAAACCGCGCAAGACGATGACCCGCGACTGGATCGCCACCGCCCGGACCCTTTCCGAGGCACTGCCCTACCTGCAGCGCTATGATGGCGCAACGGTGGTGATCAAGCTGGGCGGACATGCCATGGGAAGCGACGCGGCGATGGAAGGCTTCGCCCGCGACGTGGTGCTGATGCAGCAGGTCGGGGTCAACCCGGTGATCGTGCATGGCGGCGGCCCGATGATCACCTCGATGCTGGAAAGGCTCGGCATCGATTCCAGCTTCCATGAAGGCAGGCGGATCACCGACGCGGCCACGATGGAGGTGGTCGAGATGGTGCTGTCGGGCCGGGTCAACAAGCGCATCGTGCAGGCAATCAACGGCCAGGGCGGCCGGGCGATCGGGCTTTCGGGCAAGGATGCGCAGCTGATGAAATGCCGCTTCGCCAACCCGGAGATCGGGCTGGTCGGCACCCCGGAGCAGGTGGAACCGGATGTCCTGCGCAGCCTGGCAGGGAGCGGCTTCATCCCGGTCATCGCCCCGATCGGCCAGGGGCCGGCGGGCGAAACCATGAACGTCAACGGCGATACCGCCGCCGGTGCGATCGCGGCCGCGCTGAAGGCGGACCGTCTGCTGCTGCTCACCGATGTGGAAGGCGTCAGGGGTCCCGATGGCGAGGTTCTGACTGCGCTGAGCGCAACCCAGATCCGCGCCATGATCGCCGACGGCACCATCGCCGGCGGCATGATCCCGAAGACCGAAACCGCGCTTGCCGCCCTGCAGGGCGGGGTGCGTGCGGTGGTGATCCTGGACGGGCGCGCGCCCAACGCCTGCCTGCTCGAGCTGTTCACCGAGCACGGCGCCGGCTCGCTGATTCGTGTCTAGGCCGGATTGCCGCACCTCCTTGCCGGTTCCCCTCGCGCCTTCTAGCTTGGTCGGATGGAAAACGAAACGCTCATCCGCCTCGGGGTCTTCATCGGCCTGTTCCTGCTGTTTGCCGCGCTTGAGGCCTGGGCGCCCAGGCGCGCCCGCACCCAACCCCGCTCCCGGCGCTGGTTCACCAACTGGGCCATCGTGATCATCGACACACTGTCCCTTCGGGCGCTGGCAATCGCCATGCCGGCACTCGCCGTCGGCGCGGCACTCGATGCCCAAGCCAACGGCTACGGGCTGCTGAACGCGCTGGAATGGCCCCCCCTGTTCGAAGGCCTCCTTGCGATCCTGTTCTTCGATTTCGCGATCTGGCTGCAGCATCTGATCACCCACAAGCTTCCCCTTCTCTGGCGCCTGCACCGGGTTCACCACGCCGATCGCGACATCGACGTGACCACCGCCGTGCGTTTCCACCCGCTAGAGATCCTGCTGTCGATGCTGCTGAAGATCGGGCTTGTCTATCTGCTCGGCCCGGCCGCCTGGGCGATACTGGCCTTCGAGGTGCTCCTGAATGGCACCGCCATGTTCAACCACGCCAATCTGAACCTGCCCCGCTGGCTGGATGCGTTGATCCGCACGGTTCTGGTGACACCGGACATGCACCGCATCCACCATTCCACCAGGCGCGAAGAGCATGACAGCAATTACGGTTTCGCTCTCAGCCTGTGGGACAGGATCTTCGGCACCTATATTGCCGAGCCGAAGGGGGGAGAGGAAGCCCTGAAAACCGGCCTTCAGTGGCAGGACGACCGGCCCGCGCGGCTCGGCTGGTCGCTGGCGCTGCCGTTTTTCAGGGACTGATTCCGCTTTTCAACCGGCCCTTTCCCGGCCATTCTGGCGCCATGTCGCCAGGCAGGAGCAGGACCGTCTCCGTGGCAAGCCGCCGCACCATTCCCCGGGGGCGCCCCGGCGGCGGGAAGCGCCCCCGTGCCCGAAGGGCAGGCCCGGGTGGCGCCGGGAGGCACGGCCCGGCGAGCCGGCGGGCGTGCTCCGTCTCTCGGCATCGTGGCCGCCTTGCAGAACGATCCGCCATCACATGAGTGATATGAGGACATTTCACCCATGAGCCTGCGACTGATCCTGATGCGCCATGCCAAATCGGACTGGAACGCCCCGGCCGGGAGCGATTTCGACCGCCCTCTGAACCGGCGCGGCTGCCGGGACGCCCCGGCCATCGGCCGCTGGCTGGCCGGGCACGGCCACATTCCCCGGCTTGTCCTGTGTTCCGCTGCGCGGCGCAGCCGCGACACCTGCGCTCTCGTGCTCGAAGCCATGCAGGCTGCCCCGGAACTGCGCCATTGCGAGCGCCTTTACCTGGCCTCGGCCGAGGCGATGTTCCGGACCCTGGCGCAGCTCGGATGCCGCAGCCCCGTCATGATGGTGGCGCACAACCCCGGCACCGCCATACTGGCGCGCGCCCTGGCCGAACGCACCCCACCGCATCCGCGCTTCGACGATTTCCCCACCGCTGCAACCGCGGTTCTGGAATTCGCCCTGCCCGGCTGGGCCGAGCTTGCCGCCGGCAGCGGGCAGGTGATCGATTTCGCCATCCCCCGCGAGCTGCACGCCGGGCGTTCGGGATGAGAGACGGCACCACGCCCCACGGCACCGTTCCGAAAGAGCATCCGGAGGGCGCCGGCGTGCCTGCTGCCGGGCTCAGTGTCCGAGGATCTGGCTGAGGAACAGCCTGGTGCGGTCCGACTTCGGGTTGCTGAAGAATTCCTCCGGCTCGTTCTGCTCGACGATCTGACCCTGGTCCATGAAGATCACCCGGTTGGCCACCTGGCGGGCGAAGCCCATCTCGTGGGTCACCACGAGCATGGTCATGCCTTCCTCGGCCAGTTCGATCATGGTGTCGAGCACCTCCTTGATCATCTCGGGGTCCAGCGCCGAGGTAGGCTCGTCGAACAGCATGATCCGCGGCTTCATGCAGAGCGAACGCGCGATCGCCACCCGCTGCTGCTGACCGCCCGAAAGCTGGCCCGGATACTTGTCGGCCTGCTCCGGGATCTTCACCTTTTCGAGAAAATGCATTGCCACTTCCTCGGCCTCCTTGCGGGGCGTCTTGCGCACCCAGATCGGGGCCAGCGTGCAGTTTTCCATGATCGTCAGGTGCGGGAACAGGTTGAAGTGCTGGAACACCATCCCCACCTCGCGGCGGATCTTGTCGATGTTCTTGAGGTCCGAGGACAGCTCGGTGCCATCGACGATGATCGTGCCCTCCTGATGCTCCTCCAGCCGGTTGATGCAGCGGATCAGTGTCGATTTTCCCGAACCGGACGGCCCGCAGATCACGATCCTTTCGCCACGATACACCGTCAGGTTTATGTCGCGCAGGACGTGAAAGGCGCCATACCACTTGTTCATGTTGGTGATCTCGATCGCCACCTCGTCCGAAACGGACATCTGGCTGCGGTCGATTTCGCGATCTACGGCAAGTTCAGACATTGCGTCACTCCCTCGAATATCAATGACCCGTCTGAAGCTTGCGCTCCAGATACATGGAATAGCGGCTCATCAGGTAGCAGAAGATGAAGAAGACGAAGGCGATGAAGCCGTAAAGCTCCCACACGATCCCGTTCCACTCCGCGTTCGACTGGATCAGCTTCGCCCAGCCGATCGGATCTGCCAGGCCGATGATCGAAACCAGCGTGGTGTCCTTGAACAGCCCGATGAAGGTGGACACGATGCTCGGGATCGAGATCTTGAGCGCCTGCGGCATGATGATGAGCCGCTGCGCCTGCCAGTAGGTCAGCCCCAGCGCATCGGCCGCCTCGTACTGCCCCCGGGGCAGGGCCGCCAGCCCGCCGCGGATCACCTCGGCCATGTAGGCGGCCGAAAACAGGGTGATCATGATCATCACCCGCAGGATGATGTCGAATTCCGTGCCCTTGGGCAGGAAGTAGTTGAGCAGCACCGAGGCGACGAACAGGAGCGTGATCAGCGGAACCCCGCGGATGAACTCGATGAAGCCGACGCAGAGCGATTTCACGATCACCAGGTTCGACTGCCGCCCCAGCGCCAGCACGATCCCCAGCGGGAAGGACAGCGCGATCCCGGTGATCCCCAGCGTGATCGCCAGCATGAAACCGCCGAACTTGCGGCTTTCGACCGTCTCGATCGCCAGCGGCAGCACCGAGGCCAGCGCATCGGAAAAGGCTTCGGCAAGGAACAGCCACCAGACGATTGCGGCGACCACGCCGGCAAGCAGCCCCGCCAGGGTGCCGGTTGCCCGGGCCACGTAGCGGTTGACGAAGAAGCCGATCACGAAGCCGAGAAACGCGGCAACCGGCGTCCAGATGGTGCCGCCCCACAGCAGCCAGGGCCCGATGAACGGAACCGCGACGGAGAAGACGAGCATCCAGCGCGGCGCCTTGTCGAACAGCACCGGCGCAAGTGCCGCGAACAGCAGGATCAGCGCCAGGTTCGGCCGCCAGTACATGTCGCTGGGGTAGAAACCATACATCAGCTGCCAGAAGCGTTCGCGGATCACCGCCCAGCAGGCGGCCTCGGTGCCTTCCCCGTAGCTTTCGGCGATGATCTCGCGGCATTCGTTCAGCGAGCTGGCATTCCAGATGCCCTTGAGCATCCAGGGCAGCACCCCGGCCAGAACCGAATAGACGAGGTAGAGCGACAGCAGGGTCAGGATCGTGGACAATATGTCGGAAAACAGGTTCTGACGCATCCAGCCGATCACCCCGACGCTGGTTGGCGGGGGCGGCTTTTCCCCCAGCATCTCGGTGCGGACATAGCCGATAGATGATTTCGCCCCGCCCATGTCAGCGTTCCTTCAGCTTGGTCTTTTCGTTGTAGTAGTTCATCACTGCCGAGATGCTCAGCGAGATGATCAGGTAGCACAGCATGAGCAGCAGCAGCGTTTCCATCTCGCGCCCGGTCTGGTTCAGCGTGATGCCGCCCAGCGTGCCGGTGATGTCCATGTAGCCCACCGCGATCGCCAGAGACGAGTTCTTGGTCAGGTTCAGATACTGCGAGATCAGCGGCGGCACGATCACCCGCAGCGCCTGCGGCAGGATCACCAGCCGCATGATCTTGCCCGGGCGCAACCCCAGTGCGGCAGCGGCCTCGGTCTGGCCCTTGGAAATGGCCATGATCCCGGCCCGCACGTTCTCGGCGATGAAGGCGCCGGTATAGAGCGACAGCGCCAGCCAGAGCGCCAGCAGCGAGTTGCGCATGTGGATCCCGCCCTTGAAGCCGAATCCCTTCAGAACCGGATACTGGAAATGGAAGCCGAGCGCCCAGAGCAGCACGGCTGTCGGCAGCACGATGACGGCCAGGCGCATGTGCCAGGTGGCCGGGCGGTCTCCGGTTTCCTCCTGCACCCGGTCGGCCCAGCGGCGGATCCGGCCGCTGATCCAGAAGCTGGCGATCAGCACCGCCAGAACCGCAACGACATTCAGATTCAGCGACCATGCCCCGCCGAACAGCACCACATCGCCAAACCCGTTGGCGAACTGCGGCCTGGGCAGATACACCCCGCGGTTGGTGATCGCGACCATGTCGAAGAACTTCATCGTCGCGGCCGGGTTTTCGCCCTTGAAATCGCGCGGTGCCGGAAAGAACTCGATCGCGATCGCCATCACGAGCACGATCCACAGCAGCACCGGCACGTTGCGGAAGGCTTCCACATAGACGGCCGCCAGCCGCGAGACGATCCAGTTCCTGGACAGGCGCAGGATGCCGAGGAAAACCCCGATCACGGTTGCCGTGACACAGCCCATGGCAGCCACGAGCAGCGTGTTCAGCAGCCCCACCACCGCCGCCCTGGCATGGGTGGACTGGGAGTTGTATTCGATGAGCCTCTGGTTGATGTCGTAACCTGCCGGTTCCCACAGGAAGCGGTAGTCGAAGGTCTTGCCGGAGGCGGCAAGGTTCTCGATCACGTTGTTGATCAGCCAGGCTGCCGCCAGCATGAAGCCCAGAAGGGCCACCACCTGAATCGTCGTCGAACGATAGCGGGTGTCATACAGCAGCATCGAAAGCCGAAAAGAGCCTTTCGACGGTTCCGTTGCAGTCGTCATGCGGGAGGTTCCCCATTGATCCGGCCGCACTCTCCGCGCTGGAGGCAGCCGCATGTTCTTGCCCTGTCAGACAGATAGTCGAAGGGCGCGGAATCCCCGCGCCCTTCGGAATGCAGCCCCTCAGCGGAACGGCGGCGAGTAGATCAGCCCGCCTTCGGTCCACAGCGCGTTCAGGCCGCGCGACAGGCCCAGCGGGGTGTTTTCGCCGATGTTCTTCTCGAAGATCTCGCCGAAGTTGCCGCCGGCCTTGATGGCACGGTAGGCCCACTGCTTGTCGAGGCCGAACATGCCGCCGAGGTCACCCTCGGTGCCGAGCAGGCGGTTGATCTCGGGATTGTTGGTGCCCTTTGCCAGCTCGTCGATGTTGGCCGAGGTGATGCCCAGCTCTTCAGCCGTGATCAGCGCGTTCAGGGTCCAGCGGACGATGTCGCCCCACTGCTGGTCGCCGTGGCGCACGAGCGGGCCGAGCGGCTCCTTCGAGATGATCTCGGGCAGAACCACGTGGTCGCCCGGGTTCTCGAAGGCGGCGCGGGTCGCGGCCAGACCGGAGGCGTCGGTGGTCAGCGTATCGCAGGCACCGGCCAGATACTGCTGCTGCGCCTCGGCGTTGGTCTCGATCGGAACCGGCTCGTAGCTCATGTTGTTCGAGCGGAAGAAGTCCGCCAGGTTGAGCTCGGTGGTGGTGCCGGTCTGGATGCAGACGGTGGCGCCGTCCAGATCCTTGGCCGAGGTCACGCCCAGCGATTTCGGCACCATGAAGCCCTGACCGTCGTAGTAGTTGATGCCGACGAATTCGAACTTCAGGTCAACGTCGCGGGTGAAGGTCCAGGTGGTGTTGCGCGCCAGCATGTCCACCTCGCCGGAGGCCAGCGCGGTGAACCGGGTCTTGCCGGTGGTCGGCACGAATTCGACCGCAGTCGGATCGGCCAGGACCGCCGCCGCGACGGCACGGCAGATCGCCACGTCGTAGCCGGCCCACTCCCCGCTGGCATCCGGGGCCGCAAAACCCACCAGACCGGTGGAAACGCCGCAGTTCAGCTTGCCGCGCGCCTTGACATCGTCAAGCGTTGCGGCAGCAGCCGTTCCGGCAGCAAGACCGGCTACGGTCAGCGCGCCCAGAAGGATTGTCTTTTTCATGTGTACCTCTTCCTGATAACGCCCCCTCTCGCAAGGCGGCACTTTCGGCCTCTTGGCGGCCGGGTGATTTTCATCGGGGGCCACGGACCCCACAACGGGGCCGAGTGTGCTCGGATTCACCCGATATCGTCAAGGGATTGTTCACAAAAACTGCGCCCATGCCAAACAGGAAATGATTCGTCCCGGAGCAAGGCAACAGGTTGATTCAAAAGCAGGTTTCAGGAACCAGGGCAACGAACTCCGCCGCCTTTCGGAACGAATGGAATTTCCGTTCCGACAGCAGCCGGGCCTCTTCGTCCTCCCCCCACTGCTCGATCTGCCAGGTTTCGTCGATTCTCGACGCCGCCCAGACATCCGCGGGCGGGCGGAACCGGTGAATCGTTGCAAATGCAAGAACGAGCGAACCGCTCAGCGTGACCAGATCGGCAAAGCCGGCCAGCGTGAAATGCCCCAGCGCCTGCACCCGCTCGCGCAGCCGTGCCAGCGCCTCGGCATCCTGCGGGCGATGCATGATCCCCTGGCGCGGGTGCAGCCGTGCGCCCAGCTCCCGCGCCGCCCAGTCAAGATACGGATCCCAGCCCGCCGCCTGCCGCGCCGCCAGCGCCGCCGGTGCGTCGGCCCGGTAGCACAGCAGGTCGGTATCGCCATATTGCACCAGGTGATCGACCACCCCGGCCTTCTGCCCGGCAACCTTGTCCTGCGCCGAATTGGCGATCCGGGTCAGCGGCATACTGCCCGGATCCACGGTTTCGCCCTGGGCATCCCATTCCGCGGCCAGCGCCTCGGCCAGCGCCCGCCCCGGAACCACCAGCACGGCGCCAGCCGGCGTGCACAGCGGCCGGCCGTCCAGCTGCACCATGTGCCCCCGCTCCGCCTCCGGCGCCGGCACTGCGCGGGCGCGCTTCCAGAAGCGTTTCGCCATGCGGCTCACCGGCCCTGCTCCACGAACGGGTCGGCAGGGGTATCCTCCTCCCGCCAGCCCAGCGTTTCCCACGTGCTGCGCATATGCGGGGGCAGCGGTGCGGTAAAGGTCATCTCCTCACCCGAGACCGGATGCGTCAGGCGCAGCGAACGGGCATGCAGATGCAGCCTGCGGCTGATGTCCCCGCCCAGCTGCGCCCCCCAGCCGTGGCCCGGATTTTCCTGCCCCGGCCCACCGTATTTCCCGTCGCCGACGATCGGATGGCCGACCCCGGCCATATGGGCGCGCAGCTGGTGGGTGCGCCCGGTAACCGGCACCAGCGCAACCCAGCTTGCACGCCTGCCAAGCGCATGCAGCACCGCATAATCGGTTGTCGCGCGCCGGGCATCCGGGGCAGCATCCATATCGCGCGGATGCACGCACAGCATCCGCTCCCCGCCGCCATGCGGGCCGTGCCCCGGCGCCTTGCGCAGCCCGAAGCGGATCGTGCCCATCGGCGGCTGCGGCACGCCCGCCACCACGGCCCAGTATATCTTGCGGGTCCGGCGGGCCTGGAACTCCCCGGACAGGGCACGCGCGATCCGCCTGCTGCGCGCCAGCAGCAGGACCCCCGAGGTATCCTTGTCCAGCCGGTGCACCAGGCGCGGCCGCTCCGGGCGCCCGAAGGTCAGCGCCCCTGCCAGCCCGTCCACATGCCGTGCTCCCTGGCCGCTACCCCCCTGACTCGGCAGCCCCGGAGGCTTGTTCAGCACGATCAGGTGATCATCGCGAAACAGCACCGCGGCGCGGATCATCCGCACATCCGCATCGACAGGCCGCGCCGGGGAGCGGGGCCGGGGAGCGGCAGCTTCCGGCAATGGCGGGATGCGCACCTCCTGGCCGGCCGCAACACGGGTCGAGGCACGCACCCTGGCGCCATCGACACGGATCTCGCCCTTGCGGCACATCCGTTCGATTCTCCCCTGGGAGAGCTGTGGAAAGCGCCGGCGCAGCCAGCGGTCGAGCCGCTGGTCACCCTCGTCACGCCCGACCGGGATCCTCCGGGCCCGGCTCATCCCGCCCACTGCCGCATCAGGGCGACCCCCAGAACCAGCGCCAGGATCGACAGCACGACAGACGCCGCCACATAGCCCCCCGCCGCCCCGATCCGGCCGGCTTCGAACAGCTTCAGCACATCGAGGGAAAAGGCGGAAAAGGTCGTAAACCCGCCAAGAAGCCCGGCCATCACGAAGGGCACCCAGCGCGCCAGCCCCCTTTCGGCCAGCAGGACGAAGGCCAGCCCCATCAGGAAGGAACCGATCACGTTGACCAGAAGCGTCCCCAGCGGGAAGACCACGACGCCGGAGAGGAGAAACCGCAGCGCGGCCCCGATCGCGCCCCCCAGGGCTGCCTGCAGAACCGGAATGAACATGGGCCTTCTCTTTCCCGCTCAGCCACGCTTGTCAACCGCCCGCCGCCGGGCGCGCAGCTTCGCGAAATAGTCGAGCCGCCGGCGCAGCTCGCGTTCGTGGCCGCGCTCGGGCGGCGCGTAGAAGGCCACCCGCTCCATGCCGTCGGGGAAGTAGTCCTGCCCGGAAAACCCGTCCTCGGCGTCGTGGTCATATGCATATCCCCGGCCGTATCCCTGCTCCTTCATCAGCTTCGTCGGCGCGTTCAGGATATGCTTCGGCGGCGGCGCGGAACCGCTCCTGCGCGCGAGCGAACGCGCCGCCTTGTAGGCGACATAGGCTGCGTTCGACTTCGGGGCCAGCGCCAGATAGAGGGCGGCCTGGGCCAGCGCCAGCTCTCCCTCGGGCGAGCCGAGGCGTTCGTAGCTCTGCCAGGCCTGCAGGCAGACGGCCTGTGCCTGAGGATCGGCCAGGCCGATATCCTCGACCGCCATGCGGGTCAGGCGGCGGGCGATATAGCGCGGATCCTCGCCGCCTTCGAGCATCCTGGCCAGCCAGTAGAGCGCCGCATCCGGGTCCGAGCCGCGGACCGACTTGTGCAGCGCCGAAATCAGGTTGTAATGCGCATCTCCCGACTTGTCGTAATGCGCCGCCCGACGGCGCAGCCGGGCCGACAGGGCGGCCGGGTCGAGCGGGCTCTCCACCTTCCAGGCAGCAATCTGCTCGATCAGGTTGAGTAGCGCCCGCCCGTCTCCGTCGGCCATCTCCAGCAGGGCGCGCCGCGCCTCCGCCCCCAGCGGCAGGGGACGCCCCAGGGCGCGTTCGGCCCGACCGGCCAGCGTTTCAAGCGCCTCTTCCGACAGGCGTTCGAGCACCAGCACCTGCGCCCGCGACAGCAGCGCCGCGTTGAGCTCGAAGCTCGGGTTCTCGGTGGTGGCCCCGACCAGCACGATCGTGCCGTCTTCCATGTGCGGCAGGAAACCGTCCTGTTGGGCCTTGTTGAAACGGTGGATCTCGTCCACGAACAGCAGGGTGCCCCGACCGTTGCGCCGCCGCATCCGCGCCGCCTCGAAGACCTTCCGCAGCTCGGCAACGCCGGTAAAGATGGCGCTCACCTGCTCGAAATGCAGGGCGCTTTCGCCGGCGAGCAGACGGGCGATCGTCGTCTTTCCAACCCCGGGAGGCCCCCAGAAGATCAACGACCCCAGACTGCCCGCATCCAGCATCAGCCGCAGCGCCCCCTGCGGCCCCAGGAGCGCCTCCTGCCCGATCACCTCGGACAGGGATTTCGGTCTCAGCCGATCGGCCAGCGGCCGTGCCGGCCCCTGCGGGCCAGCCGGGCCGGTCGAATCGGCCGCGTTCTCGAACAGATCGGCCATGCGCCCATCATAGGCAGCCGCTTCGACGGTTGAAAGCGACCGGGCCGGCCCCGCCTCAGTGCAACTTCTGGGCCAGGTTGATCCTGACGCAAACGCTCCGGTTGTCCTCGAAATCGAGAACCGGGCCGGCGGGAACGCATTCGATCCCGGTGCGCCGGGCCAGCCGCGGCGAATGTTCCGGGATGATCCCCAGAAGCGAGGTCGCGCCGTAGCTGCGGGCCGAGCGCACCATCTCGCTGATCAGCGCCACCTGCACCCGCAGCCGCAGCCGCGCCGGCACCGACTGGCGGACGAACACGCGCGAAGCTTCCCAGACATGCGGCGCAACCGGGGCCTCCTCCCACAGCAGGTTCCGCGGGATCGATTCAAGCAGGCCCAGCTGGGCGTCGCGGATCATGTAGGAATAGATCCCGCAGCGGGCCGTCGTCGGCGTCAGCCGGACACCGGCCAGGACCTCGCCGAATTCATGCACGCAGACCCAGCGACTCGCCGGCGTGTCATACTGATCATATTCCATGCCGTCGGCCTGAGGCAGCTCCCATTTCTTGCGGTCGATGAAGGTGCTGTGGCGTGCCCGGAGCATGTTCGGAAACAGATTCCCATGCTTGTGCATGTTGTCGAAGGAGAGTGTGGTAGCTTGCATATTGGCCTCCAGTTCGGGGTTGTAAATCCTGATCCGGCGGGCTGGCCTCCCCCTACAGGAACCTGTATTCCCGCGCCTTGCGGATGGCTTCGGCCGTCGTCCTGGCCCCCAGGCGGGTTCGGGCCGATTTCAGACGCGCCTTCAGGGCGCTTTCCGAAATTCCGAGCTTGGCAGCGGCGGCGGTGTGCCGATACCCGTCGGACAGCAGGCGCAGGGCCTCAACCTGCGCCGTCGTGAGTTCGGTCGGCGGCTCCGCCAGATCGTGCAGCTTCCGGACGATCTCGGCGGCCTGCTCGATTTCGGCATCGGTGAATTCCCGGTCGTCCCGGGCAATCCCCACGATCGACCGGGAGGTGATCGGCCCCCAGGAGATTACCGCGCCGTAAAGAAGCCCGTATTCGCGGGCCTTTTCCATGATGTTGAACGGATCCGGCAGCTTGATCGCGCTCCAGCGGGTCGCGCCCCTGACGCCCAGGCCCCAGAACACCGTCGGATCGCGCAGCGCGTAGGCGTTGTCATCATAGATCTTCTGCCATTCGGGGTTGAAGGTCTTGATATAGACGAGCGGAGAGGCATAGCGAATATGGAGCCCGACGGAATAACCCCCGGGAGCCAGCCTCCCGAGCTCGTCCAGAAGCGCGTCCATCGCTTTCTTGTGGTCCATCAAAACACCGTTTGTTTCAATCTCGTCGCGTGGACTCTGGAAATATTCTCCTCTCGGTTGCCACATTGTTAGCCGTTTTCCTTCTCCGCTTTCAAACACATTCATCGATCCGCATGCGGCCCCCGTCCCCGGAAGGGCAGGATCGGCCGGAACCGGCCGACGCGCCGGTCGGACTAGTCTTTTTAGACTAGTTGAAAAATTTTCTGTCAACCTTAACTTGTGCAACCGCAACCACATGTCACACGGGGCGGGCAGATGCTGGCGCGAGATGGCGACTTGTACAATTTTCTCAACGGCTTGAGCCAATCGGCACGAATCGACCTGTGCAACTTCCTCTGCCCCCCGCCGTCAGCGGAAGCGGGGCATGCACTGCGCCTCCGAAAGGCGAAATCCGGAAGAAGAAAGCCGAATCCGGCTGGTGTCACCGGCGGGCAGAAACCGAATCATCGCTGAAACCGCGGGGCTGCCGGGCCGGAGAGGATCCGCGGGCAAGGCGCCGCCTTCCGGGCGGACGTGCCACGCTCCGAACCCGGCCCCGGGACCGCCGGACCAGCGCGAGGCGGGCAGGCGCCAGAAGCGCCGACCCGTATGCGTGAAGGTTGCGGGTGCCGATCAGTCAGTCGGCGTCGGAGTGTTCGGCCTCGTTGCGCGCCCGATCGGCTGCGCCCTTGGCCTGCGGGTCGCGATCGACGAATTCGACGATTGCCATAGGGGCCATGTCACCATAGCGGAACCCCGCCTTGAGCACCCGCACATAACCGCCCTGGCGATCCTTGTAGCGGGGACCGATTACCTCGAACAGCCGGGCCACATGGGCCTCCTGCCTGAGCCGGGCCGCGACCTGACGCCGGGCATGCAGGTCGCCGCGCTTGGCCAGCGTCACCAGCTTCTCGACGATGCGGCGCAACTCCTTGGCCTTGGGCAGAGTGGTCTTGATCTGTTCATGCTCTATGAGCGAGCCGGCCATGTTGGCGAACATGGCCTTGCGGTGCTCGTGGGTCCGGTTCAGGCGGCGGTATCCGCGTGCGTGGCGCATTTCATCAATCCTTCTTCTTCTGCTTTGTCCGGCCGCCCATGCGTGCAGGCGGCTCTCCTTGGGGCCTGATCGCCCGGGTCCGGGGCCGGGGCATCCCCCGGCGCGGGTGGCTCAGAACTGATCCTCGAATTTCTTGGCCAGCTCCTCGATGTTCTCGGGGGGCCATTCCTCGACATCCATGCCAAGGTGCAGCCCCATGCCCGAAAGCACTTCCTTGATCTCGTTGAGCGACTTGCGACCGAAGTTCGGGGTGCGCAGCATCTCGGCCTCGGTCTTCTGGATCAGGTCGCCGATGTAAACGATGTTGTCGTTCTTCAGGCAGTTGGCCGAACGCACCGAAAGTTCAAGTTCGTCCACCTTCTTGAGCAGCAGCGGGTTGAATTCCAGCCCGTCGTCTTCTTCCTGGCGCCCGGCAGCCTCTGGCTCCTCGAAGTTCACGAAGATCGACAGCTGGTCCTGCAGGATGCGCGCCGCATAGGCCACTGCATCCTCGGGGCTGACCGAACCATCGGTTTCCAGCTTGAGCGTCAGCTTGTCGTAATCGAGCACCTGGCCCTCGCGGGTGGGCTGCACGTCGTAGCTGACCTTCTTCACCGGCGAATAGATGGCATCGATCGGGATCAACCCGATCGGCGCGTCTTCGGGGCGGTTCCTGTCGGCGGCGACATAGCCTTTTCCGGTGTTCACCGTCAGCTCGATGTAGAGATCGGCACCCTCGTCCAGGTGGCAGATCACGTGATCCTTGTTCAGAACCTCGATGCCGGCGCTTTCGGAAATGTCGCCGGCCGTCACCACCGCCGGCCCCCGGGCCGAGATCGACAGCCGCTTGGGCCCTTCCACCTCCATGCGGATGGCAACGCCCTTGAGGTTCAGCACGATGTCGGTGACATCCTCGCGCACCCCCGGCACCGAGGAAAACTCGTGCAGCACGTTGTCGATCTGGATCGAGGTAATCGCCGCCCCCTGGAGCGAGCTCATCAGCACCCGGCGCAGGGCATTGCCCAGCGTCAGCCCGAAACCGCGCTCCAGCGGCTCGGCCACCACGGTGGCCTGGCGCGCGGGGTCGCTGCCCGGTTTCACTTCCAGTTGCTGCGGCTTGATGAGTTCCGCCCAGTTCTTGTGGATCATGGTTGTCTCCTCAATTCCTGTTTTCCGCCCCATGTCCCAAGCCGGAAAACGCCCGAGGTTGAAATGACGAAGCCGGGCCGCCGCAGACGGCCCGGAGCCGGCGCACCGATCGCTCAGACGCGGCGGCGCTTCGGCGGGCGGCAGCCGTTGTGGGCCATCGGGGTCACATCGCGGATCGCGGTGATGTTGAACCCGATGGCGGCCAGGGCGCGCAGGGCGCTTTCGCGCCCCGAACCCGGCCCCTGCACCTCGACTTCGAGGGTCTTGACCCCGTGTTCCTGAGCCTTGCGCCCGGCATCTTCGGCAGCCATCTGAGCCGCATAGGGCGTCGATTTGCGCGACCCCTTGAAGCCGACGGTCCCGGCCGAGGACCAGGCAATCGCATTGCCCTGCACGTCGGAGATCAGGATCTTGGTATTGTTGAACGAGCTGTTCACATGCGCCACGCCGGCGGCGATGTTCTTGCGCTCCCGGCGCTTGATGCGGGTCTTGTCGCGTGCCATCTCCGCCCCTCCTTATTTCTTCTTGCCGGCGATCGGCCGGGCCGGGCCCTTGCGGGTGCGGGCATTGGTGTGGGTGCGCTGGCCGCGCACCGGCAGATTGCGCCGATGCCGCAGGCCGCGGTAGCAGCCGAGATCCATCAGGCGCTTGATGTTCATCTGCACCTCGCGGCGCAGGTCGCCCTCGACGGTGAAGTTGCCGTCGATATACTCCCGGATCGCCAGGACTTCGGCATCCGAAAGCTCGTTCACGCGACGGCTCTGGTCGATGTTGACGGCCTCGCAGATCTTCCTGGCCGAGGCCGGCCCGATCCCGGTTATGTAGGTGAGGGCGATGGGAACCCGCTTGACGGTGGGTATGTTGACGCCGGCGATACGTGCCACGTTTCGTTTCCTTTTCGTTGCGGTTCCGTAATTCCGGAACCTTTTTTCACAACGGAGGCCCGCAGGCAGCGCACCGGCGGGCTTCGGCTGAATTTCTGGTGGATCGTGCCGGGGTGCGACCCCGGATTTTCGGTCCGATTCCCTTGCGGGATGCGGTGAATTAGAGGGGATTCCGGCCCGCGTCAAGAGCCGATGCACAGGTCGGGCAGGCCCGCCGCCCGACGGGCGTCGGGATTGCGCGGCCGGAACCTGCCCGAGCCGCGCCAGATGGTCGCGCGCCGGTCGGTTCAGAGCCGGCTTGCCGGGGCAAGGCGGAAGCCCGCACCGTCGCGCAGCAGGCGCGCGAAACCGGAGAAATGCACATGGCTGCCAGCCATCAGGATGCCAGCCGAACGGGCCCTGTCGAACATCGCGGCGCGCGAGCGCGCGAGCGCGCGGCCAGCGCGCCGTCGATGTCAAAGCCCGTCGTCACATCCGGCAGTGCCGCTTGCAAGTCGGGGTGCAGCACCGTGTCGGCAAGCAGCAGCAGCTGGCGTTCGCCAGCGTCGATATTGACGACCGAGTGGCCGGGCGTGTGCCCCGGCGACAGTTCAAGCGTGAGGCCCGGCGCCACTTCGGTGCCCGAAGCGACCGGCGCAAGCGATCCGCACAGGCCGCGAACACGCCCTGGGCCAGGCCGAACAGGCCCTTTGCCTCATCCGGTGCCCGAGCCATCAGGCCCGTATCGCTCCCGAATCCATGATCGACAGCGGAAATCGCCAGTTCGTCATCGGGGAAGCTGGCCGCACCACCGCTGAGCACCCCGCCGAGATGGTCGGGGTGGCGTGGGGGGCAATGATCAGGTCCAGGTCTTGCGGGGCAACGTCGGCGGCGGCGAGGGCCGGGGCGAGGCACCCGAAACCGGGGCCGAACATCTGCACTTCGCCAAAACCCGTATCTAACCCGCATCTATCAGGATGGCCCGGCTGTCCGACTGCAACAGGCAGGCAGTAGCCGGCACCGGCAGCGTTTCGCCCGCAATTCCGGCAGCCTCGGGGGCGGCGTCGATGGCGGATTGCTCCGGGCAGCAGACAGGTTTCCGGGCAGTGGGATCATGCCGTCGAAGATCGCCGGGAAGCGGTATCGGCCAAGCGGCGCGTCGAACATGGCCGGGGCGCCGGGCGCCGGGTGGGCCGCAGCCGCGGCCGGGCCGGCGGAGCCAAGGCCGGGCGTGGCGGCGGCGGTAACGGTGCCACCCAGCCCCGCGAGACCGAAGGCGCAACGAGTCATTTCGTTGGCCATATTTTCCCTCACACTCATACACAATTACTTCGTGTGCGATTTCTTCCCTCACGATTTCATCGCCATCAATGGTTTCTTCCTTTTCCCTATCGGCTTCCCTTTTGGCGGCGTATCACATCCGCCACGATGGATGATCAGGGTCACTTCGCATGGCGGCTTTGCTTCACTATCTACGCCGTCAATCGCGTCAATCGCGCCTTCGGACGATTCCATCAGGCGATCGCCGGTGACAGCGGGCTGGCCTATTTGAAACTGGTGCTCCTGAACTCGCTGAGGGACGACGGCGCTCTTTCGATTTCCCAGCTTTCGGCGCGGGTCGGCGTCGAACCGAACACGCTTTCGCCGCTGCTGAAAAGGATGGCCGACGTCGGCGTCATCACCCGCGAGCGCGCGCCGGATGACGAGCGCCGAGTGCAGGTCACGATCACCAGAAAGGGGCGCGATCTGCTGGCAAAGGCCGATGAGCTGGTGCAGCAGGGGTTTGCCGAGCCTGGGCCGGATCAGGCCGATGCCGACCGGGCGGTCCGGCTTCTGCAAGGCGTGCGGGGCCGGCTTGAAAAGGCGGACCCGCCAAGGCTCGAGATTGACCCCCGCGCGCTTGCTGAGGCTTGACGCTCGCCCCCGCGGCCCGGCCCTGAAATTGATCGCGGATCAGCCACACGCCGGGGCAGTCGCCGGGGCCGGTTGCCTGCTAGCCGGCCTTTTGATCGAGCAGGGCGGCGATGGAGGCGGCCACCTCGTCGATATCGGCCAGCCCGTCGACGCTGCACAGCTTGCCCTTGCAATAGTAATAGCCGATCAGCGGCGAGGTCTTCTTGTAGTATTCCATCAGCCGCTGTTTCAGGCTTTCCTCGTTGTCGTCGGCACGGCGGATGAACTCGGTGCCGCCGCATTTCTCGCATTTGCCGTCCTCGGGGATCGGCTTGGCAATGTCGTTGTAACCCTCGCCGCAGCTGGCGCAGGTGGAGCGCGCCACGATCCGGGCAACCAGCGCATCATCGTCCACCTTCATCTCGATCACGCAGCCCAGCTTCTGACCGAGCCGGTCCAGCAGCTCTCCCAGCGCGTCGGCCTGGGCGAGCGTGCGCGGGAACCCGTCGAAGATGAAGCCGGCGCCGTGATCGCCCTTGAGCCGCTCCTCGATCAGGCCGATCACGATTTCATCGGTGACCAGATCGCCGCGGTCCATCACCTCGGCGACAACCCTGCCCATCTCGCTGCCCGACTTGCGCGCCTCGCGCAGCATGTCGCCGGTTGACAGCTGGATCATGCCGCGGCCTTCGACAAGCCGCCGGGCCTGGGTTCCCTTGCCCGCGCCGGGCGGCCCGAGAAGGATGATGTTCATCGCCGGGCACTCCCCTTCCTGCGGCGCCTCCGGCCGCGCAGCTGCGACTTCTCGATCAGGCTTTCATACTGATGCGCCAGAAGATGCGACTGCACCTGCTGGATCGTGTCCATCGTCACCGAAACCACGATCAGCACCGACGTGCCGCCGAAATAGAACGGCACCGCCAGCTGGGTGCGCAGCACCTCGGGCAGCAGCACGACCGCGGCGAGATAGGCCGAACCGAGCACCAGGATCCTGGTCACCACGTAATCGAGATATTCGGCCGTCCTGCTGCCGGGGCGGATGCCCGGGATGAAACCGTTCTGGTTCTTCAGGTTCTCCGCCACATCCTCCGTCTTGAAGGAGACGTTGAAGGTGTAGAAATAGGTGAAGAACACCACCATCCCCCCGAAGAACAGCAGATAGAGCGGCTGGCCGGGGCCGAAATAGGCCAGGAGAGCAGACATGACCGGGCCGGTCTGATTGCCGGAAAAGGTCGCCATGGTGGTCGGCAGAAGCAGCAGCGAGCTCGCGAAGATCGCCGGAATCACGCCGGCCGGGTTCACCTTGACCGGCAGATGCGACGACCCGCCGTCGTAGATCTTCATCCCGACCTGGCGGCGCGGATACTGGATGTGGATCTTGCGCTGTGCGCGCTCCATGAACACGACAAAGCCGATCACGACGACGACCATCACCATCACCCCGATGATAACCGCCGGGCTCAGCGCTCCCGAGCGCCCCGAGGCGAAGAACTGCGCCAGTGCCTGCGGCAGCTCGGCGATGATCCCGACGAAGATGATGAGCGAGATCCCGTTGCCGATGCCGCGGGCGGTGATCTGCTCGCCCAGCCACATCAGGAACATGGTGCCGCCGACCAGCGTGATCACGGTCGAGGCGGTAAAGAAGAACCCCGGGTCGGAGGCAAGATCGCCCGCCTCCAGGCTGGCGGCCAGCGCGAAAGCCTGGGCGGTGGCCAGGAATACCGTACCGTAGCGGGTATACTGGTTGAGCTTGCGCCGCCCCTGCTCACCCTCCTTCTTCAGCTGCTCGAGCTGCGGCACCATCGCTGCCATGAGCTGCACGATGATCGAGGCCGAGATATAGGGCATGATGCCGAGCGCGAATATCCCCATGCGGGAAATCGCCCCCCCGGTGAACATGTTGAGAATCCCGCCCAGGCCGGTGGCCGCCTGCTCCATGAAGCTGCGCAGCGCGTTGGCGTCGATCCCCGGAACCGGGATGTAGGTGCCGAGCCGATAGACGATCAGCAGGCCAAGTGTATAGAAGATGCGCTGGCGCAGCTCGGTGGCCTTGCCGAAGGCGCGCCAGCTCATGTTGGCGGCCATTTGTTCTGCTGCGGATACCATTGCTGCGATCCCTCTCCGAGGCGAAACGCCGCCGGTCCGTCTTCCGGAACCGGCGGCGTTGGAAAACTCTGCCCGATGTAAGCAGGCCGACCCTGCTGCACAAGCCTTATTCCGCCGCCGGCTTCGATGTGACGTTCAGCGTTCCGCCGACCTGCTCGACCGCCGCGACCGCCGCCTTCGACGCCCCGGTGACCGAAAGCCTGACCTTGGCGCTGAGCGCCCCCTTTGCCAGGATCCGCACGCCGTCAAGCTTGCGCCTGATCACCCCGGCCGCAAGCAGCGCGTCTTCGGTGATTTCCTGCTTCGCATCCAGCTTCCCGGCATCGATGAACTTCTGCAGGATGCCAAGATTCACCACCGCATAACGCTTGCGGTTGCGGCTGTTGAAGCCGCGCTTGGGCAGGCGCTGATACAGCGGCATCTGCCCGCCTTCGTAGCCGGCGATGGCCACGCCCGAGCGGCTCTTCTGCCCCTTGATCCCACGGCCGCCGGTCTTGCCGGTGCCCGAACCGGGGCCGCGGCCGATGCGCTTGCGCGGCCGCGTGGCGCCGGGGTTGTCCCGGAGTTCATGAAGTTTCATCTCGCTTCCTTTCCTGCCGGATACGGCCCCGAAGCGACTGGACCGACCACGGCGTTGTCATGTGATTCCCGCAGCCCGCAGGCCGCCGGAGGCGTATAGACCTTCGGCCGCCGACACGCAAGTGGAGCGCCCGCCCGGGGCAGCCGCGGCGCCGGGCGGAAACCGCCGCCGCGCGACGGCGCCGGCCCTTACCCCTCCTCGCGCATGTAGAGCCGGTCGCGGGTGTGGCGGCGCTCGAGCAGAACCTCCCGCATCCGGTAGCCGTGCCCGGCGAGGAAACGCTCCACGGCGTCGTCATGGGCGTCCTCCGCGACGATCACGCGCGGCCCCTGGCGGGAGAAATCGAGCCCCTTCAGCACCTCGACCTCGGCGCCCTCCACATCCAGAAGCAGGGCGTCCACCCGCCCGATTCCGTGCCGGTCCAGAAGCGCGCCGAGCGTCGTCGCCGGCACCTCGATATCCTGCGGCGGGCGGGCGGTGAAACCGGCGCCACGCTCCAGCCAGCTGGCGCGGGTCCGCTCGTCAAAGGCGCTCTCGCCGGTCATCGACATCAGCCCGACATCGGTGATGATGGTCGTCTCCCTCGGGTAGTCAGCCCCGACGCAGGCGGCGAACTCGACGATCGCCTTCGGTCGCGCCCGCAGACAGCGGGCATAGTTCCCGGGATTGGCCTCGATCAGCATTCCCTTCCAGCCGGCCTTTTCCAGCAGCACCGAATTGCTCTGGGTCTGCCCGTCATAGGCGCCGATCTCGACGAAGAAGCCCGGTGCGCCGCCCAGCAGCCCGGCGAGCCGTTCCAGGATCTTCAGGTCGAGCCCGTCCAGCCCGTAGCTGGGGCGCGCGTAGTCTACCGGCCGGGTCGTCCGGTCGAAATGGTCCCAGGCCTCCTCCAGCGTGATCATGTTGAACGGCGGCTTGCGCAGCGGTTCGGCATCTTCCCGGAAATGGCCGATCCCCGGCGTGATGCCGGTGTTCTTCACGACCGGCTCGGCGGTGCGGCGGTGCTCCATTCCCAGGGACGCGGTGACGAGAGCGGTGGCCGAATCCCAGGAAAACCCGCTCTCGAGCACCCGCAGTACATCCCGCCCCGGTGTCCGGTCCAGCCGCTTGCGGATACGGCGCGTCATCTGCGCCGCCACCCGGGCCAGGTAGGTTTCCTCGTCGGCGAGGAACATGTCGCGCAGCACCGGCAGGATACGCCGGATCTGGCGGCTGTGGGCGGCCCAGCCCCAGCCCTGAAAACGGCTGAAGTCGCGCCGGCGCCGCGGTTCGGTGCCGAAATGATGACCATAGACCGAATAGATGTCGTCCCGCGCGGCGACGGCGGCAAGCTCGGTCTCGAAGGCGTCAACCGCGCCTTCGAGGGGGAAGCAGTCGTCTTCCAGCACCAGAACCCTGTCATGCAGGGCGCTCACATGCGACAGCGCATCGAGCATCATCTTCTCGATGCCCAGATGCCCGTGCATCACGCGCCGCTCGCGCACCGCATAGCGTTCGGCAATGCGCACCGAATGGGCGTTCGCGTCGGCGAACTCGCCCCGCCCCTGGGTGCCGTCGATCCAGACATGGACATCGCCGATCCGCCCCTGCAGGCGCAGGCTCTCGAGAACCGCCTGCAGATGGAAGGGGCGGTTGTAGCCCAGAACGAGAATTCCGAGCCCGCCGGGGCGGCTCTCCACCTCTCCCGGGGCCGGCGCCGCAGCCGCCGCAACGGGGCGGGATTGCGGACCGCCCGTGCCCCGCCCGGCCCGGAAGAATGCCGTGCCGGTGAAATGCTTCGGCTGGTAATAGACCGCCGTGCACCATTCATAGGTGTTGATCGGCCCGATGCCCCAGAAGGCCAGCCGGCGATAGCCTGCCTCCTCGAGCATGTCGTAGGCCGGCTTGTAGAAATCCCTGTCGGCATTGTCGAAAACGATGAACCCGTCCTTCGGAAAGGAGCGGATCGCCGCCCAGGTGGACAGCACCCGCGCCATGCCGTCCACGATCACGATGTCGAAACTGCCGGGGGCGTGTTCCAGAACCTTCAGCGCATAGGTCTCGAAGGGCTGGTTCAGCTGGCCGCTCCGCCAGCTGCGCTCGGTGCGCTCCGGGTCGGCCAGCCAGGGCCGCTCGCGCGCGAACCGGCGCAGCGATTCCGGCAGGGGCGCGTTTTCCTCCACCAGCTGGAAATCGACATTGCCCGGCATCCTGCTGCGCACATGTTCGGCGAAGGCCGGGTCATGATCGACGCTGACGACCCGGCGCACCCTTTCGGCCCAGTAGAGGGTGGACTGTCCGCCCCCGTATTCGAAGATCGCAAGATCCGGGCTGATCTGCTCCTCAAGGAAGGCGATCGCCGAATAGGTGAACCAGGGCAGCGGCTTGCCGTCGCGCAACGCCAGCTTCCGCTCGGCGCTCTCCCGCCAGCCGGAGCTGGAAAGATAGCCTTCCGCGAGCTTCCGCTCCATCTCGCCCAGCCCGGCGCCCCGGTAATACAACGGCAGCTTCAGCTTTCCGGCCATCGCACGACTGTCTCCGCATCTCCGCCTTCCGTGCCGTGCCTAACCGCATTCTTCCGCCGACTCCAGAAGATTCCCCGGCGGCCGCAGGCCCGGGGCGGCAGGCGTCCCCGACGCCGCCACATGCGCTCACATATGCGGGCGGAACGGATACGGGCGGGA
Organism: Paracoccaceae bacterium; assembly: GCA_026989055.1. Taxonomy (GTDB): domain Bacteria; phylum Pseudomonadota; class Alphaproteobacteria; order Rhodobacterales; family Rhodobacteraceae; genus JAJRUE01. The sequence goes on from JALSKC010000076.1 coordinate 34,626, forward strand.
TGCCGCCGAAACCGCCTCGGCGCAGTGCACCCGCCCTTCAGACCCCGGGGATTTCCCGCTCGGCCATCTTCGCCAGAGTGTCCTTCTCGCGCTCCACCGCGGCCAGGACGATGCGCCTCTGCGCTTCGGGCATGTCCAGCTCCAGCGCCGCGGCATGGCCGCGGGACGACATCTTGCGCAGGGTCTTGCCGACGATGTCGATCAGCTTGTCGTCGTCGTAGTCGGGATACCTGGACACGAAATCATCCCAGTAATGCTGGAGAAACACCACATCCACCACGTTTTCCAGCGCCTGGCTGTCGGCGTCGCGCTTGAGGGCCTCCTTGCGCAGGAAACGACCGACCCGGGTGATCTCGTCCTCGCCGTAGCCATGTTCGGCCATGATCCCCCCGACCAGATCGGCATGCATCCTGCGCAGGGCGGTCCGCCACCTGTTGTAGCCCTCGCGGCCCTTCGGGTAGCTGTCACGCGGAATTTCCCAGCGGCGGATGTGCTGGGCACGCGCGGCGATGCGCAAGAGCTCGGAGGCATCCGGATACATCCGCTCCAGCGTTTCGGTCATGCGTTCGGCATAGACGCACTCGAACGGACGTTCGACGCCGTCCACGGTGACCCGGCGCGGATCTTCGGCATTGGCGGCATCGATGGCGGCAATGACGGCGTTGAAACGCTCCGACGGGGTAAAAGGCATCGGCTGACTCCTGTTCCTGTCCGCACCCTCTGTCTAGAACATGTTGCGCCGGATTGGAATCGGCCGCCCCCTCGACAGGATGCAGACCGGGACGCAGACAGCGCCGCGGAGCGCGGAGGCGCCCGGCCAGGGCGGATTCCGGTGCCGCAGGTCACGGGGAGGGCAGGTCACGGGGAGAATGCACCCGCCCTGATGCGCCCCCGGCAAGGGAGCCCTTGCCGGGGCAGGTGCCGACAAGAACGCCCCGGGTCTTCCTCCCGGGGCGTTTCGGGGTTCTCGGCGGGGAGGCGGCCGATCAGCCGCGTTCCTCGACAATCTCGACCAGATGCGGGATCTTGTTGATCATGCCGCGCACGCTGGGCGTGTCTTCCAGTTCGCGCATCTTGTGCATCTTGTTGAGGCCCAGCCCGATCAGCGTTGCGCGCTGGTCGGCGGGGCGGCGGATCGGGCTGCCGATCTGCCTTACCACGATGGTTTTCCTGGCCATGCGTCCGCTCCTTACGAATCAGCGGTTTCGGAAGCCGCGGCCGGAGCGGCCGGTTCGGGCCGCCGCAGGATCTCGGAAACCTTCTTGCCGCGGCGCTGCGCCACCGAACGCGGCGAGCTTTCCCTTTTCAGCCCGTCGATGGTGGCGCGGATCATGTTGTAGGGGTTCTGCGAACCGATGGACTTGGCCACCACGTCCTGAACGCCGAGCATCTCGAACACCGCGCGCATCGGGCCGCCGGCGATGATCCCGGTGCCTTGCGGGGCGGTGCGCATCACCACCTTGCCGGCGCCGTGACGGCCCTCGATGTCGTGGTGCAGCGTGCGTCCTTCGCGCAGCGGCACCCGGATCATCTGGCGCTTGGCCTGCTCGGTGGCCTTGCGGATCGCCTCGGGCACCTCTTTCGCCTTGCCCTTGCCGAAGCCGACACGACCCTTCTGGTCGCCGACCACCACCAGCGCCGCAAAGCCGAAGCGCTTGCCGCCCTTCACGGTTTTCGACACCCGGTTGATCGCCACCAGACGATCGGCGAATTCCGGCGCTTCCTCGCGCTGGCGACGACCGCGGTTTCCTGCATCTCTTGCCATTGATCGTCTCCTCAGAACTTCAGGCCGCCTTCACGGGCAGCCTCGGCGAGCGCCTTGACCTTGCCGTGAAAGAGAAAGCCGCCGCGGTCGAAATAACATTCCGTCACCTTGGCCTTTTTCGCCCGCTCCGCGATCGCCGCACCGACCCTGGCGGCGGCCTCGACGTTGTTCTTGCCGACCACCCCGAGCTCCTTTTCGAGCGACGAGGCCGAAGCGATGGTGACCCCCCGCTCGTCGTCGATCAGCTGCACGCTGATGTTCCTGTTCGAACGGTGCACGCTCAAGCGCGGGCGACCGGCCGCATTCTTCCGCAGTCTGTTGCGAACGCGCAGGCGGCGCTTCACGAACAGATCCCGTTTGCTGGTTGCCATGGTTCTCGCGTCCTTACTTCTTCTTGCCTTCCTTGCGGAAGATGTACTCGTCCTTGTACTTGATGCCCTTGCCCTTGTAGGGTTCGGGCTTGCGCCATTCGCGGATATTGGCCGCGACCTGGCCGACGAGCTGCTTGTCGATTCCCTCGACGACGACCTCGGTCTGCTTCGGAGCGCTCACGCTGACCCCTTCCGGCACCTTGAAGATCACGTCATGGCTGTAGCCCAGCTGCATCTTCAGGTCCTTGCCCTGCATCTGCGCGCGATAGCCGACCCCGCTGATCTCCAGCTCCTTCCTGAATCCTTCGCTGACGCCGGTAACGCAGTTCTGGATCTGGGTGCGCGACATGCCCCACTGCTGGCGGGCGCGCTTGGAGCGACCGCGCGGGGTGACGGTGATCGCGTTGTCCGAGACCTCGATGGTCACATCGTCGGTCGCCCTGAAGCTCAGGACACCCTTCGGTCCCTTGACCTCGACGGTCCGGCCGGAAAGGGTGGCGCTGACCCCTGCCGGCAGATCGATCGGTTTCTTGCCAATACGAGACATCCGCCCCTCCCTCAGAAGACCGTGCAGAGCACTTCACCGCCCACATTGGCGCTGCGCGCCGCCGCATCCGACATCACCCCCTTGGGCGTGGAGACGATCGACACCCCGAGCCCCTGGCGAACCAGCGGGATCTCCCGGACCCCCATGTAAACCCGGCGCCCGGGCTTGGAGACCCGCTTGATCTCGCGGATGACGGGAGCACCGTCGAAATACTTCAGGCCGATCTCCAGCGCCGGGTGACCATCTTCGCCGGTGATCCTCTCATAGCCGCGGATGTAGCCTTCTTCCGCCAGCACATCCAGCACCCAGGCGCGCAGCTTGGAAGCCGGCGTGACGACGGTGGACTTGCCGCGCATCTGCGCATTGCGGATGCGGGTCAGCATATCGCCGAGGGGGTCGTTCATGCTTGTTCCCTCCTTACCAGCTGGACTTCACGAGGCCGGGAATCTGGCCGTTCGAGCCGAGTTCCCTGAGCGCGATCCGGCTGATCTTCATCTTGCGGTAATAGGCATGCGGACGGCCGGTCAGCTGGCAGCGGTTGTGCAGCCGGGTAGCCGAGCTGTTGCGCGGCAGCTTGGCCAGCTTCAGGCGCGCCTTGAACCGCTCCTCCATCGGCAGGTCCTGGTTGTTCGCGATCTCCTTCAGCGCAGCGCGCCTGGCGGCGTAGCGGGCCACAAGACGCTGGCGCTTCCTCTCGCGTTCGATCATTGCTTTCTTGGCCATGTCTCTCTCCTCCCGCGGATCACGAGTTGAAGGGCATGTTGAAATGCTTCAACAGCGCTTTCGCTTCCGCGTCGGTGTGCGCGGTGGTGCAGATGATGATGTCCATCCCCCAGATCTCGTCGACCTTGTCGAAGTCGATTTCGGGGAACACGATGTGCTCCTTCAGCCCCAGCGCGTAGTTGCCGCGCCCGTCGAAGCTCTTGCCGGAAACCCCGCGGAAGTCGCGCACCCGCGGCAGGGCGATGTTGATCAACCGGTCGAGGAATTCATACATCCGGTCGCCGCGCAGCGTCACCTTTGCGCCCATCGGCATGCCTTCGCGCACCCGGAAGCCGGCGATGGATTTCTTGGCCCGGGTCATCACCGCCCGCTGGCCGGCGATGACGGACAGATCCTCCACCGCCGAACGGGCCTTCTTGGAATCCCGCACCGCCTCGGCGCCACAGCCGATGTTCAGCACGATCTTGTCGAGCCGCGGGATCTGCATGTCGTTTCGGTAGCCGAATTCCTCCTTAAGGGCGGCCCGGACCGTATCGGTGTAGAACGCCTTGAGGCGGGGGGTGTAGTTCGCGGTGTCGAGCATCAGAGAGTCTCCCCGGTCGTCTTGGCGTAGCGCACCTTCCGGCCGTCCTCGAAACGGAAACCGACGCGGGTCGGCTTGCCGTTCTTGTCGAGGATCGCGAGGTTGGACAGGTCGATCGGCATCGGCTGCGGGATCCGGCCGCCCTGGCTGGCCTGGCTCTGGCGGACATGGCGGATGGCGATGTTGATGCCATCGACGATCGCCTTGCCCTCTTTCGGCATGACCCGGGTGATCTCGCCCTGCTTGCCCTTGTCCTTGCCGGCCAGCACGACGACCTTGTCGCCCTTCTTCAGTTTCGCAGCCATCCTACAGCACCTCCGGGGCGAGCGAGATGATCTTCATGAAGTTCTTCGAGCGCAATTCGCGCACCACGGGCCCGAAGATCCGGGTGCCCAGCGGTTCGTTGTTGTTGTTGAGGATCACCGCGGCGTTGCGGTCGAAACGGATCGCGGTGCCGTCCTCGCGGCGCACCTCCTTGGCGGTGCGCACGACGACGGCCTTGCGCACGTCGCCCTTCTTCACGCGGCCGCGCGGGATGGCTTCCTTGACCGACACCACGATCACGTCACCGACGGATGCGTAGCGGCGCTTGGAACCACCCAGAACCTTGATGCACTGCACGCGCTTGGCGCCCGAGTTGTCGGCGACATCAAGATTGGTCTGCATCTGGATCATGTGGTTTCTCCCGACCTTTGGGGGGCGATGCGGGCCTTGTCCCCAGGGTTTCGTTCAAACCGGAAGATGACGGCCTAGCCGGCGATCACCTCCCAGCGTTTGGTCTTCGACTTCGGGGCACATTCGCGGATGCGAACGGTATCGCCGACCTTGAAGGCGTTGTTCTCGTCATGCGCCCGGTATTTCTTGGACTTGCGGACGGTCTTCTTCAGAACCGGATGGCGGAAGCGGCGCTCGACGGAAACCGTCACGGTCTGATCGTTGCTGTCGCTCACGACGGTGCCCTGCAGGATACGTTTCGGCATCGTCCGGCCCCCTATTCCTCGTCGCCGCCGGCAGCGGCCTTTTCGTTCAGCACGGTCTTCACCCGCGCCACATCGCGGCGCACGGCGCGCATCCGCGCGGTGTTCTCCAGCTGGCCGGTGGCCTGCTGGAAGCGCAGGTTGAAAGCTTCCTTCTTGAGGCTGGCAAGCTCCTCGCGGAGCTGGTCCGGCGTCTTTTCACGCAGTTCGCTGGCACGCATGGCCATTCTTCCTTCCCGACATCACCGGCAGGCCCCGCTGCGGGTTACCCGATTCCCGGTGGAATTCATGAACAGAGGGCTGCGCAATACACGCCCCCGCCGCCCCTGGCAAGCCCCGGAAGGCGATTGCCGGAGCTTTTCTCCGCCCCCCGATGCCACGCGGCGACCTGCCGCCACCGGCACGGGCAGACGCGAAAAGGCCGCCCTGCGGGGCGGCCTTTCACATCGACATCGTATCGAGAGATACCGGAGTTTCTTGCTAGGTTTGGCGGTGACCTACTCTCCCACGCCTTGAGACGCAGTACCATCGGCGCTGCGGCGCTTAACTTCCGAGTTCGGGATGGGATCGGGTGTTTCGCTCGCGCTATGACCACCAAACCGAGAAAGAAACTCCACATCAGATCCAGGTCAGTGCTTCGAACCCAGACAGTCTGGCTGTTTCTGGATCAAATCAAGCCTGTCGGGCAATTAGTACCGGTCAGCTGAACGCATTGCTGCGCTTACACCTCCGGCCTATCGACGAGGTCGTCTACCTCGGCCCTCAAGGGATACCTTGTTTCGAGGGGGGCTTCCCGCTTAGATGCCTTCAGCGGTTATCCCGTCCGAACATAGCTACCCTGCACTGCGGCTGGCGCCACAACAGGTCCACCAGTGGTTCG
>JALSKC010000077.1 GCA_026989055.1 Paracoccaceae bacterium
CGCCGGTGTAGCTGCCGCTCAGCGTGAAGGTCACGGCATCGCCCACCAGCAGCGTGCCCGAGGGGCTGCGGCTCTTGCTGATTGCCAGGTCGGTGCCGCCGGTGACGGTTATGTTCCCGGTGTCGGTGTTGTTGCTGCTGACCGGATCGGCCGGGCTGGCGTTCTGCACGGCGCCGGCACCGGTGATGGTCGAGCCGCCGGCCGCCGAGATCTGCCCGTTGAACACGAACTGCGTCGAGCCGCCGTTGGCCAGCGCCCCGGCCGGGCAGGTGAAGACGGCGCCCGACAGCGAACAGCCCGCCGGTGGCGTCACGTTGGTGATCCCGGCAGGGATGGTAAATGTCAGGTCAAAGCCCGTGGCATCGTTCGACCCGTTGTTGGTGGCCGTGAAGGTGAAATCGACAAAACTGCCCGAGGCTGCCGTGGGCGGCACGCTCAGCGCCACGCCGATGTCGGAACCGGCGGTGATCGTCGTCTGCTCGGTCAGCGTGTTGTTGCCGGTCAGGATGTCGCTCACGCCGCCGGCGCTGTCGGGCACGGTTGCCGTCAGCGCGATCACCCCGGCCGCCGAGGTCTGCACGCTTGCCACTACCTGCGCATTGGCCAGCGAGGCCAGGGCCGGCACGTTGCAGGTGACCGTCGCAGGCCCGGCGACCGGCGCCGCCGGCGCACAGCCGGAGATCGTCCCCGAGGTGGCGACCAGCTGCGTTCCGCCCGGAATGTCGAGATCGACGGTGGTGGCCGGCGCGGCATCGAAACCGTTGTTGTCGATCCGCACGGTATAATCGACGATCCCGCCGGCCGGCGTCGGGTCGAACCCGGTATCGTCGATGTTCACCAGCCAGTCCACGTTCTGCGCCCGCGCCGGCGCGGTCTGGGCCAGAACCGCCGCGAACAGCAGGAAGACAGGCCGCAGGGAGAAAAGGGCGGCAGAGGCAGAGAGAGCGCCCGCGGAAAGCAGCACCCGAACACACCTCGCGGGAAAAGGCCACCCTCACCTTCGGCCCCCGCGCCCGAAACCCCTTCGGCATACTCGCACTCCCCGCCAGAAATCCGCTCTCGGCAATGCAACCGGGCATTTCGTATCGAGGGATCGCAAATTTCGCTGGTGATCAAGGCCCCACGCCACATCTATGGGGCCGTCATCGAAGATCATCAACTGATTGTTGTGCAAACGAAACACCTGTCGCCCCGGAAAGGCTTCCGGAAAGGCCGGAGAGCGCCGCGCACGCCCCGGGCCGCACCGCCTCTCCCGCCCGGGCTCTCTACCCGCCCGGGCTCTCCTGCCCGGGGATGCCGCTCAGGATCGCCTCGAACTCCCGCCATTCCCGCGGGCTCATGCCGGAGGTCTCGGCCGTCACCTCCTCGCCCTTCAGCATCCGGCGCAGGCAGTCGAGCGCCTGGGCGCTCAGCGTCACGCCGCCCATGCGGTAATCCTCGAAGGCACCCCAGGCGGCCGGCACCCAGTCGGCGACGATGCGGGCAATGGTCTCGGCATAGGCGCGGATCTCGTACTGGGCATGGGCATCGGCGCGCAGGCGCAGGAAGTGGAAGAGGTTGTGCAGGTCCACCTTCCAGTACCACTGGGTATAGATGTTGGCGGGCAGGTTCATGCGCGCCAGCTCGCGCGCCAGCCCCTGCTTGCCCTCGTCCGAGATCATCTCCTCGTAATGGTCATAGCAGCGCGCTGCGTCGGACTTGAGAATCTCCAGCACCCGTGCGGCTTCCTCATCGCCCAGAAGCGCGCCCCGGCCCTGGTTGTTGACGGTGGACTGGGCGGCGAGGTGCTCGCGCGCGGGAAGGTAGAACTCGCGGTCGAGGATGGAATAGCGGGCCGAGTATTCGTTGACGTTCGCGGTGCGGTGGCGGATCCACTGGCGCGCCACGAAGAGCGGCAGCTTCACGTGCAGCTTGATCTCGCACATCTCGAAGGGGGTGGAATGCCAGTGGCGCATCAGGTAGCGGATCAGCCCCCTGTCATCGCTCACCGATCTGGTTCCCTTGCCGTAGCTCACCCGCGCCGCCTGGCAGATGGCAGCATCGTCTCCCATGTAGTCGATGACACGCACGAAACCGTGGTCGAGCACCTCATGGGCCAGATAGAGGTGCCTTTCCATGCCCTCCGAGACGGCGCGCAGCGTCTGGCGCGGCCGGGCGCGCAGGCTTTCGATTTCGGCGCGCTGTTCCTCCGAGAGCGGCATGGCGAATCCTCCGGCAGGTTGCATGTTTGCCCATGTGGCATGTTCCCGCATACATCCACGGGAGGCGCGGAACAACACCGCCGGACGAATGCGCGGGAAAGGCCCCGAAGCCGGGGCAGGCGCCCCGCCACCCGTGTTGACTTGACCGCGCGGTTTCGTGCAATCCTTGCCGGACGTGCGATGCCGGTGCCGGAACCCGGAAGTGACGGAGCCGACGGAGAATGCCGGCAGCGGCCGAAGACAGGGAGACATCCGATGCAACCTGCCCCCCCCGCCCCGCCGCAGGCACCGCACCGCCTCCCGGAGCGGGAGCCGGACCCCGCCGGCGGAACGGCAGAGGCGGCAGGCTGCGCCATGCCGGCAACGAGGCGCCGTCACCCCTCCCATCACCCGGCCCGGCGCTTTCGGGCGATCACCCTGGCGCTGGCGCTGGCCGGGGCCCTGTCGGGCGGAATCACGGCCGCGGCGCAGGAGGCGCGGCCGCACCAGCAGGCGCGCCAGGTCACGCTGGAGATCGCCGAAGCCAGGCAGCTCGCCCGGGCGGCCAATGCCCGCGCCGATTACCCGCTGGCGCTGGAGGTGAGCCTGGCGCTTCTGCAACGCGACCCGAACGATCAGGATGCGCTGATCCAGGCGGCCTCTGCCCTGATCGGCCTCGGTCGATACGACGAAGCCGTGCGGATGGCCCGCCGAGCCCACGCCGCGACCCGGAACCCGGCGCAGCGGGTGCTGGCCGCCCGGCTGGCGGCCTCGGCCCATTTCCGGGCCGGGCGCCATGTCCGCTCCGAATTCTGGCTGCGCCGCGCTTTCAACGCGGCCGGCGACGCGCGGACGCGGACGCTCCTGCGCCAGGAATTCGCACGGGTCCGCCAGGAAAACCCCTTTACCGCCACGATCAGCCTGTCCATCGCGCCCAATGACAACATCAACAACGGCTCGGCGGCAGAAACCATCACGATCTGGAACCTGCCCTTCGTGCTCAGCCCCGACGCGCGGGCGCTGTCCGGCACCGAGGCGGCAGCCAGCATCGGCCTGAACCTCCGCCTGTCGCGCGGGCCACGCCATGAAACCGCCATCGCGCTGAATCTCTACGGGCGCAGCTACGAGCTGTCTTCCGAATCCCGGGCCGCGGCCCCCGATGTGGCGGGCAGCGACTACGCCTTTGCGATGGCGGAAATGTCGCTGACCCACGCCCGCCGCTTCGAGGGGCTGCCCGGCCCGACGGCATTCGGCATCACCCTGGGCAGATACTGGTATGGCGGCGCCCCCTACATCCGCTACGGGCGCGCGCAGATAACCCAGGGTTTCGAGCTTGCCGGCGGGATGTCGGCCAGCCTGCGCCTGGGACGGGAGCGGCAGCGCTCGGATCGCGCCGGGGGCGCGCTTTCGGACATCTCGACGCTGGGCGGCAGCCTCGGGCTGCCGCTGGCCGGCGGCGCACGCCTGAACTTCGACCTGCAGGCCGCACACACCGAATCGGACGACCCGACCGCCGATAACGATGCGCTGCGCGTGCAGATCGGCTATGCCCCGCAGGCGCGCCTTCTCGGGGCGAAGCTGGCCTTCAGCCTGGGGGTCGAACGGCGCGACTACCCGGTTTCCGTCTACGATCCTGACGGCCGGCACGATCTGACGCTCAGCGCCGGCGCCCGGATGATCTTCGACCGGATCGGCTATCTCGGATTTTCCCCGGTACTCAGCCTGGAAACCAGCCGCACCCGTTCGAACGTCGCCCTCTACGAGCGGCGCTCGACGGGGCTGCGCCTGTCGATCCAGTCCACCTTCTGAGGCCTTCCGGGGCACGCTGCCCGGGCACCGGCAGCGCGTCGCGCCACCGGCTCCGGCACCTCCGGCAAACGGTGGCGGCCCGCATCCGCCGCCTCTCGCATCCGCCGCCCCCCTTGCCCCGGCCGGCCGGCTCGGCTTTTCTGGATCCGCCCCGCAATCAGCGACGGCATGACCGCCAGGAGGACAAGACCGATGAAGATCCGCTACCTGCACACCATGGTCCGCGTGCTGGACCTGGAGAAATCCATGGCCTTCTACGAACTGCTCGGGCTGCGGGAAACGCGCCGCCGCGAAAGCGAGGCCGGACGCTTCACGCTTGTGTTCATGGCGCCGCCGGGGCAGGAAGACTGCCCGCTGGAACTGACCTGGAACTGGGATGGCGACGAGGGGCTGCCCTCGGACAGCCGCCACTTCGGCCATATCGCCTACGAGGTGGAGGACATCTATGCCATCTGCCGGCACCTGATGGACAACGGCGTGACCATCAACCGCCCACCGCGTGACGGACGGATGGCCTTCGTGCGCTCGCCCGACAATATCTCGATCGAGTTGCTGCAGGCAGGCGAGGCCCTCCCCCCGCAGGAACCCTGGGCCAGCATGGCAAATACCGGCCACTGGTAGGCGCTGCCAGGGAACCCGGCAGGAAGCGGCCGATGCGGATCATGGTCTATGGCGACAGCAACAGCTGGGGCTTCCCCCCGGACGGATCGGGGCTGCGCATGGGCCCGCACATCCGCTGGCCCCGGGTCATGGCCGGAAAACTCGGCTGCGAGGTGGTGGAGGAATGCCTTCCGGGGCGCACCACGGTGCACGACGACCCCGAACTTCTCGGCCCGGCGATGAACGGGCTGGCCCATCTTCCGGTGGCGCTGAAGAGCCACTGCCCGCTGGACATGGTGCTGATCATGCTGGGCACGAACGATCTGAAGGCCCGCTTCGCACCGACGGCGGAAAGCCTGGCCGGCAACCTGGAACGGCTGGTGGAGTGTATCCGCACGACCGGCGCCGGGGGCGGCCCCTGGGCCACGGCCGCACCGGCAGCCGTGGCCCTGATCGTACCGCCGCCGCTGGGGCCGCGGGCCGATGACCCGGGCTGGGAGAGATTCGCGGAATGGCGCGGCGGGCGCGCGGTTTCCCGCCGGCTGGCCGGAGCAGTCGCCGCAATGGGACGGCGGTGCGGTGTGCCTGTTCTGGATGCCGGAAAGCTGGTTGCCCCGTCCCGGGCCGATCCGATCCATCTTGCCCCCGAAAGCCATCCGGTTCTCGGAGAGGCGGTGGCCGACTGGCTGGCCCGGCAGATGCGGATCAGGCGGGTGCCCCGATAGCAACGGAAGGTTCAGCCTGCATCAGTAGATGTAGCGGATCTGCTCGGTCCAGTAGCGTTCCACCCGACGCAGGGCGGAATTGACATCCGCGATGCCGCTGATGTCGAGCAGGCCGCGCCCCTGCAGGCCCTCGGCATGGCGCGCGAACAGCGCACCGACCGCCTGCGAGACCTGACGGCCCTTGTCGGTGAGCCGCACGCGCACCGAACGGCGGTCGATCTCGCAGCGCTGGTGGTGCATGTAGCCCATTTCCACCAGCTTCTTCAGGTTGTAGCTGACATTCGAACCCTGGTAATAGCCGCGGGTCTTGAGCTCGCCCGCGGTAACCTCGTTGTCGCCCACGTTGAACAGAAGCAGCGCCTGCACGGCATTGACCTCGAGCATGCCGATCCGCTCGAACTCGTCCTTGATGACATCGAGCAGCAGCCGGTGCAGGCGTTCGACAAGGGACAGCGATTCCAGATACCGGGACATGAAATCCGGTTGCGCCGGGACAACGACCTTTTCGAGCTTGCTCATCGACCTCTCCGCCAGAATGTTCCGGGCCGAGACTGTGCGAGATTCCCCAATATTCGGTTAAACCGGGAAAAACCGCGTCAAATGCCGCTCACCCCGCCGCGGGCCGCGAATGCCGCGATCCGGCGCACGAGTCCGGCCCGCTCCGCCGGCGGCCGGGCGCGCCCCGAGATCCACATGTAGAGGTCATGATCGCTTTCGGCGAGCAGCGCCTCGTAGGCGTCGAGCTCATCCGGGCTCATCGAGCCCAGCGCCTGCGCCGCGAAGGGGCCGAGGATCAGGTCCATCTCGCGCATGCCGCGGCGTGCAGAGCGCATCTTCAGCCGCCGCAGCCGCCGCGCGGCGCTCTGCGTACTGGCCGGCTCCGCGCCGACCGGAATGCCGGCCGGGGTATCGTGTCGCTTCACGCTGCCATCCTGTCCGGCTGCCTCCTGCCCCTCCTGTCCGCGCCCGCCCCGCATCCGGCAGGCACGCGGGTTGCATCGCCGGCCGGCTGCGGGCATCTTCTAGCCGATCTCTGGGCCGCGTTCAAACCGGGGCATGATGCGATGGCATTTCTTTCCAGCGCACTGCGGCGGGTTCGCCCTTCGCCGACGATCGCGATTTCCGGCCGGGCCGCCGAGATGAGGGCGGCCGGGCACGACGTTATCGCCCTGAGCGCAGGGGAACCGGACTTCGACACCCCCGCGCATGTCCGGGAAGCTGCCTGCGCAGCGATCGAGGCCGGGCACACGCGCTATACCGCGGTGGACGGAATCGCCGAGCTGAAGGAGGCGGTCGCGGCCAAGTTCCTCCGCGACAACGCGCTGCACTACGGCCCCGGGCAGATCATCGCGGGCAGCGGCGGCAAGCAGGTGCTGTTCAACGCGCTCATGGCAACGCTGAATCCCGGCGACGAGGTGATCATCCCCGCCCCCTACTGGGTCAGCTACCCGGACATGGTGCAGCTGGCCGGCGGCAGGCCGGTGGTGGTGCGGACCACCGCCGAAAGCGGCTTCCGGATCACCCCGGAGCAGCTCGACCGCGCGATCACCCCGCGCAGCAAGTGGCTGATCCTGAACTCGCCGGCCAACCCCACCGGCGCCGGATACGGGCGCGTGCATCTCGAGGCGCTGGCCGAGGTGGTGCTGCGCTATCCGCATCTGTGGGTCCTGAGCGACGACATCTACGAGCATCTCGTTTTCGACGACTTCGTCTTTTCCACCCCCGCGCAGGCCGCGCCGGCGCTGTATCGGCGCACGCTTACCGTGAACGGCGTTTCCAAGGCCTATGCGATGACCGGCTGGCGGATCGGCTATGCCGGCGGCCCGGAAGAGCTGATCGGCGCGATGCGCAAGATCCAGTCGCAGAGCACCTCCAACCCCTGTTCCGTCGCCCAGTGGGCGGCGGTGGCGGCGCTGAACGGGCCGCAGGAATTCCTGGAGGGCTGGCGTGCCGACTTCCGTCGTCGGCGCGATCTCGTGGTCGCGGCGCTGAACGAGGCCGAAGGGGTGCGCTGCCCCCTGCCGCAGGGAGCGTTCTACGTCTACCCGTCGATCGCCGGCTGCATCGGGCGCACCAGCGCCGGCGGGCGCCGGATCGACGATGACGAAGCCTTCGCCACCGCGCTCCTGGAGGAAACCGGGGTGGCGGTGGTCCCCGGCGCGGCCTTCGGGGTTTCGCCGGCCTTCCGGGTCAGCTACGCTGCCGCAGAGGCGCAGCTGCGCGAGGCCTGCTCCCGGATTCAGGAATTCTGCGCCGGGCTGAGGTGATCCGGGCAAGAGGGGCGACAGGCGGGAGACGATGAGCACGATGCTGCCGGAATACTACTTCCGCATCAGGGAGAACGGCGCGCTGGTGTTCCGGGTGGACACCGAAAACCGCCAGCGCCGGATCGAGCTGGAACAGATCGCCGTCATCAACATGAAGAAGGGCGAGGTCCGGGCGCATGGCGGGCGCGAACTGAGCGCGGCCGAGCGGGCCGCCATAGACGAATGGATGGAACGGCGGCGCGCGGTGCTGGAAGGGCGGCGGCGCGACCTGGTGGCCGAAACGGTGGAACGGCTGAACCTGACCACGCAGTGGATCGGCACGGAAGCCTCCGAAAGCGAGATCGAAGCCGCCGCCGACCAGCTGCTGCTGGCGATGCACGACCTGCGCTCGGTGATCGTGCGCAAGCGCAGCCGCCCGGGCTGATCAGACGGACCGGCCGGCATCGCTGCCCGGGCGCGGCCTCACCCCCCGACCCGTGCCCCGGCCGCCAGCCAGCCGTCCTCCCGGCGCCAGAATCGCACCATCATCAGCACCGCCGCCGTGCCCAGCCCGACCACCAGCCCCAGCCAGACCCCCACATGCCCGAGCCCCAGGGCGAAGCCCAAAAGCCAGGCCGCGCCAAGGCCCAGCGGCCAGTAGGCCAGCGCGGCGATCAGCATCGGCACGCGGGTATCCTGCACCCCGCGCAGCAGCCCCAGCGCCAGCACCTGCCCGCCGTCGGCCAGCTGGAACAGCGCCGCCACCGCCAGCAGCTGCGCCCCGACCTCGATCACCTGCGCCCGCCGCGGATCGCCCGGGTCGAGAAACAGCGCGATCAGCCTTTCGGGGATGCTCAGGAACAGCGCGACGGCCGCCAGCGCGAAGATGGCCCCGATCGCGATCACCGCAAGCGCGCCGCGGCGCAGCCCGGCCGCATCGCCGCGCCCGAGCGCCTGCCCGGCCCGGATCGTCGCCACCTGCGACAACCCGACCTGCACCAGAAAGGTCAGCGCCGCCAGCTGCAGCGCCACCCCGTGCGCAGCAAGCTCCACCGTGCCGATCCAGCCCATCATGACCGCCACCGCCGAAAACAGCCCGGTCTCGGACAGCGTGGTCAGCCCGATCGGCCAGCCGAGCGCAAAGATGCGCGCGAACGCCTCCCGGTCCGGGAACCACAATCGCCGGAAAAGCGCGTGCTCGGGAGTCGAAAACGCGGCATGGAGCGCCAGCGCCGCGAAGGATGCCGCATGCATGATCACCGAAGCGATGGCCGCGCCGCGCAGCCCCATTTCCGGCGCCCCCCAGTTGCCGAAGATCAACGCATAGTTCAGCGCCCCGTTCAGCACCGCCGCCAGGATCGTCACCACCAGCAGCACCCGCGTGCGCTCCAGTGCCGACAGATAGGATTTCAGCACCATCACCTGCAGCGCCGGAAACAGCCCCCAGCCGGCGATCCCCAGGTAGCGCGCCGCATCGCGCGCCACGCCCGCCTCCTGCCCCAGCGCCAGAAACAGGAGTTCGGCGAACATGAAGGTCGCAACGCCGAAACCCGCCGCCAGCGCCGACAGCCACATCGCCATGCGGGTGACCCGCCGCACCTGCCTCTGCCGCCCCGCCGCCGCAGCCCCGGCCACCACCGGCATCACCGCCCAGGCAAAACCCGAGCCCACCAGCAGGAACAGCGAAAACGCCGCCCCGCCCAGCGTCACCGCCGCCAGTGCGTCAACCCCGTACCAGCCCAGCATCACCGTATCGATGATGACGACCGCAAACTGCGCCAGATGGCTGCCGATCAGCGGCAGCCCCAGCCGCAGAACGGCGCGCGCATGGGCGGATATGGACAGATCGCCGGAAACCACCAGACCGCTCTAGCCGCCCCTTAGATCGCGCGCAAGCGCCCCGACCGGCGCCCGCCGGCACCGCAGGCGGAGGTTCCGGGAGGCGCTCAGCCCGGCCGCGGCGTCGCGGCAAGAAGGTGATCTGCCCGGTGCACCACATGCTCGGCCCGCCCGACGATCAGCGGGTCGGGAGCATGCACGATATCCCCGTCCTTGCCGGGGTAGTCCAGGCTGTTCAGGAAATGCAACATCGTGTTGATCCGGGCCCGCTTCTTGTCGTTCGACTTGACGATCGTCCAGGGCGCATCGGCGGTATCGGTGTAGAAGAACATCGCTTCCTTGGCCTCGGTATAGGCATCCCACTTGCCCAGAGATGCCTTGTCGATCGGCGACAGCTTCCAGCGCTTGAGCGGATCGGTCTCGCGCGAAAGGAAGCGGCGCTTCTGCTCGTCGCGGGTGACCGAAAACCAGTATTTGTAGAGCCGTATGCCCGAACGCACCAGCATGCGCTCGAACTCCGGGGTCTGGCGCATGAACTCCAGATATTCGTTCGGGGTGCAGAAGCCCATCACCCGCTCGACACCTGCGCGATTGTACCAGGAACGGTCGTAGAAGACCATCTCGCCGGCAGTGGGCAGATGCTCGATGTAGCGCTGGAAGAACCACTGCCCGCGCTCGCGGTCGGTCGGCTTGGCCAGCGCGACGACCCGCGCGCTGCGCGGGTTCAGATGCTCCATGAACCGCTTGATCGTGCCGCCCTTGCCGGCGGCGTCGCGCCCCTCGAACAGCAGCACGAACTTCTGCCCGGTTTCCTGCGCCCAGTGCTGGACCTTGAGAAGCTCGGCCTGCAGCTGCGCCTTCTTCGTCTCGTATTCCTTGCGCGACATCTTTCTTTCATAGGGGTAGATGCCGTTCTCGAAGGCGGCGCGGATGTCGTCGGGAGAAACTTTCGGGAACCCGCCACCGGAAGGCGCGCTCGGAGCGGAAGGCGACGAGGCCGTTGCCGGGCGAGAAAATGCGGTGGCGGTATTTTCGGTAGCGGGGCTCTTTCTGCCCGTGGCACGTTTCGGCATGTCGTCTCCTGTCTGCGGAACGGCACGGTTCTGTCACGAAGCAACGCCGCAAACCTTGATCCGGATCAACCAAGCCGCATCGGAACGGGAAGAGGCCCGGGAGGCACGGCATGACGACATCCTGCACCGCCGGGCGCTTCCGGGCACGGAGTGAAGCCCCGGGGCCGGTCATCGAGCAGACCGGCATGGAGCCTTGCCGGGCCGGTTGCGGCATCCTCCCGCCCGGCGAATGCCCGGCCGGACAGCTTCTGCACAGCCTGCCCACGCCCGGCAACCAGAGCCGTAGGATGGATGGAAAAGGTGGATAGAAAATATACTTATGCCAGCATATCACTGACAATAAACGGATTTCTCGGAAATAATGGTGCCCGGGGGCGGATTTGAACCACCGACACGAGGATTTTCAGTCCACTGCTCTACCCCTGAGCTACCCGGGCACGGGCAAACGGCAGGGCCGTTCGGGTGGCGGATGTTCTAGACGGCACCCGGGCGGCTGTCCAGAGCAAAAAAGCCGCAAGACCGGGTGGGTTCCCCCCCCTCCCGCGACCGCCCGGAAATGGCAACCGGCGACAGGGGGCAAGAGACGGGCAAGAGGCCCGGCCGACATTCAGTGGGGCTTGCGGTTTTTCCCATCCTCCGGCGCAAGTGACGGTTCTCCGGGGGAGGCATCCTCCTCTTCGACGGGCAGCGCATAGGCTCCGCTCAGCCACTTCCCGAGGTCCACATCGGCGCAGCGGCGCGAACAGAAGGGGCGGTATTTCGCCACCGTATCCTTCCCGCAGATCGGGCAGCTCATCCTCCCGCAACCTCCCCGAGCGGCAGGCGCTCGCGCTTTCTGTGCAGTTCGAAATGGCCCAGCGGCGTCCAGCCGACGAGGGCCGTCTCTACCGGATCGGCGCGAAATGCGGCTCCGAGCCGCTGTTCCAGATGGCGCCGCTCCTTCCTGGGCATGGGCGCGAAATCGATGGTGATCTGCCCCCCAAGTCCGCGGCAGCGCAACTGGCGGGGCAGCTCGCGCGCCAGCGCAAGGTTGGCCTTGAGACCGGCCGCGGGCGAGGTATCGCCGCCGGTGTTCACATCGATGGCCACCAGCGCGCGGGTGGGCTCGATGAAGGCCTCCGCCCCGCCCGCCAGCGGCACCCGCGGGCGGCACATGGCCTCCAACATCTCGTGCACCCCGTGTTCCTCGAAGGCACGGGGGCCGTCGGCCAGGAGATCGGGCTCGCCCCATTCGCGCCAGGCCAGGAAATGGGCGTCCGGCCCGTCGAGCAGAAACTCGGGCTCTGCGCCCCCGGCCTCGGCGAGGACGGCGCCGGCCAGTTGCAGCCGGGCGGCGATGTCCCGGGCGATGTCGTGCGAATTGGCTCCCTGCGCGGCCGAGCGCAGGATCAGGCCGATGCCTTCGCCCGCCTGCCCCATCGCCTCCTCGGCCAGATCATGCAGGCGCAGCCGCTCCTCTTCGCCGCGGATGCTGCGCGAGATGTTGAGCCCCGGCGCACCGGGGGTGACAATGGCATAACGGCCCTTGAACAGGATCCGCGCGGTGACCGGCACCGCCTTGCCCGGCTCGGCATGGCCCGTCACCTGGACCAGCAGCGGCTGGCCCGGACGCAGCCCCCTGGCGGCGCGCAGGAACCCCGTGCCATCGCCAAGGCGCAGCATCATGGCCCCCTGCCCCTTCATCGGCCGGTCGCAGATGGCACGGTAGATGGCACCGGGTCTCGGCGGCCCGCCCTCGGGCGGGTCGATCAGGAAATCCTCCAGCCGTCCCCCCTCGATCAGGGCGGCGGCGGCACGCCCCTCCAGCTGCCCCAGGGCGATGACGCGCCCCTTCACCGCTTCGCTCCGAAAACCGGATAGCCGGCCGCCTCCAGAAGATGCGCCGTTTCGGCCACCGGCAGGCCCATGACCGCCGTAAACGATCCCTGGATCCACGGGATGAAGGCCCCGGCCAGGCCCTGGATGGCGTAGCCGCCGGCCTTGCCCTGCCACTCGCCCGAGGCGAGATAGGCGTCAAGCTCGACATCCGAAAGCCGTTTCATCTTCACCGCCGTCACCACCTCGCGCTGGAGGATGCGCGCGGGCGTGCGCACCGCCACCGCGGTGATCACGCTGTGCCGCCGCCCGGACAGGCGCAGCAGGAAGGCCGCCGCCTCGCCGGCACCCGCCGGCTTGCCCAGGATGCGCCGGCCCAGCGCCACGGTGGTATCGGCGCAAAGCACCACCTCGCCCTCGGCCGGGGCGAGGGCCTGCGCCTTTTCAAGCGCCATGCGCCGACAATAGGCGCGCGGCAGCTCTCCCTTGCGGGGGGTTTCATCGATATCGGCGGCGCGGATCTCGTCGGGCACGAGCCCCAGCTGCGCCAGCAGCTCCCTGCGGCGCGGGCTCGCGGAGCCGAGAATGAGGCGCAAGATCGCGCCTTACTTGAAACGGTAGTTGATCCGACCCTTGGTCAGATCATAGGGGGTCATCTCGACCTGAACCCGGTCGCCGGCCAGAACGCGGATGCGGTTCTTGCGCATCTTGCCTGCCGTATGCGCGATGATTTCATGGCCGTTCTCGAGCTCGACCCTGAATGTCGCATTCGGCAGGAGTTCCTTCACGACACCGGGAAATTCGAGCATTTCTTCCTTGGCCATGATCACTCCGCTATTGACTTCCCCGCCAGAACGCGGGCGAGGCCTAGATGCGCCCGATGGCGATATTTTTCAAGCGAATATTGCCGATTCGAGGCCCTGAGCGGGCTTTCCGGCCCGCGAAAGGGGCGCATGATGCGGCAAACGGGGGGGGCGCGCCGTCAGGGGGAGGGTGATTCGACCTCCACGCCCTCCGGCGGGGGGCCGAATCGCTGCCGCATGCGGGCGATGATCTGATCGCGCGCCTGACGATAGGCGGCCAGCCTGTCCTCGCGACTGCGCCCGATACCGGCCGGATCCAGGATCGGCCAGTATTCCACCTCCAGGCTGTAGTAGCGCGTCAGTTCCAGCGCCTGACGCTGCGAGGCGGGCGAGAGCGCCACGATCAGGTCGAAGCCGGAAAGGTCATCGCCCCACTCCTGCATCTCCTCGAAGGAACGCGAGCGGTGGCGCGACAGCTCGATCCCCAGCTCCTGGCAGACCGCAATCGCAAAACCGT
This sequence comes from Paracoccaceae bacterium, assembly GCA_026989055.1. Taxonomy (GTDB): domain Bacteria; phylum Pseudomonadota; class Alphaproteobacteria; order Rhodobacterales; family Rhodobacteraceae; genus JAJRUE01. The sequence goes on from JALSKC010000077.1 coordinate 13,608, forward strand.
CTATTTCCAGGTCGTTGCGCACCCCGGCCGACTGCACATAGGCGGCCTGGCCGTAGAACTTCTTCATCAGCCCTTCGGCCATCGGCGAGCGGATCGCATTGTGGTCGCAGCAGAACAGGACCGACGAGGGAAGCTCCGCCGCCATCCTCCTAACCCCCCCAGTGCAGCACGCAGATCAGCGTGAACAGGCGGCGCGCGGTGTCGATATCGATTTCGGCCTTGCCCTCCAGGCGCTCGCGCAGCACCCGGGCGCCCTCGTTGTGAATGCCGCGCCGGCCCATGTCTATGGCCTCGATCCGGCTGGGCGGCAGGCGTTTCACCGCATCGAAATAGCTTTCGCAGATCTGGAAGTAGTCCTTGACCACCTGCCGAAAGGGGCCGAGCGAAAGATGGAACTCGGCCGCCTTCTCACCCGCCTCGGTGGCGATGTCGAACACCAGCCGGCGGTCGCGGATCGAAAGGTTCAGCACATAGGGCCCCTCGGGAACGATCCGCTCGTCGCGCGGAGGCAGGACGAAGCTGTTCTCCTCCAGCAGGTCGAAGATCGCGACCCTGCGTTCCTGCTCGATTTCGGGGGTCGGCGGCGGCAGGTTGGAATCGTCGATCTCGACCCGGACCAGCCGCGACATCAGCCCTGCCCCGCATTCAGCCTGTCCAGCCGCGCCCGGATGCTGAGCCCGTGCGCCTGAAGCCCTTCGGAGCGGGCGAGCCTTTCCGCCGCCGGCCCGATCGCCTGCAGCGATTCCGGCGTCATCCGCGCCAGGGTGGTGCGCTTCATGAAGTCGAGCACCGACAGCCCCGAGGAAAACCGCGCCGAACGGGCAGTGGGCAGCACGTGGTTCGGCCCGCCGACGTAATCGCCGACCGCCTCGGGGGTGAAACCGCCCAGGAATATCGCCCCGGCGTGGCGGATGTTGTCGGCCAGAGGCTCCGGATACTGCACGCAGAGCTCCAGGTGCTCGGGTGCGATCCGGTCGGCCAGCGCCGCCGCCTCGCCCATGTCGCGCACCACGATCAGCGCGCCGAAGTCGCGCCAGCTCGCCGCCGCAATCTCGCGCCGTTCCAGCGTTTCGAGCCGCGCCTCGACCGCCGCCGCCACCTGCCGGGCATAGCCGGCCTCGTTCGTGATCAGGATCGCCTGGGCGCTTTCGTCGTGCTCGGCCTGGCTGAGCAGGTCGAGCGCGATCCAGTCCGGATCATTGTGCCGGTCGGCGATCACCAGAATCTCGGAAGGCCCGGCGATCATGTCGATGCCGACCTGCCCGAAGACCTGCCGCTTGGCCGCTGCCACCCAGGCATTGCCGGGGCCGGTTATCATGTCCACGCGGGGAATGGTGCCGGTACCATAGGCGAGCGCCGCGATCGCCTGGGCGCCGCCGATCCGGTAGATGGTATCGACCCCGGAAAGCCGCGCCGCCAGCAGCACCAGCGGATTCACCTGCCCGCCGGGGGTGGGCACGCAGATCACGAGCCGCCCGACCCCTGCGACCCGCGCCGGGATCGCGTTCATCAGGACCGAGCTCGGATAGGAGGCCAGCCCCCCCGGCACATAGAGCCCGGCCGCCGCGACCGGGCTCCAGCGCCAGCCGAGCGTGGCGCCGGTTTCGTCCGTCCAGCTTGCATCCTGCGGCAGCTGGCGCTCGTGATAGGCGCGGATACGCGCCGCAGCCAGTTCCAGCGCGGCCCGCTCCTCGGCGCCGACCCGGGCGCAGGCGGATTCGATCTCCTCCTGCGAGAAGGCCAGCTCCTCCGGACTCAGGCGCAGCCTGTCGAAGCGCTCGGTCAGATCGACCAGCGCCGCATCGCCGCGCCGGCGCACTTCGGCGATGATCCCGGCCACCGCCTCGTCAACCTCGGGCGAGTCCTCGCGCTTGGCCGCCAGAAGGGCGGAGAAGCGAGGCTCGAAATCGCCGTCACGGGTGGAAAGGAACTGCGCCATCTCTTACTCCTGTCATCCAAGACATAGCCGGCGCTCCTGGGGGTCTCAAGCGTTCGCGCCCCCGTCGGTTCCGGCCCTCGATCTCGGCCTCCGGCCCTCAACCGTGGTGCGGCCTGCGGCGCGAGGGAGCGAGATAGGGGCGGGTGACATCCTTCAGCCGGACCTCCAGCGCCTCCACCTCCAGTGCGATGTCGCCGTCGCCGGCCAGCCTCAGCAGCACCCGGCCGGTGCCGTCGGCGCCGGGCTCGAAGCCGATCGCCAGCAGCGACAGCACCAGATCCGGGTCGTGGCGGTCGATGCCGGTGCTGGATACCTTCATCACGTCCTCGACCGCAAGCACGGAGCGCACCCGCTCGCAGCCGCGCTCCGCACGCTCGCTCACCTCCCAGCGGAAACGGTTCAAAAGCACCGCGAAGCGGCGCGCCCGGCGGTCCCAGGCCATTTCGGTGGCCGGAAAGACGGCATCCTGCACCAGCGCCGAGATCACTTTCAGATCGTCCGCATCCAGGGCCAGAAGCCGCAGCGGGCCGTCATCGGCATCTTCGAAACGCGCATCTTCCATCAGCCCGGCACCCGCTCTATGTCGGCCCCGATGGCGCGGAACTTGCGCACCACCTGCTCGTAGCCCCGATCCAGGTGATAGACCCGGCTGACCCGGGTCTCTCCCTCGGCCGCCAGGGCGGCGAGGATCAGCGAGACCGAGGCGCGCAGATCGGTGGCCATCACCGGCGCGCCCTTCAGCCTGCTCACCCCGCGCACCGTGGCGGTGCCGCCCCGCACCTCGATGTCTGCCCCCATCCGCATCAGCTCGGGGGCATGCATGAAGCGGTTCTCGAAAACCGTTTCCTCCAGCACGCTGGTGCCGCGGGCCGTGCACAGCAGAGCCATCATCTGCGCCTGCAGATCGGTCGGAAACCCGGGGTAGACTCCGGTGCGCACGTCAACCGCCCGCACCGGCCCGTCGCCACGCGCCACCCGCAGCCCCGCGCCCGTCTCGCTGATCGAGACCCCGGCCTCGTCGAGCTTCTCGCAGAAGGCCCGCAGCAGATCGACCCGCCCGCCCGGAAACTCGACCGCACCGCCGGCGATCGCCGGGGCCAGCATGTAGGTGCCTAGCTCGATCCGGTCGCTCACCACCGGGTGGGTCGCGCCATGCAGGCGCTCCACCCCGTCGATGGTGATCGTTCCGCTTCCCTCGCCCTCGATCCGCGCCCCCATGCTGCGCAGGCAGCGGGCCAGGTCGACGATTTCCGGCTCGCGCGCGGCGTTGGAGATCACGGTCGTGCCGCGGGCCAGCACTGCGGCCATCAGGATGTTCTCCGTCGCCCCGACCGACGCGAAACGCAGCGTCAGCTGCGCGCCCCGCAGCCCCTTCGGCGCCCGGGCGTGCAGGTAGCCGTCGCGCAGTTCGATCTCGGCCCCCAGCGCCTGCAGCCCGGCAACGTGGATGTCCATCGGCCGCGCCCCGATCGCGCAGCCGCCGGGCAGCGAAACCTCGGCCCGGCCGTGCCTGGCCAGCAGCGGCCCGAGCACCAGATTCGAGGCCCGCATCCTGCGCACGATCTCGTAATCGGCCCGCGGGTTGTCGGCCCCGAGGCCGGAGAGGACCAGCACCCGCCCCTCCTGCAGCTCGGAAACCTCGGCCCCCAGCGACTGCAGCAGCCGCGTCATCGTCGCGATGTCGGACAGGCGCGGCACGTTGGTCAGCGTGAGCGGTTCGTCGGTCAGCAGCGTTGCCGGCATCAGGGCCAGGCAGGCGTTCTTCGCCCCGGCGATCGGCACCCTGCCGCTGAGGGGGCCACCGCCCCTGACGATGATCGAATCCATCAGCCGTCCCGGCCCTTTCCGGCGCCGGAATCTCGGCGCGCGCGCAGCTGGGCCTTGCGGCGGGCGATATTCGCCTTGAGAGCCGACTTGAGCCGCTCCCGGCGCGCCTCCGCCGCAGCCGTCCGGCCCGCGGTTCCTGCGGATTTCCTGTCCATGCGCACTCTGTAGCGCAGGGGGCGGACGGGGTCCAGTTTGCGCTTGCCACCGAGCCTGTTTGCGTCTAATCAGCCGCCCACGGTCGGGGCTGCTGTAGCTCAGTGGTAGAGCGCACCCTTGGTAAGGGTGAGGTCGGGAGTTCAATCCTCCCCAGCAGCACCATTTCTCCCCGTTCCGCCGCTTTCCCTCTCCGCAGGGCAGCTTTCCGCCGCCCGCGCTCCATCGCCGCCCGCCCCGAATTCCGGCGCCCCCGGCACACCGCCGCCAGGCAGGCAGCACCGGCAGAACGGAAGAACGGGAACGGCAGGAAAACCGCGGCGAGGCGGAGGCGGCAGTTTCATTCACGCGCCGGATTCACGCACCCGGGCGGGCCGGATGCTCAGGCCGGACGTTCGGGCCGAAAGTGTTCGGGCGGAGAGTGTTCAGGCCGAGAGCGTTCAGGCGGAGAGCGCCCCGCCGGGCTCCTTTGCCGCTGCGGCCCAGGCAGCCCTGTCGGCACGCGCCTCGCCGATGCGCCAGACGATCAGGATCACGGCCAGGGCACCGAAACTGCCGGTGACGGAATAGAGGGCAAGCGCCAGCAGCAGCGAAGCGCCGTGCCAGAGCGCCACCCCGGCGCCCAGCGCGCCGAAGACGATTCCGGCTATCAGGAACACAACCGCCATGATTCGTCGCTTCCCCGTTGTCCGCGCGCCTGTCCGCGCATCCCTCCCGTCGGAGTCCAGCAGGGAAATGGGGCACAAATGCGGCGAAGGCGGGCCGCAAAGGCGGCAATCCGCCCCCGGCAGCGGCATTGCGCCGCTCCGGCGGGGCGGGCGGCCGCGGTTCGCTTGCCCGTGCCCGGGTCAGTCGGCCCATTCCCAGGGGCGGGTGAATTCTCCCAGGACCTTTTTCACCGCGGCCTCGTCAGCCCCGGCGCCCCGTTCGAGCCTGGCCACCAGACCGCGCTTGCTGTCTTCCACCACCTCGCGCACGCGCACATCCAGCCCGGCCTTTTCCAGGGCCTCGTTGTAAACCCGCGTGATCGCCATGCGGCGCAGGTCGGGCTTGAACACCTTGCCGACGGCCGTCTTCGGAAGCTCGGGCAGGATTTCAAGGTATTTCGGATGCGCGGCGCGTTCGTGCACATGTTCGCGTGCGTGCTCCAGCAGCTCCTGCTCGCTGACCTCGGCACCCTCGACGAGCTCGACATAGACGCAGGGCAGCTCGCCCGCATGCGCATCCGGCTGGCCGATCGCACCGGCGAAGGCAACCGCCGGATGGCTGGCAAGCGCCTCTTCGATCTCGGCCGGATCGATATTGTGGCCGCCGCGGATGATCAGATCCTTCGCCCGGCCGGTGATCCAGAGGAAGCCGTCGGCGTCGATCCGCCCCAGATCGCCGGTGCGCAGATACCTGCCCTCGGCGAACAGGCCCCGGTTCTTGTCCGCATCGGTATAGGTGTGCCCGCTGAAGACGCCGGGGTTCCAGACGCAGATCTCGCCGACCTCGTCCACCCCCATCTCGCGCCGGACATTGCCCTCGGCGTCGCACTCGAAGATGCGCACCTCGCAATAGGGGAACGGGATGCCCACCGAACCGATCTTCTGCGTGCCCTCGACCGGGTTGCAGGACACGAGGCAGGTGGCCTCGGTCAGCCCGTAGCCTTCGACGATGGTGACCCCGGTCGCCCCGGTGAAACGGTTGAACAGTTCCACCGGCAGCGGGGCCGAACCGGAAAAGGCCGTCTTGACGGTGCTGATGTCGGCATCCACCGGGCGCTGCATCAGCTGCGCGATCGCCGTGGGCACGCTGATGATGAAGGTGACCTTCCAGCGCTCGACCAGTTTCCAGAAATTGTCGAACACGCCCTCGCCGCGGTAGCCGGCAGGCGTCGGGAAAACCACATGCGCGCCGGAAGCGATCATCGCCATGAAGACCACATGCACCGCGAACACGTGGAACAGCGGCAGCGGGCACATGATCACGTCCTTCTCGGTGAACAGGATCTTGGCTCCGAGCCAGCCGTTGTAGATCATCCCGGAATACCTGTGCTGCGCAACCTTGGGCATCCCGGTGGTGCCGCCGGTATGAAAATAGGCGGCCACCCTGTCACCGGCCGAATCCGCGAATTGCAGCGTCTTCGGCTGGCGGGCAAGCTCGGCGTTGAAATCGAGCACCTTCGCCTTGTGGCGCACCGGGTTCTTCGGCCGGAGCAGCGGCACGATCCAGGATTTCGGCGGGCTCAGATAGCGCAGCAGATCGACTTCCAGGACCGTATGCACCGCCGGCGCCTCGGCCACCGCCCGGGCCACCTTCTGGGCGACATCGCTCTTCGGAAAGGCCCGCAGCGTGACAACCACCTTCGCCCCGGTCTCGCGCAGGATCGCCGCGATCTGGTCGGGCTCCAGCAGCGGGTTGATCGGGTTCACGATCCCCGCGATCATGCCGCCGATCAGGGTGATCGTGGTCTCGTTCGAATTGGGCAGCACATAGGCCACCACGTCGCTCTCGCCTATCCCCAGTGCGCGGAACAGGTTGGCCGCCTGACAGCTCCGCTCGTGGAACTCCCGCCAGCTCAGCGTTTCCGCCTTCGAACCGGGATCGGACAGCAGCTGGAACGAAACCGCATCCCGCGCGCCGTGCTTCTGCGCAACCTGCGAGATGAACTGATACATCGTCGCCGGCAGATCGCGCTCCTCCCACGGCATTTCGGCTTCGATCGCGTCCCGGTCACTCACCCCGGCCCATCTGGTCATCTCTTTCCTCCCCGTCGCCCGCTGCCCGGGCTGCTTGCCATTCCCGCCAAGAATGATCGGAAAACGATGCCACATCAAGAATCACCTTGCGGCACTTCCCGGCGCGCCCGGCCGTGCCGGGCGGCAGCAGGAAGGCGGACCGGCCCGCGCGGCCGCGCAACAGGTGCAGCGGGGCGGGAAACCGGCGGGGCGGAAAAGACGGCGGGGGCGGCACGCCGCGAAAGGCGGCCGGCATTCCGGAGGGCTCAGGCCGCCTCGCTACCGGAGGCGAGCTGCAGCCGGGCAAGGCGGGCATACAGCCCCCCCTGGCGGATCAGCGCCTCATGGGTGCCCTCGGCAACGATCCTCCCCTGCTCGAAGACGAGGATGCGATCCGCCTTCTTCACCGTCGCCAGCCGGTGGGCGATGATCAGCGTGGTGCGCGTGGCCGACAGCGCCTCGACCGCCTCGCGCACCGCCTGCTCGCTTTCCGAATCCAGCGCCGAGGTGGCCTCGTCCAGCAGCAGGATCGGCGCGTCGCGCAAAATCGCCCGGGCGATCGCGATCCGCTGCCGCTGCCCGCCCGACAGCATCAGGCCGCGCTCGCCGACCCGGGTCGCATAACCTTCAGGCAGCGCCGAGATGAACCCGTGCGCATGCGCCGCACGCGCCGCCGCCTCGATCTCGGCATCGGTGGCACCGGGGCGCCCGAAGCCGATGTTCTCGCGCACCGTGGCGGCAAAGATCGCCGGATCCTGCGGCACCAGCGCGATCTCGCGGCGGAAATCGCCGCGGGCCATTTCCGGCAACGCCACCCCGTCGATGCTGACCTGCCCCGACTGCGGGTCGTAGAAACGCAGCAGCAGCTGGATCACCGTGGTCTTGCCCGCCCCTGACGGGCCGACCAGCGCCACCGTCTCGCCGGGGCGCACATGGAAGCAGATCCCGTCCAGCGCCGGCCGGTCGGGCCGGGAAGGGTAGCAGAAGCGCACCTCGTCGAAGCGGATCTCGCCGGCAACCGGGCGCGGCAGGGGGCGTGGCGCGGGCGGGTCGCGCACCGGGTCGCGGGCATTGAGCAGTTCCACGAGGCGCTCGGTGGCCCCGGCGGCGCGCTGCAGCTCGCCCCAGATCTCCGACAGCGCCCCCACCGCACCGGCGGTCATCACCGCATAGATCACGAACTGCACCAGCGCCCCCACGCTCATCCTGCCGGCGCGCACGTCGTTGGCTCCGATCCAGAGCACCCCGACGACCCCGGAAAAGACCAGGGCGATCACGATCACCGTCATCACGGCGCGGGTCAGGATCCGGGCCCGCGCCGAGGCGAAGCTCCGCTCCGTCACCTCGGAAAACTCGGAGCGGACCGTTTCTTCCTGGGTGAAGGCCTGCACGGTCTGGACCGACAGGAGCGCCTCGGAAGCGCTGCCGGAGGAGGCCGCGATCCAGTCCTGGTTCTCGCGCCCGAGCCGGCGCAGCCGCCGCCCCAGAACCACGATCGGCACGATCACCGCGGGCACGATCAGCAGCGCCAGCCCGCTCAGCTTGGCCGAGGTGAACAGCATCAGTACCAGCCCGCCGGCGAAGATCAGCATGTTGCGCAGCGCCACCGAGACGGAAGAGCTGAGCACCGACAGGATCAGCGTCGTGTCGGTGGTGATCCGGCTGAGCACCTCGCCGGTCATGATCCGCTCGTAGAACGCCGGGCTCATGCCGATCATCCGTTCGAACACCGCCTTGCGGATGTCGGCGACGACCCGTTCGCCGAGCCGGGTCACGAGGTAGTAGCGCAGCCCCGTGCCCAGTGCCAGAAGCCCCGCCACAAGAAGCGCGAGCAGGAAATAGCGGTCCAGAACCGCTCCGTCGGCGACATTGAACCCGTCGATGATCCGGCGCACCGCAAGCGGCAGCACCAGCGAGATCGCCGCCGTCAGAACCAGCGCCAGGAGCGCCAGGAACAGCAGCGCCCGATATGGTCTCAGGAACGGCCAGAGATGGGACAGCGCGCTGATCTGCCGGGACCTTTCGCGCTCTTCCGGGGACTGGAGTTCGATCTGCGCCATCCGGGCCTCCTGCAGGGTCTTCACCACATAGCCGCGCCGCCATCCTGCCGCAAGCCGCCGGATTCGCGGCAATTCGTCATCGATGCCCGATTCGCTGCACCGATGCCCGATTCGCTGCCGCCGGTTCCCGCGCCGATGCCTGCTCCTGAACCGGCTCCGGCGCGCGCTGCCGGATCGGCGGAGCGCAGGCGCCCCGGGCAGACGGCGCGGGCAGGCGGCGCGGGAAGCCGGGGAGAACCCGTCGGGGCGGCAGGCGCGGCGAGGAAGCGGATGCGACGGAAAGGACGCGGAAAGGCAGATACGGCAGGGGAGCCTGGAGCGAAGGAGCCTGGAGCGGGCGGCGGGAATCGAACCCGCGTCATCAGCTTGGAAGGCTGAGGTCTTACCACTACACAACGCCCGCTCGGGCATCACCGTGCATAGTCAAGGGGGGCCTTCCGGTCAAGGGCCGGAGGCGGCGGCGGTGCGCATCCCACGCATTCCACCATGTGACGGCGCGGAGCGGGGCGGCGGCACGGGCGGAGGCGCAACCTCCCGCCCGGGCCACCGCCGCCATGCCCGGCTACCGGCCGACGGTCCTGATCCGGCCCTCGACCCGCGCCGTCACCTTGCCCATGCTCTCGATGTAGGCCATCACGTCATTGGCAAGCAGGTTGCCGTTGCCGGCATCGACAAGCACCCGGCCGCCGCCCAGCGCACCGTAGCCGTCACCGCCGGCGAGGATGTAGTCGTTGGCCGCCACCTTGTAGAGCCTGTCGGGATCGAGCGCCTCGCCACCCACGGTGATCTCGACCACGCGTGCGCCGGCCGGCGCGGTCGGATCATAGACATAGCTCATTCCCGAAACCTGCGGGAACCTGCCCGATCCCTTTTCGACCTGGCTGACCCCGTTCTCGATCGCCGCCAGAAGCTGGCTGCCGGGAATCTCGACCATCACCGTCGAATTGCCGAAGGGCAGTTCGGTCAGGATGTCCTTGCGGGTCAGCACCGTGCCCGGCTCGTAGACCCGGTCGGCCCGGATCCCGCCGCCGTTGGCGATCGCCACATCCGCGCCCGTCGCCCAGCGCATGGCGTCGGCGATCAGGTTGCCCATCGCGCTTTCTTCGCCACGCACCACGTTGCGACGCGAATCCAGCGGCCCCTCGGTCGGACCGAGCGGCACGTTCAGGCTCTCGTCAAGCCTGGCCTGGAACTGGTCCACCAGCGCCTGGGTTTCCGGATCCGGCGTCACCGTGGCCGTGTCGATGAAGCGGAAGCTCGGCACCCAGCGCACCTTGCGCTTGCCGTCCTTCTCGGTGATCGTCACCTCGATATCCAGCGGCGAAAGATAATAGCCGTCGATCGAGGTTTCCACATAGGCCGTGCGCCCGTCGTAGAAGGTGCCGTAGGAGTGATCGTCACCCGAAACGATCACGTCGAACGCGCCGCTCCTGATCATGGCGCGGTCGTTGGAATTGTCGGTCTGCACCACCGCGATCACGAAATCCGCCCCGTCGGCACGGGCCTGGCGCGCCGCGGCAACCGCGCTGTCCACGGTCGGCAGGAACTTCAGGTCGCCCGAGCTGGACACTTCGGGCGTCGTGTCCTGGGCCACCGGGATCAGCGCCACCTTCAGCCCCTCGTATTCCTTCATCATCACCCCGCCGAGCCCCGGCACCGGGGAACCGTCGGCATTGGTGATGTTGATCGCCGCCCAGGGGTATTTGGAGGAGGCCATCTTCTCGAGGAAGTTCTCGACCCCGAAATCGAACTCGTGGTTGCCCGGCACGGCGATGTCGAAGGGCACGATATTGGTGAGATCGATCATGTTCTGCCCCTTGTCGAAGCCGGACAGGATCGAGGGCGACAGCATGTCGCCGTCCATCACGTAGATGGTGTTGGGGTTGGCGGCGCGCTCGGCCCTGGCCACGGCGTTCAGCCGGGCGACCCCGCCACGCCCCTTCTTGTCGGCGAATTCGTAGATGTCGCCGACCCCGAGAATCGTCAGCCTGACGGTCTCTGCTCCTGCGGAAAAGGCTGTCCCGACGGCCAGGATGCCGGCCCCAAGAAGCATGCCCGCCGCGCGGCGTCCGTAACGTTGCATGGAAAGTCCCTCTCTGTTGTCCGATCGGGGCAATGTTCACCGCATTCGGGACCGAAGTCAAAGCCCCGATCCCGGCCGGCGCGCGACCATTGACCGCAACGCCGCAAGAAGGCATCACGGCATCATGATCGTCTACAAGATCTTTCGCGCACAGGAATGGGAGGCCCTGCTCGACAGGGGCGTGACATTCGGCACGCCCGCGGACCTGGCCGACGGTTTCATCCACCTTTCCACCGCCGCGCAGCTCGCCGGCACCGCGGAGCGCCACTTCGCCGGCGAGGAAGGGCTGGTTCTGGCCGCAGTGGACGCCGAGGATTTCGGGGCCGCGATGCGCTGGGAACCCTCGCGCGGCGGCGCGCTGTTTCCCCACCTCTACCGGAAGCTGCGCCTGTGCGAGGTGATGTGGCACAAGCCGCTGCCGCTGGGACCTGACGGCAGGCACGTCTTTCCGGACGGCCTGCTGCCATGAGCAGGCTGGAGCGCGCCGGGCTGGCGCTGCTGCACCGGCTGGAGCCGGAAACGGCCCACCGCCTGGCGCTGGGCGCCCTGCGTCGCGGCCTGGCGCCGCTGCCCGGGCCCGTCACCTCGCCCCGGCTGGCCTGCACGCTGGCCGGGCTTTCCCTGCCCAACCCGGTGGGGCTGGCGGCCGGCTTCGACAAGAACGCCGAGGCCGTCGCCCCCCTGATGCGCGCGGGCTTCGGCTTCATCGAGCTGGGCGCGGCCACCCCGCTCCCGCAGCCGGGCAACCCCCGCCCGCGGCTGTTCCGTCTGCCCGAGGACAGGGCGGTGATCAACCGCTTCGGCTTCAACAACGACGGCGCGGACGTGATCGCCGACCGTCTTGCCGCCCGGCCCGACGGCATCCCCGTCGGGCTCAACCTCGGGGCCAACAGGGACAGCCCCGATCGCGCCGCCGATTACGCCCGGGTGCTGGAAACCTGCGGCCCCTTCATCGATTTCGCCACGGTCAACGTCTCCTCGCCCAACACCGAAAGGCTGCGCGAGTTGCAGGGCAGGGCGGCGCTTTCGGCGCTTCTGGCCGGCGTGATGGCGGCGCGCGCGACCCTGCCGCGCCCGGTGCCGGTGTTTCTCAAGATCTCGCCGGATCTCGACGCCCACGAGCTGGAGGAAATCGCCGAAGCGGCCATCGAGGGCGGCATCGACGCGATCATCGCCACCAACACCACGCTGTCGCGCGAAGGGTTGCGCAGCGGCGCGGCGCGGCAGGCCGGCGGGCTGTCCGGCGCGCCGCTGTTCGAACGCTCCACCCGGATTCTGGCCCGACTCTCGAAGCTTGCTGCGGGAAGGATCCCGCTGATCGGCGTGGGCGGGGTAAGCTCTGCCGAAGAGGCGCTGGCCAAGATCCGGGCCGGGGCCAGCGCGGTGCAGCTCTACACGGCGATGGTGTTCGAGGGACTCTCCCTTGCCGCCCGCATCGCCCGCGATCTGGATGCCGCCCTTGAACGCGCGGGCATTGCCGACATATCCCGGGTCGTGGGAACCGACAGGGAGAAATGGCTGTGAGCATCACCATCTGGCACAACCCGCGCTGCTCCAAGTCGCGCCAGACGCTGGCGCTTCTGCGGGAGCGCGGAATCGAACCGCAGATCAGGCTCTACCTGAAGGAGCCGCCGGACGAGGCGGAAATCCGCGCCGTGCAGAAGATGCTCGGCCTGCCAGCGATCGGGCTTGCCCGCACGAAGGAAAGGATCTTCCGGGAACTGGGACTGAGCAAGGACAGCCCCGAGGGAGAAATCGTCCGGGCCATGGCCGAACACCCGATCCTGATCGAACGCCCGATCGTGATTGCCGGGGCGCGCGCGGCACTGGGCCGCCCCCCGGAGGCGGTGCTGGAGATCCTGTAGCCGGGTCTGTCTGCCGCTGGGAAGCGTTTTCGCAAGGTGAAGGAGACGGGCCTTCTTCATCTTGCCTCAAATACTCCCCGAGCGGAGCGGAATGCCGCCCCGGCAGGGGCGGGCAAAAGATGTGCGCCGCAGGCGCTCAACCGGGCTCGGCGCCGGCCTCCAGCGCCGGGTAGTGCCAGCCGAGCGTCAGCGCACGGATGGCGTTGAACAGCACCAGCGCCAGCCACAGCCCGTGGTTTTCGAAAGCCGGCAGCAGGGGAGCCAGCAGCGCCAGATAGACCAGCCCCGAGAGGAGCATCGCGTTGCGCATCTCGCGGGTGCGCGTGGCACCGATGAAGATGCCGTCGAGCATCCAGGAGGGAAAGCCGGTCATCGCGCCCGACACCGCCCAGACCAGATAGAGCCGCCCCGCCTCGCGCACCTCGGGCGCGGTGGCCATCACGTCGATCAGCCAGGGCCCGGCCAGCCAGAAGAACGTCGCCAGCGGCAGCGCCACCGCCGCCCCCCATTGCGCAGAAAGCACGGCCGCCCGGCGCAGGGCGGCGCGGTTGCGCGCCCCCAGCGCGCCTCCCACCAGCGTCTCTGCGGCAAAGGCGAAACCGTCCAGCGCATAGGCCATGATATAGAGGAACTGCAGCAGCACCTGGTTGGCCGCGAGCGTCACGTCGCCGAATCGCGCGCCCAGGAACAGGAAGCTCATGAACACCGCCTGCAGCGTGACCGAACGCAGCATGATGTCGCCGTTGATCACCATCATCCGCCTCAGCCGCGCACGATCGAAGATGCGGGGCCAGTCGCACCACTGCCGGCCCGAGAACGCCTCCCGGCACAGCCACAGGCCCAGCGCCAGGCCGCTCCATTCGGCCAGCAGCGTGGCTACCGCCACGCCCCGCACACCCCAGCCCATTCCCAGCACGAACCACAGGTCGAGAACGATGTTCAGCCCGTTCATCCACAGCTGCAGCGCCAGCACGCCGCGGGTGCGCTCGGTGGCGATCAGCCAGCCGGTAACCGCGTAAAGCGAGATCGCCGCCGGCGCCCCCCAGATGCGGATCGCCAGATAGCTGCGCGCCAGATCTTCCACCTCGGCCGAGGCCGGGGCAAGCGCGAACGCGCCGGCGAACAGCACCGCCTGGGCCACCACGAAGAGGAAGCCCGCGCCGGCGCCGATCATCAATGCGCGCATCAGAACCGCGCCGGTTTCGGCAGGCTCGCCCGCACCGCGGGCCTGCGCCGCCAGCCCGGTGGTGCCCATCCGCAGAAAGCCGAACACCCAGTAGATCGCACCGAGAATCACCGCCCCGACCCCCACCGCGCCGATCGGCGCCGCCAGCCCCAGCTGGCCCACGACCCCGGTGTCCACCGCGCCGAGGATCGGCACCGTGGCGTTGGACAGCAGGATCGGCAGCGCAACCGCCAGAACCCGGCGGTGGGTGATCGCCCCCGTTTCAGCCATCGCGCGGCTCAGCCATCGCGCGGCGGCATCAGGAAATGCGCCGTCGCCTGAGCGAAGGGACGGGCGCGGTTGTCCTGCCAGCCTTCCACGTGCACGCTGGCATAGCGCCGCCCCGAGCGGTTCACCCGGGCCCGCGCATAGGCATCCCGCGGCAGGCCCGAACGCAGGTAGTCCACCGTGAAGTCGATCGTCTTGGGCAGGCGCGGCAGATACGTGCTGCGCACTTCCTCAGGGGCGACCCGCCCCGCTTCCAGATCTTCCCAGAGCAGCTTCCAGCTCAGTTCGATGATCGCCGTCACCTCCAGGAAGGCCGCCGTCGCGCCGCCATGCAGCGCCGGCAGGATCGGATTGCCGATCAGCTTTTCGTCGAACGGCATGGTGGCGGTCAGCTCGTCGCCCCGGCGGGTGAAGGTGATTCCGAGGAAGCGGATGTAGGGCACCCCCTCGACCAGCGCGCGCAAGGCGCCGTCGCGCCGCTCCTTCACCACCTGGACAGGCTCCGGACGGCGGCGGCCCATCAGCCGCGCTCCACGGTGAAGGCCCCGGTGGCGGCGGCCACCGGGCGGGCGCGGTCGTCATCGGTGGCGGTGGCGCGCACGAAGGCCACCGAGCGGGTCACGTGATAGCACTCCGCCCGCGCCAGGACCGCCTGCCCCGGGGTTGCCGGGCGCATGTAGTCGATCCGCAGGTCGAGCGTGGCCGTCACCGGCGAGCCCTGCGGATGCCCCATCACCGCCGCTCCGGCGCAGGTATCCATCAGCGCCGAAACCGCCCCGCCGTGGATCACCCCGCTTTCCGGATCGCCGATCAGCCTTTCGGAATAGGGCAGGCGCATCTCGACGATTCCCGCGTCGAATCTGACAAGCTCCATGCCCAGGGCCCGGGCATGCGGCAGCGCATCGATGAGCGCGCGGCCGATCTTCATGCGGGTGTCGTCCATCCTTTCCCCCGTCCGCCTGCTGCCCTGCTTATCCCCCCTCGGGGCGCCGGCCGCAAGTGGCTGGCTGCGGCGCAGGCCCCGCCCGCGGGGGAGACCGCCGCCGCAGGCGACGGCGGGCCGTCTTGCGGATCGCTCCGCTGCGGTGCATCGTCGGCAGGCGCGCCACGCCGGCGCGGATTCGCCACGCTCCGCGGCAACGCCACCGCGCCGGGCCGACGGAAGGGCAGCCCAAGCCGGCGCCGGCGCTTCCCCTGCCGCCACCGGAGATCGTGCGACATGAGTGACAACCGGCTGACATTCAAGGAGATGTGCGCGAAGTTCGACGTCACCCCGCGCACGTTGCGCTATTACGAGTACATCGAGCTCCTGCGTCCTGAAAAGGAGGGGCGCAGCCGTTTCTACACCCCGCGCGAGGTGGCGCGCATGACCCTGATCATGCGCGGGCGACGGTTCGGCTTTTCCCTGGAAGAGATCCGGCAATGGCTGGAGATGTATGACCGGAAGGGCACCGAAGCCCAGATGAAGGCCTGGATCGAGATGGCGGACCGCCAGCTAGAGGTGCTGAAGGAACAGCGCCGCAGGCTCGGCGAGACGATCGCGGAACTGCAGCGCCTGCGCGACGAAACCGCGCGGAACCTCGGCTGAGAGGCCACCACACCGCCGGCGAAGGGGCGGCTGCGGTCGGAGCGGCTGCGGTCGGAGCGGCGGAGAGCGGAAGTGACGCGACGTTACATTGACGTAAACGTAAGGCGGCCTTGCGCCGGCCGCCCTTCCGGCCCCATCTAGGGGCCGTGTCCGCAGTTGCCGGAGGGAGATCGGGGACATGTCCGATGACCTCATGACCATCCGCCAGATGTGCGAGACCTTCGGGGTCACCGCCCGCACGCTGCGATTCTACGAGGCGAAGGAGCTTCTGGCGCCGCGCCGCGACGGCCAGAAGCGGCTGTTCACCCGGCGCGACCGCGCCCGGCTGAAGCTGATCCTGCGCGGCAAGCGCTTCGGTTTCTCGCTGGAAGACATCCGCCAGCTGCTCGACCTCTACGACATCGGCGATCAGCAGCACACCCAGATGCTGCGCACCTGCGAACTGGCGCGCGAACGCCTGGCGGCGATGGAGCGCCAGCGCGCCGAGCTCGACGAGGCGATCGCCGAACTGCGGGAACAACTGGAATGGGGCGAGCGGGTGATCGCCTCGCAGGATCAGGAAAACGCGGCGGAATGACCGCCAGGGGAGAGACAGATGCCCGAATACACCGCCCCCGTCAGGGACATGCAGTTCCTGCTACACGACGTTCTCAAGGTCGGCGAAAGCGACATCCCCGGCTATGACGAGCTGGAACCGGATTTCACCGCCGCCGTCCTGGAGGAGGCCGGCAAGCTTGCCAGCGAGGTGCTGGCCCCGCTCAACCCGGTAGGCGACCGCGAGGGCTGCGTGCTGGAAAACGGCGTGGTGCGCACGCCTGCGGGATTCAGGGAAGCCTATGCAAAGCTGCGCGAAGGCGGCTGGATGGGGCTTGATTGCGACCCGGAATACGGTGGCCAGGGCATGCCCTACATACTGGGCACCGCGGTGGGCGAGATCTTCGTGTCGGCAAACATGGCCTTCAACATGTATCAGGGCCTGACCCACGGCGCCTATTCCACCATCAACGCGCATGGCACCGAGGAGCAGAAGGCCACCTTCCTGCCGAAGATGGTCGAGGGCATCTGGTCGGGCACCATGAACCTGACCGAACCCCATTGCGGCACCGACCTGGGGCTGATCCGCACCAGGGCCGAACCGCAGGATGACGGCACCTACAGGATAACCGGCACCAAGATCTTCATCTCCGCCGGCGATCAGGACATCACCGAGAACGTCATCCACCTGGTGCTGGCCCGGGCACCGGGCGGCGGGCCGGGCACCAAGGGGATCTCGCTGTTCATCGTGCCCAAGTTCCTGGTGAACGACGATGGCTCGCTTGGCGCGCGCAACGCGGTCTCGGTGGGCAATCTCGAAAAGAAGATGGGCATTCACGGCAACGCCACCTGCGTGATGAACTACGACGGGGCCACCGGCTATCTCGTGGGCGATCTGCACAAGGGCATGCGCAACATGTTCACCATGATGAACGAGGCGCGCATCGGCGTCGGCCTGCAGGGCTATGCCCAGGCCGAGGCCGCCTACCAGGCCGCCGTGGCCTATGCCCGCGAGCGCCTGCAGGGGCGCGCCGTCACGGGGCCGAAAAACCCCGACGGCCCCGCCGATCCGCTGATCGTGCACCCCGACGTGCGCCGGATGCTGATGGACCAGAAAGGCTTTGTCGAAGGGGCGCGTGCCTTCGTGCTCTGGGGAGCGCAGATGATCGACCGGCACATGCGCGCGGGCGACCAGGACGCACACGGGCTGATCTCGCTCATGACCCCGGTGATCAAGGGGTTCCTGACCGACAAGGGGTTCGAAAGCACGGTGCTGGCGCAGCAGGTCTTTGGCGGGCATGGCTATATCGAGGAGACCGGGATGAGCCAGTTCGTGCGCGACGCCCGGATCACGCAGATCTACGAAGGCGCCAACGGCATCCAGGCGCTTGACCTCGTCGGGCGCAAGCTGGGGCTTGACGGCGGCAGGCATGTGATGGCCTTCTTCGAGATGGTCAAGGATTTCATCAAGGAAAACAAGGACAACGACGCGCTGAACGCCGATTTCCTCGAGCCGCTCAAGGCCGCTTCCAAGGACTTGCAGGCAGCCGGCATGTTCTTCATGCAGCACGGGATGAAGAATCCCGATACGGCGCTGGCGGGCTCGCATGACTTCATGCACCTGTTCGGCCACACCTGCCTAGGGCTGATGTGGGCGCGGATGGCGAAATCGGCCCTGGCGGCGCTGGAGGCCGGAGAGGGCGACGCGGCGTTTTACCAAGCCAAGCTGGCCACCGGGCGCTACTACATGGCGCGCCAGCTGCCGGCCACCGCGCTGCATCTGCGGCGCATCGAAAGCGGCGCGGATCCGGTGATGGCGCTGGATGCGGAGGCGTTCTGAGGCAGGCCCCAGACGACAGGAGAGAGAGATGCCCAGACGCTTCCGCCTGACCCGCCGCTTTCCCGTCGCGATGACGGAAGACGGCTACCGGCGCCTGCGCGCCTTCGCCCGAGAGGCCGGGCTGGACGAGGGCGAGGCGCTCTCCTTCCTGTTCGAGAACTTCTCCAGCGTGATCGATCACGACAACCTCACCCACCGGCTGCGGCTGTTCAACTCGGAACTGGAGGCGAGGAAACGCTGATGGGCACGCCCGGCTGGATGACCGAAGAGCACCGGATGCTCGCGGAGATGACGGCGAAGTTCATCAACGAGGAATGGCGCCCGCATTTCGCCCGCTGGCGCCAGCAGGGGCAGATGGACCGCGAGACGTGGCGGCAGGCGGGAGAACTGGGCCTGCTCTGCCCCTCGATCCCCGAGGAATACGGCGGCGCGGGGGGCGATTTCGGCCACGAAGCCGTGATCCAGATGGAAGCGGCGCGCGCCAACCTGGCCAGCTGGGGCAATGGCATCCACTCGGGCATCGTGGCCCATTACATCCTGGCCTACGGCAGCGAGGAACAGAAAAGGCGGTGGCTGCCGAAGATGGTCACCGGCGAACTCGTCGGCGCCCTGGCCATGACCGAACCGGGCGCCGGCTCCGACCTGCAGGCGATGAAGACCCGCGCCCTGCGCGAGGGCAGCAGTTACCGTCTGAGCGGCCAGAAGACCTTCATCACCAACGGCCAGCACGCCAACCTGATCCTGGTCGCCGCCAAGACCGACCCGGCCGAGGGCGCCAGGGGCATTTCGCTGCTGGCGGTGGAAACCGAGGGCGCCCGGGGCTTCGAGCGCGGGCGCAACCTGGAAAAGGTCGGCTGCCACGCCGCCGACACCTCGGAACTGTTCTTCGAAGACGTTGAAATCCCGCCGGAAAACATCCTGGGCGGCGAAGAGGGCCAGGGCTTCGCCCAGATGATGCAGCAGCTTCCCCAGGAACGGCTGATCATCGGCTGCGGCGCGGTCGGGGCGATGGAAGGCGCACTGGAGCGCACCATCGCCTATTGCAGGGAGCGCGAGGCCTTCGGCGGGCCGATCATCCGGTTCCAGAACACCCGTTTCAAGCTGGCCGAATGCCAGACGAAAACCACCGTCGCGCGCGCCTTCCTCGACGCCTGTATCGTCGAACACCTGTCCGGCGGGCTGTCGGTGGAAAAGGCGGCCATGGCGAAATACTGGCTCACCGACACCCAGGGCGAGGTGCTGGACGACTGCGTGCAGCTGCACGGCGGATACGGCTACATGATCGAGTATGACGTCGCCGAAATGTGGGCCGACGCACGGGTTCAGCGCATCTACGGCGGCACCAACGAAATCATGAAGGAACTGATCGCGAGATCGCTGCAGGGAGACAGATTTGACCGCAGCAAGGGCCGATAGCCGGGGACGCCTCCGGCGGGAGTATTTCCGGCAAGATGAAGGAGCCGCCAAGGCGCCGACCGTCCGCGCTGCTGCTTCATCTTGCAGGAAATACTCCGCGGGGGTGCGGGGGCGCGAAGCCCCCGCCGCGAACATCAAGGGAGACGACAGATGACCATCAAACTCCACTGCTTCGGCGAAAGCGGCAACTCCTACAAGGCGGCGCTAGCGCTGGAACTCTCCGGCCTCGAGTGGGAGCCGGTCTTCGTCGATTTCTTCAACGGCGAAACCCGCACCGAAGAGTTCCGCAAGCTCAACCCGATGGGCGAGGCCCCGGTGATGGAGGACGGCGACATCGTGCTGTCGCAATCCGGGGCGATCCAGGACTACGTGTCGTCGAAATCCGGCAGGCTCGGGGGGCGTTCCGCCGCCGAGCGCCGCGAGATCCTGCGCTGGCAGTTCTGGGACAACCACAAGCTGTCCTCCCCCGCCGGCATGACCCGGTTCCTGATGAACTTCCTGCCGGAAGAAAAGCGCCCGCAGGAGGTGATCGCCTTCACCCAGGCCCGCCTGAAATCCGCCTACAGGGTGCTGGACGCGGCACTGGCCGGGCGCGCCTTCCTGATCGGCGACAGCGTGACCATCGCCGACCTGAGCTGCTGCGGCTATCTCTACTACCCCGAGCCTTTCGGGTTTGACCGCAAAGACTGGCCCAATATCGACGCCTGGCTGACCCGCATCAGCGAAACGCCCGGCTGGAAACACCCCTACGACCTGATGCCCGGCTCGCCCGCCGACCGGGCCTGAATGAGGAAGCGACCATGACAGACGCCTATATCTACGACGCGGTGCGCACCCCGCGCGGCAAGGGCCGCAAGGACGGATCCCTGCACGAAGTCACCAGCCTGCGCCTGAGCGCCCAGGTGCTGAATGCCCTGAAGGAGCGCAACAACCTGGATGGCCACGCCGTCGAGGACGTGATCTGGGGCAATGTCACCCAGGTGGGCGAACAGGGCGGCTGCCTGGCGCGCTCGGCCGTGCTGGCCTCGGATCTCGACGAATCGATCCCGGGCCTTTCGATCAACCGCTTCTGCGCCTCGGGCATGGAAGCGGTGAACCTGGCCGCCAACCAGGTGAAGGGCGGCGCGGGCGAGGCCTATATCGCCGGCGGGGTCGAGATGATGGGCCGCGTCGCGATGGGCTCGGACGGCGCCGCCATCGCCGTTGACCCCAGTCTCGCGATGAAGACCTATTTCGTGCCCCAGGGCATTTCCGCCGACATCATCGCCACCGAATTCGGCTTTTCGCGCGACGATGTGGACGCGCTGGCCGTCGAAAGCCAGAAACGTGCGAAAGCGGCCTGGGACGAGGGCCGCTTCGCCCGCTCGATCGTCACCGTGCGCGACATCAACGGCCTGCCGATCCTCGACCATGACGAGTTCATGCGCCCCGAGACCGACATGCAGGCGCTCGGCGCGCTCAAGCCCAGCTTCAAGGACATGGGCGAGAACATGCCCGGCTTCGACAAGGTGGCGATCATGAAATACCCGCATCTGGAGCGGATCGAGCATGTGCACCATGCCGGCAACTCCTCGGGCATCGTCGATGGCGCGGCCGGGGTGCTGGTGGGCAGCAGGGCCTTTGGCGAGAAATACGGGCTGACGCCGCGCGCCCGCATCCGCGCCACCGCCAAGATCGGCACCGACCCGACGATCATGCTCACCGGCCCGGTGCCGGTGACCGAAAAGATCCTGGCCGAAAACGGCATGAAGGTTTCCGACATCGACCTGTTCGAGGTGAACGAGGCCTTCGCCGCGGTGGTGCTGCGCTTCCAGCAGGCCTTCGATGTCGATCCGGGGATCGTCAACGTCAACGGCGGCTCGATCGCCATGGGCCACCCGCTGGGGGCCACCGGCGCGATCATCATCGGCACGCTGCTGGACGAGCTCGAACGCGCCGACAAGGAAATCGGACTTGCAACGCTGTGCATCGCCTCGGGCATGGGCGCGGCCACCATCATCGAGCGCGTCTGATGCCGGTCATCGAGATTGCGCAACTGCCGGTGAACCGCGGCGCCGATGGCGTCGGCTATCCGGCGCCGTTCGACAAGGGCTGCGACCTGTTCGAATCGGTCTCCCTCGGCGACGCGGTCGGGCTGACCCAGTTCGGCGTGAACATGGAAAAACTGCTGCCCGGGGGCATGTCCTCGCAGCGCCACTGGCACGAGAACGAGGACGAGTTCGTCTATGTGCTGGTCGGCGAGGTGGTGCTGGTGGAGGACGGCGAGGAACATGTGCTGAAAGAAGGCAGTGCTGCCGGCTGGAAGGCGGGCGCGCCCAGCGCGCATCACCTGATCAACCGCACCGATCAGCCGGCCTATCTGCTGATCGTCGGCACAAGGGCCGCGCGCGAGAAGGTGCATTTTCCCGACATCGACCTCGCCTATGAGCGGGAGGATGGCGAAAGCCGATACCTGCACAAGGACGGCACCCCCTACCCGGTGGAGGAACCGGACATGGAAACGCTGGAGCTGCCAAATGCCGAAGATTGACCTTTCGAAGGTGCCGCTCAGGACCGGCTCGATCTACCCGGCGCCCCATGACGCAGAGATGGAAGGGCGTGCCAGCCTGCGCGTCGGCGACGCCGGCGGGCTGACCCAGTTCGGCGCCAATATCGTGATCCTTGAGCCGGGCGCGAAATCATCCCTGCGCCACTGGCACGAGGAACAGGACGAATTCGTGGTGGTGCTCAGTGGCGAATGCACCCTGATCGACGACAGCGGCGAAACCCCGATGCGCCCGGGCGAGTGCGCCGCCTTTCCGGCGGGCGACGCCAACGGGCATCACTTCGTCAACCGCACCGATACCGAGGCGCGCTTTCTGGTGGTCGGCACCCGCACGCCCACCGAAACCGCCCATTACAGCGACATCGACATGATGGTGAAGATCGGCCCCGACGGGTTCGAGTTCACCCGCAAGGACGGAAGCCCGCTCCAGGGCTGAAACGACTGCAGGCGGCCCCGGGCCGCACAACCCGGATGGGAGAAAAGACAGATGACCGATTTCACGATGGAAACAGGCAGCGACGGGGTTGCCGTCATCACCTGGGACGTGCCCGAAAAATCCATGAACGTGATGAGCGAGGAAGGCTTTGCCGAGCTTGACGCGCTGCTGGATGCCGCCCTTGCGGATGAAGCCGTCAAGGGCATCGTCATCACCTCGGCCAAGCCGGATTTCGCCGGCGGGATGGACCTGAACGTGATCGCGAAGATGCGCGAAAGCGCCGGCGACGACCCGGCGCGCGGGCTGTTCGACGGGATCATGAAGATCCACCACATCCTGCGCAAGATCGAACTGGCCGGGATGGATCCGAAAACCAGGAAAGGCGGCAAGCCGATTGCCGCCGCGCTCCCCGGCACGGCGCTGGGCATCGGGCTGGAAATTCCGCTCGCCTGTCACCGCCGCTTTGTCGCCGACAACCCCAGGGCCAAGATCGGCCTGCCGGAGATCAAGGTCGGCATCTTTCCCGGCGCCGGCGGCACCACGCGGCTGGTGCGGATGATGGGCGCGATGGCGGCCTCGCCCTTCCTGTTGCAGGGCAAGCTGTCGGACCCCAGGGGCGCCAGGGCCGCCGGGCTGGTGGACGAGGTGGTGCCGGCCGATGAATTGCTTGGCAAGGCAAGGGCCTGGGTGCTGCAAGCAAAGGACGCCGACCTGGTGAAACCCTGGGACGCCAAGGGCTACAAGATGCCCGGCGGCACGCCCTATCACCCGGCGGGCTTCATGACCTTCGTGGGTGCTTCGGCCATGGTCAACCAGCAGACCCAGGGGGTCTACCCGGCGGCCAAGGCGCTGCTCTCGGCGGTCTACGAGGGCGCGCTGGTGCCCTTTGACACCGCGCTCAGGATCGAGGCGCGCTGGTTCACCAACGTGCTGATGAACCCCTCGTCGAGCGCGATGATCCGCTCGCTCTTCATCAACAAGGGGGCGCTGGAAAAGGGCGCGGTGCGCCCGAAGGAGGTGCCGCCGCAGCAGGTGCAAAAGCTCGGCGTGCTCGGCGCCGGCATGATGGGCGCGGGCATCGCGCTGGTGTCGGCGCTTGCGGGCATCGAGGTGGTGCTGATCGACCAGGAACAGGAAGCCGCCGACCGCGGCAAGGCCTATTGCGAAAGCTACATGGACAAGGGCATCAAGCGCGGCAAGGCGACGCCGGAGAAGAAGGAAAAGGTGCTCGGGCTGATCACCCCGACCACCGATTACGCGGCGCTGAAGGGTTGCGACCTGATCATCGAAGCGGTGTTCGAAGACCCGAAGATCAAGGCCGAGGTGACGGCGAAGGTCGAGGCCGTGGTCGGCGAGGACTGCATCTTCGCCACCAACACCTCGACGCTGCCGATCAGCGACCTGGCCAAGGCCAGCAAGCGGCCCGAACAGTTCATCGGCATCCACTTCTTTTCGCCGGTCGAAAAGATGCTGCTGGTCGAAATCATCAAGGGAAAACGGACCGGTGACCGCGCCGTGGCCAAGGCGCTGGATTACGTGCGCCAGATCCGAAAGACGCCGATCGTGGTCAATGACGCGCGTTTCTTCTTCGCCAACCGCTGCATCATCCCCTACATCAACGAAGGTATCCGCATGGTGAAGGAAGGCGTGGTGCCGCCGCTCGTTGAAAACGGCGCGCGCCTTGTCGGCATGCCGCTCGGCCCGCTGCAACTGGTGGACGAGACCTCGATCGACCTCGGCGTGAAGATCGCCAGGGCCACCAAGGCGGCGATGGGCGACGCCTACCCCGACGACGCGGTGGACGAGGTGCTGTTCTGGATGGCCGACGAGGGCCGGCTGGGGCGCAAGGCGAAGGCCGGGTTCTACAGCTACGACGAAAAGGGCAAGCGCCTTGGGCTGTGGGAAGGGCTGACGGCAAAATACCCGCCCGCCGACCCCCAGCCCGACGTGCACGAGGTGCAGCACCGGCTGCTGATGGCCCAGGTTCTGGAGGCGGTTCGCGCCTTCGAGGACGGCGTGCTGGAGGACATCCGCGAGGGCGACGTGGGCGCGATCCTCGGCTGGGGCTTTGCGCCCTGGTCCGGCGGGCCGTTTTCCTGGCTCGACATGATCGGCGCCGGCAAGGCGGTCGAGATCTGCGACCGGTTGAGCGAGGCCCACGGCGAACGGTTCAGCGCACCGGCGCTGCTGCGCGAAATGGCCGAGAAGGGCGAAAGCTTTTACGGGCGTTTCGGCGGCGAGGATGCGAAGGCCGCCTGACTTGTGAACCGGGCCGCCACCGCGGCCCGGTGCCTCCGGCGGGAGTATTTCGGGCAAGATGAAGCCGGGGCGTCAGAACCTGTAGTTGAAGCGCGCGATGTCTTCGGCGCAGGCCTCGGCGACGATGGCGGCAGCGGCATCGTCATAGCAGGCCCGGTAATCGGCAGGGCGCTCCGAAGCGTTCACCCGCTCCAGCGGCAGCAGGGAAAAGCCGAGATGTGCCTCGAAAGGGGCGAGATCCTCCCGCAACTGCTCCAGCCGCACGAAGGCGTTGCAGTGCTCGGTGCCGGCGCCATCGCGCATGTAGCGCCCGTAGGGCCAGGCGCGCATGGTGGCAACCGTCTGCGGGTGGGCGACGAAGGCGGCGAAATCCAGCTTTCCGGCGCGCCGCACCGCCGGGTGCTCGAAACGCTGCCCGCGCAGCCAGTGGTAGTAGCTCACCATCCGGTCCCAGGGGTTGCGCACCAGCGTAAGCGTGAAGAATTCGCGCATCTCGTCGCGGTTGATCACGCCTTCCACATCCGCCAGCGTCGAATGTTTCCACAGGCGCCCGGCGGGTTTCAGCCCTTTCAGCCGCCCGCGCCGGCGCCGCGCCTTGGGGGTGTCGCCGATCAGGATGTCGCCTTTCATCGCCCGCGCCTCAAGCGCCAGCGCCAGCGACGTGCCACCGGTTTTCGGGACATGCACAAAGATGTAGCGGCGGCCGCGCGAGATGATCATGGGCCGACCCTAGGTCACACACTCATAAAAGTGTAGCGTGATCTGGAGATTGCCGGTTCGCTCTTCGCGAAGCGGAGAGCAGCATGGCCGGGCGTCGCTACGAGAGCATGTCGCGTTTGATCGCTTTCGGCGCGGCACCGACAAGGGGCAGGCGACTGCCC
>JALSKC010000078.1 GCA_026989055.1 Paracoccaceae bacterium
CCGTGCCCAAGGTGACGGTCATCACCCGCAAGGCCTATGGCGGCGCCTATGACGTGATGGCCTCCAAGCACCTGCGCGGCGATTTCAACTACGCCTGGCCCTCGGCGGAAATCGCGGTGATGGGCGCCAAGGGCGCGGTGGAGATCCTCTACCGCTCGGAGCTGGACGACCCCGCGAAGATCGCCGAGCGCACGAAGGAATACGAAGAGCGCTTCGCCAACCCCTTCGTGGCGGCCGAGCGCGGTTTCATCGACGAGGTCATCATGCCCCATTCGACCCGCCGCCGGGTCTGCCGGGCCTTTGCCAGCCTGCGTGGCAAGAGCCTGAGCAACCCGTGGAAGAAGCACGACAACATTCCGCTGTGACCATGAACGCAGCAACGGATATCGCCGTTCCCTCGGGCCAGCCGGTGACGCTGCACGAGGTGGTGACGGATGCCCCCGGCGGGGTGCAGACCGCCTACTTTCGCTTCACCGCGCCGGCCCTGCCGCGCGAGATCGACTATGCCGCACTGGAGCCTGATCTGGAATACCTGTGCAATGCTGTGGCCCTGCCGGCGCTGGCCGAGGCCGGAGCGACCCCCGGGCGCATCGTGATCTCGCTGTCCGACCGGCCCACCGAATTCGGCCAGCCTGCCCCCGAGGCGGTGCAGGTGTTCGAAAGCTACAGCGTCCGCGATGGCGCCTGCCAGTGGGAGCCTTTCTGATGGCCCTGCCGCCGATGACCAAGCACCGCGGCTTTCCCGGCCGCCTGCCGGGGACGGACTACCAGTTCACCATCCGCCGCGCCAACCCGAAGGGCGCCACACGGCTCATCCGCCGCGAGCGCCACGCCGACCGCAAGCCCGCCGACCGGCGCGCCGATGCCGCCTTCATGGCCGCCCTATGGGAACATTTCGGCGAGGAGCCCTTCGAGCGCGGCAACCTCGATGCCGGGCGGCTGTCATGGCTGTTCGGCCGCGAAGTGATTCCGGCCGAGGATCCTTTCGATCCGACCAGCTACACCGCGCTGCTGCGAATCGACGTGGCCCGGGCGCGGGCCTCCTTTCCCGATGCAATCGAGGGGTAGTTTAGGCATGATCTTGCTCAGCATATGCGGGAAATGGCGGAAATCGGCCGAAAACGCACATCTTGCAGCCGCCGGGTTTGCCGAAGGCGCGTTTTCCGGCAATGTTCGGGCTGTGGTCGGTGCCTTGAGAAGAGTGCAGGCCACGAAATGTCAAAACCGTTACCCTTCCCCTTCTCCGGGGCCCGGCCTTTCCCCGGCCGGGCCTCACCCTTGTCACGGGCGCCGTTCCCGCCCCGGGTTCCCCGTCGTGCACTCTGCGCGGGCCTTCGCCGAAATCGGCGGGGCGGGCAGAAAACGCTTGGCGAGCGCCGCCCGAATCTGGGAAAAGACAGGTGCAGGATTTGTTGGAAAGGGCAGTGAAAGATGCGCAGGAAAACCTGGATCGGAGCAGTCACGGCACTGGTCGTGCTTGCGGCTTGCGGGCAGACGCCGCTGGAGCAGGTGCTCATGGGTGCCGGCGCCGGTGCCGGTACCGCGCTGGTGCTCGGCGGCGACGTCACCACGGGTGCCGTGGTGGGGGCCGGTGTCAACCTGTATTGCCAGAATACCGGCACCAATCTGTGCTGAAGATGAAGTGAACACCCGCGCCCCCGGGCGCCGGGCAACTGTTGCGGGTCATCGGAGCTGCTCTCCGGTGGCCCTTTTTCATGCGACAAGCCGCGGGCCGGGTCCCGCGCAGCCGAGATGAGGGATGCGCCGATGTTTCAGAAGATCCTGATTGCCAACCGCGGAGAGATCGCCTGCCGCGTCATCAAGACGGCGCGGAAGATGGGGATCGGGACGGTGGCCGTCCATTCAGACGCCGATCGTGGTGCGCTGCATGTGCAGATGGCCGACGAGGCGGTGCACATCGGCCCGCCGCCTGCCAGCCAGTCCTATATCGCGATCGACAACGTCATGCGCGCGATCCGCGAATCCGGCGCGCAGGCGGTGCACCCGGGCTACGGCTTCCTGTCGGAAAACCCCGCCTTTGCCGAGGCGCTGGCCGCCGAAGGGGTGGTGTTCATCGGCCCGCCGAAGGCGGCGATCGAAGCGATGGGCGACAAGATCACCTCCAAGAAGCTGGCGGCGGAGGCCGGGGTTTCCACCGTTCCGGGCTACATGGGCCTGATCGGCGATGCCGAGGAGGCGGTGAGGATTTCCCGCGAGATCGGCTACCCGGTGATGATCAAGGCCTCCGCCGGCGGCGGCGGGAAGGGCATGCGGATCGCCTGGAACGACGAGGAGGCGCGCGAGGGTTTCCGCAGCTCGAAGAACGAGGCTGCCTCCTCCTTCGGGGATGACCGCATCTTCATCGAGAAGTTCATCACCCAGCCCCGGCACATCGAGATCCAGGTGCTGTGCGACGCCCACGGCAACGGCGTGTATCTGGGCGAGCGGGAGTGCTCCATCCAGCGGCGCAACCAGAAGGTCATCGAGGAGGCGCCCTCGCCCTTCCTCGACGAAGCGACGCGGCGGGCGATGGGCGCGCAGGCGCTGGCGCTTGCCCAGGCGGTGGGCTACACCTCGGCCGGCACCGTGGAATTCATCGTGGACGGCGCGCGCAACTTCTACTTCCTCGAAATGAACACCCGCCTGCAGGTGGAGCACCCGGTCACCGAGCTGATTACCGGCATCGACCTGGTGGAACAGATGATCCGCATTGCCGCCGGCGAGGCGCTGCCCTTCGCCCAGGAGGACATCCGCCTGAACGGCTGGGCGATCGAAAGCCGCCTTTACGCCGAGGATCCCTGCCGCAACTTCCTGCCCTCCACGGGGCGGCTGACCCGTTACCGCCCGCCGGGGGAGGTGGCCGCCGGCCCGCTTCTGGACAGCGGCAAGTGGCAGGGCGAGGCGCCTGCCGGAGAGGCTGCGGTGCGCAACGACACCGGCGTCTGCGAGGGCGGCGAGATCAGCATGTATTACGACCCGATGATCGCCAAGCTGTGCACATGGGCGCCCGACCGCGCGCAGGCGATCGAGGCGATGCGGGTGGCGCTCGATTCCTTCGAGATCGAGGGCATAGGCCACAACCTGCCCTTCCTTTCGGCGGTGATGGATCATCCGCGCTTCGTCTCGGGGGAGATCACCACCGCCTTCATCGCCGAGGAATACCCCGAGGGCTTCTCCGGGGTGGAACTGCCCGAGGCGGCGCTGCGCGACATCGCGGCGGCGGCGGCGGCCATGCACCGGGTGGCCGAGATTCGCCGCGCCCGGGTGTCGGGACGGATGGACAACCACGAGCGCCGGGTCGGTTCCGACTGGGTGGTGACGCTGCAGGGCGCGCGTTTTCCGGTGCGTATCGACGCCGACCCGCAGGGTTCGACCGTCACCTTCGAGGACAACGGCACCAGCCGGCGGGTCCAGAGCAGCTGGACTCCGGGGCAGGCGCTGGCCCGGCTCGAGGTGAACGGCAGGCCGTTGGTGCTCAAGGTCGGCAAGATCCCCGGCGGCTTTCGCATTCGCAATCGGGGGGCGGATCTGAAGGTGCATGTGCGCACCCCGCGCCAGGCGGAGCTGGCCGAGCTCATGCCCGAGAAGCAGCCGCCCGACACCTCGAAGCTGCTGCTGTGCCCGATGCCGGGGGTGGTGCTGTCGCTGGATGTGGCCGAGGGAGAGGAGGTGCAGGAGGGTCAGGCGCTGTGCATCGTCGAGGCGATGAAGATGGAGAACATCCTGCGCGCCGAACGCCGCGGCGTGGTGGCGAAGATCAACGCCGCCCCAGGCGACAGCCTCGCGGTGGATGACGTGATCATGGAGTTCGAATGAGCCGCGCCATGCCCGGCGGGCGAGGGGCGGCGCTTGCCGCGGGGCCGCCTCCGGCGCCGGTTGCCGCCCCCGGGCGGGTCGGCCCGGCGCGAATATGCGCGGGAGGGGCGATGCGCCGCCCGCGGGAGGCCGCCTGTCAGCTGCCCCTTTCGCGGGCATCGCGCAGCTCTTTCTGGCGCAGCTCCGTCTTGTCGATCGAACGCGAGATCTCGCGCACATGCCAGGGCGAGGGCTTGCGCAGCTTCACGAGGCCGTCCTTGTCCACGAAGACCAGCCCGAAGCCGCGCGGGCGCAGCGCCTGGCGGATGGCGGAAGGGCTGGCGGGCTCGGTATCGGTGATGATGATCACGTCGCGTTCGAGCAGATCGCCGGGGCGTTCGCGGAACAGCTCCAGCTGTTCCTGGAACTTCGGGTCGAAGGGGCTGTCGGCGAAGACGACGATCAGCCGGTTCTTCCAGAGGAATTCTTCCAGCGTGACCTGCGCGGCGGAGCGGATGTCGAGCGCCGGGGGCGGCACGCCGGGGCCATCCTGTGCCGCTGCGGCGCCGGCGAGAAGAACGTACAGGGAAAGGATCGCAAGACGTTTCATTCGGCCTCCGTTCCTGTCCGATATAAGGGGTGCGGCGGGCGAAGCGAAGAGCGAAGATGCCACCGCCGCCCGGAGACCGGCGCCTGTGGTGGCCGCAGAAGGAGAGAGCGCGCATGGGTGAGAGGGAAAGATGGAAGGAGCGCGCGGCGAAGGAGCTGCGCGGGCGTTCGCCGGAAGAGCTGCGCTGGAACACGCCCGAGGGGATCGTGGTGGAGCCCCTCGGCCTGCCGGAAGACGTGCAGGGGCTGGAGCACATGGGCTCCCTGCCGGGCTTTCCACCCTTCACCCGCGGTCCGCGGGCCACCATGTATGCGGGCCGGCCCTGGACGATCCGACAGTATGCCGGCTTTTCCACCGCCGAGGAAAGCAACGCCTTCTATCGCAAGGGGCTGGCGGCGGGCCAACAGGGGGTCAGCGTGGCCTTCGACCTGGCGACCCATCGCGGCTATGACAGCGATCATCCGCGCGTTGTGGGCGACGTGGGCAAGGCGGGGGTGGCGATCGATTCGGTCGAGGACATGAAGATCCTGTTCGACGGCATCCCGCTGGGCAAGGTTTCGGTCAGCATGACGATGAACGGCGCGGTGATCCCGGTGCTGGCGAGTTTCATCGTGGCGGGCGAGGAACAGGGGGTGGACCGCAAGGATCTCTCGGGCACCATCCAGAACGACATCCTCAAGGAATTCATGGTGCGCAACACCTATATCTACCCGCCCGAACCCAGCATGCGCATCGTCGCCGACATCATCGAATATACCGCCCGCGAAATGCCGCGCTTCAACTCGATTTCGATCAGCGGCTACCACATGCAGGAGGCCGGCGCCACGCTGGTGCAGGAACTGGCCTACACCCTGGCCGACGGGCGCGAATACGTGCGCGCGGCGATCGCGCGGGGCATGGATGTGGATGCCTTCGCCGGGCGGCTGAGCTTCTTCTTCGCCATCGGCATGAACTTCTTCATGGAAATCGCCAAGCTGCGCGCGGCGCGGTTTTTGTGGCACCGGATCATGAGCGAATTCGGGCCGAAGCAGGAGCGCTCGCTGATGCTGCGCACGCACTGCCAGACCTCGGGGGTGAGCCTGCAGGAGCAGGACCCCTGGAACAACATCGTGCGCACCGCCTACGAGGCGCTGAGCGCGGTGCTGGGCGGCACGCAGAGCCTGCACACCAACTCGTTTGACGAAGCCATTGCCCTTCCGACGGAATTTTCCGCCCGCATCGCGCGCAACACCCAGCTGATCCTGCAGCACGAGACCGGGGTGACGAAGGTGGTCGATCCGCTGGCCGGGTCCTATTACGTGGAAAAGCTTACCGCCGATCTGATCGACGAGGCCTGGAAGCTGATCGAGGAGGTCGAGGAGATGGGCGGCATGACCAAGGCCGTGGCCTCGGGCCTGCCGAAGATGCGCATCGAGGAGGCCGCCGCGCGCCGCCAGGCGGCGATCGACCGCGGCGAGGAGGTGATCGTGGGTGTCAACCGCTTCCGCCCCGAACGGGAGGAGCCGGTGGAGATCCGCGAGATCGACAACTCGGCTGTGCGCGAGGCCCAGAACGCGCGGCTGGAGCAGGTGAAGGCGCGGCGTGATGCGGGCGCGGTGGAGGCGGCGCTCGGCGCGCTCGAGGCGGCGGCGCGCACGGGGCAGGGGAACCTGCTGGAGCGGGCGGTGGAAGCGGCGCGGGCGCGCGCCACGGTAGGAGAGATTTCGATGGCGATGGAAAAGGCATTCGGGCGGCACCGGGCCGAGGTCAGGACGCTGGCCGGGGTTTACGGTGCGGCCTACGAGGGCGACGAGGAATTCGCCGCGATCCAGAAGGAGGTGGAAAAATTCGCCGAGGAAGAAGGCCGCCGGCCGCGGATGCTGGTGGTCAAGATGGGCCAGGACGGCCACGACCGCGGCGCCAAGGTGATCGCCACCGCTTTCGCCGACATCGGCTTCGACGTGGATGTGGGGCCCTTGTTTCAGACCCCCGAGGAGGCGGCGCAGGACGCGGTGGACAATGACGTGCACATCGTCGGCGTCTCCAGCCAGGCGGCGGGGCACAAGACGCTGGCGCCGAAACTGATCGAGGCGCTCAGGGCGCTGGATGCCGAGGACATCATCGTGATCTGCGGCGGGGTCATTCCGCAGCAGGACTACGATTTCCTGAAACAGGCCGGGGTGAAGGCGATCTTCGGGCCGGGGACGAATATCCCGGAGGCGGCGCGCGACATTCTGCGCCTGGTGCGAGAAGCCGGAAAGTAGGGCGGGGGCTGTCTGCCCCGCATCCCCGGGACGGTTCCGGCACCCGAGGATAATGCCCGACAGGAGAAAGGGAGCGCGATGGAGTTCGATCATCTGGTGGTTGCCGCCGAAACCCTGGAAGCGGGGGCCGACCATGTGGAGGCCGCGCTGGGCGTGCGCCCCGGTCCCGGCGGCAAACATCCGGACATGGGCACCCACAACCTGCTGCTGTCGCTGGGGCCTTCCGCCTATCTGGAGGTGATCGCGATCGACCCGGTGGCGGCGGCGCCGGATCATGCGCGCTGGTTCGATCTCGACCGGTTCAGCGGGCCGCCACGGCTGACCAGCTGGGTGGCGCGCTGCGACGACCTGGAAGCGGCCCTTGCCGCGGCGCCGCCGATGGAGGGGCGGATCCGCGATCTGGCGCGCGGCGATCTGCGCTGGCGCATGCTGGTTCTCGATGACGGCCGGCTGCCGTTCGACGGGCTGTATCCGGGGCTGATCCGCTGGCAGGGGACCGGCCACCCGGCGGCGCAGCTGCCGGATTCTGGAATTTGCATCGAGCGGCTCGTGCTGCATCACCCGCGCGCCGAAGCGCTGCGCGCCGCGCTGCCCTTGCCGGGGATGGAACACGTCGAGGTGGTCCACGCAGAGCGGCCCGGGCTGGAGGCGCATCTGCGCACGGCCGGCGGCAGGGTGCGGCTTGGCGGCGGGCACGCGGGGGGGCAGCCGTAGTGCGCCCCGCGGCGCCTGGCTTCCGCGGGGTCCTGCCGGACGGGGCGCAAGCCTCGGCGCTTTCTCGGGAGCCGGAACGGCCGGTTCCGGGCGCGCGCCGCGCGCTTCTTCTTCCACGGGGAAAGGCCACCGGGAAAGGCCGCAGCAAGGCAGCGCGCCGGCGCGTGCCGGGGCAGGATTTCCGGGTTCGGCCCGCATCGCCGCAAAAATTCCCGTGAGCCGCCTGACAGGCCGCGCCAAACCGGCTAAACCTCTGCCATGTCCCTGTGGAGCCGCATATCCGATGCACTTGCCGCGCTCGCCAAGGGAGAGCCGCTTTCGGCAGTCTTCGACCGGCTGCGCACCCCGCCCGAGCGCACGGCGGCCTTCGCGATCGCGGTCATCGCTCTGAGCGCCAAGATGGCCAAGGCCGACGGGCTGGTGACCCGCGACGAGGTTTCCGCCTTCCGCGCGGTCTTTCACATCCCGCCCGGGGAGGAAAGAAACGCCGCCCGGGTCTTCAACCTGGCCCGCCAGGACGTGGCCGGGTTCGAGGAATACGCCCGCAAGATCCGGCGGATGTTCGCCGAAAACGACGGTACGCTCTGCGATCTGATGGAGGGGTTGTTCCACATCGCGATGGCGGACGGGAAATATCACCCCAAGGAAGATGCCTTTCTGGAGCGGGTGGCCGGGATCTTCGGCCTGACGCAGGCGCAGTTCCGCAGCCTGCGCGCCCGCTTCGTTCCCGACGCCGAGCCGGACCCTTATGCGGTGCTCGGGCTCGAACCCGGGGCCAGCCTGGAACAGGTGCGCGCCGCCTGGCGGCAGATGGTGCGTGAGTGCCACCCGGACCGGCTCAAGGCGCGCGGGGTGCCCGAGGAAATGGTCAGGATCGCCGAACGGCGCCTGGTGGCGGCCAACCGTGCCTATGAGGAAATCAGCGGCAAGGCCGTCTGATGCGGCTGGCCACCTACAACGTGGCATGGTTCGATGCGCTGTTCGATGACGAAGGCCGGCTGCTGGAAGACGACGGCTGGTCGGGGCGCCGGAACGTGCGCCGGGTCGAGCAGCTGGCAGCGCTGGGGGTCGTGTTCAGGGCGCTGGATGCCGATGCGGTAATGGTGATCGAGGCGCCGGACGGCAGCAGGAAACGCTCTGCCGTGCGGGCGCTGGAAAATTTCGCCCGCCGCTGCGGGTTGCGCGCCCGCAAGGCGCTGGCGGGCTTTCGCAGCGATACCCAGCAGGAAATCGCGCTGCTTTACGACCCCGACGTGATGCGTGCGCGCCATGACCCGAAGGGCGCGCCGACCGGCAGGCATGGTGCCGGCGGTGCGCCGCGGTTCGACGGCGCCTTTCGCCGGGATCTCGATGTGGACAGGGCGCCGGAGGTGGTGCGTTTCTCCAAACCGCCGCTGGAGGCGGAGGTGCGCCTGAAATCGGGGTGCAGGCTGCGGCTGATCGGGGTGCACATCAAGTCGAAGGCCCCGCATGGCGCGCGCGGCCGCGAAGCGATCATGCGGCTTGCCATCGAGAACCGGCGCAAGCAGCTGGCCCAGAGCATCTGGCTGCGCAACCGCATCGAGGAGCATCTGGCGGCCGGCGACAGCCTGATCGTGATGGGAGATTTCAACGACGGGCCGGGGCTGGACGAATACGAAAAGCTGTTCGGCCGCTCCAGCGTGGAGATCGTCCTGGGCGAGGACGGCGGCGTGCCGCTGTTCGACCCGCACGCCAGGATGGCGCTGAACCAGCGAATCGGACCGGCGCCGAGCACGGCGCGGTTCTTTCTCGCCGATCGGGGGCGCTGGCTGGAGGCGCTGCTCGATTACATCATGGTCTCGCCCGACCTCGCGGCGCTGGGGCCGGCCTGGCGCATCTGGCACCCCTTCGACGACCCTGCCTGCTATAACGCGCCGGAACTGCGCGAAGCGCTGCTGCTGGCATCCGACCATTTCCCCGTGTCGATGGATTTGCCCGAACCTTCTTGACATCCTTAACATCGCGGGCTGTGCGCCTATATTCAGGCCATGAAACAGATTGCATCACTGGCGCTGGCACTGGCACTGGCCGCAACGCCGATCGAGGCACAGGATACCGACAAGGACGGCAGGGAAGAACTGCGCGAAGGCGTGGATCTTCTGGAAAAGGGCACGCGTTTGTTGCTGAAGGGCCTGTTGGAGGAATTCGGCAAGGTCATCCTGGAAATCGAGGACCAACTGATCGACCTGAGCGGCTATTATCCGCCGGAAATCCTGCCCAACGGCGATATCATCATCCGCCGCAAGGTTCCGCTGGTGCCGGAAATGCCGCAACCGGGTGAATCGGATATCTAGGGCGGGTCGCGCCAGATCGCACCCGCTTCGGCCCGGGGCGCGCGAGCGGCCGGTCGTGCGCCGCCCGCCGCAGAGGCGGGCGTATTCGCGCCCACCGGGAACAGCCGTCTGCCTCTGCTGTGTGCCGGGCTGAACCCGATCATGTGCGGCATGCTCTGCCGGCCGCGGCCAACGGTGCCCGCAGATCAACGTCCGGCAAGCCGGCTGATTTCGGTCTCCGCGCCCAGCACCTGGGCCAGGGCCTTGAAGCGCGCCTGGGCCACTTCGCCGAACAGGTCGTTCCCGGTCGGGGTGAGGCCGAGCTTCAGCACCCGCTTCTTGGGCATCCACTCCAGGCGGGCGACCGTTTCGGGATCCTCGACCGAGAACATCGCCCCGAAGCGCATCGCCTTGCCCACAGCCTCGGCCTGGAGCGCGCGCCTTTCGCTGATCAGTGCGAACAGGTCGGCAAAGCGGGTTCCGTCGCGGTTCTTCTTGTAGCGGTGCAGCAGCGCCAGCCCCAGCCAGACCCGTTCCTCGTGGGTCAGACCGCCCAGGTTGGCGCGGGTGGCGTTGTCGAAACAGACTTCGGCGCGATAGTCCGGGTGCGCGCGCCAGGTCACGTCGTGCAGCAGGCAGGCGGCCTTGATCAGGCGGCGGGTTTCGGGGCGTTCGTTGCGAAACACCGGCCGGATGAAGCCGTAGAGCGCGCGACCGAAGCCGGGACGGCGGGCGTCGCGGCTTTCGGCGAAGCGGCAGGCCTCGATCAGCGGGTCGCGCCTGCGGGCGCGCTCGGGCATCTGCTCGTAGAGCATGCCTTCGCGGATGCCGTAGCTGGACAGGGCGATTTCCTTCGGCCCGAAGGTCTTGATCAGCCGGCGCAGCACCTCGCCGGCCAGCGGCACCAGCGCCATGCGCGTCTGCGAGGTGCCGGTGCGCGCGCCAAGTTCGGCCGGATCGTGCCGGGCGATCCATTTCAGCGTGTCGCGCGCCGATTTCGGGCTCATCCGGTATTCGTGCAGGACGTGCAGCGGGTAGCCGCGCCGCTCCATGTCCAGCCGGGCGATCGCGCGCCACGAGCCGCCCACCAGGAACAGCCGCTTGTGGTGGGTCCCGATCCGTTCGGCCAGATCCTCGATCACTGCGCGGATGTGGTCGCGCCGTCCCTTCTGTCCGCCCCCGATGCCCTGCAGCTTCAGGGGGCCGAGCGGCGAGGTGAGCCGCCGGCCGACCCGACCCCCGCCCACCTCGGCCAGTTCCATTGACGAGCCGCCGATGTCGCAGACCAGCCCGCGCGCGTCGGGCCAGCCGAGCAGCACCCCCTGGGCCGACAGGCGCGCTTCCTCCTCGCCGTCGATGACCCAGAGCTTCAGCCCGGTCTCACGCTCGACTTGGGCGCAGAAATCCGGCCCGTCGCCGGCCTCGCGCACCGCCGCGGTGGCAACCGCGGTCAGCGGCGCCAGCCCCATGCCGCGTGCCAGCAGCTGGAAGCGGCGCAGCGCCGCCAGGGCGCGGGCGCGCCCCTCCGGGTTCAGCCGCCCGGTTTCGCCCATGTCGCGGCCCAGGGCGCACATGATCTTTTCATTGTAGAAATAGGCCGGGCTGCGGGCGGCGCCGTCGAACACCACCAGCCGCACCGAGTTCGAACCCACGTCCACCACCCCGACCCGCGACAGGGCGCGCGCGGCCGGATCTTCGAACAGCGGGCGGCCGAAGGGTGCCATGTCGTCGCGCGCGCGGGTTCTGCTGGCGGGGGGCATGTTCAGTCCTTCGAGTGGGTGAGTTCGGGCACATCCGCCGCCCCGGCCGAGCCGCGGCCCGAAAGCGACGGGTTTTCCATGAAGAACCGGTGGCAGGAAAACGGGTTGTCTAGGTCGGATACATCCGGGCGAACGTAACGGCCGTCGGGCTGCAGCACCCAGCTCTGGGCCACGTCGGCAAGGTTCGCCGCCATGATCTGGCTGACGATCTGGGCCTTCACGGTCGGGTTGGTGATCCGCACCAGCGTTTCCACCCGCCGGTTCAGGTTGCGCCCCATCCAGTCGGCCGAGGAGATGAACACCCTGGCCTTCTTCGAAGGCAGCCCGTGGCCGTTGCCGAAGCACACCACGCGCGAGTGTTCCAGGAATCGGCCGACGATCGACTTGACCCGGATATTCTCGCTCAGCCCCCTGATGCCGGGGCGCAACCCGCAGATGCCGCGGATCACCAGGTTGATCTTCACGCCCTTCCGCGAGGCGGCATAGAGGGCGTCGATCACGTCGGGTTCGATCAGCGCGTTCATCTTGGCCCAGATCTCGGCCGGCTTTCCCTCGGCGGCAAAACCCGCTTCGCGCTCGATCAGTCCGATCAGCGTCGATTTCAGGTCGATCGGCGAGATCGCGAGGTTCTCCAGCCCTTCGGGATGGGCATAGCCCGACAGGTAGTTGAACACCTTGGTGGCATCGCGTCCCAGCGCGCCGTCGCAGGTGAACAGCGACAGATCGGTATAGATGCGGGCCGTGATCGGGTGGTAGTTGCCGGTGCCGTAATGGGTGTAGGTCACCAGCCGGTCGCCTTCGCGGCG
Source organism: Paracoccaceae bacterium (assembly GCA_026989055.1). Lineage (GTDB taxonomy): Bacteria > Pseudomonadota > Alphaproteobacteria > Rhodobacterales > Rhodobacteraceae > JAJRUE01. The sequence goes on from JALSKC010000078.1 coordinate 12,223, forward strand.
CACCACGGTGCTGATCTTGGCATGCGTCTTGTAGTTGATGAACCCGTAGACGACATGGGCGCCCGCGCGCTCCAGCCGGCGCGACAGGCGGATGTTGGCGGCCTCGTCAAAACGCGCTTTCAGCTCGACCAGGGCGGTGACCGACTTGCCGTTTTCCGCCGCCTCGCACAGCGCCGCCACGATCGGGCTGTCGCGCGAGGTGCGGTAGAAGGTCTGCTTGATCGCCAGCACGTCCGGGTCGCGCGCCGCCTGCTGCAGGAAGCGCACCACCATGTCGAAGGTCTCATACGGGTGGTGCAGCAGCATGTCCTTCTGGCGGATGGCGGCGAACATGTCGCCGTCGTGGTCCTGCACGCGCTCGGGCACGCGCGGGGTGAAGGAGGGCCACAGCAGGTCGTGCCGGTGGGGCAGGACGAGTTCGCCGAGGTCGGCGATCCCCAGAAGGCCCCGGATCTCGATCACCTCGTCCTCGTTCACATGCAGTTCGCGCATGATCATCCGGCGCAACCCCTTCGGCGCATCGGCGGTGATCTTGAGCCGCACCACCTCGCCGCGACGCCGCCGCTTGAGCGCGACCTCGAATTCGCGCACCAGGTCTTCGGCCTCGTCCTCCACCTCCAGGTCGCTGTCGCGCAAGACCCGGAAGGCGCAGTGCCCCTTGGCCCTGTAACCGGGGAAGAGCGCATCGAGGAACACCAGCAGAAGCTCCTCCATCGGCAGGAAACGCTCCTGGCCTTCGCGGCCGGGCAGGCGCACGAAACGGTCGATCTGATGCGGGATCGGCAGCAGTGCCTTCAGCGCCCTGCGGTCGGAAATCCGCTCCAGCTGGAGCGCCAGCGCGAAACCGGCGTTGGGAATGAAGGGGAAGGGATGCGCCGGGTCGATGGCCAGCGGCGAGAGTACCGGGAAGATCCGGTTCAGGAAGGTTTCCTCGAGATGCGCCATGTCGGCGTCATCCAGCCCGCTGCGGGTGCAGATGACGATGCCCTCGGCCTGCATCTCGGTGCGCAGCCGGTTCCAGCAGGCCTGCTGGGCCTGCATCAGGCGGCGGGCCTCGGTATTGATCAGCACCAGCTGCTCGGCCGGGCTGCGCCCGTCGATCGAGGGCGTGGCGTTGCCGGCCTGGGCCAGTTCGCGCAGCCCTGCCACCCGGACGGTATAGAACTCGTCGAGATTCGTGGCCGAGATCGACAGGAAGCGCAGCCTCTCCAGCAGCGGAACCCGGATGTTGTCGGCCTCCTCCAGAACCCGCCAGTTGAAGGCGAGCCAGCTGAGTTCGCGGTTGAAGAAGCGCTGCGGCCCCTCGGGAGGCCGCTCGCCGGTTCCGGCGGGCGCGGGGAAGGGAGCATTCAGGAAGTCGGCCTGCGACATGGCGTTCCTGTCTCCTGCCGGAGGGGAGTTCGCATCCCGCATCATTGGCCGGACCGGGCAACGATGTCCAGCGCGCTGTCGGCCAGGCGGGGAGTGATCCGGCACTGCCGGGCCAGCGACAGCGAATCGAGCGTGGCGACCACGCGCGCGGCCACCGACAGGCTGCGCTCCATCCGCCGGGCGAGGTGTCCGATCACCCGCGGCGGCACCGTCAGCTGGCGGTCGGCGAAAAGCTTGATCAGCACTGCGGAAAGAAGCGCGTCATCGGGCGGGTGCAGCCGCGCCCGCGGCGTGCCGGCGATCCGGCTGTGCAGGTCCGGCAGGGCAAGGTCGGGGCGCTCTTCGGTGCTGCTCAGCAGCAGCCGCCGCCCCTCGGCGAGCGCCAGGTTGTGCAGGTGGAACAGCGCCCGCTCGGCGGGGGCGTCGCCGGCGATGCGGTCGATATCCTCCAGCGCGATGTCGCGGCCCGTTTCCACGAGGGCGGCGACATCGGTTTGCGCCAGCTGTCGCGCGGCGAGGACGTGCCCGCCGCTGCGCGCGGCCCAGACATGGACGAGATGGGTCTTGCCCGCCCCCGGCGCTCCGCAAAGCAGCAGCTTGCCGCCCGGCCAGCCGGGCCAGCGCTCGATGGCGGCAAGGGCATCGGCATTGGCCGGCGAGACGAAGAAATCGTCGCGTCCGAGCGCCGGGCGGGCGGGCAGGTCGAGGGGCAGCTGCCGGGTCATCGCCGCCCGCCGTTTCCGGTGCCTTCCGGAGCGGTCTCCGGCGCGCTCTCCGGAGGGAGAGCGCCAGCGCCCTTTCCCCTGCCAGCGCCCTTCCCCCTGTAGAGAAGGCTTTCCCGGTAGCGGGCGGTTGCGAAGCGCACCACGACCCCGAGCGCCGCGGCCAGCGGCACCGCCACCAGCATGCCGACGAAGCCGAACAGCGAGCCGAAGGCCGACAGCGCGAAGATCAGCCAGACCGGATGCAGCCCGACGCTGTTTCCCACCAGCTTCGGGGTCAGGATGTTGCCTTCCAGAAACTGCCCGGCGAAGAAGATCGCCACCACCGCCGCGATCCAGCCCCATTCCCCCCAGAACTGGAACAGCGCCAGTCCGAAGGCCAGCGCTCCGCCGACGATCGCCCCCACATAGGGGATGAAGGAGATCAGCCCGGCGACGAAGCCCACCGCCAGCCCGAACTGAAGCCCCATCAGCATCAGCGCCAGCCCGTAGTAGCTGCCCAGGATCAGCATCACCGCGCCCTGTCCGCGGATGAAGGCGGAAAGGGTTTCGTCTATGTCGCGCGCCAGCTGGCGGATCACCGGCGCGTGGTCGCGCGGCAGGAGCCGGTCGATGGCGGCGATCATCCGGTCCCAGTCGAGCAGCCAGTAGAAGGTGATCACCGGAACCAGCACCACCAGCACCAGCAGGTTGACCAGCCCCGCGGCCGAGTTCAGCGCACCTTCCAGCAGCGCTCCGCCTCTCGAGGCGATCAGCTCCCCAAGGGCCGCCAGCGACCGGCTGATCTGGCTGTCGGCATCCAGTGCCGAGGGAAAGCGCGCGGCAAGAAATTCCTTGAGGTTCTGCAGGAGCCGCGGAGCGGCGTTGACCAGCCCCGCGAGCTGCTCGATCAGCACCGGCACGAGCAGCAGCGCGGCCGCGGAGAACAGCACGACGGCAAAAGCGGTTATGGCTATCGTCGCCAGAACCCGCGACAGCCCCAGCCGCTCCAGCCGGTCGGCAATCGGGTCCAGACAGTAGGCCACCGCCCCGCCCAGCACGAAGGGCAGCATCACGTCGCCCAGCAGCCAGAGCAGGGCGAGAAACCCCGCTGCGGCGATGCCCCAGTATCGGATCTGGTCCCTGACCGGCAGTCCCATGCGCTTGCATTCCCGTTTCGCCCCGGTATCGCCCCTTTCCCGGATCAAGACAAGATCATGACATGCGCGCCGTGACATGCGCGGCGCCGGGATGCCGTGCGCGGCGCAAGACGCGGCCCGGCGGCAGGCTCAGCGCCGGCGGGGGCGGGAACGCCGTGCACGGGGCGGCGGCGCGGCGCGGGCGGGGTCCTCGGGCCAGGAGTGCTTCGGGTATCGGCCGCGCATTTCCTTGCGTATGTCGCGGTAGCTTCCGGCCCAGAACCCGGGCAGATCGGTCGTGGTCTGCAGCGCGCGCCCGGCCGGGGACAGCAGCGTGATCCGCAGCGGCCTGCCGGCCACTTCCGGATGGCGTTCAAGGCCGAACATCTCCTGCAGGGCGACCGCGATGGCCGGCATGCCTTCGCGGTAGTCGATCGGAACGCGGCGCCCGGAGGGAACGGTGAAATGCGCCGGCGCCAGATGCTCCAGCGCCCGCAGCTGTTCCCGCGTCAGGCGGGCGCGCAGGGCCTCCTGCAGGTCGAAGGCGCGGATCTCGGCGGCGGTGAGCGGCGGCGGGGGGTGGCCGAGCAGATGGGGCAGAAGCCACTCCTGCAGGCTGTCGCGCAGCGCGGTTTCATCCATGTCCGGCAGGTCGGGGCGCTGGCGGCGCGCCAGAGCCGTTCGGGCGATGAAACGCCGCACGCCGTCGTTCAGGGGCAGGCCGAGCGCGCGGAATCCCTCCAGCGCCGCCCGGGCGAGCGCGGTTGGCGGCGGGTCCGGCCAGGCCCGTTCCGACAGGACGAGCGCGCCCAGAAGTTCGCGCCGGCGGGCCAGCACCCGCCCGGCGCGTTCCGACCAGCGGCAGCTGCCTTCCCGCACGATTTCGGTCGCGAAGGTGGCGCGCAGCTCGGCCTCGCCGATGGCGATCGCCTGACGCAGGCGCGCTTCGCGGCCGCCGCCGTCGAGCTCGGTGGCCACGATCAGGCGGCTTGCGGCCAGCGGGTCGTCGCCCGCGGCCACGACCCCGCGCCCGCCCGAGAGCAGCCAGCGCGGCGCCTCTCCGTCGCGGCGCAGGCCGATCCGGTCGGGATAGGCCAGCGCGGCGAGCACCGGCCAGCCGGTGGGCGGGCCGGACCGGGCGTGGCGGCGCAGCCGTTTCGCCTCGGCCCGGATGCGCTCGATGGCGCCGCGATCGGCCTCGGGATGGCGTTGCGGGGCCTCTAGGGCGGCGCGCCTGGCCAGCAGGTCGGTTCCGGCCCGCGTGCCGCGCAGCGGGTCGCGTTCGGACAGCAGCGCCGCCAGCAACGGCGCATCCGGGCCGCCGCGCGCCAGCATGTGCGCCAGGCGTGGATGCAGCGGGATTGCGGCCAGCCGCCGCCCGTGATCGGTGATCGCGCCGCCGGAATCAAGCGCCCCGATCCGGCGCAGCAGCTCCCGCGCGGCGGCAAGGGGGCCCGGAGGCGGCGGGCTCGGAAAGGCCAGCGCGTCCGGGTCGCGCACGCCCCAGAGCGCCAGTTCGAGCGCCAGGCCGCTCAGGTCTCCGGTTTCGATCTCGGGGGGCGGCTGGGGGGCAAGGGCTCCGTGCTCGCCCCGGCTCCACAGCCGGTAGCAGATGCCCGGCGCCACCCGCCCGGCCCTGCCGCGGCGCTGCGCGGCCTCGGCCCTGCTGACGCGCTCGGTCACCAGGCGCGACATGCCGGTTCCGGGATCGAAGCGGGCCCGCCGGGCCAGGCCGGCATCGACCACGACCCGGATTCCGGGAATGGTGAGCGAGGTTTCCGCAATCGAGCTGGCCAGCACGACCTTGCGCCTGCCGGCTTCGGGCGGCGCCAGCACCGCGCGCTGGGCGGGCAGGCTCATTGCGCCGAACAGCGGCTGGAGCAGGCAGTCGGCGGGCAGCTGCGGGCGCAGCAGCGCCTCGGTGCGCCGGATCTCGGCCTCTCCGGGCAGGAACACCAGAACGCCGCCGTCGGTTCCGGCCAGCGCGGTCCCGACCAGGGCGGCGGTGGCCTCCGCGATCTGCCGGCGGTGCGGGCGCGGGCGGTCCAGCCAGCGGGTTTCCACCGGAAAGGCGCGCCCTTCGGAGCTGACGAGCGGCGCCCCGAGCAGAGCGGCCACGGGCGCGGCGTCGAGGGTGGCCGACATCACCACCACCAGCAGATCCGGGCGCAGGGCGGCGCGGGCCTCGGCGACCAGCGCCAGCCCGAGATCGGCATGCAGCGACCGTTCGTGGAATTCGTCGAAGAGCACCGCGCCGGTGCCCGACAGCGCCGGATCGTCCTGGATCATCCGGGTCAGGATGCCTTCGGTCACCACCTCGATGCGGGTGGCTCCCGACAGCCTCGATTCGCCGCGGATGCGGTAGCCGACGGTCGCGCCGACTCTTTCTCCCAGCAGCTCGGCCATCCGCTCGGCGGCGGCGCGCGCGGCCAGCCGGCGCGGTTCCAGCATCACGATCCGTCCCCGGCACAGCCCGCCGTGCAGCAGGGCCAGCGGCACCAGGGTGGTCTTGCCCGCCCCCGGGGGCGCCTGCAGCACCGCAAGGCCGGTTTCGCGCAGGCGGGAGAGGAGCTCGGGCAGAACCCCGGCGATCGGCAATGCGGGCAGGCCTTCGGGCACGGGCCGGCCGGGTTGCCTGGAAGGGTCGGTCGGATCGGGCTGATACGGGCACATGGCCGCCTTATGCGCGAGGCGGCCTCCCGATGCCACAGCTTTTGCCGGCGGCGCCGGGTGCGGCAGGAACCGCGGCATATCTCCCCGCGCTGGAAAGGCGGCTGGAAAGGTGGCTGGACAAGCGCCGGCCCATGCGGGCAGATGAAGGCATGGAGGATGAGCGCATGGATGTCGAGGATCTGGCGGCCCGCGTGCTGGCCGGCGAACGCCGGGCGCTGGCGCGTGCGATCACCCTGGCGGAAAGCGCCCGCCCCGACCACCGCGCCCGGGCCGGCAGGCTTCTGGAGCGGCTGCGCGGGGCGGGGCGCGAGGCGCTCCGGATCGGGCTTTCCGGCACTCCCGGGGTGGGCAAGTCCAGCTTCATCGAGGCCTTCGGCATGATGCTTGTCGGGCAGGGGCTGAAGGTGGCCGTGCTCGCGGTGGATCCGAGTTCCGCCCGCTCGGGCGGTTCGATCATGGGCGACAAGACGCGCATGCCCCGCCTGAGCCGCGAGGCGAAGGCCTTCATCCGCCCCTCTCCCAGCCAGGCGCGGCTTGGCGGGGTCGCCCGGCGCTCGCGCGAGGCAGTGGCGATCTGCGAGGCGGCCGGCTTCGACGTGGTGCTGATCGAGACCGTCGGGGTCGGGCAGTCGGAAACCACGGTCGCGGGGTTGAGCGACCTGTTCGTTCTGCTGCTGGCGCCGGCCGGCGGCGACGAGCTGCAGGGAATCAAGCGCGGCATCATGGAAATCGCCGACCTGATCCTGGTGAACAAGGCGGACGGAGAACTGAAGGCTGCCGCCATGCGCAGCTGTGCCGATCATGCCGGCGCGCTGCGGCTGCTGCGCCCCCGCCCGCAGGATCCGGAGGGCTTTCCCAAGGTGCTGCCGGTCTCGGCGCTGACCGGCATGGGGCTGGAGGAGGCCTGGGAGGCGATGCGCCACCTCGCCGAGTGGCGCCGCACCGGCGGTTTCTGGGCTGCGAACCGGGCGCAGCAGGCGCGGATCTGGTTCACCGAGGAACTGCACAACGGCCTTCTGGCGCGGCTCGAGGCGCCAGACGTGCGGGCCCGGCTGGAGGAGCTCGGCGCGCGTGTGGTGCGTGGCGAGATCGCGCCGCCGCAGGCCGCCCGCCAGCTGCTCGGAGAACTCGACGACGGCCCCCGGCAGGGCGATCCGGCGCTTGACGAACCGCCCCGCACCGCGTAAACGCGGCAGCTGAAATTCCGGGCACGGCAGCGCGCCGTGCCCTTTGCATTCCCTGAACGAAGGAGCGGACCCATGTCGCGCCGTTGCGAACTGACCGGAAAAGGCCCGATGACCGGCAACAATGTGAGCCACGCCAACAACCGCACCCGCCGTCGGTTCCTGCCGAACCTGAACGAGGTCACGCTGATGTCGGATACGCTGGGGCGCAGCTTCCGGCTGAGGATCTCGGCCGCCGCCCTTCGCAGCGTCGATCACCGCGGCGGGCTGGACGCCTTTCTGGCCAGGGCGCGGGACAGCGAGCTGTCGCCTGCGGCGCGGAAGATCAAGAAGGAAATCGAGAAGGCCCGGGCCGGCGCCTGAGCCGCGCCATCGACGACCGCCGCAGCGCTCTCGCTCCGGCGGAACCTTTCGTCTGCGCGCCGGCGCCTTCGCCTCCCTGGCGCCGCCGGCGGCCGGACTGCGCCGTTCTGTCCGCTGCCGGTCGGTTGCCTGCCGCCGCGGACGCCCCTAGTCTGAAGGCATGAGGCTCAGAGCTACCGGATTCTGGGGCATTTCCCTCGCTCTGCTGCTCGTTGTGGGCAGCACCACCGCTTCGGTAATGCGCGGCAAGATGCGCGACGTGAGCGGGGCGCTGGTGCTGTGCACCGGCCAGGGTCCGGTCTCGGTGGCAGTGGACAGCCGCGGGATGCCGGTGGAGCCGCTGCCGTTCTGCCCGGATTACATGCCGCTGATGGCGGGGCTGCTGCCGCAGGCCGCCCTGCCGCAGACCCCGCCGTGCTGCAGCACTCCCCTGCGGAGGGGGGATGGCGTGCCGCTTCTCGTCGGCTGGGCCGGGGGCGCCGTGCGGGTGCGCGGCCCGCCGGGGCCGTTCGTTCCGATCTGAAAGCAGAAATCGAACGAACGGAGACAGGTGATGAGAATTGCAACCCTTCTGGCCGGGGCGCTTGCCCTCGGCCTCGCGCCCCTGTCGGCCACGGCCGGCGGGATCACGATCGAAGACGCCTACATGCGCAGCTCGGGCGTGATGGCCCGGACGGCGGCCGCCTTCATGCGGATCGTGAACGGCGGCAGCGAAGACGACCGCCTGGTCGCGGCGGAAAGCGACATCGCCGCCAGGATCGAGACCCATACCCATGTCGCCGGCGATGGCGGGGTGATGATGATGCGCAAGGTCGAGGGCGGGTTTCCCGTTCCGGCCGGCGGCATGCGTCTGCTCCAGCGCGGTGGCGATCACCTGATGTTCATGGGGCTGACCCGCAAGCTCGCCCACGGTGACATGGTGCGGGTGCGGCTGATCTTCGAGAAGGCCGGCGCGATCGAGCTGGAGATCCCGGTGGATCTGGAGCGCATGCCCGAAGAAGGCATGAAGATGGAAGGCATGTCCGGCGGCTGAACCGCCGGCGCGGCCCGCCCGGCGCGGCCGGGCGGGCCGCTCGCCATGCGCGTTCTCCTTCCTGCGGGAAGGAGCATGCCTGCGGGCGGGAGCATCGACGGCACCGACCGGGCTGCGCCGGCGCCCGGCAGACTGCCCGGCCCGGGCGGGCCTGCGACAGCGCGCGGCATTGCATCCGCCCCGGCCATCGCGGAACATGGCGCCGATGAGCGGAGCCGGGCAGACGGACACAGACAACGGGAGGCGCCCGCCGGCAACGGCGGCAGGCGGGAAGGCATCGCGCAGGGGGCGCGGGGCTTCCGGTGCGGGAACGCGCATTCTCTTCGTCTGCCTCGGCAACATCTGCCGTTCGCCGGCGGCCGAGGGCGCGGTGCGCGCCCGGGCCGCCGAGGCCGGGCTGGCGCTGGAACTCGACAGCGCCGGCACCGCCGGCTGGCATGTGGGCAAGCCCCCCTACGGGCCGATGATCGCGGCCGCCGCCCGGCGTGGCATCGACCTGGCGCCGCTGCGCGCCCGGCAGTTTTCTGCCCGCGATTTCACCCGATTCGACCTGATCCTGGGCATGGACCGGGACAACATCGCCGACATGGAACGCCTGCGTCCGGCGGGTAACGAAACGCCTCTGAAGCTGTTTCTGGAATACGCGCCGCAGACCGGGTTCCGCGAGGTGCCGGACCCGTATCACACCCGCGACTTCGAACAGGCGCTCGACCTGATCGAGGCCGCCGCACGCGGGCTTGTGGAGCGGATCGGCGGCATTCGGACGCTCTGACCGAAGGGCAGCCGCGGCATCGGCCCGCCCTCGCGCGCCCCCGCCCTCTCGCCCCGCCCTCCGGGGCCGGTTCGCTCCGCGGCCCCCGCCGGCAGCCCCTCGGCCCTTCGGCCCCTCGGCCGGCCCGGCCTCAGATCACTGCCGCTTCGGCCAGCGGCCGCCCGGCCAGGATCCGGGCGACCCCGAGTGGCGAAAGGTCCAGCGTTTCGTAGCCTCCGGTGCAGATCAGCTCGGCCAGCCCGCGCCCCATGGCCGGGGCCTGCTGCAACCCGTGGCCGGAAAATCCGTTCACGAACAGGAAGCCGCGCAGGGCCGGGTGCTGCCCGACGATCGCGTTCCGGTCCAGCGGGTTGTAGGCGTAATGCCCGACCCACTGGTTGACCACCCGGATCGCCTCGAAGGCGGGAATGCGCGCCGCCAGGGCGGGCCAGACCCTGCGTTCCCACAGTTCGTGATCGAACTCGAAATCGTCCGGCGCCACGGCGCGGTCGTCCTCGGGGGCGGCGCCGGCCATGTAATATGCCCCGTCGCTGCGCATGTGGACGCCCGAGGGGTCGATCGTCAGCGGCAGCTCCCCGTCGAGCGGATTCTGCGCGGCAAAGACATAGGTATAGCGCTTGCGCGGCTCGACGGGGATTTCCAGCCCGGCCATGGCCGCCACCTGCGCCGCCCGCGGTCCGGCCGCGTTGACCGCGATGGCGCAGGAGATATGCCCGCCCCCCCGCAGCCGCACGCCGGTGAGCGTGCCTTTTTCCGTCGTGATCCCGATCACCTCGTCGGTGGCGAACTCCACCCCGTTCCGCCGGGCCGCGCGACGCCACCAGTCGAAGATGGCCGCCCCGTCGAAATAGCCCTCGTCACGGTTGTTGAAGCTGCCGAGCAGGATGTCGTCGAGCGCCAGGAAGGGCCAGCGCCGGGCGATCTGGTCCGGCTCCAGCAGCACGGTTCCCGCACCCAGGCGCCGCTGCAGTGCTCCGGCCCGGCGCAGTTGCTCCGCCGCCGCCCCGTCGGCGGCCAGATACAGGTAGCCGAACGGCTGCACATGTATCGGCGGGGCCTCGGGCAGGCCGATCAGCTGCCGGAAGTCGCGGATGAATTCGGCGCAATACTGCGAGATCCTGATGTTGATCTCGCTGGAAAACTGCTGGCGCATGCAGCTGTTGGTGTGGCTGGTCGAGGCCTGGGCGAAGCTCGGGTCGCGCTCCACCACCAGAATGCGGCCGCCGAAATCGTCGCGCCGGCTCAGGTGCCAGGCTACCGAGGCGCCCATCATGGCGCCGCCGATGACCACCACGTCATAGCGGGAATGTGCCGTCGTGCCCATGAATGCTCCCTGAGAAGGAAATGCTCCCTCGGAAGAACCCGCCCGGAAGGCCGCGGGAGCGCCCCGCGCCGGCCCGGCCGCTCCCCGCCATGCGGGTTGCGATCGGCCGTGCCTGCCCGGCCGACGGGAACCCGGTGCGACCTTCCGGAGGGGTCCGTCAAGTCGTTCGTTTCGCTCCGCGACAGGATGCAGCGGCGCACTGCCGGGGTCAATCCGCCCGGGCGCCGTTCTGGCAGCGGAGAGCGCCGCCGCCACTGTCGGCCGGTCGGCGTGCCCGGCTCGGGCGCACTCAGTCGGTCGCGTCGGCGTGTTCCCTGCCGATCTGTTCGAACAGCTCGGACAGCCGGTCGAAGATCCCCGTCCCGGAGCCGCCATCGGCGGTTCTGCGGCGGATTTCCTTCATTTCCGCCTTCAGCGGGTCGAATGCTCCCCTGCCGCCGTATTCCAGCGCTTCTCCCCTGGCGATCTGGGCCTCGATCGCGGCCAGGAGCGCCGACAGGCGCGCGTTTTCCGCGTCGCTGCGCGCGGCCTTCTCGGAAAGGGTGCGGGCCTCGTCGATCAGCGTCCGGGCATTCAGCAGCGGAAGCGGCAGGACGCTGTCGATCACCACCAGCGTGCCCAGCGCGTTGGCAAGAACCTGCGCGGCAGTGTCGGGGCTGTCGTCCCTGATCAGCGCCGCGGCCGATTTCAGCGCCAGCGGGTAGGTGCCCAGCGGGATGTAGGTGGTGGTGATGACGATCTCGCTGGCAAGCCCCGAGATGATCGGCCGGGCCAGCTGAAGCTGGTTGTCTTCCAGAAGCTGCATCGCCCGGACCCGCGCACGACGGATGTCGGCGGGGCTGGCGGCGATGTCATGCACCGCGGTCGCCACATCCACCGGTGCCAGCGCCAGGCCGGGGTTTCGCTCCAGCACTGCCTCGAGCTTGCCGATCGCCGTTTCCAGCGCCGCGGCGGCCTCCTCGGGGTTGCCGCCGGTCAGGGCTTCGAGAGCCCTGCCGGTTTCGTCGAGCGCCTGCAGGGCGTCTTCGAGCACCGCGTCGGCGCTGGCGCGGGCCTGCGCCTCGGCGAGCGCATTGGCCCGTGCCTGCGGAGCGCCTTCCGGTTGCGGCTCCTGACCCTGTGCGGGCAGGGCGGCGAGCAGGGCCGCGGCCGGGATGAGCGAAGAGATTTTCCGGTTCGACATATCCGTTCCTTTCAGGTCTGTTGTGCGCTCCCCTGAAACGGACGACCGGCCGGCGGGAAAGCCCCGGGAAAACAGACAGCGCGATCGCGATCCGCATTCAGGGGTCTTCCGCAGGGTTATCTGGGCAGGCCGGCGGCGCACATCAAGGGGCAGGCGGGGTCTGTGCCCGTTGCCCGGCCCGCGAGGCATCGCAGGCGCGGGAGCGGAGGAAAGACAAGCGGTGAATCCCGTTGCGAAACGGAGCGAAAGCGAAACGCGAATGTGTGGCAGGGTGTGTGGCAGGCTGAGGGCGCGGTTTCAGAAGTGGCCGTAACCCTTTGAAATGTTTGGAGGCGAGTACCGGAATCGAACCGGTGTACACGGATTTGCAATCCGCTGCGTAACCACTCCGCCAACTCGCCCCCGGCATGGCGCTGCCCGGCGTGACACTGCCCGGCGTGACACTGCCCGGCGTGACACTGCCCGGAACGCGGCCCGGCCGGTTCCGGACACCGAGCGCGTGCACCGTCGCGCGCTGCGCCACCCGGCGCTTCGGCCATGCCTGCCGTGCCTTATTGCCTTTTCCCGGGCTTGTCCAGACCCGGGAACGCCGCTTCGTCGCACCTTTTTGCCACACCTTGCGGCCGGGGTGGCGCCGTGACGCGGGGGAATGTTGCCGGGGCGGGGATGTTGTGCCAAAAGCTTCCCCGAGCGTTCGACAATGCACGATGCAAGGGATGCCCGATGGCCGATTACGCCGCCCGCCGAACCACGATGGTCGATACCCAGGTGCGCCCCGCGGATGTGACGAGCTTCCCCGTCATCGAGGCGATGCTGACGGTTCCGCGCGAGGCTTTCGTGCCGGATGACCTGCGCGAGGCGGCCTATGTGGGCGAAAACATCGACCTCGGCGGCGGGCGGGTGGTCCTGGAGCCGCGCAGCCTGGCCAAGATGCTGGATGCGCTGGACATTTCCCCCGATGACATGGTGCTCGACGTGGGGGCGGGGCTGGGCTATTCCAGCGCCGTGATCGCCCGGCTCGCCGAAGCCGTGGTCGCGCTCGAGGAAGACCCGGGGATGGCGGCCGAAGCCGAGCGCCTGCTCGGCGAGCACGGGGCGGACAACGTGGCCGTCGTCACCGGGGCGCTCGCCGGCGGGGCGCCGCGGCACGGGCCCTATGATGTCATCGTCATCGAGGGCGGGGTTGGCGCGTTGCCGCCGGCGCTGGAGGATCAGCTCAAGGAAGGCGGGCGGATCGGCGCGATCTTCATGGAGGGGACGCTGGGAACCTGCCGGATCGGGCACCGGATCGACGGTCGCCTTTCCTGGCGGTTCGCCTTCAACGCGGGGGCGCCGGTGCTGCCGGGATTCGAGCGGCCCCGGGTATTCGCCCTGTAGCCTTCGCAGGCGGGGCAGCCGGGCGATCTGACCGATCGGGCGCGCGTCACCCGGAGGCGCGGCCCGAAGACAACGGGCGGGCAACGCCCGGAACGAGCAGCGGGCGCATGCCGCCCGGAATGAATAATGACGGAGCGGAGCAGGCCCGGCCCGCAGCCGCCCCGGCGAGGCAGGAGAGAAGACGATGTTGCGCAGTGCAATCCGGCGAGCTTGCGCCGTTCTGGCGGTTTTCCTGAGCGCCTTCCCGCTGCTGATCGGCAGCGGGTGGGCCGCAAGCGAGGAGAGCCTGGCCGATGCCCTGGTCGCCGCTTACCGCAATTCGGGCCTGCTTGAGCAGAATCGGGCGCTGCTCCGGGCTGCCGACGAGGATCTGGCCCAGGCGGTGGCAGGGTTGCGCCCGGTTCTGAATTATGTGCTCGGGGCCGAGTATTCTTCGGTTACCGATACCACACGCAGCAACCTGAACCTGACTGCCTCGCTGGTGCTGCATGATTTCGGGCGCTCGAGGCTGCGCCGCGAACTGGCGCGCGAAAACGTGCTGTCGCTGCGCGAGGCGCTTCTGGGGGTGGAACAGCAGGTGCTGCTGCAGGCGGCAACAGCCTATGCGGGGATGCTGCGCGAGGCGGCGGTCCTGCAACTGCAGCAGAAAAGCCTCGAACTGATCGGCGAGGAACTCCGGGCGGCGAAGGATCGCTTCGAACTCGGCCAGATCACCCGTACCGACGTGGCGCTGGCAGAGGCCCGCCTGGCGGCGAGCCGAAGCGCGCTGGAGGCGGCGCGCGGTGCGCTGGCCGTCGCCCGGGAAGATTACCGTGCCGCTACCGGCGATTATCCGGGCCGGCTGCGCGCCCTGCCTGCGCTTCCCGCGCTGCCGGCCTCGCATGCCGAGGCGCAGGCGATCGCGCGGCGCAACCACCCCGATCTGGCCCAGGCCCGCAGGGCCGTGACCATTGCCGAACTGAATGCCTCCCTGGCCGAGGCGGCCTTCCTGCCCACCCTGTCGGGGAGCGCCAGCCTGACTGTCGATCAGGACGGCAATGATGCCTCCGGCATCGGGGTCCGGCTGTCCGGGCCGCTCTATCAGGGCGGGGCGCTGGCAGCCTCGGCACGCAAGGCGGCAGCGCAGCGGGATGCGGCCCGGGCCGGGCTGCACCTGGCGGCCAGCGCGGTCGATCAGGCCGTGGGGTCTGCCTGGGCGGGCGTTTCGGTGGCCGAGGCGCGCCTGGCCGCCACCGATCAGCAGATCCGGGCGGCGCGGGTGGCATTGCGCGGAGTGCGCAAGGAGCGCGATCTCGGCACCCGGACGACACTTGACGTGCTCAACGCCGAACAGGCGCTGCTGGATGCGCAGGTGGCCCGGGTCTCGGCCCGGACCGACCGTTACCTGGCGGTCTACAACCTGCTTGCGGCAATGGGGCTGTTGACGGTCGATCACCTGAATCTGGGAATCGTTGAATACGACCCCGCCGCCTATTACAATGCGGTCAGGAATGCGCCGCTTCATCGTGTCAGCCCGCAGGGTCGGCGCCTTGACAGCCTGCTGCAGAGCCTGGGCAGGAACTGATCTCCGCCACAACCTGTTGTGTCTGGCGGGGTCGTCGGATACAATATGCGTTGTGGGGCAGGTGTAACGGTGATGTCGGACCGCAAGACGAATGTTGAAATGGATGATGTCCTGTCCTCGATCAGGCGCCTGGTGGAGGACAGGGTGCCCCCCCGCCCGGCGCAGCCGCAGACCGGGCGGCTGGTCCTGACCCCGGCGCTCATGGTGGTTCCCGGCAGTATCGGAGCCCGCCGTGAAGGCCGGGGAGATGCGCCGGGTCCGGATCCGGAACGGGAGCCTGAGGAACGGGGGCACGAGGCGGCGCGGCGGAACGAGTCGCCGACCCTGCCGGCGGGCCGGCCCGCTTCCGCCTCCTCGGGGGCGGCAGCCGGCGATTCCCCGCCGCGGCTGCGGGCGGTGCCGCTCCCGCCGTCCCCTCCGCTGCCGATGGCGGAAGCCGGCGTGCCGGAAGCGCCGCCTGCGCCGACGGAAGCGGCTCCCCTTTCCGATGCCTCCCCCGATGCCTCCCCCGATGCCGCTTCTGTCGGGCCGGCCGACGGAGAGGCGCCCTCACAACTCCCCCCGCGTTTCCGGGCGATGGAGCGCGCCTGGCAGGAGGAGCTGGCGCGGCGCAAGACCGGCGGCGCGTCAGGCGGGCCGGAGCCGACCGCGGAAACGGCGGAAACGGGCGCGGCAGAAGATTCGCCCCGCCAGCCGCCCCACCAGCCGCGCCGGCCGACGCTCGAGGAGCGCATTGCCGAACTGGAGGCCGCCGTCAGCCGGGCCGGAGAGGAGTGGGAACCCGACGGGTCCGAGCCGGAAGGGCCAAGCCCCTTCCGCCGGCGCCTCTTCGAGGTGGTGAGCGCCGCGACGCCGGTCGGCGGCGAAGCGCTTGGCGGCGCCCCCGCCGCCCCTTCCCCCGCGCCTGCGCCCCCCGCCGCCGGTTCTGCGCAAGGGCAGCCTTCGACGCCTCTCTCCGCTCCGGCGGAAGAGGCGGTGCAGGAAGGTTCCGGCGCGCCGGCTCCGGGCCGTGAGGCGGAGGCCGCGGAGGCAGCCGCAGGGGCGGAGGCCGCGGGGGCGGAGGCCGCGGAGGCAGCCGCAGGGGCGGAGGCCGCGGGGGCGGGGAAAGCCGTGTTCAGCCACAGCGATGCGCCCTTCGTCCTGTCGCAGGGCCTGCGCCGGGAAGCGCCGGGCAGGGCAGGGACGCTGCCGCAGGAAGGGAACGGCGGGGCGGAGGCATCCGCCCCTGCCCCTGCCCCGGCGGCGGACGGCACGGGCGGGCGGGAAGGGGCGGTTCCGTTGCGGCCCGTTCCGGCGGGCGAAACCCCGGGGAAGTCGGGGGAGCTTGTCGAGGATGACGATCTCTATCTCGATCTGGATCTTCTGCGCGAGATGATCGCCGATGTGGTGCACGAAGAACTGCGCGGCCGGCTGGGCGAGACGATCACGCGCAATCTGCGCCGGATGATCCGGGCGGAGATCGAACGCGCGCTGCTCCGGCAGGATCCGCAGGGCTGAGGCGGTGCTTGCGCCCCCGGCGCGGCCGGGTCAGCCGGCACCGGGCAGCGGCGTGGCCAGATCCAGCAGAAGGTCGAGCTTCAGGTGGCGCTCCAGGTGATCGGCGAGCGTATCCAGCGTCTGCTCGATTCGCGCGCCGTAGCTGTCTGCGCCGGCCCGGGCGCCGAGCCGCTTCAGGAACGCGGCGCGGAAGGCATCCGCGGCGAACAGACCGTGCAGGTAGCAGCCGCGCACCCTGCCGTCGGCGGACATGGCGCCATGCGGCCGCCCGTCGATGCTCAGCCAGGGCCGGGCGCAGTCGGGGCCCTCCGTCCGGCCGAGATGGATCTCGTAGCCCTCGACCGGGGCGCCGCTTTCCAGCTCGTGCCCGTGCGTGATCGCCAGCCGCTTGTGCGGGCCCATCCGGGTCGTCACATCCAGCAGGCCAAGCCCCGGCACGCTGCCCGGGGGGCCTTCGATGCCGTCCGGGTCGGCGATCTCGCGTCCGAGCATCTGGTAGCCGCCGCAGATTCCCAGCACCTGGCCGCCCCGGCGCAGATGGGCCTTGAGGTCGATGTCCCAGCCCTGAGCGCGGAAGGCGGCCAGATCGGCGATGGTGCTCTTGGAGCCGGGGATCAGCACCAGATCCGCATTCCCCGGCAGTGCCCGCCCCGGCGGAACGATCTCGACCCGCAGCCCCGGTTCGCTCGCGAGCGGATCCAGATCGTCGAAGTTGGCGATCCGCCCCAGCTGCGGCACCGCGATCAGAACCGGGCCGCCGGGCTTGGAGGCGATGTCCATCACGTCTTCTCCGGGCAGGCGCCAGGCATCCTCGAACCAGGGCAGCAGGCCCAGGGCCGCCCAGCCGGTACGCTGGGCGATTTGCGCGGTTCCCGCCTCGAACAATGCGGGGTCGCCGCGAAAACGGTTGACGATGAAGCCGCGGATGCGGTCGCGATCGGCTTCGGAGAGCACCGCGTGGGTGCCGACGAGCTGGGCGATCACCCCGCCGCGGTCGATATCGCCCACCAGCACCACCCCCAGACCGGCGGCCTCGGCGAATCCCATGTTGGCGATGTCGCCGTCGCGCAGGTTGGTTTCCGCCGGGCTGCCCGCCCCTTCGACCAGGACCAGATCGGCGTTTGCGGCCAGCCGGCGGAAGCTTTCCATCACCTGCGGCAGGAGGGTACCCTTGAGCCGCGCATAGTCCCGAGCCTTCAGCGTTTCCCGGCGCCGGCCCTGCACGATCAGCTGTGCGCCGGTCTCGCTTTCCGGTTTCAGCAGCACCGGGTTCATGTCGCTGTGCGCCGGGCGCCGCGCGGCCAGCGCCTGCAGGGCCTGGGCGCGGCCGATCTCGCCGCCGTCTGCGGTGACGGCGGCATTGTTCGACATGTTCTGCGGCTTGAAGGGGGCGACCGAGATGCCCCGCCGCACGCAGGCCCGGGCAAGCCCCGCCACCAGCAGAGACTTGCCGACATTGGAGCCGGTCCCCTGGATCATCAGCGACTTGGCCACGGCGCGCCTTTCACGTTACCCTCGAGCCATAGCGCCGGGCGCGCCGGCAGGAAAGGGGCGAAGATGAACACCTCCGCACACATGATCTTCGGAGCGGCAGCTTTCGGGCGGCCGGGCGCGCCGCGGGTGACGGCGGCGGCGGTGCTCGGTTCCCTCGCGCCGGATGTGTCGCTGTATCTGATGGCCGGCTGGGCGCTTCTGGTGGCCGGGATCGCGCCCGAGATCGTTTTCGGCCGGCTGTATTTCTCGGAAGGTTGGCAGCGGGTGTTCGCGATCGACAACAGCTTCCTGCTCTGGGGGGCGGTGCTGGCGGCAACCAGTCGGTTGCGCCACCCGGCCGCGCCGGCCTTCGTGGCGGCGGGGCTGCTCCACCTCGGTTTCGATTTCGCGCTGCACAACGAGGATGCGCGCCCGATGTTCTGGCCGCTGAGCGACTGGGTGTTCCGCAGCCCCTTCAGCTACTGGGACAGGGCGCATTACGGGGCCGTCATCGCCCCGCTGGAATGGGGGGCGGTGCTGCTCCTGGGCCTGTTGTTGTGGCGGCGCCACCGCTGGCTCTGGGCACGGGTGCTGATCGTGCTGGCGGTGCTGGCGGAAACCCTGGCTTCGGGCCTGTTCGGCATGCCGATCGCGCATTGAAGCGCGCCGGCCGGGGCGCGCCGGCTCAGGGCAGGATTGCCAGCCAGAACCAGATGGTGGCGATCGACAGCGCGGTTGCCACCAGCACCGACGAGGCGGCCACGCGCCGCGCCGCGCCATACATGTTGGCGAACAGGTAGGTGTTGAGCCCCGGCGCCATGGCCGCCGTGAGCACCGCCGAGCGCAGCTGGCCGCTGTCCAGCGCGAAGACCCGGCTTGCCAGCAGCCAGGTCACCGCCGGATGGGCAAGCAGCGATACCCCCGTGACCCAGGCGATTGCCAGCCGGTCGCCCTCGGGGCGGTAGCGCGACAGGACACCGCCCAAAGCGAACAGCGCCGCCGGCAGCGCCGCCGCGGCCAGGGTCTCCAGCGCCGAGATGGCCACCCCGGGCAGGGGGGCGCCGCTCAGGTTGAAGGCAAGCCCGAGCAGGATTCCGATCAGCAGCGGGTTGCGCAGCATCAGCGTCGCGACCTTGCGCGCCAGGTGGCGCCCCCCGCCGGCCCCGGCGCGGGCCAGCTCCATCGCGGTGATCCCGAAACCGTAGGTGACGAGCGCGTGAATCGACAGGATCGCGTAGTTGTGGACCAGCGCCGCGCTGCCATAGGCGCGCTCGGTGATCGGAAGCCCCAGCAGGACGGTATTGGAAAAGAAGCCGCAAAAGCCGATCGCGATGCTGTCGGTCAGGCTGCGCCGGAACAGGAAGCGGCCGCCGAGAAAGCCCAGCGCAAATCCCGCAAAGGCGCCGCCGTAGAAGCTGGCCAGCAGGCCGCCGTCGAAGTCTGCCCCCAGGTCGATTCGCCAGATCGCCAGGAACAGAAGGCAGGGCACGGCCACGTTCTGGGCGAAATGCAGCAGGGAATCCACCGCGCTCTCGCTCATGTAGCGGCTGCGCGCGGCGACATATCCGAAGCCGATCACCAGAAAGACCGGCAGGATGACATCGAGCAGCGCGGCCATGTCAGACCCGGTAGCTGATCGTCATCCCGTCATGGGCCGGAACCACATGCGGCGGGGTTTCGGCCATCAGCCGATCGTAATCCAGATCGTTGTGCAGATTGGTGAGAATCGCGCGCCGCGGCGCCATGCGCCCGATCCATTCCAGCGCCCGTTCCAGATGAAAATGTGTCGGATGCGGCGCCCGGCGCAGGGCGTCCAGGATCCAGCAGTCGAGCCCCTCCAGAACCGCCACGGCGCTGTCCGGTATTTCCGAGACATCGGGCAGATAGGCCAGGTCGGCGATCCGGAAGCCCAGCGCGTCCATCGCCCCGTGGCGGACCCGGAACGGAATCAGCCGGATCGGTCCGCCAGCGCCCTGCACGGCGATTTCTCCGGCGATGGAGTTCATTTCCAGGATCGGCGGGTAGGGCGAGCCTTCGGGCTGCACGAAGGCATAGCCGAAGCGCGACAGGAGCGCTTCCTGCGTGGGGGCGTCCGCCCAGACCGGCAGGCGTGCCTTCCGGTTGAACACGATCATGCGCAGATCGTCGATTCCGTGCATGTGATCGGCGTGCGAATGGGTATAGACCACCGCATCCAGCAGCCCGACCCCGGCCTCCAGAAGCTGCGCGCGCAGGTCGGGAGAGGTGTCGATCAGAACCCGGGTGGCGGCATCTTCGCCGTCGATGCGCTCGATCAGCAGCGAGCAGCGCCGGCGCGCGTTCTTCGGATTGGTCGGGTCGCAGTTGCCCCAGAGCCCGCCCAGCCGCGGCACCCCCCCGGAAGAACCGCAGCCCAGGATGGTAAAGCGCAGCTCTGCCATCAGGAGGTTCCGCCCGCCACGGCCTCTCCGGCGGCTCTGGTGAACAGCCGGTCGAAATTTTCCTGGGTGCGGGCGGCGAACTCGGCGTATTCCATTCCGTACAGCCCGGCGCCGACACGCGCGGTATGCACCACATGAGCCGGCTCGTTGCGCTTGCCGCGGTGGGGCGGGGGGGCAAGATAGGGGCTGTCGGTTTCCACCAGGATCCGCTCCGGCGGGGCGGCGGCGAAGATCTCGCGCAACTCCCTGGAGCGCGGAAAGGCGACGATCCCCGACATCGACAGGTAGAATCCCAGCTCCAGCGCCGTTTCCGCCAGCGCCGGGCCGGAAGAAAAACAGTGCATCACGCAGGAAAAGGCGCCGGCACGGTGCTCGCGGCGCAGGATCTCGGCCATGTCCGAATCGGCATCACGGGCATGGATGATGAGCGGCAGGCCGCTGCGTCGGGCCGCCTCTATATGCACCAGCAGGCTCTCGATCTGCACCGCACGGCTGTCGGCAGTGTAGTGGTAGTCGAGCCCGGTTTCGCCGATGCCGACGAATTTCGGGTGCTCCGCCAGCGCAACCAGCTCTTCGACGGTGGCCAGCGGCTCTTCGGCGGCCCGCATCGGGTGGGTGGCCGCCGCGTGAAAGACCGGAGCATGCGCTTCGGAAATGGAACGCACCTTCGGCAGCTCGCGCAGGGAGGTGCAGATCGTGATCATGCGGCCGACCCCGGCCGCCCCGGCGCGCGCGATCACCTGTGGCAGATCCCCGGCGAAGTCGGGGAAGTCGAGGTGGCAGTGGCTGTCGGTGATCTCGACGGGGTCTGGCATCGGGCGTCTCCGGCCGCTGACTCGCCCGGCAGATGCCGGGCACCGTCGCCCTGTTTAGCGAAGTGACGGGCAGGTTCAAGCGATGCCGCCGTGCCGGTGCCGCGCTTTTTGCGCCGACCGCCGGTTGCGTCTTGCACGGGGGCTCATCCGGCCAGCCGGGCTGCCCCGTCGCGGATGCGCAACAGCATGTCGAAGATCAGCGCCGCCGGTTCCAGGTTGACCGCCCTGCCGCGGCGCGCGCGCACGCCGAGCTCCTGCTGCAGCCCGGCCCAGAGGCGCGCGGCATCCGGCCCCGGGGCCAGGCGACGGATCAGCGCTGCCTCTCCCGGTGCCGCCTCGGCCGGAGGGGGAAGGCCGACTCCGCAGCGGGCGGTCCGGGCGAGGAACAGGTCGAGCAGGCGCAGGATCATGTCGAAGCGGGCCTCCTGCTGCCGGTCGCGCCCGGCGGCGCTTTCGGCCAGTGCCAGGGCGGCGGGGCGGTCCAGCTCCGGCAGCTTCTCCAGCAGCGAGACGATCCGGGCATAGTTCCGGATGCCATCGAGGCCGGCCAGCCGCACCGCCTCGCCGACGGAGCCGCCCGCAAGCTCGGCCAGTGCGACCGGGTCTTCCGGCGGGGCGATTCCGGCCGCCTCCATGGCGCGGGCGATCTGCCCGGCTTCCAGCGGATTGCAGCGCAGCTCCCGGCAACGCGAGCGGAGGGTGGGGAGGAGCCCCGAAGGCCGGTGGCTGACGAGCAGAAGCACGGCGCCCTTCGGCGGTTCTTCCAGCAGCTTCAGCAGCGCATTGGCGGCGTTGATGTTCAGCTCGTCCGCGCAGTCCACGATGACGACGCGCCGGGCGCCGTCGGCGGCCGACAGCTGGAAGAAGGATTTCAGGCGGCGCACCTCGTCCACGGTGATCGCGGCCTTCAGCCGCTTGCGCCCCTCGTCCCAGCCGCGGCGCAGCAGGAACAGCCGCGGCTCCGAAAGCGCTGCGATCCGCTTGCAGACCGGGTGATCCGGGTCGATCTCCAGCCTTTCGGGGGGCGGGGCGGGGGCGGTTTCGGCGAGCAGCCCGCCATCGCCGCCGGCCGGCGCGGCCAGCAGGAAGCGGGCGATCCTCCAGGCCAGTGTCGCCTTGCCGATGCCGCGTGCCCCGGTAATCAGCCAGCCGTGGTGCAGCCGCCCCGAGGCGAAGGCCGCCAGGAAGGCCCGTTCGGCGGTTTCCTGGCCCAGAAGAAGGGTGGTCTCGCGCGGGTGGGGGGCACCCTCGGCGCGGTCGGCTTCCGGTGCTGGCGCGCTGTCGCTCATGGCAGGCGGGCCCGGGCGATGTCGCGGATCTCGCGGGCGATGCTGTCAGGGTCGCGTTCGGCGTCGATCACCACGCAGCGGGCGGGGTATTCCGCGGCCAGGGCGAGAAAGCCCCGCCGCATCCGGTGCTGCATCTGTTCGCCGAAGCGCTCGAAGCGCTCCTCGCCGTTCCGGCGGGCCAGGGCACGGGACAGGCCGCGTGCCGGGTCCATGTCGAGGATGAAGGTGAGATCCGCATCGCGTCCGATCATCATCTCGTGCAGCTGATCGACCCTGGAGCGCAGCGCGCTTCGGGTAATGCCCTGGTAGACCCGGGTGGAATCGGCGAAACGGTCGCAGATCACCGTCTGCCCCGCGGCCAGGGCCGGTTCGATCGTCTTTTCCAGGTGGTCGCGCCGGGCGGCGGTGAACAGCAGCAGTTCGGTTTCCGCCGACCAGCGCTCGGGCGGGCCTTCGAGCAGGAGGGCGCGGATCTCCTCGGCCCCCGGAGAGCCCCCCGGCTCGCGCGTCAGCACCACCTGCCGCCCGTCCCGGCGCAGCTCCGCGGCCAGCCGCCGCGCCTGGGTAGACTTGCCGGAGCCGTCGATGCCCTCGAGGGTGATGAAGAAGCCGGAAGGCATCAGCCGGAGCCCTGCGCCTCTTGCACGTAGCGAGTCCACAGCAGGTCGAGCGCGGTGCGCAGCCGCGGCAGGAAACCGCCGCGCGCGACATCGCGGTCGGCCACCAGCGGAACCCGTACCTCGGGCAGGTCGCGCCTGGAGATCACCATTTCCGCAATCTCCTGCCCCTTGCGCACCGGCGCCTTGATCGGGGTGCGGTAGATCACCTCGGCATTCAGCCTGTCCCGGTCGAGCGCCGGCAGCAGCAGCGTGACATCCTCGGCCGGCACGAGCCCGATTTCCGTCTGGTCGCCCAGCCAGACCCTGGCCCTGGCGACTTCGGTGCCGCCGCGCAGCACGGTTCTTCGGGCGAACTGGCGGAAGGCCCAGTTGATCATGCGTTCGGCTTCTTCCGCCCGCTCGCGTTCGCTCTGCAGCCCGGTGATGACAAGCACGATCCGCCGCCCGCCCTGCACCGCCGAGCCGACCAGCCCGTATCCCGCCTCGCTGGTATGGCCGGTCTTGAGCCCGTCGGCACCGATCCCCAGGTGCAGCAGCGGGTTGCGGTTGAACCGGTTGTCCGGGGTGCGGCCGTCGAAGGCGAACTCCTTTTCGGAGAAATAGCCGTAGTATTCGGGGAATTCCTCGATCAGCCGCCGGGTGAGGATCGCGAGATCGCGCATGCTCATGCGCTGGTTCGGGTCCGGCCAGCCGCTGGAATTGGCGAAGGTCGAGTTGGTCATCCCCAGGTCGCGGGCGCGTTCGTTCATCAGCCGGGCGAAGGCCTCCTCGCTGCCGGCCAGCCCCTCGGCGACGACAACGCAGGCATCGTTCCCGGACAGAACGATGATCCCCCGGATCAGCTCTTCCACGGTGGGGCGGTCGTTCTCGTTCAGGAACATGGAAGAGCCCCCCATGTTCCGGGCCCGGGTGGAGACGCGGAAGCGGGTGTCAAGGCTCACCCGGCCGTCCTGGAGCGCCTCGAACAGCATGTTCAGCGTCATCAGCTTCGACATCGATGCCGGGGGCAGCGGAACATCGGCGTTCTTTTCCAGAAGCACCGTGTCGGTGGTGATGTCCACCAGTATGGCGGCCCGGGCGCTGGTTTCGTAGGCGGCGAGCGCGACCGGAAACATCCCGGCGGCAAGCGCTGCGCATGCCAGGAGGAGACGGATCTGTTTCAGCATTCCTGTGCCATGCCTCTCGGTTGGGGTTTCGGCAGCCCGGCCGCTTGCCGCGCCGCTCGGCCGAAGCCGGGCTTCAGTTCGTGACAGGATAGGCATCGGGGAAGCCGAGCCCGGCCACCTTGCGCAGCAGCGCCCCGAGATCGGCCTTGCTGGAGAAGGGGCCGACGATCACCCGCCAGTATGTCTTGCCGTTGGAATCGAAGGTCCTGATCGTCGGGACGACCCCGGAATTGCGCAGGAGGTTGGCGGTATTGTCGGCGTTCTCGCGCACCGAGAAGATGCCGATCTGGACGAAGGGGCGCTGCAGGGCCGGCTTTTTTGCCGTGGCCCGGGGTGCCGCCGGGGCGGCGGCCGTTTCCGCTCCGCCCGGGGCGGCTCCCGAAGCGCCGGTTCCGGCCGCCGCCGTGGCTTCCTCGATGGCCGAAGCCGCGATCCGGGCGACATCATCGACCGGCGCCTGATCGACCGGCGCCTGCGCGCTGCCCGTGCCGGCCCCCGTGTCGCCGGTTGCCGTGTCGCCGGTTGCCGTGTCGCCGGTTGCCGTGTCGCCGGTTGCCGCGACGGGGGGCGTGCTCCCGGCGGCGTCATCCGGTGCCGGAGCCGTTTCCCGTTCCTGCGGGGCCGGCTCGAGCGGCACCTCGACCCGACGCAGGGCCGTCACCTTCAGCCGGGCCGGGGCGCCGGCCAGCATGCCCAGCTCGGCTGCCGCATCGGAAGAGACCTGAAACCGCGGCCCGGGATTTTCGCGCTCACGCCGGAACAGGGCGCCGATGATCGAGCGGCCGTTGTCCTCGTTGCGGATGATCACCCGCTCCGGGGCACCGACATCCGGGTGCGCCACCCAGACTCCGCCGAGAGACGGCCGCCCGTCCCAGAGGCCGCTTTCCGCCCTTTCGAAGACTTCGGGGGCCTCCACATCCTTCTCGATCGTGGCGGTGCTGTCGGGGCGGGCACTGCTTGCGGTTGCGGCCGGGTCGCCTTCCTGCCCGGAGAACAGGGGCTTGTCGAAAAGCCTGATGTCCTGCATCTGCTCGCAGCCCGCCAGGAAGGTCAGCCCGGCCAGCAGGAGGGCCCATCGCCCCGCACCTGTAACTGTCATCTGTTGCCCCTTGTCATCCTGCCTGTTCGCCCTGCCGGCTCTCCCTGCTTGCAGCGTGCCGGCAGGGCTGCCTGTCTTGCGATTCGCGTCCCGGCCCGCCTCTGCCCCACGCCTTCCCGCGGCCGGCCGTATCGGAAAGGGATCCGACGGTTCCGCCGCCCGGCGCTCTTCGGGCTGCCGCTGCGCACGACACCCCGCGCATCCCGGCACCCCCGCGGCCCCGACCGGGACGGCCCGGCGCTCCGGCTTCCGCTGCACGCATGATACCCG
Organism: Paracoccaceae bacterium; assembly: GCA_026989055.1. Classification (GTDB taxonomy): domain Bacteria; phylum Pseudomonadota; class Alphaproteobacteria; order Rhodobacterales; family Rhodobacteraceae; genus JAJRUE01. The sequence goes on from JALSKC010000078.1 coordinate 37,556, forward strand.
GCCCCGGCCGGCATGGGAAGGCTCCCCGGCGCGGTTCGGCGGGAAACGGCTTCGATTTCCTCGCTTCAAGAATCGGGGCGGTGAGGGTAATCCTGCCCGGAGCCGGAGGAGTGGCAGAGTGGTCGAATGCGGCGGTCTTGAAAACCGTTGAAGGTGAAAGCCTTCCGGGGGTTCGAATCCCTCCTCCTCCGCCACTTGTCTTCATTGAAACGCGGATATGCCCCGATGCGGGGATGATTTTCTTTATGTTTCAAAGGGGTTTAGGCTTGGTGACCGAACCCGCGAGAATGCCCGATCACCTTGATACGCTCTCTAACCCCCGTTTCTCTCTATTCGACCGAACCTCGGGGCGATTTGGTTCGGTCTATGAAAGTCCAATAAAACAAGGGTTTTTGGTGAATTTCGCGCCCGACCGGTTGCAGCGCCATCAAATCCTCTCACGCGATCAGAGAAAACAGAAATGGACGTGGTGGGGCGAAAGGATTGCGGGTTTATTCAAACGTTTCAGATTGGCCATTTTGACAATAAGAAAATGTGACTGACGCGGAATTTCTCAAGCTTATCTCCAGATATCCGAGATACTCAGGCCATTGGGCCACTGCCAAGCGGCCCGTTAATGTGCGCGAGGCAAAGGGGGCAAGAATTGCATCATGCGTAACCCACAGGATTGTGCCCTCATTGTATTTGTTCATTTGTGCGACCATGAGCTTCAGAAGCATAATGCTGGTTTGTGCAAAGTCATTGAATCCGTCAGGTGGAAAGCTGTTGGTCAAAAGGATTTCTTTTACTCTATCGGGGGTATTCTTGTTTTCCAGCCAAAGTCTTCCCGCCGCCTTGGGGTCATGGATGAAACATCCTGGATCTCCCAGCAAAGATGAGGTGGTAATGCTCCCGGTTTTGAGCGAGCAAGTTTTAGCGATGATTTGGGCCGTTTGCATACATCGCAGAACCGGACTTGTCATGATGGCATGAACTTTTCCGGTAATCTTGTTGGCAAAGCTTTGGCAATCCCGTTTGCCTTTCTCTGTCAAGGCAAGATCGTTGCCAAAAGATCCCTTCGGGATCTGGGGGCGTTCGCCATGGCGTAAAAGGTTCGCCATGGCGTAAAAGCAGGAGGCGGGCAGTCATGTGGGCCTGGTTTTCAGAAGAGAAACGCTGGGAAAACTCTGAGCTACCCCCGAAAAATCGGACACTGACGCAAGCTACGATTTGTTGTCTGCTGGTCTTCCACGAGAAGGAGATCAGAGATGTCGAAACGGAAGCAGCATTCGCCGGATTTCAAGGCGAAGGTGG
>JALSKC010000079.1 GCA_026989055.1 Paracoccaceae bacterium
TTGCGCGGCGGGGCTCCGGCTTGCTGCCCGGCGGCTCCCGGCCCGCATGTTCGCCCCGCATGTTCCGCATGTCTTGTGCCGCTTGTGTCTCCTGTCTCCTGTCTCCTGTCTTCTGTCTTCTGTCTTCTGTCTTGTGTCGGCTGCGGTGGCGCATTTTCCCGATTTTCCCGGTTCTGGTTTCCCGGCAGGTATTCCCGGCACGCATTCGAGGGATGGGCTTGTCCTGCCGAACCTGGAAAACGACCGCTTCGCTCCGGCCCGCATTCCTGCAATTCTGCCTGGTTCTGACACTGATGATTGCCGGTCTGGAAGGGCCGGCCCGGCACAGGCGCAGAGGCTGCGTCGCCCCGGCCCCTCCGACGGGGCGGCCGGGGCGACGGCCCTCCCGCCTCAGAACGCGCCGGTCCCGGTCACGCTCAGCTATTATGACGAAGGCGAAGAAGGGGAGAGCGGCCCCGCCGGCAGCGGCGAGCACGGCAAGGATACGGCAAGGATGAGGAGGATCGGCCTGGACGGGTTGCCCATCAGCCGATCGGAGGTGCCGGGCTTCTTCGTCATTTCCTGCATCGTTTCCCACATCGTTTTCCGGTTTCCTCCGGCCCGATGATGCCTTGCCGGGTCCACGAGACCGGGGCCACGAGATCGCGGGCAGCCGGGTTCCGTGCCCCGCGAAGCCTGTCCCGGGCCGGCTTGCGTGTCGAGCCTGCCTTCGCCAAACGCGGTTTCCGGCGCCCGTGCCGCTGCGGGAGCGCCGGCGGCCGTTCCGCGACCCTGATCGCGGGATCGCGTCGCCCCCGCAAGAAGCGGGACGGCAAGGGGCGGGACGGAGGGAGAAAGGACGGGCCTGCCGGGGGCCGCCGTCCCCCCGTTCCGGCGGTGGCCGGCCTTCCCCCGTGGCCGGTCCGAAACGGATGCGTGTCCGGTGCCAGACCCCGTGAAGCGAAGCGCGCCGCTTCGGCTGCCCTTTCGGGGAGTTGCAGCCGCCCTGGCGGCAGCGCCGATCTGCAAGGGAGCGCGGGGCAGGAAAGATGCCTGCGGGTGGTGCCGGCCTGCCGCGCTCGTGCGGCCGCTTCCCGCGGCGGCGGCTTTCCCTCTCCGCCGGCCGGCGGCCCGCGGTGGCCGCGGCCGGGAGCGGCTGGGCAGGCCCTTCCTCGGCGCCGCCGGGGCCGGACGCATGCCTTCCCGGCCGGGAGGGTCGGGAGGCTCCTGGCGGCGTCAGGGGCGCTGCGGATACAGCGCCGCCGTGAAACCGTCCTCCCGCCCGGTTGCCGGGGAGCGCAGTTCGAGCCTTCCCCCGGTTCCATCGGCGATGGCCTGCACGATCGCCAGCCCCAGGCCGCTTCCTCTGGCGTTCCTGTCGCGCCGGGCAAGGCGCCGGGTCAGCGATTGCAGTTCCTGCGGGGGAATGGTCGGGCCGGCGTTGGACACGCGCAAGGTGCCGTCTGCCTGCAGGCACGCGCGGACAGGCGCGCGGGATCGCCGTGGCGCAGCGCGTTTTCCGGCAGGTTGCGCACGGCTATGGCAAAGATATCCGGGTTGGTCCGCGACATGACCGGCCGCTCCGGCAGGTCCAGCTCCAGCCGGTTGCCGCGGTCGGCATGGGCCAGATCATCGGCCACCATCCGCACGATCCGCGCCAGGTCGTGGGGGTGTCCACATGCAGGCTGGCACCTTCGGCGCGCGCCATCTGCATCAGCCTTTTGGACGTGCGGTTGAGCCGTTTCGGCGATGCCTCGATGTCGCTGGCCCGTTTTCGGGTTGCGTCTTCGCCGGTCTCCGTCTGCAGGCGCTGGATCTGCGTCAGCGCGCCGGCAAGCGGCGTGCGCAGCTCGTGCGCGGCATTGGCGGCAAAGCTGCGCTCGGCCTCGAGTGCGCGCTGCAATCGTTCCAGCAGCGTGTTCACCGCTTCGCCGACCGGTTCGATTTCCGCCGGCAGGCGGCCTGGGGCCACCGAGGCGAGGTCATGTCCGCCCCGCAGCGACATCTCGTCGCGAAACGCGCGCACTGGAGCCAGCATGACGCGCAGCAGGAGCCAGATTCCGCCCAGGCTCAGCGGCAGCAGGATGAGCAGGGGCAGGCTCAGCGCCATCAGGGCTTCGCGCGCCGCCTCGCTGCGGTGGGCCAGCGGTTCGGCAATGGCAATGGTGAAGTCGCCTTCCAGCGCGGCATCGTAGTAGAGGACGTGGGTATCTGTCCGGGTGAACCCGGTCTGCCGGAAGGGCGGGAAATCCCGCACATCGGCGTCATGGGAGCGCAGCAGCACCCGCCCGCTGCGGTCGCGCACCGCACAGGTCAGGAACTCGTCATGTTCGCGAAGCGTGCTGACGCGCCGCTCGGTGCCGGGGCCTTTGGCGCTTTCGGCCTCGAACAGTTCCTGGACCGCCAGCGGCAATATGCGCTGGGCGGTTTCCTCGAGGGCGCTGTCGAAGACCTCGTCCATTTCGTGGCGGATGACCGCCGCCGTGATCGCCGCGCTGACGACCCACGCCAGCGTCACCCCCGGGCCGATGGCCAGGGAAAGGCGGCCATGAAGGGAGCGCGGCACCCTCATGCCTCGCCCGGCCGGTAGCCCATGCCGCGCACGGTCCCGATCCTGTCGCGCCCCAGCTTCTTGCGCAGGCGGCTGATGTGCATTTCGATGGTATTGCTTCCGATCTCCTCATCGAAGGCATAAAGCCGTTCTTCAAGCTGCGCCTTGGACAGTATCTGCCCCGGTGCTGCACGAATCCTTCGAACAGGGCCCATTCGCGCGCCGTCAGCGGCAGCAGCCTGCCCTGGCGGCGAGGCCCGTCACCCTGACCACCACGCTCAAGAACTATCGCGGCCCCGGCGCCTATCTGGTGCTTTACGTCACCGACGCGAATGGCGCCTACAAGGGCACGCTGTGGATGGCCGGAGGCAAGTCGAAATACTACAAGCACCCGGGCAGCCGGTTTCGCGCCACCGGCGGCGATCCGGCTCAGATTTCCGGCATCAAGATTTCCGGCATCACCGGGGCCAGCGTCGGCGCCGGGCGCACGCAGGAGCTGAGCTTCGACCTGTCCGATGCGCTGTTCGATGCGGGCTGCAGGCTGCATATCGACGCCGTGGCCGAGGATCTGCGCGACAGCCCCAACGACGTGGTCATCCCGCTGACCGGCGCCAATGCCGGCAAGCCGGTTGCCGGGCGGCGCTGTGTCGCAAGCTTCACCTTCCGGTAAACGCTGCCGAGCCGGAGGCCTGCACCATGACACGCGCAATTCACAGATATGCCGGCCTGTCCGCGCCCTGCTCCTGCTGGTCCTGACGCTCAGCGGCGTTGCCCTGTCGGTGGTCCCCGCCTGGGAAAGGCTGCAGGCCCCGGCCGCGGACGAAGGCGGGTTGAGCGTGGCCACCCTGGCGGCGCGGGTGGCCGAAAACTGCCCGGAGGTCGAACAGATCAAGCGTGCGCCCCCGGGGCGCATCACCGCCTATTACTTCGCCGACGGCATCCCCGGCGCGGCGGTGATCGACCCGGCCACCGGACGCGGAATCGCCGATCACGACCCCTCGCCCGCGCTGCGCTGGCTGAAGGACCTGCATCGCGCGCTTCTGCTGGGCGATGGCGGGCGCATGGCCGCCGCTGTCGGGGCGCTGGCCATGCTGGCGCTGTCCGTATCCGGCCTGCTGCTGGTGGTGCGGCGCATGGGCGGCTGGCGGCGCCTGTTTGCCCCGGCGCGCGGCACGCTGTCCGCGCGGCTGCATGTGGAGATCGGCCGCCTTGCCGTGATCGGGCCGATCTTCGCCCCGGCCACCGCGCTCTGGATGGCGCTCGGCACCTTCGACATCCTGCCGCAGGACAGCGCCGGCCCGCCGTTTCCGGCCCGGGTCAGCGGCGAGATGGGGATGAGCCCGGCCGCCATGCCGACGCTGGCCGAAATCCCCGTCAGCGCCCTGACCTTTCCCTATGCCGGAGACCCGGGCGACGTCTTCACCCTCACTGCCGGTCGCGGCGAAGGATATGTCGACCGGGGCACCGGGCTGATGCTGTCCTGGCAGGACGCCGGCGCCTGGCAGAAGGTCAATGAAACCATCTGCATGCTCCATACCGGCCAGGGGGCGTGGCTCTGGGGGACTGGTGCCGGGCCTGATGGTGCCGGGCGGGCCTGTTTTCTTGCCATAACCGGCGCGATCCTGTGGCGGGGCGCCCGCCGCGCACCGGCCTGCTCGACCGCCTGCGCGGGCGCGGCCTGCGCCGCTTCGAGGCCGGAGACCTGCCGGGCATCCTGCCCGGGGGCTCCAGGCTGGCCCGGCTCTATTCACTGGCCAGCGGCAGCCGCGACGGCTTCGTGGAGATCTGCGTGCGCAAGCACCCGCACGGGCCGTGCTCGGGGCCGCTGTTCGAGATCGAGATCGGCGACGAGATAGAGGCCTTCATCTGCCCCAATCCCGAATTCCGCCCGGCCGGGAACCGCAAGCCGGTGATCCTGATCGGTGCCGGCACCGGCATCGACCCGCTGGCCGGGTTCGCCCGTGCCAACCGGAGAAGGCGCCCGATGCACCTCTATTTCGGCATCCGCCACCCGGACTCGGATTTCCGCTGCGGGCGGGAAATCGCCGACTGGCAGGGCCAGGGCCGGCTGGGCCGTGGCCGTCGAAAACCCCGATCCGGCGCACGCCGCGCCCTTTCGGTGCTGGAGCTTCAGGATGCCGCCGTTGCCACCTCGGGCGATTGCCGGCAGTGGGTCAGGGTCGGCGGGGCGCGCCTTTCCCACGGCATGGGCCGCAAGCGGGGCGGGCCGGCCCGGCATCGCCCCAGGACGGTGCTCGCGCCCGACTGCATGACGGCGGATGCGCTGGCCAGGGCGATCCTCGTCTTGGGGTGGCAGGAGGGGATCGCCCTGGCCGAGCGGTTCGGGGTGGGCTGCCTGCTGCTGGAGCGGGATGCCGATGGAAACACCGGGGAAGGCGTCTCGCGAACGGGTTCCGTTCCCGAGGCGTCATTCCCCTGAGGCGCCATTCCGGGCGCGTGGCCGGCCGGATTTCAGGGCGCCGGTAAAATCTGGCTTTGCCGCTTTCCGCCCCCGCGCGTGGCCGGCTCGGCAGGCCCCGTGCCTGCCGCCAGGCCCTCCCGGAAAGGTTTCCGCCCCCGCGCTGGCGGCCCGCTCCGGAGCGACTGGCCCTTCGGCTCTCTCTCTTGCGGCTCTCTCTCTTGCGCGCAGTGGCGGAACGGGCCATGAAGATGCCGGCAGGGAGCGGAGGGCGCATCGGAAGGGCCGGGCTCATGGAAACGGGGCAGAAGATAAAGAAGACGGTTCGCGTGAAATTCGTAGATTTCGGCCCGGACTGGGATTACGAAAACAACCTCTTCGTCCAGATGATGGCGCGGCAGTTCGATGTCCGCCTCGTGGAGGAGAACCCGAACTACCTGTTTCACGGGCTCTACGGGGGGCGGGCCTATGAAGGGATCGAGCATTTCTTCTATCGCGCCCCGGACTGCGTCAAGATCTTCTATACCGCCGAGAACGTGGTGCCCGACTTCAACACCACCGATTACGCCCTGGGCTTTGCCTATCTGGATTTCGGTGACCGCTACCTGCGCTTTCCGATCCATCACCTGGGGATGATGGCCTGGAAGCCGGAGGAGAACTGGCGCCCGCTCGGGCGCGCCGAGGCCCTGGAACGGCCCGGATTCTGCAATTTCGTCTATTCAAACGCCCAGTTCGCGGCGCCGGAGCGCGATGCCTTCTTTCATCTCCTGTCGCGCTACCGCAAGGTGGATTCCGCCGGCCGGCATCTGCGCAACACCGATGCCCTGGCCCGGATCGAGGCCGAGGGCGGCCACGGGGGCTGGGCCAAGGCCAAGCGGGCCTTTCTGGCCGGCTACAAGTTCACCATCGCCTTCGAGAACGATTCCTTCCCCGGATATACCACCGAGAAGATCTTCGACGCCTTCGCCGCCCGCACGGTTCCGATCTACTGGGGAAATCCGCGCGTGGCCGAGGAGTTCGCCCCCGGTTCCTTCGTCAACGCGCATGATTTCGACAGCCTCGAGGCGCTGGTGCGTGAGGTGGAGCGGCTGGACAATGACGACGACGCCTACATGGAGATGATCAACACCAACCCCTTCGCCCCGCTGCTCGCCGGCGGGAACCAGGTTCTGGAACGGTTCGACCGCTTCATCCGCAACATCATGGAGCCGCCCCCCGAGCAGGCCCGCCGGCGCGGGCGCCACGCCGCCGCGTGCCTGCTGGAGGACGACCGCGAGAAACGGGCCAGGGAGCTGCTGCGCCGGCGCTGGTGGCGAGACGGATTGCGGTTCTGGAAACGCTGAGCCTCCCTTCCCGCCGGGCCCGAAGGGGGGCGGGGCAGCGGCGGGGGCAGCGGGCGTGATCATGGCGGGGCCGGGCGGCGGCCGGTGCCGGAGGCGGCGGGCCTGCTCGGGGGGCGGCGCGGGAAAGGGGCAAGGCGGGAAAAAGGCCGCCGAGAGGGAGGCGGCCCTTGCTGCGGGATCAGGCGTGCGCCTTGCCGCCCTTGCCGGTATCGTCGCTGGACCAGCCCGCGAGCCGGTAGAGCGGGCACCAGCCGAAGAGCGCCGTCGCCAGCGGAACCAGGCCGAGCCAGAACGCCCAGCTGTAGGTGAGATCGGGCCAGATGAACCAGCCTGCGATCAGCGCGAGCCCGACAACGGCGCGGATGATGCGATCGACAGTTCCGACGTTGGTCTTGAACATTGTCAGCACCTCCTTGCTATCAGGATCTGCCCCCTTGAGGTAGGGCGGCGCCCCTTGTTTTCAAGGGGCGGAGCGCTGCGTCATGCGTCCAGTTCGAGCCACAGCGGCACATGGTCCGAGGGTTTTTCGCCCCCGCGCAGCTCTTTCTCGATGCGGCAGTCCTCCAGCAGGTCGGCCGCCTGCGGGGTGAGCAGGGCATGGTCGATGCGGATGCCGTCGTCCCGCCGCCACGCCCCGCCCTGATAATCCCAGAAGGTGAACTGCCCGGGGGCCTGGTTGCGGGCGCGGAAGGCATCCGTCAGACCGAGGTTCACGATGCGGCGGAAGGCGGCCCGGCTTTCGGGCCGGGCGAGGGCATCCTCGTGCCATTTCCCGGGCTCCTTCGCGTCCTCGTCCTGGGGGATGACGTTGTAGTCCCCGGCCAGAACCGCCGCTTCCTCGGCTTCCAGCAATGCCGCCGCGCGTGCCCGCAGCCGTTCCATCCAGGCCAGCTTGTAGTCGAACTTCGGCCCCGGCGCCGGGTTGCCGTTGGGCAGATACAGGCAGCACAGCCGCACCGCCCGCCGGCCCACCACCGTGGCCTCGATCCAGCGCGCCTGTTCGTCGCCGTCGTCGCCCGGCAGCCCGCGCGCGACATCCTCCAGCGGCAGCTTCGACAGGATCGCGACCCCGTTGAACCCCTTCTGGCCGTGGGTTTCCACGTTGTAGCCCATCTCCTCGAAGGGTTGGCGCGGGAAGCTCTCGTCCGCGGACTTGATTTCCTGCAGCAGAACCACCTCGGGGCGGGCCTCCTGCAGCCAGCCGGTCAGGGCGCCGATCCGGGCCTTGATGCCGTTGATGTTGAAGGTGGCAATCTCCATGAGGCCCTTCTAGCGGGGTGCGGGGCCGGGGCGCAACCATGCACCCGCCCCCCGGCGGCGCGGGCGTTCCGGCAAGGAGAGAAAGATCAGATCGAGAACGAGGTGCCACAGCCGCAGGAGGAGGTGGCGTTGGGGTTGTCGATCACGAAGCGCGCGCCGATCAGTTCCTCGGTGTAGTCGATGGTGGCATTGGCCAGGAACGGCAGCGAGACGCTGTCCACCACCACCTTCTGGCCCTGGCCTTCAAGCACCAGGTCGTCCTCGG
>JALSKC010000080.1 GCA_026989055.1 Paracoccaceae bacterium
GATGAACCGGGCGGTTTCGCTTTCGATCTGCTCTTCGGTGCAGAAGATATGCGCGTCATCCTGGGTAAAGCCGCGCACCCGCATGATGCCATGCAGCGCCCCCGAGGGCTCGTAGCGGTTGCAGGCGCCGAACTCGGCCATGCGCAGCGGCAGGTCGCGGTAGCTTTTCAGACCCTGGTTGTAGATCTGCACGTGGCAGGGGCAGTTCATCGGTTTCAGCGCGTTCACCGCCTTTTCGCGGGCGTGTTCCTCGTCCACCTCGACGATGAACATGTTTTCGCGGAACTTTTCCCAGTGCCCGGAGGCCTCCCACAGGCTGCGCTCCACCACCTGCGGGGTGTTCACCTCCACATAGCCGCCGCGCCGCTGTGCCCGGCGCATGTAGTCCTGCAGCGTGGTGTAGAGCGTCCAGCCGTTGGGGTGCCAGAACACCTGGCCCGGCGCCTCCTCCTGCATGTGGAACAGGTCCATCTCGCGGCCGATCTTGCGGTGGTCGCGCCGGGCGGCCTCTTCCAGCATGGTCAGATGCGCCTTGAGATCCTTGCGGTTCCTGAAGCCCACGCCGTAGATGCGTTGCAGCATCGGCCGCGTGCTGTCGCCGCGCCAGTAGGCGCCGGCCACGCTCATCAGCTTGATCGCATCGGCCGGCACCTGTCCGGTATGTTGCAGATGCGGGCCGCGGCACAGGTCCTGCCAGTGGCCGTGCCAGTACATGCGCACCGGCTCGCCTTCGGGGATCGCCTCGACCAGCTCGACCTTGTAGGGCTCGCCGCTGGCCCTGTAGAAATCGATCGCGCGCTTCCGCTCCCAGATCTCGGTGCGGACCGGATCGCGCAGGTTGATGATTTCCTTCATCTTCTTTTCGATCGCGCCGAGGTCTTCGGGGGTGAAGGGCTCTTCGCGGTCGAAGTCGTAATACCAGCCGTGCTCGATCACCGGGCCGATGGTGACCTTCACCTCGGGCCACAGTTCCTGCACCGCGCGCGCCATGATATGGGCGGCGTCGTGGCGGATCAGTTCCAGCGCCTGTTCGTCATCGGCCATGGTGTGAATGGCGATCGAGGCGTCTTCCTCGATCGGCCACTGCAGGTCCCAGTGCACCCCGTTGACGGTGGCGGAAATCGCCTTCCTGCGCAGCGAACTGGAGATGTCGGCCGCGACATCGGCGGGCGTGACGCCGGCTTCGTATTCGCGCGTATTGCCGTCGGGGAAGGTCAGGGAAATCCGGGCCATCTGCGGCCTCCTCGTCGTTCTGGCGCCTACGAAACGCCCGGTTGCGGGTATCGGTTGCCGGCTTGTGGCGTGTGGGCGCGACGAAGTCAAGATTGCCTTTCGCGCCCGAAGCGCTAGCGTTGCGGGCGGACATAGGGGCAAGCAGGAGCGGAAATGCCGGAGTTTCTGACCACATCGGCCGGCCGTCGGCTGGCATATGCGAAAACCGGGGGGCAGGGGCCGGGTATCGTATTCCTGGGCGGGCTGAAATCGGACATGGAAGGCACCAAGGCGCTGCACCTCGAAGCCTGGGCGCAGCGCAGGGGGCGCGCCTTCCTGCGGTTCGACTATTCCGGGCACGGGCAAAGCTCGGGCCGTTTCGAAGAGGGCTGCATCGGCGACTGGGCCGATGATGCGGCCGAGGCGGTGGCCGGCCTGACCGAAGGGCCGCAACTGCTCGTCGGCTCCTCCATGGGGGGGTGGATCGCCCTGCTGCTGGCGCGACGGATGCCCGAACGCATCGCCGCCCTGATCGGCATCGCCGCCGCTCCCGATTTCACCGAGGACGGAATCTGGGCGGGTTTCAGCGACGCGCAGAGGGCGGAGCTGATGGAGAAAGGCAGGGTTGCGCTGCCGTCGGATTACGGCGAGCCCTATGTCATCACGCGCAGGATGATCGAGGACGGGCGCAACCGGCTCGTGTTGCGCGCGCCATTGACGCTGCCCTTCCCGGTGCGCCTGCTGCAGGGCACGGCAGATGCGGACGTGCCGCAGGAAGTGGCGCTGCGCCTGCTGGCCCACGCCGAGGGGCCGGACATCCGCCTGACCCTGGTCAAGGGGGCGGATCACAGGTTTTCCTCCGCCGCCTGCCTGGAGCTGATCGGTCGGACCCTGGAAGAACTTCTCGCCGCCCCGGGCTGAGCCGTTCCGCTTCCGGCTCATGGTTGGGGCGCTGGAGCGTGGCCGGCGGGAGGCGCCCCCCGCTCATTCGCGCAGTTCGTCCGCTTCCACCCCCCAGAGTGCCGATTTCACGGCCCAGCCGCTCTGACCGCCGGCCGAGATCCGGCACATGGTCGCATTGCAGCTCCCCAGCCGGGCGATGACGCCGGCCTCGGCATAGGCGTTGATCCGCGCGCCGCTGTCCGGGCGGGCGTGGAGCGGCAGCAGATCCTGTTCGACGATCACCGTGCGCACGCCCGAAAGCAGGGCGTAATGCACCCAGCCGCCGGCGCCGTCCCGGTCGCTCACCCGCCGCCAGTGCCCGTATTCTCCGGTCAGCAGCAGTGGCATGCCGCGGCGGGTGAAGATCCAGTCGATCTTGTGACTGAGCGAGGGGCCGCGGCGCACATTGGCCTTGTCCGCCTTGAGCGAAACATAGCGGGGCAGGGGGAGGTTCGTCACCGGGCCCCGGGGGCGATCCGGGTCGATCGGCCCGCTCGGGTCGGCAGCCCCGGGAGAGACCGCCAGGGCGGCCAGAACCACCGCCATGACCGCGACCCCCCTGCGCCACGCTGCCATCGCCTGCCTGCCCCCGTACCTGCTCCTCGTGTGCGCGCCCGTGCGCATTCTCGTGCCTGTCTCCGCGGTGCGTGCCCCGTGCCGGCCTCTTGCCCTGACAGCCCCCCGGCCACCCGCGGCCCGGGCCGTTCTTCCGGTGCCGCGCCCAGAAGCGCCCGCAAGCCGGGCGGCGCCTCCGCAGGAGCGTTCAGAGCTGAAGGGCGCTTGTTCTTGTGCCTTTGCCCGTTCCTTGCCACTGTGGCAGACAACCGGCCGGAAGTGAAGACGGAGACGCCCAGAAATGCCCAGCAAACGCCTGTCTGTCGTGCTCACGCGACGCCTGCCCGAAGCGGTGGAAACCCGCCTGAGCGAACTGTTCGACACCACCCTGCGCGAAGACGACAGCCCGCTGAGCCGAGATGCGCTGGCCGAGGCGATGCAGCAGGCCGACGTGCTGGTGCCCACGCTTGCCGACCGGATAGATCAGGCCCTGCTGGCCCGTGCCGGCGACCGGCTGAAGCTGATCGCCAACTACGGCGCCGGGATCGACCATATCGACGTGCAGACGGCCCGCCAGCGCGGCATTCTGGTCTCCAACACGCCGGGCACCGTCACCGAAGACACCGCCGACATGACCATGGCGCTGATTCTCGCCACCGTGCGGCGCATTCCCGAAGGGCTGGCGGTGATGCAGGCCGGCGACTGGCGGGGCTGGGCGCCCACGGCCTTTCTCGGGGGGCGGCTGGCGGGGCGGCGGCTCGGCATCCTGGGGATGGGGCGGATCGGGCAGGCGGTGGCGCGCCGGGCGGCGGCCTTCGGCATGCAGGTGCATTACCACAACCGCCGCCGGCTGCGCCCCGAGATCGAAGAGGCGCTGGAAGCGACATACTGGGACAGCCTCGACCAGATGGTGGCGCGCATGGACATCATCTCGGTCAACTGCCCGCACACGCCGGCAACCTTTCACCTGATGAACGCGCGCCGGCTGAAGCTGATGAAGAAGGATGCGGTGATCGTGAATACCTCGCGCGGCGAGGTGATCGACGAAAACGCGCTCACCCGGATGTTGCGCGCGGGCCAGATCGCCGGCGCCGGGCTCGACGTGTTCGAGCACGGGGCCGAGATCAACCCCCGCCTGCGGGCGCTCAGGAACGTGGTGCTGCTGCCGCACATGGGCTCGGCGACGGTCGAGGGGCGCATCGAGATGGGCGAGAAGGTGATCATCAACATCAAGACCTTCGCCGACGGCCACCGCCCGCCCGACCTGGTGGTGCCGGGGACGGAATGAGGCCGTGACCGGTGCGCCCCGCCCGCGACATGACCCGGTCGTGCCCGACCCGGTGCCCCTGCTGGTTCTGGCGCTGCCCGTCCTTGTCACACGTTTTCCGTGGATGTTTGCCGGGCCGGGGCTTGATGCCGATTCGTTTCGGGTTCTGGAGGTGGCGGAAATCATCCAGAAAACGGGTCGCTACGAAGTGTCCCGGTTTCCCGGCTACCCCGTCTACGAGTATCTCGTGGCCATGGTCTACGTTCCGGGTCAATACGGGTTGACCAATGCCATATCGGCGGCAGCGACCTCCTTGTGCCTGTATTTCTCGCCATGATCCTCAGGCAGCTTTCGGTGCGCGCGGCGGTGCCCATCGCCTTTCTGTTTGCCTTCATTGCAATTGTCCATGCCAACAGTGTCGTGACCATGGACTACATGCCGGCTCTGGCGGCGATGCTGGCGGCAACCCACCTGATACAGACAGGCAGGGTCATCGCGGGTGGCATGGTGCTTGGCCTGGCCGCCGGAGTCAGGCTGACCTCATTGGCCATGCTGCTGCCGCTGGCAATCCTGCTGTATGAGAGACAAGACCTGCGCGGCTCGGCCCGGCGGGCAGCCGGCATGATTTCGGCGGCGCTCATGGTGGCGGTGCTGTGCTACGTTCCGGTCTATCTGAAATACGGGCCGGGGTTTCTGACATTTTCGGATATCCGCGCCTATCCATCCTTCGAACGGCTGATGTTTCTGGGCTATTTTCGCGTTTGGGGGGCTGTCCGGTGCGGCCTGGGCAATGGTCGGCCTGGCGTTGGTCCATTCGATGGCAAAAGGCCGGCTGGCAGGGCAACTGCGCCGTCAGCCAAAGATCGTCATCGCGGCCGGCCTCGTTGTTGTCACCTACGTCGCGATTTTTGTGCGACTGCCGTTCGAGCCAGCCTATCTGCTGCCGATAGTTCCCTTCCTCATGATCCTGATCGCCCTGCTTCTTCCGCACCCGATCCCGGTTCTTGTGTCTTTTGTGCTGGCAAGCTCTGCATTTGTGGAGGTTCGAGGCGGTCAATTGCGCTGGACCGGTCCCGCGTTGCAAGAGTTCCGGGACAGGATCCAGGCCATCCGGCGGGTCGATGCCACGATCGCGGCAATGGCCGGCATACCGGAGAACGCCGTGATCGTTGCAGGGTGGAAGCTGCCGCAAATCCGCCATGCGCTTCGCCTGCGCGCCATCGCCGACGGGAGAACCTGGATATACCTGGTGCGCGATGATGACGAACTTGCCGGCTATCTTGCCGAGAAGCGCCCGCTCTACTTTTTGCAGAAAATGGATGCCTATCAAAAGGCAGTCCATGGCATTGACCTCAGATCGGCAGGCGCGTTGCCATACCCGGGGGAAACTGCCCGCTAGACCAGGTCGCGTCTCATCACACTTGTTTCGCCCGGGCCGCGCCCGCCCCGGCATGCGTCTGCCCTTGCGGGGTGTGCAACGCTGACCCCGTTCCGTGCGACACGCTCCCGGGCCAACCGGCCCGTTGCCTGGCGCGCGGTTCGCAGCGCATGAAGGCCGGTCGGGCCGCCTCAGGCATCTTCCCGCCTGTGCGCCCGCAGCAGCACCCCCGGTTCGGGGCGCACCGTCATCAGCATCACCGGTTTCGGCAGCTCGCCGGCCGGTGAAAACCGGAACCGCGCCAGAAGCGTCGCCAGGATGATGCGCGCCTGAAGCATGGCGAAATTCGCACCGACACAGATGCGCGGCCCGGCGCCGAAGGGCAGGTATTGAAAGCGATCGGGGGTCGGCGCGCCGGGCAGGAAACGGGCCGGGTCGAAAGCGTCCGGCGCCTCCCACAGCAGCCGGTGGCGGTGCAGCGCCCAGATGTTCAGGAACACGACATCGCCCCGGCGGACCTCGCGCCCCTCCAGCGTGTCGTCCGCCAGAACGTCGCGCGCCAGAAAGGCCACCGGCGGATAGAGCCGCATGGCTTCGTCCAGCACCGCTTCGATCAGCGGCATGGCGGCCAGATCGGCTTCGGTGGCGGCGCGCTCGCCCAGTCGGGCGCGGGCCTGGGCGGCGGCGGCGTCCTGCATTTGCCCGTCATGGGCCAGGCACAGCAGCGCCCAGGCGATGGCCAGCGCGGTCGTTTCGTGCCCCGCGACGATGAAGAACTGCATGTTGTGCAGCAGGTCCCGCGGCGTCATCCGGCGCCCGGATTCGGCGTCCTGGGCGGCCAGCATGTGGTCCAGCAGGTCGTCCGCCCCGCCGGTTCCCACGCGGCGCCGGGCCTCGATTGCGGCGGAAACCATCGCATGCATGCGCCGCACGGCGCCGGCGCCCAGCACTTCGGCCGGGCGCGGCACCCAGGGCGGCATGCGCAGGAAATCCAGCAGCGAGGCGCGGCCCACGGTCTGGAAATAGCGCGTGATCGCCGCGCCATAGGCCTCGGCGTCGAAATGGTCGCGCCCCGACAGGGCCACATCGCAGATCACGTCGAAGGTGGCCGACAGCATTTCCGACACCAACTCGACCGGGCCGCCCGCAGCGCCGATGCGCGCGGCGGCGCGGTCGGCGGCTGCGCTCATCACCGGGGCCAGCGCGGTGACGTTGCGGGCCGAAAACACCGGCGCGATGGCGCGCCTCTGCCAGCGCCAGTCGGCGCCTTCGGCGGTGAACAGGCTGGCGCCCACCGCCGGGCGCAGCATGCGGATCATCACTTCGGATTTCGGGTAACTTCCCAGGTTGTCCAGAAACACCCGCCGCATCGCCCCCGGCCCCTGCACCATGTGCCAGCGCGCCGTGGCCATGCGCCCGGTGACGATCGGCTGGGTGAAGGCGATGGGCGGGATCAGCGACAGCACGTTGCGCCGGGCCGCGCGCAGGGAGGCCAGCATGCCGAGCGGCTCTTGCGGCGGGTCGATGGTGGGGGGCGTGAAACGGCTCATGGAGTCGTTCATAGCACGCCGCGAGGCAGGGGCGAACGGCACGATCGCCACCAGGGCGGCCGGCCGCTGCCGGGTCGGGCGGTCATGGCTCTCCTGCGCGGGGGGCCATGCGCACTCCGAGCGCCCGGGAGATCGGGCGCGCCCGAGCGGAGCCTGCCGCAAATGACCTCCATCAGACGGCCGGCTGTCGCTTTCGGGCGCCGATCCGTCGCCCCGATCTTTCCAATCCGCAGAGCTTGCGCCATGCTGCCGGCATTCTTCCACTGAGCAGGTCGGAGGAGGGCGAGGCTCATGAAGACCCATGTCAGATGCCTGATCGTCGGCGGCGGCGCCATCGGCACCTCGATCGCCTATCATCTGGCGCGCGCGGGCTGGCGGGATGTCATGCTGCTGGAGCGCGACGAGCTGACGGCGGGCTCCACCTGGCACGCGGCCGGGCTCCTGCCTTTGTTCAACATGAGCTACGCCACCAGCCACATCCACGACTATTCCGTGAAGTTCTACAAGACGCTGGAGGAGGAGACGGGGCTGAACCCCGGTTTCCGCGTGGTCGGCAACCTGCGCATGGCCCGGAG
>JALSKC010000081.1 GCA_026989055.1 Paracoccaceae bacterium
GGTGATCGACATCGAGCTGCCGCAGATCGTCGAATTCGAGCGCCCCGCCGGCGGCGAAGCGGCGATTGCCGAGGCCGCCCGGCTGCTGTCGGACGCGCACTTTCCGGTGATCCTGAACGGCGCCGGGGTGGTGATCGGCGGCGCGATCGAGGCCAGCCGCGAACTCGCCGAACGGCTGAGCGCGCCGGTCTGCTGCGGCTACCAGCACAACGATGCCTTCCCCGGCTCGCATCCGCTCTTTGCCGGCCCGCTGGGCTACAACGGCAGCCGCGCGGCGATGGAGCTGATCGCCCGGGCCGACGTGGTGCTGGCGCTCGGCACCCGGCTGAACCCGTTTTCCACCCTGCCCGCCTACGGGCTGGACTACTGGCCGCGGGAGGCGAAGATCATCCAGGTGGACATCAACCCCGACCGGATCGGCCTGACCAAGCCGGTGAGCGTCGGCATCGCCGGCGATGCGCGCCGGGTGGCCGAGGCGATCCTGGCCCGGCTCTCCGAGGATGCGGGCGAGGCCGGGCGGCAGGAACGCCTTGATACCATTGCGAAAACGAAATCGGCCTGGGCGCAGGCGCTGACCGGCATGGACCACGAAGAGGACGATCCGGGCACCGACTGGAACGCCCGCGCCCGCGCCGCGCAGCCCGAGGCCATGTCGCCGCGCCAGGTCTGGCGGGCGATCCAGAAGAGCCTGCCGAAAGAGGCGATCGTCTCTTCCGACATCGGCAATGTCTGCGCCATCGGCAACGCCTACCCGACGTTCGAGGCCGGGCGCAAATACCTCGCACCCGGCATGTTCGGCCCCTGCGGCTACAGTTTCCCGGCGATCATCGGCGCCAAGATCGGCCGGCCCGACACGCCGGTGGTGGGGTTCGCCGGCGACGGCGCCTTCGGAATCTCGATGAACGAGATGACGGCGGTCGGGCGCGACGGCTGGCCCGCGATCACCATGGTGATCTTCCGCAACTACCAGTGGGGCGCGGAAAAGCGCAACACCACGCTGTGGTATGACGACAATTTCGTCGGCACCGAACTGGACCCGGAGGTGAGCTATGCCGGCATCGCGCGCGCCTGCGGGGTGAGCGGCGTGCAGGTGCGCACGATGGAGGAACTGAGCGAGGCGCTGGACCGGGCCGTGAAAGCGCAGATGGAGGCGGGAGAAACCACCTTCATCGAGGTGCTCCTGAACCAGGAAATGGGCGAGCCGTTCCGCCGCGACGCCATGAAGAAGCCGGTCGCCGTGGCCGGGATCGACCCGGCCGACATGCGCCCGCAAAAGGGGGTCTGACATGGGCCGCGACGGGCCGGTGCTGGTGATCAACGCCGGGTCGTCCTCGGTCAAGTATGCGCTGTTCGATGGCGGGCTGAACGAAATCCTTGCCGGCAGCGTCGAGATCGCCCCCGAGGACAGCGCCTGGCCGCGGGCGGGGGCGAAGCGCCCGCCCGGGGGGGCGGCCGGGCGCTGTCCGGCGGTGCCGCCGGACATGTCGCCGGATCATGCGCAGGCGCTCGCGCGCATCCTGGCGCGCCTTGAGGACAAGGCCCTGCCCGTCTCGGCGCTGGCCGGTGCCGCCCACCGTGTCGTCCACGGCGGCGCGCGCCTGACCGCGCCCTGCCGCATCACCCCCGAAACGCTGGCCGGGATCCGCGCCTGCATCCCGCTGGCGCCCTTGCACAATCCCCACAATCTGGCCGCGGTCGAGGCGCTCGCCGCCCTCGCCCCCGACCTGCCGCAATTTGCCAGTTTCGACACGGCGTTCCATGCCACCAACCCGCCTGTCGCCAGGCGGTTCGCGATTCCCGAATACTTGCATAAATCGAACATCCGCCGCTTTGGCTTCCACGGCATCAGCTACCGCGCGCTGGTCGATGATTTTCCCGCTCCCCTGCCGGAAAGACTGCTGGCCTTGCACCTTGGAAACGGCGCCAGCATCTGTGCGATCCGCAAGGGGCGCTCGGTTGCCACCACCATGGGCTGTTCGCCGCTGGACGGGCTGACCATGGGCACGCGGCCGGGCAGCCTGGATGCCGGCGCGGTGCTGGAGATCGTCGCCCGCCTCGGGCTGGAGGAGGCCCGCGACATGCTCAACCGGCGCTCGGGCCTGCTGGCGCTGTCGGGGATCGGCGCCGACATGCGCGCGCTGCTGGACAGCGACGCGCCGGAAGCCGCCTTTGCCGTCGAGCATTTCTGTTACTGGGCGGCGCGCCATGCGGGCAGCATGATCGCCGCCATGCAGGGCGTGGACGCGATCGCCTTTACCGGCGGGATCGGCGAAAACGCCGAACCGGTGCGCGCGCGCATCCTCGAACTGCTGGCCTGGACCGGGGTGGCGCGCGAAAACATCCACGTGATCCCGGCGCGCGAAGAACGCCGGATCGCCGCGGACGCGCTGCAGTTGATGCGCGGGGATGCGTGACGCCCCTGACCGGATTCACCCCTGCCCCGAACGGAGGCCATGCGGCCGCCCGGGTGGGGCGGCGGGCGCATGCCCGGGCCGCTGCACGACCCGGGCGACGTGAATTCGATCGATCGCGAGGCGCCCCCATGCGTAAATAAGCCGCCCCGCGCAAAAACTTCTCGAACACATGCAAAAAACAGAATAAAAGAACACGAACCGGTTTCGGGAGGGTGTCCAGAATGAACAGACCGTTGCAGCCGATGCTCGATACCTCGCCCGCAGTTTCCGACGAGGTACGCAAGACCACCTGCTACATGTGCGCCTGCCGCTGCGGCATCAACGTGCACATGAAAAGCGGCAAGGTCGCCTATATCGAGGGCAACCGCGACCACCCGGTGAACCGGGGCGTGCTGTGTGCCAAGGGCTCGGCCGGGATCATGCAGATCAACGCGCCCTCGCGGCTGAAAAAGCCGCTGAAGCGCGTCGGCCCGCGCGGCTCGGGCGCCTTCGAGGAAATCGAATGGGACGAAGCGCTGGAGATCGCCACCGGCCACCTCAAGCGCCTGCGCGACGAAGCCCCTGAAAAGCTGGCGTTTTTCACCGGCCGCGACCAGTCGCAGAGCTTCACCGGCTTCTGGGCCCAGGCCTATGGCACCCCGAACTACGCGGCCCACGGCGGGTTCTGCTCGGTCAACATGGCCGCCGGCGGCATCTATACCATGGGCGGCGCCTTCTGGGAATTCGGCCAGCCCGACTGGGACCGCGCGAAACTGTTCATGATCTTCGGCGTCGCCGAGGATCACGATTCGAACCCGATCAAGATGGGGATCGGCAAGCTCAAGGCGCGCGGCGCCAAGGTGATCGGGGTCAACCCGATCCGCTCGGGCTACAACGCGGTGGCCGACGAATGGGTGGGAATCACGCCGGGCACCGACGGGCTGTTCATCCTGTCGCTGGCGCATGAACTGCTGAAGGCGGGCAAGGTCGATCTGGACTATCTGGCGCGCTTCACCAACGCGCCGGTGCTGGTCAACGACGACCCCGGCAGCCCCGACCACGGGCTGTTCCTGCGCGATTCCAGGGGCCGGATGCTGGTGATCGACCGCAGGACCGGCAAGCCCGCCCCCTTTGACAGGAAGGGGGTGCAGCCCGACCTGGCCGGCCGGCTGGAAAAGGACGGCAGGACGCATCGCACCGTGTTCCAGCTGCTGGCCGAGCGCTACCTGTCGGACGACTACGCGCCCGAAAACGTCGCCGGGCGCTGCGGCGTCCCGGCCCGCCAGATCAGGCGCATCGCCGCCGAGCTGGCCCATGTCGCCTTCGAGGAGGCATTCGAGTTGCCGATCGAATGGACCGATTTCCGCGGTGATGCGCACAAGACGATGACGGGCCGCCCCGTCGCCATGCACGCCATGCGCGGGATCTCGGCGCATGCCAACGGCTTCCAGACCGCGCGCGCGCTGCATGTGCTGCAGATCCTGCTGGGCACGGTGGAGGTGCCCGGCGGTTTCCGCTTCAAGCCGCCCTACCCCAAGCCGCCCGAGGCGCATCCGAAGCCACACGCCGGCCATGCGCCCGGCAAGCCGCTGGACGGGCCGCACCTGGGCTATCCGCTCGGCCCCGAGCACCTGCTGGTGGAGGACGACGGCACGCCCAAACGCATCGACAAGGCGTTTTCCTGGGAAAACCCGATGTCGGCGCACGGCCTCATGCACATGGTGATTTCAAATGCGCACGCGGGCGACCCCTACAAGATCGACACGCTGTTCATGTTCATGGCCAACATGAGCTGGAACTCCTCGATGAATACCGAGGGCGTGATGAAGATGCTCACCGACAAGGATGAGAACGGCGATTACGTGATCCCGAACATCATCTATTCCGACGCCTATGCCTCGGAAATGGTGGCCTACGCCGACCTGGTGCTGCCCGACACCACCTACCTGGAGCGCCACGACTGCATCTCGCTGCTGGATCGGCCGATCTGCGAGGCCGACGCCATTGCGGATTCGATCCGCTGGCCGGTGATCGAGCCCGATCGCGACGTGCGCGGCTTCCAGTCGGTGCTGATCGATCTGGCCGTGCGCCTCGGCCTGCCGGGGTTCGTGGATGAGGACGGCAAGGCTCTCTACAAGGACTACGCCGACTACATGGTCAACCACGAGCGCC
This sequence comes from Paracoccaceae bacterium, assembly GCA_026989055.1. Lineage (GTDB taxonomy): Bacteria > Pseudomonadota > Alphaproteobacteria > Rhodobacterales > Rhodobacteraceae > JAJRUE01. The sequence goes on from JALSKC010000081.1 coordinate 4,566, forward strand.
GCCCCGGCGTCGGCCCGCTTGCCGGCTGGCGCGGCAAGGACGGCACGAAGGTCGGCCGCGGAGAGCCGAACCCGAAGCAGCTTGAGCGCTACATCGAGAACGGCGGCTTCTTCATCCACCACATCCCCGACAACGCCGCCTATTACAAGCCCTGGAACAAGGCCTACCAGGACTGGGCGGTGGAGGTGGGGCTTTACGACGCGCCCGCGCCCTATATCTTCAACCTCTATTCCGAACCGCTGCGCAAGTTCCAGCTGGCCGCCGAGGGCCACGGCGAGCGCCAGCCCCCCGAGCACCTGCGCGCACGGATCCGCGAGCAGCTGGATCCGCTGCCGATCTGGTATCCGTCGGCCGAAGACGGGGCCGGGGAATACCCCTACCATGCGCTCACGCAACGCCCGATGGCGATGTATCACAGCTGGGGCACCCAGAACGCCTGGCTGCGCCAGCTGCACGGGAGGAACCCGCTCTATCTGCCTACCGAGATCTGGGAACGGCATGGTTTTCGGGAGGGCGATTTCGCCCGAGTCACCAGCCCGCACGGCTCCATCACCGTGCCGGTTGCCCATCATGCGGCGCTCAACGGCAAGACCGTCTGGACCTGGAACGCCATCGGCAAGCGCAAGGGCGCCTGGGCTCTGTCCGAGGACGCCCCCGAGGCAACCCGTGGCTTCCTGCTCAACCACATCATCCACGAGCTTCTGCCGCCCAGGGGCGACGGGCTGCGCTGGGCCAATTCCGACCCGGTGACCGGCCAGGCCGCCTGGTTCGACCTGCGGGTGAAGATCGAGCGTGTCGATGCGCCGCCGGCCGGATCGCAGCCCCAGTTCCCGCCGATCGCCTCTCCGGTGGGGCGCGGCCCGAAGAACCTGGCATGGAAGGTAGGCAAATGACTGAACTTCCCCGATCCACCGAACGCAGCCTCGGGCTGGTGATCGATCTCGACACCTGCGTCGGCTGCCATGCCTGCGTGATTTCCTGCAAGGGCTGGAACACCGAGAACTACGGCGTGCCACTGTCCGACGTGGATGCCTATGGCGCCGATCCGCACGGCACCTTCCTGAACCGGGTGCATGCCTACGAGGTGCAGCCGAAAACCGGCGGTCCGGCCCAGACCGTGCATTTCCCCAAATCCTGTCTGCATTGCGAGGACGCGCCCTGCGTCACCGTCTGCCCCACCGGGGCCAGCTACAAGCGCGCCGAGGACGGCATCGTGCTGGTCAACGAGGATGACTGCATGGGCTGCGGGCTGTGCGCCTGGGCCTGCCCCTACGGCGCGCGCGAGCTGGACGAACTGGCCGGCGTGATGAAGAAATGCACCCTCTGCGTGGACCGGATCTACAACGAGAACCTGCCAGAAGAAGACCGCGTGCCCTCCTGCGTGCGCACCTGCCCGGCCGGGGCGCGCCATTTCGGAGACCTGGCCGACCCCGACAGCGAAGTTTCGAAACTGGTGGCCGAGCGCGGCGGCATGGACCTGATGCCCGAACTGGGCACCAGGCCGGTCAACAAGTATCTGCCGCCCCGCCCCAGGGACCGCGAGGACAAGATCGACATCCTCGCCCCGTTCCTCGAGCCGGTGATCGAGGAGCCCGAAGGTTTCCTCGGCTGGCTCGACAGGGCGCTGGGCGCGGTTTCCGGCCAGGGCGCCGGGAAAGAGACCGGGCAGAAGGAGAGCGGCTGATGCATCCGGCACCGAGCGTCATTTTCTTTTCCACCCTTTCCGGGGCCGGCTTCGGCCTTCTGGCCTTTCTGGGCATCGGGATGCCGGTGGTCTTCGGCTGGGAGGCCTTCGGCCACTACTTCGTCGCCTATGCGCTGGCGGTGGGAGGGCTGGTCGCCTCGACATTCCACCTGGGAAATCCGAAGAACGCGATCAAGGCCTTCAGCCAGTGGAAGACGAGCTGGTTGAGCCGCGAGGGCATCATGGCGGTCGCCTCGCTGCTGGTGATGGGGCTTTACGCGGCCTCCGAGATCTTTCTGGGGCTGCGGGTTCCCTGGCTCGGCTGGCTGGGAGCGGCAATGTCGCTGTTCACCGTATTCACCACCTCGATGATCTATGCACAGCTGAAAACCGTGCCGCGCTGGAACCACCCGAGCACGCCGGTGCTGTTCCTGCTCTATGCGCTCGCCGGCGGGGCGATTCTTGCGGGCAATGGCAATATCGCGCTGGTGCTGCTGCTGATCACCGCCGCGCTGCAGCTTCTGGCCTGGCGCGCGGGAGACAGGCGTTTCGCCGCGCGCGGATCGACCATCGAGACGGCAACCGGCCTCGGCTTCATGGGCAAGGTGCGCCAGTTCGAACCGCCCCATACCGGAAGCAACTATCTGCTGCGCGAAATGGTGCATGTGATCGGCCGCAAGCATGCGCGGACGCTGCGGATCATCGCCATCGCGGCCGGGCTGCTGGCTCCGGCGGCCCTGCTCGCGGTGACCCCGGAAGCCCCGCTGGCGCTGCTCGCGCTGGCCGGCGCGCTGCATCTGGCAGGGGTGTTTGCCCAGCGCTGGCTGTTCTTCGCCGAAGCCGAACATGTGGTCGGGCTCTACTACGACAGGCGCTGACAGGGCTGACGACACGGCGGCACGGCCAGGCAGCGCCGGCGGGGAATCGGCGCCGGAGGCCGGAGAGCGGAACCGGGCGCTGCGGGCGGTGCCTGCCGGCGGGCAGGAGCGGCGACCTTCCTGCACCCCCGCGGCCATCCCGCGGCCATCCCGCAGCCGTGCCTCACCGGTGGCAACACGCCCGCAAAACTCCGCCGGCCCCTGCACGGCGGGCTCCGTCTTCGCCCCCTCCGCTCCCTCCGCTCCTGCCCATTTCCCGCCCA
>JALSKC010000082.1 GCA_026989055.1 Paracoccaceae bacterium
TGAAAGCCGGATCAAGGGGTTTTCAAACCCGGTCTCGATCAGGGGCAGCCTGGCCAAGATGCGCTTGACCGACACAGCTATAAGGAGAATTCCCCTTGACCATCTCCCCCCCTTGTTAATCAAGGGTTGTGTCGCGACGCATTTCATCAACGCGCGCGAGTGCAAACGAGTGTGCCTCAATTCAGGAGGATAGCATGAACGCAATGGTTCAGGACATGAGCTGGGACTTGGCCGCCCGGCAGGAAGGCAGCGAAGTCACCGCGCTTTCATCAATTGAGATGAACGCAGTATCCGGTGGCAGCCTCTGGGCGGAAGCAGCCATCGCTGCTGGGAGCCTATTAGAAGGCGGCGCTGTGGGCTGGGGAATAGCCCGCCTTATCCATCGTCGCAGGAATCGGTAACGGAGATGAATATGAAAATGGATATGACAATGGCATTTTCCGATGCCGAAGTTGGCAACATCGAAGAGCTTGATCAAGAAGAACTTGATCGGATTCACGGTGGTGTGATTTTTGAAGCTGTTGGTCTCTTCGCAGCGGGAGTGGGCCTCGGTTACGCGATCGGCAAGGACTATTACTCAAGACGGCGTCGCCGTCATTGACCCGTCGCTTGGAGGCTCTTGCCTCCAAGCGACCTGTTGCCAATACAGGAAAGGTGGTATGATGGAATATGAAGGGATTTCCGCTTTTACCGTGTTCTTTTTGATAACAGTGGGTGTTCTTGTTGGATACAGTAGCGGGAGAGCATATTATAGGCACAACGTTGTAAGGCCCGAGCCGTGGTTGCTGGGGGTTATGATAAGCATCGGTGTAGTCGTTCTAATGTGAAATACTGTTTCGCGCTGACGGCAACAAGTCGAAACACTTTAGCTTTTCACACTCATAAGGTGAATTTCCCTTGATCACCTCCTACCGGGTTAATCGAAGGTTACGTCGTGACGCATTCTCTTGGTCGCTTTGGCTCTTCTGAAGTCACCGTCGTTTCTCAAGCCGAACAATAAGGCCCTTCAATGTACCGCCGCGAAGCCCTTGAAAGCCGGATCAAGGGGTTTTCAAACCCGGTCTCGATCAGGGGCAGCCTGGCGGTGCATGCCCTGCTTGCCGGGATTTTTGCCGTTGCGGCGGGACTGATCGCGTTCGGACTGCTTGCCGACTACACCCGCCGCGCGGTGGTGCCGGGGTATCTGCAGCCGGTCGGGGGCTCGGTGACACTTTCGGCGCTGCGGCCGGGGCGCCTCAGCGTGGATGTCTCCAATGGAACGCAGATCGAGAAGGGCCGGCGCATCGCCCGCAGGTACTGTCAAATATCTTTCGCACTTTTGGTCATGCGACGACGGCTCCTTGGGTTTGATCCGCGGATAGCGGGGGCATGTTGATGTGTTTTCGGGTTGCCCACCGGGTTCCGGCGATGTGACGTAGGCGGGCGGCACAACTGATATCGAGATTGGATGAATGGCAACCTTATGCGTCGCGAATGGCAAGATCATGTGACCGAAAGGTTTTCGAAACGTCGCAATATCAATGCCTTGCAAATCCCTTGGTGGCCAAACAATGTGACGCTCCTCACCCCGCATCTCTCCCCGCAGCAGCTCTCCCGACAGCTCTCCCCGCAGGTGCCGCCCGGGGTTCCCTGGCTGCCCGGGATCCTTCCGCCGGTGCCGCCCGAGCGCGCCGGCTCCGCCACCCCGGCCGGCTTTTCGCCGTTCTCCTCCGGCGCCGTTTCCCGCTCTCCGGCAGGGGCGGCGGCGCCTTTTCCCGCTCCCCGCCGGGCCTGCCGCCGTGGCGCCCCCTGCGCGGGCATGGCGGATTGTCTTTGCCCTGCCGAGCGGCTACCTCTGCCGAGGTGCGATGCGAAAGGACGGAACCGTGACATCCAGATCTTCCGGCGCCCTGGGTGCGCTCTGCCTTGCCGCCATGCTGCTTGCGGGTGCCCCCGCCCGCGCCGACGGCCACGCGGGGGGCTATCTGGCCGGGCGCCATGCGATGCTCGCAAACGATTTTCCCGCCGCGGCCCGCTATTTCGCCCGCGCGCTGGTGCGGGAACCGAAGGATGTGGAGCTGATGCTGCTCTTGCAGAAGGCCTATATCGGCAGCGCCGATATCGACCGGGCGCTTGCCGTGGCGCGCCGCCTGGAAGCCCTCGGCATCGACAGCTGGTGGGCAGCGCTTCTCCTGATGGTCGAGGCGTTGGACAAGGGAGAATACGCCGTCGCGCTGGAGAAGATCAAGACAAGCGAACACAGGAAGTTGTTGCTCGTCGGGCTGGGCAAGGGCTGGGCGCTGGTGGGGCTGGGACGCATGAACCAGGCCCTCGAGATCTTCGACGAGGTCGAGACGCAGCTCGGGGGAGCGGGAATAGGGAAGTATCACAAGGCGCTGGCCCTGATGATGGCGGGCGATCTGGAAGGCGCCGAACGCCTGCTGGCCGAAACCGGAGGAAAGCGACTGGCGCCAAGCTGGCGCCAGGCCCTGGCGCATGTGGAGATTCTCAGCCAGCTGGGGCGATACCGCGATGCGTACGACCATTTCGCGAAGGTCTTCGGCACCAGTTCCGAGCCGATGGTCAAAGCGGTGAGAACCCGGCTGGAAGCGGGGGAACCCCTGCCGTTCACCGTCGCCACCACACCGGCCGAAGGGATGGCCGAGGCCCTCTTCGATCTGACGCTGCTGACGAAGAGCAATGGCCTGCGCGAAAACGCGCTGCTTTATTCGCGGCTGGCGGAATATCTGAGCCCGGGAAACATTGAGGCCATACTGATATCTGCGGAGATTCTGGAAGACATGGGCCGGTACGATCTGGCCGTGGACGTCTATGCCCAAGTTCCGAGGGAAGACCTGCTGTTCCTGGAAGCCGAGCTGGGCCGCACCCGGGCCCTGCACAACAGCGGCATGGCGGAAGAGGCAACCGAGGCGCTGGAGCGGCTGGCGCGCAGCTTCCCCGACCAGTTCTCGGTCCACAAGGCGCTGGGCGATTCCTATCGTCTGCGGGAGAAATACGCCGAGGCCGCAGAAGCCTACGACAGGGCCATCGCCCTCCTGGATTCGCCCGGCCGGAAGGAGTGGAGCCTGTTCTACCTGCGTGGCATTTCCTATGAGCGAATCGGGGAATGGGACCGGGCAGAGGCCGATTTCCGCAAGGCGCTCGAGCTGGAACCGGACCAGCCGGAGGTGCTGAACTACTTCGGCTATTCCCTGGTGGAGCTGCGCCGCAATCTCGACGAGGCGCTGGAGATGATCTCCCGCGCTGCCGACGCGCGCCCGGATGACGGCTACACGATCGATTCCCTGGGCTGGGTCCTGTATCGGCTGGGGCGCTATCCGGAAGCGGTCGAACATTTGGAGCGCGCGGCCGAGCTTCTGTCCGTCGATCCGATCGTCGCCGACCACCTCGGTGATGCCTACTGGGCGGTCGGGCGCAGGCGCGAGGCCCGCTTCCAGTGGCGCCGGGCGCTGTCGTTCGGCCCCGAGGAGGAAGAGGCGGAGCGGATCCGTCGCAAGCTCGAGATCGGGCTGGATGCGGTGCTGGAAGAGGAGGGCGCGCCGCCGCTCTCGCTCGCCGATGGCAACTGAGGTTTTCGCTCCGGCCAAGATCAATCTGACCCTGCATGTCACCGGCCGCCGGCCGGACGGCTATCACCTGCTGGACAGCCTGGTCGCCTTTGCCGACTGCGGCGATCGGCTGCGGGTCTGCCGGGCCGGGGCCACCAGGTTCGAGATCGGCGGGCCGATGGCCGCCGGACTGCCCGCAGACGATGGCAACCTGGTGCTGCGCGCCGCCGGGTTGATGGCTGCGGCGGGGCCGATGGCGATCCGGCTGGAAAAGAACCTGCCGGTCGCTGCCGGGCTCGGCGGCGGTTCCGCCGATGCCGCGGCCACGTTGCTGGCGATCGCCGGGGAAAGCGGGGCGCCCCTGCCGCCGGCCGGGGCGGTCGCGGCGCTCGGCGCCGATGTGCCGGCCTGCCTTGCCGGGCGGGCGCTGCGCATGTCGGGCATCGGAGAGCGCCTGGCACCGCTGCGCCTGCCGCCGCTGCATTTCGTGCTGGTCAACCCCGGGGTGGCGCTGCCGACGGCGCGGGTGTTCGCCGCGCTGCGGCAGCCGGACAACCCCCCGATGCCGCCCGATCTGCCCGACTGGCCGACTCCCGAGACCTTCGCAGGCTGGCTGCGCGGCTGCCGCAACGACCTGGAGGCTCCCGCGCTGGCGCTGGAGCCGGAGATCGGCCGGGTGCTGGAAGCGCTCGCGCAGTCGGGCGAGGCGCTGGTGGTGCGGATGTCCGGTTCGGGGGCGAGCTGCTTTGCGCTGTTTGCAAGCCGTGCGCGGGCCGAACGCGCAGCGCGGGAGATCGCGCGCCGGCAACCTGGCTGGTGGGTGGTCGCGGCATCGGGCTTCACCCGCTCCGGAGAGGCTGCCCCGCTCCCGTGAGCCGTGCCGCTGTCCGCGATGCTGGCGGCCGCGATGCTGGCGGCCGCGGTGCTGGAAGATGCGGTGCGGGAGGATGCGGCCAGGCTCAGGAGATACGGGAGATCACATAATCCGGAAGTTCGGCCAGAATCAGGCGCGTGTCGTTTTCGGGCAGGGCCTTCAGGGCCATGCGTGCGCGTTCTGCCCAGGCGCGGGCGTCGGCGCGTGCGGCTTCCAGCGCGCCGTGTCCGCGCAGGATCCGGAGCGCGCGCTCCAGGTCGCCGTCTTCCTGCCGGCCGGTCTCGATGACCCGCTCCCAGAAGGCACGTTCGTCCCCGTCGGCATGCGCGATCGCCTTGATCAGCGGCAGCGTCAGCTTGCCCTCGCGGAAATCGTCGCCGATGTTCTTGCCGGTCTTGCCGGTGCCTTCGTAGTCGAGCAGGTCATCGACGATCTGGAAGCAGATCCCGAGCGCATCGCCATAGGCCCGCAGGGCCGCGACCTCCTGCGCCGGCGCGCCGGCAATCACCCCGCCCACTTCCGCCGCGGCCGCAAACAGCGCGGCCGTCTTGCCGCGGATGATCTGCAGATAGACGCGTTCGTCGGTCGCCAGGCTTCGCGCGGCAGTGAGCTGCAGCACTTCGCCCTCGGCGATGGTGGCCGCGGCATCGGCCAGGATCTCGAGCACCCGGATCGCGCCGGTCTCGGTCATCAGCTGGAAGGAGCGGGCGAAGAGATAATCTCCCACGAGAACCGAAGACTTGTTGTCCCACAGCAGGTTGGCGGTCGGGCGCCCGCGGCGCCGGGTGCTGTCGTCAACCACGTCGTCATGCAGAAGGGTGGCAGTGTGGATGAATTCCACCGTGGCCGCCAGGCGGATGTGATCTTCCCCCCGGTAGCCGCAGAGCCGCGCTGCCGCCAGGGTCAGCAGCGGCCGCAGCCGCTTGCCGCCGGCCTCGACCAGATGCGCTGTGACCTCGGGAATGCGCGGGGCATGTTCCGAAGCCATCCGGGCGCGGATCAGCGCGTTGACGGCGGCCATGTCCTCGGCCAGATGGGCGGCAAGGCGGTCAAGTGGCCCGGTTGCTGCCTGGTCCAGACTCATCGCGCTCACGTCACTTCTCTCGACAAGACCGGGCGGCTGCCCTTAAGTCTGTGATCATGAAGGAGTTGCTGCGCACAACCGATCCGACCGTCATCGCCCATGCTTCGGCACTCCTGCAGGGCGAGGGTATAGACTGCTTTCAGATCGACGTCCACATGAGTGTGCTGGAAGGCTCGATCGGCGTTCTGCCGCGCCGGCTGATGGTCCGCGACGGCGATCATCACCGGGCGCGGCTGGTGCTGCAGGACAACGGTATCGACCCGGGGTTCTGAAGATGGGTCCGGCACAGGCGCAGCTGACCTGCGACCGTTTCCTCGGCGGGCGGCTGAAGATCTGGCAGCCGGCAGGGGGGTACCGGGCCGGCGCCGATGCGGTGCTGCTGGCGGCGGCGGTCCGGGCACGGCCGCAGGACGAAGTGCTGGAGCTCGGCTGCGGGGCGGGGGTCGCCAGCCTGTGCCTGGCGTGGCGGGTCGGGCTGAAGAACCCGGCGGCGGTCGAACTGCAGGAGGAGTATGCCGAACTGGCCCGCCGCAACGCCCGTGCCAATGGAATCGGGCTGCAGGTCAGCACGGCCGATCTTGCGGCGCTGCCGGCCTCGTTGCGGGGGCGCAGTTTCGATCATGTCCTGGCCAACCCGCCCTATTTTCTGCCCGCGCGTTCCAGCCCGGCGCCGGATCCGGGGCGCGCCCTGGCGCGCTCCGGTGCCACACCGCTGGCGGTCTGGGTCGATGTGGCGACCCGTCGGTTGCGCCCCGGCGGGTCGCTGACGATGATCCAGCATGTGGAGCGGCTGGACGAGCTGCTGCGGGCTCTCGATTCGCGCCTCGGCAGCATCGCGATCCTTCCCCTGGCGGCTCGTGCGGGGCGGGAAGCCCGCCGCGTCATACTCTCGGCGCGCAAGGGCGGCCGCGGCCGGCTGCGCCTTCTGGCACCGCTGATTCTGCATGCGGGCGCCGGCCACGGGGCAGACGGTGATGACTACACCCCGGAAGTTTCGGCGATCTTGCGCCGGGGGGCGCCGTTGAACTTCCCCGATTAGGGTTTTCTTAACGCCTGTGCGCCAGGCAGGAGACGCCTGCCGGCGGTTCGGGTGCAGGTGCAAGATGACAGGCCGGCGGATTTGTGCTGCACTGGGGCTGCACAGCGACAACAGGATGAGGAGGACGGACATGAGCCTGAGCGCGCGCCTGCAGGAACTCCGCAGGAAGCATGCAAATCTCTCCCGACAGGTTGAGGAAGCGCAGAAACGGCCCGGCAGCGATGCCCTGCAGGTAACGGCCCTCAAGAAGGAAAAACTGAGGATCAAGGAAGAGATCGAGCGCCTCAGCCACGCCTGAGGAAGCGCGCCTCCGGCCGGGGGCGCTCAGCGGTCGCGCCCGGCCAGCAGCGCGCCGCCGGAAATCATCGCGGCCGCCAGCAGAAGCGCCCATTCGGCGCGCGCTTGGCCGGCAAGAACCAGTATTGCCGTTGACAGGAGCGGTGCCGCATAGGCGAGCACGCCCAGAAGCCGGATGCGGCCCCGCTTCATCCCGATATCCCAGGCCAGAAAGGCCAGCCCGAGCGGCCCGACCCCCAGAAGGGCGATCGCCCCCCAGCCTGCGGCCGAGGCGGGCCAGGCCGTGGTTTCGGTCAGCAGATGGGCGATCAGTGCCAGAAGGGCGCTGAACAGGCAGAATACCGCCACGCTTGCGCTGGGAACGCCCGCCAGACGGCGCGACAGCACGGAATAGCCGCTCCAGACAACGGCGCCGCCCAGCGCCAGGAGATAGCCGGGGAGATGGGCGCCGGAAAGACCTCCGCTTCCGCCCCGGATGACGAGCGCGGCCCCGGAAAAGGCCAGCAGGGCTCCGGCGAACTGCCGGTGGCGCAGCCGTTCGCCGGGCAGCAGTGCAGACAGCAGCACGATCAGCAGCGGCCAGAGATAGGCGATCAGCCCGGCCTGGGCCGGCGGCGCGCTGCGCAGCGCCGAAAAATAGAGGAAATGATAGCCGAACAGCCCCGCGGTTCCGAAGGCATATACCCGCCTGGGCACCCGCCCCAGCCCCGACAGCCCGCCGGAGCGGCCGGCCCAGATCAGGCAGGAGAGCCCGCCGATGGCGAAACCGATGGCGCTCAGCTGCAGCGGCGGAACCGGGGCGCTGAGCACCGTCAGCACTGCCAGGAAGGACCACATGATGATCGCGAGCGCGCCGATGACACTGGCACGGGCAGGGTCTGCCGGGTGCCCGCCGGCAGTCTGCTCAGGCATCGCGGTCGCGCCGTCCCGCTTCCCGGGGGCGCCGGCGGGAGGGAACAGCGTCAGCCGGGAAATTGTGCGCCATTGACCGAAAGCGTTGCGCCGTTGATGAAGGCGGCATCGTCGGACGCCAGGAAGGTGACGCAGCGCGCGACCTCTTCGGGCGTGCCGAGCCGGCCGGCGGGGATCTGGGCGATGATCGATTCGCGTATCTTTTCCGGCACCGCCATCACCATGTCGGTTGCGATATAGCCGGGGCAGACGGCATTGGCGGTGATGCCCACCCGCGCGCCCTCCAGGGCCAGCGCCCTGACGAACCCGAGATCGCCGGCCTTCGAGGCGGCATAATTCACCTGACCGAACTGCCCCTTCTGGCCGTTGATCGAGCTGATCACGATCACTCTGCCGAAGCGGCGCTCGCGCATGCCGGGCCAGAGCGGGTGCGTCATGTTGAACACGCCGGTCAGGTTGGTGCCGATCACCTGCTGCCACTGTTCGCGGCTCATGCGGTGAAAGGGGGCATCGCGGGTGATGCCGGCATTGTTGACGAGCACCTCGACCGGGCCGAGCGCCTCTTCGACGGCGGCAATTCCCTCGACACAGGCATCGTAATCGGCCACCGACCACCTGAAGGTCCTGATCCCGGTTTCCGCGGAAAAGCGCTCGGCGGCCGCGTCGTTGCCGGCGTAATTGGCGGCCACCGCGTAGCCGGCTTCCTTCAGTGCGATGCTGATCGCGGCTCCGATGCCGCGGGTGCCGCCGGTGACGAGCGCAGTGCGAGACATCCCCTCCCCTCCGCTGAGGAAATTTCAGTTCGCACAAGGCTTACCTTGCGTAATATAGTTGCGCAACCGGTTTGTTCAGTCGCGGGCGACACACATGGCAACCCCCATGCCGCCGCCGATGCACAGCGTCGCAAGCCCCTTGCGGGCGTTGCGCCGGCGCATCTCGAACAGCAGCGTGGCGAGAATGCGGGCCCCGCTGGCTCCGATCGGATGGCCGATGGCGATGGCACCGCCGTTCACATTCACGATGTCCGGGTCCCAGCCCATGTCGCGGTTGACGGCGCAGGCCTGGGCGGCAAAGGCCTCGTTCGCTTCCACGAGATCGAGATCTTCCGGTTTCCAGCCCGCCTTTTCCAGCGCCTTGCGGCTGGCGCCCACCGGCCCCACGCCCATGATCGCCGGATCGAGCCCGACGGTGGCATAGCTGACGATGCGTGCCAGGGGCTCGATGCCGCGCCGGGCGGCATCGTCGGCGCTCATCAGCAGCACTGCGGCGGCGCCGTCATTGATCCCGGAGGCATTGCCGGCGGTCACGGTGCCTTCCTTCGCGAAGGCGGGGCGCAGCTTCTGCAGGCTTTCGAGAGTGACGCCGTGGCGGATGTATTCGTCTTCTTCCACCACGGTTTCACCCTTGCGCGTCCTGACGGTGAACGGAACGATCTCGTCGCGGAACCTGCCGGCCTTCTGGGCGGCCTCCGCCTTGTTCTGCGAGGCGAGGGCAAAGGCATCCTGCTGCGCGCGGTCGATCTGCCATTTCTCGGCAACGTTTTCGGCGGTCTGCCCCATGTGGTAGCCGTTGAAGGCATCCCACAGCCCGTCGCGGATCATCGAATCGACGAATTCCAGATCGCCCATCTTCCGGCCCGTGCGCAGATGTGCCACATGCGGGCTGAGGCTCATGTTCTCCTGTCCGCCGGCAACGACCACATCGGCGTCTCTCAGCATGATGTGCTGGGCGCCGAGGGCCACAGAGCGCAGCCCCGAGCCGCAGACCTGGTTGATGCTCCAGGCCGCACTTTCAAGCGGCAGACCTGCCTTCACATGTGCCTGGCGGGCCGGATTCTGGCCCTGGCCCGCGGTCAGGACCTGGCCGAGGATCGTTTCGCTGACCTCGGCGCCTTCGAGACCGGCGCGCGCCACAACCGCCCGCAGCACGGCCGCTCCCAGATCATGGGCCGGGGTGTTGGCGAAGGATCCGAGAAAGCTGCCCACCGGGGTGCGGGCGGCGGATGCGATCACGACATTGGTCATTCTGCTTGTCTCCAGCTGTTTCCGGGCGGGGCCCGGGCGCGTTCCGCCCGGCATGGCGGCCGCGACGCCCATGCTCTCTGGTATGTTGCAGATGCAGAAAGATCAACAGATGCGGAAAGATCAATGCGGAAAGATCAATTCCCGGCACTGGCGTGCCGGCATCGGCGCGCGGGTGTCGCGCGGGGAACGCGCTTCAGGCGGAGATCCGGCTGTCTTCGTCGGGCAGCCAGAGCGGTCGCACTGTCGGGACGCCGAAATAATAGCCCTGCATGCCGTCGATCCCGGCTTCGGCGAGGCAGTCGGCATCGGCCTGGGTCTCGACCATCTCGGCGACGGCCAGCATGTCGAAATGCCGCGCCAGCGAAATCAGCGCTTCCGTCAGGGCGCGGTTGTCCGGGTTGCGGTGGATGTCGCGGATGAAGCTGCCGTCGATCTTGATGATGTCGAACATGAAATCGCGCAGGTAGCGGAAGGAGGTATAGCCCGCTCCGAAGTCATCCAGGGCGAAGGATATTCCCTGTTCCTGCAGATCCGACATGAAGGCGCGCACGATATCCGGCATGACCATGGCGGAGCGCTCGGTTATTTCGAGGATCAGCCGCTCGCCGAGCGTGGGGTCGTTACGCAGGGCGCGGTGCAGGATCCGCTTCCAGCGCGGGTAGCCGATGGAGCGGGCCGACATGTTCACCGACAGCCGCAGCGCCGGCACGCGCTGGAGCACGTCGAGCCCCAGCCTGAGCGCCATGCAGTCGATCTCGCGCCCGAGCACGTCCAGCTCGACCTGGTCGATGAAATCGCGGGCGGGGATGATTCGCCCGGAACGGTCCATGATCCGGATCAGCCCTTCGTGGAAGGCCGGCTGGTCCGGGACATCGCTGCGCACCACCGGCTGGAAGGCGAGCATCGCCCGGTTTTCAGCCAGGGCCTCGCGCACGAGCTCGACGGCGTTGCGGTCCCGTTCCGCCACGGCCAGCGACAGCGGATCGCTCAGGCCCGCTCGGTAGATCTCTGCGCGCTCCCGTCCCATTCGAGCCCCCCTTTGCGTTGGCCTTCGTCTGTCGCGATGGGGGGGTGATGGCACGAGACTCGCTAAGAACAGGTAAATGTTCTCATTTGGTTCCAGTTTTCGGAAAATCGTATCGAGGCCGGAAAACCGGGCGGGAGGCACCGGCGGAGGGCGGAGCGCTGCACGACGGGACAGCCCGGAGACGGCTCCGGCCGGCCGGCGCGCCGGGTTTCCGGCGGCCGGCATCAGGGGCCGTTGAAATGCACCCGCCCCAGGTTCGAAATGTCGTATCCGCCCATTTCTTCGGCGCGGGCACGGAAGGCGGCGCCGTCCAGGAAACGCAGCAGGCGCTGCATCGGAGGTTCGAACCAGGCCCGGCGCCAGAGCGCCAGGTCGAAACGCTCTTCGAGCAGGGGAACGAAGCCGAGGCCGGACTGGCGGGCAACGCATTCCAGCCCGAAGGCGGCGTCGGCAGCGCCGTCCCGGATCATGCGGGCCACCTCGTCCTCGGTGCGCGCGGGGGTCTGCGGGCCGGGCAGGGAGGTGCCGTCCAGCCCGGCCCTGGCGGCGAGGGTCTCGAACAGCCGCTGGCTGGCGGCGCTGGCCTGGCGGCGGGCGAGGCGCAGCCCGGCGAGATCGGTGATGCCGCAGACGGCTTTCGCCCCGGGGCCGAGCAGCAGGCCGCGGCGTCGGCGGGCGAACTCGACCAGGACCACAGGCTGCCGGGGGAGGGCGGCGCGCAGGGTTTCCCGGTTCCAGCCGTCGCCTTCGGGAGAGGTCTCGTGGACATGCATCCCGGCCGCCGCCGCCTTGCGGGCGGCGAGCCGTGCGAGCCCGTCGTGGCTGCCGTCGAAGAAGGCGGCAAGCCCGCTTCCGGACTCGCGCAGCGCCCAGTCGAGCAGCGGATCGTGGCTGCCGGCGACGATCGGCGGCAGGGGTTCCGGGGCGATTTCCGGGCCGCTGCGTGCGGTCGCGATCCAGGCTTCTATTTCGGCGCGCGGGAACAGGAGCTTGCCGACAACCCGCACGCAGGGCACCTCGCCGGTGGCGGCCAGCTCGTAGACCTTGCGTTCCCCGATCCGCAGCATCCCGGCCAGTTCGCGGGTGGTCAGGTATCGGGGGGGGGTATCGCTCATGCCGCCACAGTAGAGCGGCCGGCGGCGGCTCTGCAACGGCTTGTTGCGGGAGCGGTTGCGGTCGGCCTGTCCGCGCCTGCCCGCGTGCCGGCGCGGGCGGGCGTTCAGCCGTGGGTGAAGGCGACCGACAGCTTCCGCAGCGTGTCGCGTTCGGCGGCTGAGATCCTGTCGAGCCCGGCGGTATAGTCGTGCAGCTGGCGGACCGTTTCCGCCACCTGTGCGATTTCGGCGTCGGAAAAATCGCCGTCGCGCCGGGCGAAGCTGGCGATCGAGCGGGTTTCCCCCCTGGCTACGGCCACGGTGAAGCCGTGTTTCAGGCCGTATTCCGCGGCCAGGGAAAGCACGCCGGCCGCATCCTCCGCGCGCAGCGCGTCCCAGCGGATCGTGCCGGTGTTGGCAAAACCCCACTGGACCGTGGGATCCTTGAGGACGAAGCCGTTGGCCGAGTAGGTCTCCTTCCAGTCGCTGGCATAGGTCTGGAACAGGAACCTGGGCGCCGAATAGCGGATGTGCAGGGCGATGGCGTAACCGGCCGGGCACGATGCGGAAAGCTCCGACAGGATTGCCGGGATGTCGGGTTTCTGGCTCATTTGAACTCTCTAAATTCTTTGAAATCGGCCGTCACCTTGTCTAAAGGTAAGTATCCTTGCGGTGGGGCGGGAAACGGCCTGATCCGACAGATGGCTCTTGTGAAAGCGGAAATTGCATGACATCGGAATGGCCGGCCGAATTCGCGGCGCTCGCGCCGGCGGGCTATTACGTTGCCCTGCGGGTGGGCTTTGCCTTTCCCATCGAGGAGCGTAACGAATACCCGCCGGAGTGGGTCGAGATCTACACCAGGAACGGCCTGATGCTGCGCGATCCGGTGGTGCGCTGGGTCTATGAGAATACCGGCATGATCCGCTGGAGCCAGCTGCGGGGGCAGGATACGCACCGGATCTTCACGATGGCGGCCCGGCACGGGCTGCGCTACGGGGTCGCGATCAGCTATGCCTCGCAGGAGCCGAAGGAGGAACGTTCCTACGGATCCTTCGCGCGCAGTGACCGGGAGTTCTCTCCCGGCGAGATGCTCACGCTCCAGGGCCTGCTGCGCCGCCTGCATCATGCCGCCCTTCCCCCCGCCCAGCTTACCGATGCCGAGCTGGAGGCGCTGCGCCTCGTGAAGGACGGGCTGCGGCTGAAGGAAATCGCCTACGAGCTCGGCGTTTCCGAGGGCGCGATCAAGCAGCGCCTGGCCGGTGCGAAGAAGAAGCTGGGTGCGCGGACCAATTCGCATGCGGCATCCCTGGCGCTGGAGTACCGCCTGTTCTGAGTCGGCCTCTTCTTCCGGCGCCTCGAATCTTCCGGTGTCTCGAAAATACACGCCATGATTGATCACCCAGCCCCCTTAGAGGGGTGGGGACTATCTACTTTAAGGAGATTTTTTGTTCCGAGTTGCCACAAAAAGGACACATTTCATTTAACAAATGCGGCCATTCCGTCTTTAGTGGACTCGCCAAAAAGGAGAGTCCACCATGAGGAACATCATCTTTGATTTCGCCAGCCTTCACCGCCACGGACCGGCCTTCTTCGACTACCTTGCGTTGAGGAAGCGCTTTTTCGTGGATACCCTCGGCTGGGACATTCCGCACAACGACGAGATGGAAATGGACCAGTACGACAACCCGCTGGCGCATTATTCGCTGGTCCTGCGCAACGGCAAGGTCGTGGGCGGGGCGCGAACGATGCCGACAACCGCCTGCTGGGGGGAGCACAGCTACATGCTGCGCGATGCAGTGAACGGCAAGCTGGCCGACATCCCGCCGCGCGTGCTCGATGGCGAGATCCGCTCGCCGAAGGTGTGGGAGTGCACCCGTCTGGTGATTTCCGACGCGGTCTGCGGCCATGCCGAACGGGCGCGCTGCCTGTCGCTGATCGTCGATGGCCTGGTCCGGGTCGCCGCAGCGCATGGCGGCAGCGAGCTGATGTCGCTGTCGCCGATCACGCTGATGCGCGCGCTGCGTCAGCTGGGCTATGCGGCCAGCCGTATCGGCGAGCCCTATTCGAACCCCGGCGACGGTCGTCGCTATGCGGTCCTGAGCATGCCGGCCACCCGCGCTCCGCAGCACCGCCGCCCCCGGGCCGAACCGGCGCTGGCCGCGGGCTGAAACGGCCGCCGGCCGAACCGGGCAGGGCCGCCGCGGCTCACGCTTCCTGACGGTCCTCGTCCAGGGTTTCGATGAGCCGGGTTTCGAGCAGCTGCCCGTTGCGATACAGGATCGGGTAGGCGACCTCGGCGAAATGCGCGTTCAGATCCCTGAGCGCGCGCAGGGTTTCCAGGTGCAGGTCGCTCGTCTCGAAGCTGACGGCACCACCCCTGCCCAGGCGCTTCAGGTGGCGCTTGCGGCTCTTTCGTTCCTGCCGGGCGACTTCCGATTTCCCGGCGATCAGAAGGCGTGCGCTTTCCAGGTCGTCCGACAGGAGCACGTTGCTCGCCAGGCGGATGTTGGCCATGACATTTTCGTGCAGGTCGCGCAGTTCGCGCCAGCCGTCGTCCGAGAAGCGCAGCCCCTTGCGGGCCTTGGTGCGGGCCAGCGGCAGCAGACGCTTGGCGATGATGTCGCCGGCGCTTTCCAGGCTGATCGCATATTCCGCGAGCTCGCGGGCGCTCCGGCGCTGCTCCTTGTTCAGGGGGGCATCGGCCAGGGCGGCCACATAGTTGCGGATGCCGCCCAGCGTGGCGTTGACCTCGGTATCCATCATGCGCAGCGCGTCGATGCGCTCCAGGTCGCCCGAGGCATAGAGATCCATCACCGGCGCGGCCATGCATTCGACCTGCCCGGCCATGCGCAGCACCTCGCGCCGGAGGCTGGCCAGCGCCTGCGCCGGCCGGTCGAGAACCGCATGATCCAGCGCGCTGCGTGCCTGCGCGCCCGTTTCCGGGGGCGTAGCGGAAGCGGCCGGCAGGAATCTGTCGCACAGGGCGCCGATCCGCCCGACAAAGGGCAGGGCCAGCAGCAGCGACAGGTTGAACGCCACATGGGCATTGATCAGCGCCTGCGCGGGACCCATGGCGCGCAGGACATCATGCAGCGCCAGCAGGTTCACCAGCAGCAGCACCACCAGCGCCCAGCTGCCGCGCAGCAGGAAATTCGCCCAGGGAATCCGGCGGGCCTGCGCCGTCATGTGGCGGGTCAGCCAGAGAGGGATCAGCGCCGAGCCGAGGTTGGCCCCCAGGACCAGCGAGATCCCGGCCTCTGGCGGGAGCGCGCCTATGGCGACCAGGGTCACGCACATGAGCACGGTGGCAACGCTCGAATGCATGACGAAGGCAAGAGTCGCCCCAACGAGAAAGGCGGTAACGAAGTCTTCGGCCAGGTATCCCGCGATCGCGGGCAGGAAGCTGCTGTCGCGGATCGGCTCCATCGCCTCGCGCAGGAACTGCAGCGCGATCAGGATGAAGGCGATTCCCATCAGGATGCGCCCGTACTGGCGAACCCGGCGCTGCCCGGCGTTGATGAACATCCAGCCGCCGACGCTCAGCAGCAGGGGAACCAGCCAGTCGAGCCGGAAGCTGAGCAGCTGGATGATCAGCGCCGAGCCGAGATCGCCGCCGAGCACGATCGCCAGGCCGGTCGCGAAGCCGAGCGCGCCGGTGCCGGCAAAGCCGGCTGCCAGAAGCGCGACCGCGGCCGAGGACTGCAGCACCACGGCAAGCACGAGTCCGGAAAGCGCGGCGCGCAGCGGGCCTTGCTGCTGCGTGAGCACGCGCCGGAACGAGGCGCCGAAGCTGCGCTCGATGCCGGTGCGCACCATGCGCACGGCAAACAGCAGCAGCATCGTCGCCCCCGCGAGGCTGATCAGGAACCCCAGAATGAGCATGGCCCTGCCTGCTTTGCCGGCCGCGCCGGCGCGGTTGTCCGGGCCCGGCGGGTCGGGATGACGGCTGGTTTAGCCGTTTCCGGCAGGAAAAGACAAGGAAAACCCGAATCACGGGATGTTCCGGCGCGGACGGGGCTGGCCCGCGCCGGGCGCGTTTCAGCGGTTGTCGCTGAACAGATCCTCCGGATGCAGGTAGTCCGTCGGCTTCATCCGCCCGAGGTAGCAGCGCAGGGCGAAACGGTTCCGGTTCAGGTCGAGCCGGCAGACCGGCATGTCATGCCCCAGCTCCCGGCAGGCGGCTTCCAGATGGCGTTCGATCCGTTCCTGGATGACGGGTACCCGCCTGGTATCCGCCTGGCCGACGCCGATCCAGGGGGCGATGTCCTCGATCAGAAGTTCGCTCTTGCCGCGCAGGTCGGCCAGCCGGATCGCTTCGCACAGCTGCGCGACGGCAACCTCGGCGCGCTCCTTCCAGAGGTTTCGCCCGTCCATTTCGACGGCCATGTAGGTTATCGAGAACAGGTTCGACGCAAGGCTTGCCGGGATGCTCGGCCGGGTGGGGCGGGCAGGGGGGATCCGGCCTCCGGCGGCGGAACGGTTCGGCGAGGGGGCGATCGGAGCCCGGATCTCGGCGTTCATCATGGTGCTCTCCGTTCGAGTGGCGCGGTTAAGGTTGATGCAACCTGTGAGAAAACTCTTGGCATCCAATATGTCAGAAATATGGCCGATGATGCGCTGCGGCGGATTTCGCGCCGGCGTGGGGAAAAATGCAGCGGGATTATGCCGAAAAGCCGCTTTCCCGGCGCGGATTTTCAACCTTGAGAATATTTGTGAATATGATTTTCAATCAATACAAGTATAACACTTGTCCTTTTGGGCAGGTTCCCGCGCGAGAATCGCCGCGCGTTCTTCGTATGTTCCGAAAACCTGCGCAGGCGCCTGTGCGGTGGCGAATCGCCTTCGCCGGTCGGGGCGCGCGGCGGCGTGTTCCGCTGCCGCTTCCGTCGCCCGGAAAGCGGGCTGGAAACGGGCGGTCTCTGGCGTTACCTCTTGGCGCAACCGGAGCATGAAGGAGCGCAGGCAATGGC
Organism: Paracoccaceae bacterium; assembly: GCA_026989055.1. GTDB lineage: Bacteria > Pseudomonadota > Alphaproteobacteria > Rhodobacterales > Rhodobacteraceae > JAJRUE01. The sequence goes on from JALSKC010000082.1 coordinate 16,870, forward strand.
AGGGGCGGGGGCAGGGGAGGGCGGGCAGCCATCCGGCAGGGATGCTTCGCTGATCGTGGCCCACTGCATGGGGGTCGATGTGCCGGCCTCGGAATTCCTGAACGAGGTCCGGATCCAGAGGATCAACGCCGGCAGGTACGAGGGGCAGGAAATTGCCGGGGCGCTGGCTGTCGTCCGCCCCGGAGAGCGGATCCTGGAGCTGGGGGCAGGGCTCGGGATCGTCGGGGCGGTGGTGGCCAGGAACAGGGCGCCGGCGCGGATGGTCTCCTTCGAGGCGAACCCGGTGCTGATCCCCCATATAGAGAACCTGTATCGTCAGAACGGCCTGGAGCGGACGATCGAACTGCGCAACGCGGTTCTGTTCAGCGCCCCGGAGCGGCCTGCGGCCGTGCCGTTCCATGTGCACAACAGCTTTCTCGGGTCGTCGCTGCAGGGCGACCCGGCGCGGGCGCGCGAAACGATCAGCGTGCCCACGGAGTCATTCGACTCGCTGCGCGAAACGCTGGCGCCGGAAGTGCTGATCATGGATATCGAGGGGGGCGAGCTGGCGTTTCTGGAACATGCGGATCTGTCGGGGCTGCGCGCCGTGGTGGTCGAGTTCCACCCGAAGGCCTATGGCGTTGCCGGCATGCGCAGATGCAAGAACATCCTGCGCGCGGCCGGGTTCTCCCCGCTCGGGGAGCTGTCGACGCGGCTGGTCTGGGTTGCCCGGCGCGAGGGGTGAACGCCGCGGGCGGGGCGGGCCGGCGCGCGGGTGGCGCCGGCCCTGGCTGCCTGTGGGGGTCAGGTCAGGACGAGGTTGGTCGCGCTTTCGCGCCCATCCCGGCCGGCCTCGATGTCGAAGCTGACCTTCTGGCCGTCGGCCAGCCCGGTCAGCCCCGAGCGTTCGACGGCAGAGATATGGACGAACACGTCCCTGCTGCCGCCTTCGGGGGCGATGAATCCGAAACCCTTGGTTGCGTTGAACCACTTCACGGTGCCATTGGCCATCGTGATGTCTCCTGTCGTTGTTGCCATCCGCGGAAGTGCGATGGCCCGGCGCTGTCAGTCCTGGATCGAAAGACTGCAGCCGCGAGGGAGAACAGTGGTCGATGGAAATAACGTCGCCCCACGCATATGGACTGCCCGGGCCGGAGATGCAAGCGCTGAATTCGGAAAATTCCCGCACGCGCGGCCCACTTGCGGGCGGCGCCCGGAAAAAGCCGGGAAATTGGCGCATGAATGACCGAATCGCGCCATTTTTTGGTCATCCTGGATCAACAATGTCGAATTTGTGTAGCGATTGTGGCGACGTTGGAACAAGAACCGCAGGAACACGGCGAAGACGAAGGAGGATCGACCCATGACCAATCTCCTGACGAAGGCGCGCAGCGGCCGTGCCAGGGCGCTGGCTCATCTGACCCGGGGCGATGCGCATGATCCCGAGCGCGCGGGCCGGGATCTTCGCTTCAGGGGCATCTGTCGCGAGGGGCCGATTCCCTTCGTTTCCAGGCGGGCGCAGATGCAGATGCATGACCGGGCGATGGCCTGGATGCATTGAGGCCTTTCCTCCCGCCGGCATCGCCCGCCGCCTGGCACTCCCGGGGAAGGTCGCGGCGATACCGGCAGAATCGGCGCCGCCGGGTTGCTCCGCGCGGCGCCTTTTTTGCGCGAGGCTGCCGGCATGGCCGAAGGATTATGGCAATTGCGTGACACCCGCGGCAAAACTTCCGGCTGCAGGGCCTGCGGGCTTCGCCGCCGGTCCGGGCGGGGCTAGCCTCGGGGCGAAGCTTCCCGGCGACAGAGGAGGCGGAGGCAGAGCAGCATGCCCACGACGTATCAGGATCAGTTCTGGATCATCGATCCCTATGCCCCGCCGCCGGCGGGCACCCTGCTGACGGTGAATTTCTTCACCATCGTCGACAACAACGACAACGGGCTGATCAACCGTTTCTCGAACGACAGCATCGACGGCTCCGACATCGTCGTCAGCTATCCGGGCGATACGGTCACGGTGCAGCTGGCCGGCGGCGCGACCGTCACCATCACCGGCGTCACCTTCTACCTGGCCGACGGAAGGACGGTATTCACCCCCAGTGACGGCAGCACCCTGAGCAATGCGACCCTGGTCAGCACGACCTGGGTGCCCACGCAGGGCTCGATGCCGGTAGCAGACCTCGGCCCGCCCTGCTTCACGCCGGGCACGCTGATCGAATGCGCCAGCGGGCCGCGGCCGGTGGAAGAGCTGCGCCCCGGCGCGCTGGTGCTGACGGCGGATGACGGGCTGCGGCCGCTGGTGGCGGTGCACCGGCGGCGGCTGAGCGGCGCCGAGATCGCGGCCCGCCCCCGTCTGGGGCCGGTGTGCATCGCCGCCGGCGCACTGGGAGAGGGCCTGCCCCGGCGTGACCTGGCCGTATCGCCCCAGCACCGGATGCTGATAAGCTCGCCGGTTGCCGAGCGGATGTTCGGCAGCCGCGAGATTCTCGCTCCGGCCTGCCAGCTGGTCGGCCTGCCCGGCATCGCGCGCCCCGGCGCACCCGGCGGGGTGGACTACATCCACCTGCTGCTGGATCACCATGCCGTGATCTTCGCCGAGGCAGCCCCGACGGAATCGCTGTTTCTGGGCAGGGTTGCCGGCCAGGAACTGCCGCGCCACGAGATCGCCCGGCTGATGCGCCACCTGCCCGACCTGCTGGCGCGGCCGATGGAGCCGGCGCGCCCGCTGGTGCGCGGCCGGCGGCTGCAGCAGCTTCTGCGGCGCCACGAGGCCAACGCCAAGCCGCTGCTCGATCACCCCCCTCGCCCGTGTCGCCCCAGGGGGCGGGCCCGGCTGGCGCTGGCGGTCTGACACTCCGCTGCTCCGGTGCCGAGCGCTCGTGCGCTCCGAAGCCCGGAGCACGGTTCGGGGGCGGTTCAGAGCGCGGCGACGACCCTTTCGAGCATCTGGCGGACCTGGCCGGCCACCGCCTTCAGGGCGTCGTTGTCTATGCCCAGCATCGAGGCCTGCGGATCGATGGCGCTGACCTCGATGCCGCCATCCACCTCGCGCAGGATCACGTTGCACGGCAGCATGGCGCCCACCTTCGGCTCCAGCCCGATCGCTTCCCAGGCCATGTTCGGGTTGCAGGCGCCAAGGATGCGGTAGCCGGGCATGTCCTTGTCGATCTTCTTCTTCATCGTCGCCTTGACGTCGATCTCGGTCAGCACGCCGAACCCCTCGGCGGCAAGCGCCGCGCGGGTGCGGGCGTCAACGCTGTCGATGTCGGCGCCTTCGATGATGCGGTCGATCGTGTAGCTCATTGCGTTCTCCTGTCATCCGGTACGGCGAAGATGGAGCCGTCGGGAGGCATTTGCAACCGGCTGCGACGGTGCGTCCCGCGGCTGCCGCTCCGGCGTCTCCCCACCCCTGCCCGCCCCTGCGCGGCACTCAGCCGGTGGACCAGGCGCGCGGCTGCTTCATGCCGGCGATCTTGCAGGCCTGCCGGACATAGCCGTAGGGGAACAGCTCGAACAGCGCCGCCTTGGCGCCGCGCCTGTCCAGCCCTTCGTGCCGGGCCAGGAAGTCGAGCACGAAACGCGCATCCGCCGCGATGCCGTGTTCGTCCAGCCAGTCGCGCATGAAGGAGATGACCGCCCAGTGACGCGGCGTCAGCTCGATTCCTTCGCTGCCGGCCGCATGTTCGGCGAATTCCCGGCTCCACAGGCCGGGATCGGTCAGGTATCCGTGTTCATCGACGGTTACAGTGCCGGAGGGCAGCGCGATCCGTGACAGCCGGTCGGGGCGTGTGCGCATGGTGCGTCTCCTTCGTCATCTTGCCTCATGTGCCGGCGGCGGCGCCCCGGCCGCGGGCCGGGGAGGCGGGCGGGCAGCTGCGCCGGCGCGCGCAGCAGGCATGCAGCCTAGCGTCAACGCGCGACGAATCCTTGCGCTGGATCAATGGAGCGGGGAGGCCCGCGGCTTGACCGCCCCGGCCGGACACGCTTGACTGCTGCGCAGGTTCGAGAGGGCAGAGAATGCGCACGCAGGTTGCGATCATTGGCGGCGGGCCGTCGGGGCTGCTCCTGGCGCTGCTCCTGCGCCGGCGCGGCATCGACACGGTGGTGCTGGAGCGCCGCACCCGCGCGCATGTTCTGGGGCGGATCCGCGCCGGCGTGCTCGAACGCGGCTTCGCGGCGCTGATGCACGAGGCCGGCATCGGCGCCCGCATGGAGCGCGAGGGCTTTCTGCACGAGGGCACCAACATCGCCTTCGGCGACGAGATGTTCCGGATCGACTTCCGGCGGCTTGCCGGGCACGGGGTGCTGGTCTATGGCCAGACCGAGGTGACCCGCGACCTCTACGAAGCCCACGATGCGGCCGGCAGCAGGATCGTCTTCGAGGTCGAGGAGGTGGCCATCGAGGGGGCCGATACCGATACCCCGGCCGTCGCCTTCAGAACCCGCGAGGGGGTGCGCCGCCTGGCCTGCGACTACGTGGCCGGCTGCGACGGCTTTCACGGCGTCAGCCGGCGCAGCATCCCGGCCGACCGGCGGCGCGAATACGAAAAGCTCTACCCCTTCGGCTGGCTCGGGGTGCTGTCGGAAACCCCGCCGGTGAACGACGAGTTGATCTATGCGAACTCGGAACGCGGCTTCGCCCTGTGCTCGATGCGCAATGCCAGCCTCAGCCGCTACTACATCCAGGTGCCCCTGAGCGACAGCGCCGAGGCCTGGTCCGACACCGCCTTCTGGGACGAGCTGCGCCGCCGCCTGCCTGCGCCGGTGGCCGAGGCGCTTGTCACCGGCCCCTCGATCGAGAAATCCATCGCGCCGCTGCGCAGCTTCGTCTGCGAGCCCATGCGCTGGGGGCGGCTGCTGCTGTGCGGCGACGCGGCCCATATCGTGCCGCCCACCGGGGCCAAGGGGCTGAACACGGCGGCCAGCGATGTCCACTACCTGTATCACGCGCTGGTGCGCGCCTGTCTCGAAGGCGACGAGGAAGGCCTGGAGCGCTATTCGGAGCGCGCGCTGGCGCGCATCTGGAAGACCGAGCGGTTCAGCTGGTGGATGACCATGCTCCTGCACCGCTTCCCCGATCAGGGGAGCTTCGAGCTGCGCATGCAGCAGGCCGAGCTGGCGTTTCTGGCCGAAAGCGAAGCCGCCCAGAAGGTGCTGGCGGAAAACTATGTGGGGCTGCCTTACTGATGCAATTTGCCGAGCTGAACGGAATTGTCGTCCACTACCAGGACCGCGGTCCGCGCGACGGCCCGGCGCTGGTGTTCTCCAACTCGCTCGGCACCGATTTCCGGCTGTGGGATCAGCTGCTGGCGCTGCTGCCCGAGGGGCTGCGCATCATCCGCTACGACACCCGGGGCCACGGGCTCAGCGCCGCGCCCGAGGGCGCCTATTTCATGGGTGACCTGGTGGCCGATGCGGCAGCGCTGATCGAGCACCTGGGCGCGCGGGGCTGTGTTTTCGTCGGCCTGTCGATCGGCGGAATGATCGCCCAGGGGCTGGCGGCCGAACACCCCGGGCTGCTGCGTGCCGCGGTGCTGTCGAACACGGCGGCCCGGATCGGCACCCCGGCCATGTGGGAGCAGCGGATCGAGGCGGTGCGCGCAGGCGGGATCGGCGCCATTGCCGAATCCATCCTGGAGCGCTGGTTCTCGGCCCGCTGGCGGCGCGAGAACCCGCTGGCCCTGGCCGGCTGGCGGCACATGCTCTGTCGCACTCCGGTGGCCGGCTACCTGGGCTGCTCGGCGGCGATCGCCGGAACCGACCTGCTCGAAAGCACTGCCCGGTTGCGCCTGCCGGTGCTGGCGATCGCCGGTTCCGACGACGGCTCGACCCCGCCGGACCTGGTGCGCGAAACCGCCGGGCTGATCGAGGGGGTCCGCTTCCAGCTGATCCGCGGCGCCGGGCATCTGCCCTGTGTCGAGCGGCCCGGGGACTACGCCCGCGTGCTCACCGGCTTTCTCGGGGAGGTCGGCCATGTCTGAACGGGGCAGGTCCGGACGGGGCGGGCCGGAACGGTTCGAACGCGGCATGGCGGTGCGCCGCGAGGTGCTGGGCGAGGCCCATGTGGCGCGCGCCGAGGCGGCGAGGAGCGCCTTCGATGCGCCCTTTCAGGAACTGATCGTCGAAGCCGCCTGGGGCCGGGTCTGGGCGGGAGAGGAGCTGAGCCGACGCGAGCGCTCGCTGCTGACCCTGGCGCTGCTGGCAGCCGGCGGCCACTGGGATGAGCTGGCCATGCATGTCCGCGCCACCGTCCGCACCGGCGCCAGCCCGGCGGAGGTGCGCGAGGCCTTCCTGCACGTGGCGATCTACGCCGGCGTGCCGGCGGCCAACCGCGCTTTCCGGGTGGCGCGCGAAACCTACGAGGAGATGGGAGTGAAGCTGTGAAAACCGCGAATGTCGTGAAGGGCGTTTCGCACGCCGCCGCGAAAGGAGGCCGGCCGTGAACGGGGGACACGCCGCGAACCGGGCCGGCTATTACCCGCGCGACCGCCGCCGCCACCCGCCGGCGCGCCATGACGACTACAAGACCTCGCTCACCCGCGCGCCGCGCCTGCCGCTGCTGTCGGTGGAAAACACCCTCTCCGAGATCACCGGCCCGGTGTTCGGCCACGGCGACATCGGCCCGCTCGACAACGACCTGTTGGCCAATTTCCGCCAGGACGGCGCGGCGCCGGGCGCGCCTATCGGCGAGCGCATCGTCATCCACGGCCGTGTGCTGGACGAGAACGCCCGCCCCGTGCCCGGGGGGCTGATCGAGATCTGGCAGGCCAACGCCGCCGGGCGCTACCGCCACCGCAACGACAGCTACCGCGCGCCGCTCGACCCGAACTTCGGCGGCTGCGGACGCACGCTTACCGACGAGAACGGCCATTACGCCTTTCGCACCATCCGCCCCGGCCCCTACCCCTGGCGCAACTGGGTGGACAGCTGGCGCCCGGCGCATGTGCATTTCTCGATCTTCGGGCGGGCCTTCGCGCAGCGGCTGATCACCCAGCTCTACTTCGAAGGCGACCCGCTGATCGCCAGCTGCCCGATTGCCGGCTCGATCCCCGACCCGGAGGCGGTGGAGCAGCTGGTGGCGCGCCTGGACCTGAAGGCATCGCTTCCCTTCGATGCGCTTACCTACCGATTCGACATCGTGCTGCGGGGGCGGCGCTCGACCCCGTTCGAAAACCGGCCGGAGGGAAACTGATGCGCGACAGGCCCGGATATCTCCCGCAAACCCCCTCGCAGACGGCGGGGCCCTATGTGCATATCGGTCTGGCGCCCGGCGCCGCCGGCTTTTCGATCTTCGCGTGCGAACTGGGCGGCGACATCGCCGGACCGAACGCCAGGGGCGAGCGCATCCGCATCGAAGGCCGGGTGACCGACGGCACCGGTGCTCCGGTCAAGGACGCGCTGATCGAGGTCTGGCAGGCCAATGCCGCCGGTCATTACGCCCACCCCGAGGGGGGCGGCGAGGTCGAGGAGGGCTTTCGCGGCTGGGGTCGGGTGATCTGCGATTTCGAAACCGGGCAATGGGGTTTCGACACGGTGAAACCGGGGCCGGTGCCCTGGCCGGGGCGAAGCCCGGAGGGGAGGGTCGTCATGCAGGCGCCGCATGTCAACCTGTGGATCGTGGCCCGCGGGATCAACCTCGGGCTGAACACGCGGCTGTATTTCCCGGACGAGGAGGAAGCCAACGCCGCCGATCCGCTGCTCGGGCTGATCGAGCAGGAGGCGCGGCGCGAAACCCTGATCGCCCGGCGTCAGGGCCGGGGGGCGTATCGGTTCGACATCCGCCTTCAGGGCGAGGGCGAAACCGTGTTCCTGGATATCTGAGCCATGGCCGCATCCGTCTTCGACAGCGCGCTTCATGCCGGGCTGTTCGGTGACCGCGAGGCGGCGGCGCTGCTGTCCGACAGCGCCGAGATCCGCGCCATGCTGCTGGTCGAGGGCGAGCTGGCTCGCGCCCAGGGTGCGCGCGGGATCATCCCGGCCGACAGCGCCGAAGCGATCTGGCGCGCCAGCCGCGAGGTGCAGATCGACCCGGCGGCCCTGGCCGCGGAAACCGGGTGCAACGGGGTGGCGGTGCCGGCCCTGGTGCAGGCGTTCCGGGCGGCCATGCAGGCGCCGGAGCATGCGCAATACGTTCACCGGGGCGCCACTTCGCAGGACATCACGGACACCGCCCTGGCGCTGCGCCTGCGCCGGATCGCGGCGCTGCTGGAGGCGCGGATCCGCGCCCTGCTCGGTCGGCTGGGCGCGCTGGCGGAGGCCCATGCCGGGCTTCCGATGGCCGCGCGCAGCTGGGGGCAGGTGGCGACGGTAACAAGCTTCGGCGCGGTGGTGGCGTCCTGGGGTGCGCCGCTGCTTTCCCATCTCGACCGCCTCGGGCAGTTGCGCCCGCGGGTTTTCCTGGTTTCGCTGTCCGGTGCGGCTGGCACTGCGGCGGCGCTGGGGCCGCAGGCGGCGGGGCTGCGCGCCGATCTGGCCGCCGCGCTGGGCCTTGGCGACCCGCAGCGCAGCTGGCATTCCAGCCGCGACGGGCCGGCCGAATTTGCCGGCTGGCTTGCGCTGGTGACCGGCAGCCTGGGCAAGATGGGCCAGGATCTGCAGCTGATGGCGCAATCGGGGATCGAGGAGGTCAGCCTGCCCGGGGGGGGCGGTTCCTCCACCATGCCGCAGAAGTCGAACCCGGTGCAGCCGGCGCTGCTGGTGGCGCTGGCCGGCCACGCGGCGGCGCTGAGCGGGGCGCTCCAGGGAGCGCAGGTTCATGCGCTTCAGCGCGACGGGGCGGCCTGGATGCGCGAATGGCTGGCGCTGCCGCAGCTTTGCATGGCCGCGGCGCGTGCGCTTTCGGTGGCCGGGGAGCTCGCTGCCGGACTGGCCCCGCGCCCGGCCGAGATGGAGCGCAACATCGCCGCCAGCCGCGGCACCATCTTCGCCGAGGCGCTCGTCTTTGCGCTTGCCGCGCGGATGCCGCGCCCCCAGGCGCAGGAACGGGTGAAGGAGATGTGCCGTCAGGTCGGGGAAAGCGGCCGCCCCCTTGCCGGGATCGTGGCCGAAACATTCCCCGGGTGGGATCTGTCGGATGTGTTTTCGGCCGGGGCCCGGCTCGGCGCTGCCCCGGAGGAGGCGCTTGCCTTCGCGCGCCGCGCCCGCGAGTGCGGGGCCTGCGCCGAGGCGCGGGGCGGGAAGGGCGCGCGGGAATATTAACCGACCAAATGGTTGGACAATTCCGGGGACTGCTCTAGAGTTCGCGCAGGGAGATGCACAACAGGACGGGAGGAAATCCGATGAGGAAACTGCTCGCAGCCGCCATCGGCGGTGCCGTTGCCCTGGGGCTGACGGCAGGGGTCGCCCTGGCCCAGGAGGTGACACTGCGCTTTCAGCATTTCATTTCGCCGAAAGG
>JALSKC010000083.1 GCA_026989055.1 Paracoccaceae bacterium
TACAACACCTTCTTCATCTGGGCGATGAACAGGGAGGCCTATGACGCGCTGCCCGATGATCTCAAGGCGGTGATTGACGCCAACTCCGGCATCGAGACTTCGGCCTGGGCCGGGCGCGCCATGGATGAGGGCGACGAGGTCGGCCGCAGGATCACCGCCGACAACGGCAACGCCATCCATACCATGGATGCGGATACCACCGCCCGGCTGCGGGAAATCGGCGAAGAGCTGACCCGGGCCTGGATCGAAGAGGTGACGGCCAAGGGGCTGGACGGTGCCGCGATGGTGGCCGATGCCCGGGCCCTGGTCGCGAAATACAGCGACTGACGCACAGGTGTCCCCGCGGGCCGGTCCGGCCGGCTGGCGGGGGCGGCCCGGGGCTGGCGCGGAGGTGGCAGGATGACGGTTCTGATCGCCGGTGCCGGAATCGGCGGGCTGGCCCTGGGGCTCAGCCTGCATCAGGCCGGTATCGACTTTCGCATCTTCGAGGCGGTGCGTGCGCCGCGCCCTCTGGGGGTGGGGATCAACCTGCAGCCCCAGGCGGTGCGCGAGCTGTTCGAACTGGGCCTTGCCGAGGATCTGGACCGGATCGGCCTGCGCACCCGCGAGGTGGCCTATTTCTCCACCCGGGGGCAGGAGATCTGGCGCGAGCCGCGCGGCCGGCATGCCGGATACCGCTGGCCGCAGTATTCGATCCACCGCGGCGAATTGCAGATGCTGCTGCTGCGGACGCTCAGGGCGCGGGCCGGCGGCGATGCCATCCGGCTCGGCCGGGCCGTCGCCGGCTGGGACGAAGAGGGCGGGCAGGTCGCGCTGGAGCTGATCGACCGGGCCAGCGGCACGCCCGCCGGCCGCGCACGCGGCGCGGTGCTGGTGGGTGCTGACGGGATCAATTCCACCGTCCGCGCCCGGCTCTACCCGGGCGAAGGGCCGGCACGGTGGGGCGGCACGATGATGTGGCGGGGCCTCAGCCGGGGGCCGCGCTTTCTGGGCGGGCGCTGCATGGCCATGGCCGGCACCCGGGCGTGCAAGTTCGTCTGCTACCCGATCGCCGACCTGCCGGGGGGCGGCAGCCTGATCAACTGGATCGCCGACCTGGCCATGCCCGAAGGCTATCGCTGGCGGGAGCAGGACTGGAACCGCCCGGCCGCCGCCGGGGCTTTCGCGCCGCGCTTTGCCGGCTGGCGGTTCGACTGGCTGGACATCCCGGCGCTGATCGCCGGGGCCGAAGGGATCTGGGAATTTCCGATGGTCGATCGCGACCCGCTGCCGCGCTGGTCCTTCGGGCCGGTGACGCTGCTGGGCGATGCGGCCCATGCCATGTATCCGATCGGTTCGAACGGAGCCAGCCAGGCGATCGTCGATGCCCGCGTGCTGACCGCCTGCCTGCTGGAACACGGCCCCGGCGCGCGGGCCCTGGCTGCCTATGACGAGACCCGGCGCGAGGCAGTGAACGCGGTGGTGCTGGCCAATCGCGGCGACGGGCCGGACCGGATCCTCGACATCGTGGCCCGGCGCGCCCCCGACGGCTTCGACGACATCGAGGCGGTGATGCCGCTGGCCGAGCGCCAGGCGTTTGCCGACAGCTACAAGCGGACCGCCGGCATGGAGGTGGCGGCGCTGAACGCCCGCCCGCCGATCCTGCCGCCCGCGGGGGCGGGCCGATGAGGCGGCCGGGCCTGCTCGACGACCTGCTGGCGCGTATCGGCGAGACCCGGGCGCAGGTCGGCGCGCTCTGGCCCTATCATGCCGATTTGCACAGCGGCCGCTGGCAGACCACCGACGACGGCGACTGGTGCGGCGGCCACTGGGTGGAGTGCCTGCGTATCAAGGGCCGACTTGAAGGGCGGGCCGAGCTGATCGACGAAGCGCTGGCGCGCACCGAGGCCCTGCGCCCGAAGCTGGAAAAGGACGACCAGTTCCGCGGCCACCGCTTCTACTACGCGGCGGCGCGGCTGCATGCCGAAACCGGCCGCGAGGAGATGCGCACCCTGGCCATGGCCGCGGCCTGGGCGGTGCGGGCGATGGCGATCCCCTTCAACGGCGCCATGCCCATCGGGCACGAGGTGCAGGTCAAGAGCACCACGCTCGCCTCGCGCCGGATCGTGGCAGTGGACAACGTGCACCCGAATCTGCGGCTGGACTGGTGGGCCTGGCGGCAGAGCGGCGACGAGACATTCCTGCGCGGTGCCAGGCGCCATCTGGACGTGACGATCCGCGATTTCCTGCGCCCCGACGGCTCGACCGTCGAGTTCATCGAATATGCGCAGGACGAGGACCGCATCCTGCGCCGCTTCACGCTGCTGGGCGCCCATGACGACAGCTGCTGGAGCCGCGGCCAGGCCTGGGCCATCGCCGGGTTTCTGCGCGCCTGGCAGGAAACCGGCGAATCTCGCTATCGCGATGCGGCGCGCGCGGTATTCGGATTCTGGCGCAACGCCGTGGGCGACGGGGTGCCGCCCTGGGATTTCGACGACCCGGGCGGGCTGCGCGACACCTCGGCTGCGGCCATCGTCGTCGAGCAGCTGGCGCGCATGGCGGTGGAGGCGCGCGGGGATGCCCTGGCCGGCGAGGTCGCCGAGTTCACCGACCACCTGGAGCCGATGCTGGAGGCGCTGGCCGAACATGTCCGGCCCACCGGGCGGCTGGTGGACGGCTGCTTCAACCGCCCGCGCGGCTTTGCGCAGGACAGCGAACTGATCTGGGGCACCGCCTATCTGCTGATGGCGCTCTGCTATCTTGAAGAAGGCCGGGTTCCGTGCTGAACCGGCGCCGGGGTCGGGCAAGCGGCCGGGCAAGGGGAAGGAGGGTGCGCAGCAGCATGCGGGGCAGGAGCACGCAACGGGGCAGGAAGGAGAGCAGGCAATGACACTGGCACCGGATGTCGAACGCCGGGTCGGGCGGGCGCTGGAGCGGCTTGCCAGGCTTCTGGCCTATGGCGGGGGGATCATCCTGGCCGCGGTCTCGCTGATCACGGTTGTCTCGATCATCGGCCGGGCGCTGCTGGCGGTGGATGAGCGCTTCGGCCCGATCAAGGGCGACTTCGAGATCGTCGAGATGGGCGTGGCAGTTGCGGTCTTTTCCTTTCTGCCGCTGGCCCAGCTCAGGCGCGGGCATGTGACGGTGGACATCTTCGTCTCGCGTCTGCCGGGCCGGGCGCAGGCCTTTCTTGGGATGGTAGGCGATGCGCTGATCTCGCTGGCCGCCTGGGTCATCGTCTGGCGGTTCTGGGTCGGCTTCGGAGAAAAGTTCCCCTATGGATCGGACGGGCTGCGCAGCGCGCTGGGGATGGGCGCGCCGCCGTTCTTTCCGGAAACGACCTATGAGCTGGAGGTGCCGATCTGGATCCCGTATTCGCTGGCGCTGGTGGGGGCGGTGTTCTTTCTGGTGGTCAGCCTCTATACGGTCTGGCGCAGCCTGAACTGGACCCTGCAGGGAAGGGAGCAGCCCGCATGAGCGGTTTCGAGGTGCCGGCCGTCGCCTTCGGGCTGCTGTTGCTGGCGATCTTCCTGCGTGTGCCCATCGCCGTTGCCATGGGGATGACCGGGTTCTTCGGCACCTGGTACGTGCTGGGTCGGCCGGGCCCGGTTCTGGCGCAGCTGAAAACGCTCAGCTACGACACCTTTTCCAGCTACTCGCTGTCGATCGTGCCGCTGTTCCTGCTGATGGGGCAGTTCGCCACCAAGTCCGGCATGTCGGCGGCGCTGTTCGCCGCCGCCTCGGACTGGCTGGGCCACCGGCGGGGTGGCATCGCCATGGCCTCGGTCGGGGCCTGCGCCGGGTTCGGGGCGGTCTGCGGCTCGTCGCTGGCCACCGCCAGCACCATGGGCCAGGTGGCCCTGCCCGAGATGCGCAAGCGCGGCTATTCCGATGCGTTGGCCACGGGTGTTCTGGCGGCGGGCGGCACGCTGGGCATCCTGATCCCGCCTTCGGTGATTCTCGTGATCTACGCCATCCTGACCGAGCAGAACATCGTCAAGATGTTCATTGCCGCCCTGGTGCCGGGAGTGCTGGCGGCGTTCGGCTACATGGTGACGGTTGCGATCTACGCACGGCTGAATCCGGGCGCGGCCCCGACTGCAGAGCGCCGCCCCTATGGCGAGCGTCTGCGCACGTTGCTCGGGATCTGGCCGGTGGTGGTGATCTTCGGACTGGTGATCGGCGGCATCGCCGGCGACTGGAACTGGGTGCGCCCCGGCGTGCAGGCGCTGTTCACGCCGACCGAGGGCGCGGCCGTGGGGGCGGTGGCCACCGCTCTTTACGGAATCGCCACCGGCGGGCTGACCTTTCGCGGCTTCCTCGACTCGATTCTTGAAGCGGCGATTGCCAGCGCCATGATCTTCCTGATCATCCTGGGCGCGCAGCTGTTCAACTCCTTCCTGGCCTTTACCCAGGCACCGCAGAGGATGGCCGAATGGGTGGTGGCGCAGGGCTATGCGCCCTACATGGTGCTGGCGCTGATGCTCTTGTTCTACCTGGCGTTCGGCTGCATCATGGACAGCCTCAGCATGATCCTGCTGACGATCCCGATCTTCTTTCCGATCATCGAGGTGCTGGATTTCGGTCTGAGCCCGGAACAGGCCGGAATCTGGTTCGGGATTCTGGCGCTGATCGTGGTCGAGGTCGGTCTGATCACGCCGCCTGTGGGGATGAACCTGTTCATCATCAACTCGCTTGCCGGGGATGTGCCCATGTCCCGGACCTACCGCGGCGTGCTGCCTTTCGTGATCTCGGATCTGGTGCGGGTGGTGATTCTGGCGGCGTTTCCGGCGATCACCCTGTGGTTGGTGGGCGTGATGTTCTGAGCCGGCGGCGTCCATATATGGTGCCCATTTTGGGTGCATCCACCGGATATTGACAATGTTCCACTAATGTTCTATGTTTGAACATGAAGTGGAGACACGACATGGCTGCCATGAACCAACCCCCGCCGCCGATGAACCGCGGATCGTCGAACGACTACCACCAGATTCCGGTGACCGAGAAACAACTGGCCTATGCCCGCAAGATCGCGGCGCGCACCGGTGCGGTGCTGCCCTGGGAAGCCCGGCAGGACCGTCGCGTCCTGTCCGACTGGATCGACCGGCACCGCAAGGCGATGGAGACCAGCCGGTTCCTGGCCTACCCGTCATCGAAACAGGTGGGTTTCGCCGAGCGGATCGCACGGATCAAGCGGCGCGAAATCCCGCCCGAGTGCTTTCGCGACCGGGTGCTGATGTCGCGCTGGATCGACGCCAACCGGTAAGCCGGTCGGCGGCCCGGCCTAAAGAGCAACCTCCTGCGCCAACCCCTTGTCTTGCGCAATCTGCGCCGCGGCCGAGGCCACGGCCAGATCCTGCAACCCGACGCCGGTGCCGTCAAACAGCGTGATCTCGCTGTCCGATGTCCGCCCCGGGTGGTCGCCGTTGATCACCGCGCCGATCGGGGTGATGTCGGCCTGGGAAATCAGCCCGGCGGCGATGGCGTGCTGGGTTTCACCGATGCTCACCGACTGGGCGACCTCGTCGGTGAACAGGGTGGCGGCGGCGACAAGCTGCGGGTCCACCTCCTGCTTGCCCTTGGTGTCGGTGCCCATGCAGGCGATATGGGTGCCGGGCTTGATCCAGTCCTTCATCAGCAAGGCCTCATGCGCCGAGGTGATGGTGATGATCACGTCGGCCTGCGCGCCCAGTTCCTCGCGCTCCACCGCCTCGAAGGGCAGGCCCAGCTCTTCGGCCACGGCCCCCAGCCTTGGCAGCATTTCGGGGTGGAAGTTCCAGGCGACCACGCGCTCGAAATCGCGCTGCTCCACCGCCGCGCGCAGCTGGAACTGCGACTGGTGGCCGGCCCCGACCATGCCCAGCACCCGTGCATCCCTGCGCGCCAGGCGGTTGATCGAAATGGCCGACGAGGCCGCGGTGCGCAGCGCCGTCAGGTAGTTGCCTCCCACCAGCGCCGAGAGCATGCCGGTGTCGGGATCGAACAGGAAGACGGTGGACTGGTGGTTGGTCAGCCCCCGCGCCATGTTGTGCGGCCAGTAGCCGCCGGCCTTGACGCCCAGCACCAGCCCCGCCTTGTCGAAACCCGACTTGAAGCCATAGAGCGCATCGGCGTGCCCGATGGCCTCGCGCACCACCGGAAAGTTCCAGGCATCGCCACGCGCCATGGCGCCGAAAACGGCCTCGACCGCGTCAAAGGCGGCCGGGCGGGTCATCACCTGCCGGCAGGTTTCTTCGGATACGATCAGCATCAGTAGGCGAGCCCCCGCGCGGTGACGGGAATGACGTTTTCAACCTTGTCGCCGCGCACCAGCACATACCAGTCATGCACGTTGCAGGTCGGGTCGCAGTGGCCGGGGATCAGGCGGATCTTCTGGTTGATCTTCAGCTTGCCCTCCGGGTCGGCGATCACCCCGTGCTCGTCCGAGCACTTGACGTATTCGACCCCCTCGATGCCGTGCACCCTGGGCAGGCCGCTGTCCACCGACTGCGCCTTGAGGCCGGCATCGACCACTGCCTTGTCGGGCTTGGCGTGGCTCATCACCGAGGTCAGAAGGAACAGCGAGGAAGCGAACTGGCTTTCGGAAATCGGCACGCCGTTTTCATCGAGGATGCGGCCATAGTCGGCATCCATGAAGGCGTAGGAGCCGCATTGCAGTTCGTTGTAAACCCCTGATGCGCCTTCGAAATAATAGCTGCCGGTGCCGCCGCCGCCAACGATGTCGCACTCCAGCCCCTGGGCCTTGAGCGCCTGCACGGCGTCCTTCACCATCGCCACGGCGATGTCGATCTTTTCCTTGCGGTCCTCGTAGCGGTCCAGGTGCTGCATGGCGCCCTGATAGGCCTGGATGCCGGAAAACTTCAGCCCCGGGGCGGCGTCGATCAGCCTGGCGATATGCACCACGTCCTGGCTGGTGGTGACGCCGCAGCGCCCGGCGCCGCAGTCTATTTCAACGAGGCATTCGATCTCGGTGCCGTGCTTTTGCGCCGCCGCAGAGAGGTCGGCCACGTTGTCGGGATCGTCCACGCAGACCAGCGTGCGCGCGCCGAGCTTGGGCAGTTGCGCCAGCCGGTCGATCTTGGCCGGATCGCGCACCTGGTTGGAAACCAGGATGTCCCTGATGCCGGCACGGGCAAAGGCTTCGGCCTCGCTCACCTTCTGGCAGCAGATTCCGCAGGCGCCGCGTTCGATCTGCATCTTCGCGATGTCGGCGGACTTGTGCATCTTGCCATGCACCCGCAGCCGCATGCCCATGGCATCGGCATCGGCCTGCATCTTGTCGAGGTTCCTTTCCAGCTGATCCATGTCCACGATCAGGCAGGGGGTCTGGATCTCGTCATAGGACATGCCGGGCTTGGCCGGGATGTCGTAGCCCACTTCGTAATGGTCGAGATTGGCATCTTTCATCGCGTTCTCCTCCGGCCCCGGTTCACATCCAGGGCAGTTTCTTCAGGTCCACGTTGCCGCCGGTCAGGATCACGCCCACGCGCTTTCCCGCGAAGCGATCCCTGTTCTTCAGGATGGTCGCCAGCGTCACCGCCGACGAGGGTTCGACCACGATCTTCATCCGCTGCCAGATCAGATACATCGCGTCGATGATCTCCTGCTCTTCGGCCAGCAGGATGTCGGTGACGTGGTTCTTCACGAAATGCCAGGTCAGATCCTTGAGCGGCACCTTGAGCCCGTCGGCGACGGTTTCGGGGGCGTCATCGGCGATGATATGGCCGGCCTTGAAGCTGCGCCAGGCGTCATCGGCCTGTTTCGGCTCGGCGGCAAAGATTTCCACATCCGGCGCGATGCTGGAAAGCGTCAGGCAGGTGCCCGAGACCATGCCGCCGCCCCCGATCGGGGCGATCACCGCGTCCAGCCCGCCGGTCTGGGACAAGAGCTCGCGCGAACAGGTGCCCTGGCCCGCGATCACCCGCGGGTCGTTGTAGGGGTGCACGAATTCGGCGCCGGTCTCGGCCACGACCCTGGCGAACACCTCTTCGCGGCTGGAGGTCGAAGGCTCGCATTCGGTGATGGAGCCGCCATAGCCGCGCACGGCCTCCTTCTTGGCTTCGGGGGCGGTGCGGGGCATGACCACCTGGCAGGGGATACCCCGTCGCCCGGCGGCATAGGAGAGCGACAGGCCGTGGTTGCCCGATGAATGGGTGGCCACGCCGCGCTTTGCCTGTTCGTCGGTCAGCGAGAACACCGCGTTCGAGGCCCCGCGCGCCTTGAACACGCCGGCCTTCTGGAAGTTCTCGCATTTGAAGAACAGCTCGGCCCCGGTCATCCGGTTGAAGGTTTGCGAGGTCAGGACGGGGGTTTCGTGCACATGGGGGCGGATGCGCTCATGCGCCCTTTCGACATCTTCGTAGGTCGGTATCTCCATTCGGTCTCTCTCCGGCGGCTCTCAGGCGGCGGCCTGTATCGCCGCTGCCGTGCTGTTGCGGAAATGCTCCTGGGCTGCGGCCACCCCGGCGCCCAGCTCGATCGGGTAGCGGAGATCCTTCATCGCCATCTCGATGGTGGCAAGCCCCGAAAGCACCATCACGTCGCTCAGCGCGCCCAGGTGGCCGATGCGGAACGCCTTGCCGTTCATCTCGCCCAGGCCGATGCCGAAGGACACGCCGTAGCGTTCGTAGGCGTGATCGGTGAGCGCGTTGGAATCGAAGCCCTCGGGCACATAGATGGCGCTGACCGAATCGGACTGCAGTTCGGGCGACTTCGCCACCAGGCTGAGCCCCCAGGCATCGACCGCCTTGCGCACGCCTGTTGCAAGGCGGTGGTGGCGGGCAAAGACGTTGTCGAGCCCTTCCTCGAACAGCATGGCCAGGCTTTCGCGCAACCCGAAGATCAGGTTGAGCGGCGGGGTGTAGGGAAACCCGCCCGAGGCATTGGCCGCGCGCATGTCGCGGAAGTCGAAGTAGCAGCGCTTCAGCCCGGCCCGTTCGGTGGCTTCCAGCGCCCTTGGAGAGGCGGCGAGAATGGCCGCGCCGGCGGCCAGCATGAAGCCCTTCTGCGAGCCGGCAATGGCGATGTCGACGCCCCAGTCGTCCATGCGGAAATCCATCGAGCCGAGCGACGAGACGCAATCGACGAACAGCATCGCCGGGTGGTCGGCGCTGTCGATGGCGGCGCGCACCGCGGCCACATCGGAAACCACGCCGGTGGCGGTTTCGTTGTGGGTGACCAGCACGGCCCTGATGTCCTGCGCGCTGTCGGCGGCAAGCGCCTCGGCGAAGCGATCGGCCGGCGCGCCGCTGCCCCATTCGCATTCGAGCACCTGCACGTCCAGCCCGTGGCGCTGGCACATGTCGATCCAGCGGTGGCTGAACATGCCGTAGCGCGCCACCAGCACCTTGTCGCCGGGGCTCAGCGTGTTGGTGATCGCCGCCTCCCAGCCGCCGGTTCCGCTGGCCGGGAAGACGAATGTCTCGCCGCTTTCGGTGCGAAACACCTTTTTCAGGTCGGCCAGAACCGGGGCGAAGACAGACACGAAATCCGGCGCGCGGTGGTCGAGCGTCTGCACGTTCATGGCGGCGCGCAGCCGGTCGGGGATGTTGGTCGGGCCGGGGATGAAGGCCGGGTTGAGGCCGAACATGGCGGTGCTGCCCTCCGGTTTTGAAACGGTTCTCTGCATCTCTGCATGATAGCGCATGGGGCCGGGGTTGCAATTTTTTTGAAAATATTTTCCAAAAACCGGCGATTTCTGCCATGGCAATGATTCCAATGGAAAATACGTTTTCCATTTTGTCAGGTGACAAAGGTGAAAACAATTTCCACTATGCAGGGGGCGGGAGAAGATGCAGGAAAGGATTCGGAGGCAGGCATGGCGGAATCGACCCAGATGCGGCGCAGGAGGGGGCGGCCCAGGTCGTCTCCGGGGGGGGCGGGCGAAGCCCGGGTCCAGGCGCTCGACCGGGGGCTCCGGTTGCTGGAACTCCTGGCCCGCGACGGCAGCGCCACCCTGACCGACCTGGCGCTGGGTGCCGGCATGCCGGCCTCGACGGCGCACCGCCTCCTGGTCACGCTCCAGGCGCACGGTCTGGCGGAATTCGATGATACGGCGCAGGAATGGTCGGTCGGGATCGGGGCGTTCCGGGTCGGCAGCGCCTACCTCCTGCGCACCAATCTGGTGGAGGGCTCGCGGCGCAGCCTGCGCGAGCTGATGCTGGAAACCGGCGAAACCGCCAATCTGGCGATCGTCGAGGATGCGTGCATCGTCTATGTCTCTCAGGTCGAGACGCAGAACCCGATCCGGGCCTTCTTCCGGCCGGGCACCCGCAGCGAGATGCATGCCTCGGGCATCGGCAAGGCGATCCTGGCGCACATGGCACGGCGCGATGCGGAGCGGATCCTGCGCAAGGCGGGGCTCGCCCGGTTCACCCCGCGCACCCTGACCACGGCCGAGCGGCTGTTTGCCGATCTCTCCCGGACGGCCCGGCGCGGCTGGGCTCTGGATGACGAGGAACATTACTGCGGCATGCGCTGCGTCGCCGCGCCGGTGTTCAACGCTTTCGGAGAGGCCTTCGCCGGAATCTCGGTTTCCGGGCCGGCAGTCCGCTTTTCCGATCGCGATGTCGAGCGGATCGGCCGGGCGGTGCGCCGGACGGCAGACATGATCACCGGGCTGGTCGGAGGCCGCATCCCGGAACCTGTTGGTGATCGGCCCCCGATGGGTTAGGCTTTCCGACGTTGGCGCGGTGGCGCCGCGGCAACCGGAGGAACGGGATGTCAGGAAGGAACGAGCCCCGCATCCGGCGCCGGCTGCCCGACCTTTTCCTGCCGGTGCTTCTGCTTCTTCTGGGAGGGGGGCTCGCGGCACTGCCGGGGCCGGTCGCGGCCGGGGTCTATTATGTTTCGCCCGCCGCTCCCCCCGGGGGGGACGGCAGCCGCGATGCCCCCTGGCGGGATCTCGCGCGGGTGCTGACTTCCGGCCGGGTCTCCGGTGGTGACGAACTGCGGCTGCTCGATGGCGAATACGGTTTCGTCAAGGTGGGGGTGGCGCGGTTTTCCGAGCCGGTCCTGATTGCCCCGGCCCCCGGCGCGCGGGTGCATTTCGACGCGCTGCATGTGGTCAACGCGTCCGGGCTGATCTTCCGCGGCCTGAAGATATGGCCCCGGCCCGGGGCGAAACGGCAGGTCCGCACCCTGGTGCGCGCCTATGCCGGAAGCTCCCGCATCCGCTTCGAGCGGCTGGAGGTGCGCGGTCGGGAAGACGGGCGCAACTACCGGCAGTGGCGCAAGGAGGACTGGCGCGAGGCCCGGGCCGGGGGCATCCTGATCCAGGGGCCGGACAGCACGGTGCGCGACAGCACGCTGTATGGCGTGTTCCACGGGGTTCAGGCCTCGGGGGCGCGGGCGCGGCTCGTGAACAACCGCGTATTCGGGTTCGACGGCGACGGGCTGCGTGCGCTCGGCGACTTTTCGCTGATCCGCGGCAATGTCGTGCGCGATTGCGTCGAGGTCGATACGGCACAGCATGACGACGGTTTCCAGAGCTGGTCTCTCGGGCCGGACGGCAGGCCCGACGGGGGCACCGTGACCGGGCTGGTGATCGAGAACAACATCATCGAGGAGTGGCGCGGCCCGCGGGAGCATCCCTTCATCTGTTCGTTGCAGGGGATCTTCATGAAGGGTTACCTGGACGATCTCCTGGTGCAGAACAACGTGCTGTCGGTCAGCGCCTGGCACGGGATCACCGCCTATGGGGTGAAGGGCGGGCGGATCCTCAACAACACGCTGATCAATGCCCGCGGCCCCTCGGGCGAACGGCCGTGGATCGGGCTGTTCGGATTCCAGTTGCGCGGCGCATCCGAGGGGAGGGGGCCGCAGCTGGTGACCGTGGCCAACAATCTGGCCCATGCCGTAAGGACGGGCGCGGACGGCGGCGCCGGCGTCACGCTGCTCGGCAACAGGGTGGTTTCCGATACGGCAGCACTGCTGGTCGATCCCCTGAACGGCGACTATCGTCCGCGCCCTGGCAGCGGGCTGATCGATGCCGGCGACGGCCGGGTCGCCCCCCGTCAGGACATCATCGGCACTGCACGCCCGCTCGGCGCGCGACCGGACATCGGCGCCTATGAAATCCGCTGAGGCTCCGGGCGCTGCCGGCGCGGCGCCTTCCGGGCCTTCCCGCCTCTGCCGTGCCTTCCCGCCGGCCCCGGCTCAGCGCTTCCCCTTGCGCAGAAACCTGTGCAGCGTCGGGCGAACCGTCGGGTCGAATCCGGTCGTGCGCAGGATCCAGAGGACCATGGTCAGCCGGGTGGCGATCATCGAGATCAACGATGCCACCGCCGCTCCCTCGATGCCGAAGGGGCCGATCAGCGAAAGGTTGAGGGCGAAATTCGCCACAACCCCGCCGGCTGTCACCAGCAGGACGAGCCTTTCCCGCCGCAGCATGATCAGCAGAATGCTGTCGGCGCCGGCTAGGACGATCGCGGCCTGCCCCAGCATCAGGAGCCTGAGCGACAGCGACGCCTCGGGGAACCCGGCCCCGTAGAGCCCCAGATACAGCGGCGCTCCAGCACCCAAGGCCAGCACGATCGGCATTCCGGTCAGGAAGGAGACCGCCGCCGCCTTGGAAAGGAGCTGCTGGGCTCCGGCGCTGTCGTCGGCGGCCAGGGCGCGCGACAGCATCGGCCCCACCAGCTGCAGGGCCACCATGTTGGCGATCGATACCAGCATCGCCCCACGCGCGGCCGCCCGGTAGATTCCCACCTCCCGGTCGCCGAGCATCGCGCCTACCATCATCACGTCCAGGTCGAGTTGGAGCCGGTTGGCGAGCACCGTCATCAGGATCGGCGCGGCTCCGGCGAACCAGAACCGGAAGGCAAAGCGTGGCCGGATTCCGCTGCTACCGTTCTGTCGCCACATCCGCAGCAGGATCGCGCCCATCACCGCCAGCACCGGCAGGGCCGACAGGATGGACAGCTCGAAGGCGATGCGGCTGCTCAGGCCGAAGCCGAGCCAGGCCGCGGCGCCGATCAGCCCCAGGTAGATCGACTGGCGCAGGATCGTTTCCAGGAACTGCGATGTCAGGATCCGCTGGAAGGCGTTCAGCATGTTCGAGGTGGCCAGTACGAGCGCATGAATCACGGCCAATGCCAGAGCCAGCTTCCAGCCGGGTGCGAGAACGAGCAGCCCGGCCCGTTCGAGCCAGGACAGAACGCCGGCCATGACGGCCGCGCTCAGGGCGACGGTGGCGGCAAGGGTCAGGAAATAGCCGTTCAGCAGGCCAAGCTGGCGGCGTTCCAGATAGGCCGGCACTTCGCGCACCGAGAGCCCCGACAGCCCCAGCGGCATGATCATCCCGATGAACACCGCCCAGGTCGAGGCATAGGTATAGGCGCCATAGCTTTCCGCTCCGAGCAGCCGGGCCACCATGATTGCGCCGAGAAACTGCAGCGCGAGCCCGGCAAAACGCATGGTGAAGGACAGCGACGCCTTGCGGAAGAAGCCGGAGGCCGCCTTGCTCCGGTCAGGGTCCGGGGGCAGCATCGCCTGCTCCTGGACAATCGGGTATGCTCGTCAATATCGCCATTCCATCGCGTTCGTGCGGTTTGTCACCCGGGTCCGCGGCCGCGCCGTTCCTGCACCCTGCCGATTACTGGCGGCTGCACGGCGGATTGTCCATCGCCGTTCGGAAGCCTGAACGCAATGTTACCGCCGCCCGGTTGCCGGGGCTGGGCAAATGTGGTCGAAGGGCGGGAACTGATGTGCCAGCGGAAACGGATTTTCCGCAACGGCCGGAGCCGCTGTCATTTTCGCTCCATGCGGTTATGCAATGCGGTTATGCAGGGGCTCGTGCGTGCGGCGGAATTCCGGGGGCGGACATGGTGATCGGTGTCGTTGTGGTGACCTATGGCGCCGCGGGGGTGATCGCGCCCTGCCTCGAGAGCCTGTTTGCCTGCACGGGGGCGGAGCTGCGCATTGTCGTGGTGGACAATGCCTCGCCCGACGGAACGGTGGCCGTGATCGAGGCCTGGGCGCAGGGCCGGCTGCGCCCGACCCCCCAGGGGCTCCCCTTCCGGCCGCGCCCGCACGGGCCGGTGGCGCTGGTCCGGGCTGACAAGACCCCCGAAGCGCTTTCCGCCGGGACGGTGGGGCTGATCCGCCTGCCCGAGAACCGCGGCTTCGCCGCCGGAGTCAATGCCGGACTGCGCTGTCTGCAGGCGTTGCCGGAGGTTGCGCATTTCTGGATTCTCAACCCCGACTGCATGGCCGTCGGGCATACGGCCTCGGCCTTGCTGGAATGTGCGGGCAGGCTGGGACGCTACGGGGTGATCGGGGGGCGAGTCCACTATTGCGCACCCGATGACATGATCCAGTCGGAGGGTGGGCGGGTGAATTTCCTGACCGGTGTCTGCGTGCCCTTCAACCTGGGCCGCTCCGGGCCCGATGTGCCCTCGCCAGCGGCGGGGCAGATCGATTATGTCGCCGGCG
Source organism: Paracoccaceae bacterium (assembly GCA_026989055.1). GTDB lineage: Bacteria > Pseudomonadota > Alphaproteobacteria > Rhodobacterales > Rhodobacteraceae > JAJRUE01. Next base: position 14,413 of record JALSKC010000083.1, read on the forward strand.
CGCACATGCTGGTTTCGCGCGCGTTTCTGGAAACGGCCGGGCCGATGCCGGAAGACTATTTCCTTTTCTACGAGGAGGTTGACTGGTGCCTGCGCCGGGGGGAGCTGCCGCTGGCGACCTGCCCCGAGGCCGTGGTCTATCATCATGCCGGCCATTCCATCGGTTCGGCGACGCTGGAGCGCGGGCCGTCGCCGCTGGCGGCCTATTTCATGGCGCGCAGCAAGATCAGGTTCATCCGCCGCTACCGCCCCCTTGCCCTGCCCTTTGCCCTGGCCCACAGCCTTCTCAAGGCGCTCAGGCACCTGGCGAAGGGGCATCGGGCGGCGGCGCGCGGGATGCTGCGGGGTACCTTGGGGATGAAGCCGGATGCGGAGGTTCTGGCGCGTATCGGGCGGCGCGACCTGCCGGGGTGAACCCGGGCCTGTCGGGGCGGGAGCCAGAGCGGGACCGGCCGCGGGGCGGTTTCGGGAAGCGCGTGCAAGGACAGGAAGATGCGGTATGCGCTCCTGCCCGCGGCGCGCCGCCTGGCGGTCCCTGAAGGACTCGAACCCTCAACCTGCCGATTAGAAGTCGGCTGCTCTATCCAGTTGAGCTAAGGGACCACGGTCCCTGTCTCGCGCAAGCGGCGCGCGAGATCAAGGGTGCACGACAGCCGCCGCAGGCTCTGCACCGCCTGCCGCTCCGCGCAGCGTTTCCCGCGGAATGCCGTTGCCGGCGGCGGCTCAGTGGGTCCAGACCGTGCGCCGGTGGGGTGCGAAATTGTCGCCGTATCCGCCGGGCCGGATGTTCGGCCGGCGCGGGGGCGGTTCTGCCACAACGGCGTCTATGCCATGCGCCCGGGCGTAGGTCAGGGCGGCTTCCTTGCTGTCGAACTCCAGCCGGACCTGGCTTCGGGTGTCGGCCGACGAGGTCCAGCCCATCAGCGGGTCGATCTCCTTTGGCGTTTCCGCCGGGAATTCGAGAACCCATTTTCGCGTCTTGCCCATGCCCGAAGACATCGCCGTTCTGGCCGGTCTGTAGATGCGTGCACTCATTGCAGGCTCTCCCGTCGCTGTGCGACCTTATCGGGCCGATCCGGTCCGAATGCAAGGGGGCATGCAAGAGGACGGCACCCCGCAGGCGCCGCCCCTTGCCGTTACCGGGAGGAGGTCGGTTGCCGGCCGGCTCGCCAGGGAGCGGTGGGTGGGGTGGGTGGGTGCAGCGGCCAGCCGGCAACCTGTGTTGGTACTGCTTGCAGGTCGAAATTACGCGAAGGGCTGCGGCATGGCAAGGAAAATGTTACTCAAAGTTGTATTTTATCTGTTAACAACTCGTCAAGGTATTGCGACGCGGTCGGCGACCGTGGTTGCATCGGGCAGGGAAGTGGCCGACCCTTCCCCGAGCAGGGGAATCAACAATGCCGTCCAGCGCCAGAACCCGTTCCGGAACGCTTTCGCCCGGGCATGAGAAGCTCGAGGGCGGGCGGCGTTTCGTGATGCGCACACGCTACGAGCCGGCCGGCGACCAGCCGCAGGCGATCGCCGAGCTGGTCAAGGGTATCGAGGCCGGCGAACGCAACCAGGTGCTGCTGGGCGCCACCGGCACCGGCAAGACATTCACCATGGCCAAGGTCATCGAGAAGACCCAGCGCCCGGCGATCATCCTGGCCCCGAACAAGACGCTCGCGGCCCAGCTTTACGGCGAATTCAAGGGGTTCTTCCCGGAAAACGCGGTCGAGTATTTCGTGTCCTTCTACGACTACTACCAGCCCGAGGCCTATGTGCCGCGGTCCGACACCTACATCGAAAAGGAAAGCCAGATCAACGAACAGATCGACCGGATGCGCCATGCCGCCACGCGCGCGCTTCTGGAACGCGACGACGTGATCATCGTCGCCTCGGTGTCGTGCATCTACGGCATCGGTTCGGTGGAAACCTATTCCGAGATGACCATCGACCTTGAGGCCGGCAAGGACTGCGACCAGCGCGCGATCATGGCCGATCTGGTGGCCCAGCAATACCGCCGCTCGGACGCGGCCTTTCAGCGCGGCACGTTTCGCGTGCGCGGCGATGTGCTGGAAATCTGGCCGGCGCACCTGGACGACCGCGCCTGGCGGCTGTCGTTTTTCGGCGAGGAACTGGAGGCGATCACCGAGTTCGACCCGCTCACCGGGGCGAAGACCGACCGGTTCGAGCGCGTGCGCATCTACGCCAATTCGCATTACGTGACGCCCAGGCCGACGCTGAAACAGGCGATCGTGGAAATCCGCAAGGAGCTGCGCCAGCGGCTGGACCAGCTGGTGAACGAGGGCAGGCTTCTGGAAGCGCAGCGGCTGGAGCAGCGCACCACCTTCGATCTGGAGATGCTCGAGGCCACCGGCCATTGCAACGGGATCGAGAACTATTCGCGCTACCTCACCGGGCGCGCCCCCGGCGAGCCGCCGCCCACGCTGTTCGAGTTCATCCCCGACAACGCCATCGTCTTTGCCGACGAATCCCACGTCACCATCCCCCAGATCGGCGGCATGTATCGCGGCGACCACCGGCGCAAGTTCACCCTGGCCGAACACGGATTCCGGCTGCCGTCCTGCATGGACAACCGCCCCCTGAAGTTCGAGGAATGGGACGCCATGCGCCCGCAATCGGTGTTCGTCTCGGCCACGCCGGGGCCGTGGGAGCTGGAGCAATCGGGCGGCGTCTTCGTGGAGCAGGTGATCCGCCCCACCGGGCTGCTGGACCCGGAGGTGGAAATCCGCCCGGTGGAAACCCAGGTGGACGATCTGCTGGACGAGGTGCGCAAGGTGGCGGGGCGTGGGCTGCGCACGCTGGTGACCACGCTGACCAAGCGCATGGCCGAGGATCTGACCGAATACATGCACGAACAGGGCATCCGGGTGCGCTACATGCATTCCGACATCGACACGCTGGAGCGCATCGAGATCCTGCGCGATTTGCGCCTTGGCGCCTTCGACGTGCTGGTGGGCATCAACCTCTTGCGCGAGGGGCTGGACATTCCCGAATGCGGGCTGGTGGCCATTCTCGACGCCGACAAGGAAGGCTTCCTGCGCTCGGAAACCTCTCTGATCCAGACCATCGGGCGCGCGGCGAGGAACGCCGAGGGCCGGGTCATCATGTATGCGGACAGGGTGACCGGCTCCATGGAGCGGGCGATTGCCGAAACCGACCGCCGCCGGGCCAAGCAGATGGCTTACAACGAGAAACACGGGATCACGCCGGAGACGATCAAGAAGAACGTCGAAGACGTGATGGCCGGGCTTTATGCCGCCGACACCGACATGGTGCGGGTCACGGCCAAGGTTGACAAGCCGCTGGTGGGGGCGAATCTTCAGGCGCATCTGGAGGCGCTGAAGGCCGAGATGCTGAAGGCGGCGGAGAACCTCGAATTCGAAGAGGCCGCGCGGCTGCGCGACGAGATCAGGCGGCTCGAGGCGGTGGAACTGGCGGTGGCCGACGATCCGCTGGCGCGCCGGTCGGCGATGGAGGCGGCCGGCAATGCCGGAGAACGGCCCGGCAGGGCGGTCCGCTCCGGTCGGTCCGGCAGGCGGCGCGGCCGCTGAGAGCGGCCTGCCGCCGGTTTCGCCATCGGGCGAGCCGGCGCACGACCGGCGCTCTCCGGCCTCCGGAGCGCCGGGATGCCGCGAAGGCGCGCGCCCCGGGGCGTCTCAGATGCAGGCTTCCAGCAGGGCGCGGGTATTGTCCGGCGTCATCGTCACCGGGTTGCCGCCCACGCTCGGGTCCTGCAGCGCCATCTCCACCAGGTCGTCGATCCGGTCGGTGCCCACGCCCAGATCGCGCAGCCGGTCCGGCACGCCCAGGTCGGCCCGCAGTTTCAGCACATGGTCGTAGAAGCCGTCGAAGCCGCCTTCGATGCCCATGTAGGCGGCGGCGCGGGCGATGCGCGTCTCGATCGCCGGGCGGTTCAGGCGCAGAACCGGGGGCATCACCACCGCGTTGGTCATGCCGTGGTGGGTGTTGTAGACCGCGCCGACCGGGTGGCTCAGCGCATGGATCGCCCCCAGCCCCTTCTGAAAGGCCACGGCCCCCATGGCGGCGGCCACCATCATCCTGCCGCGGGCCTCGATATTGTCCGGCTCGGCGACGACGACGGGCAGGTTTTCCTGCACCAGCCGCATGCCTTCCAGCGCGATCCCCTGGCTCATCGGGTGGAAATGCGGGCTGCAATAGGCCTCGAGGCAATGAGCAAAGGCATCCATGCCGGTGCCGACCGTGATCACAGGCGGCATGCCGACGGTCAGTTCCGGGTCGGAAATGACGACGGTCGGCAGCACCTTCGGGTGAAAAATGATCTTTTTCACATGGGTTTCGCTGTTTGTGATCACGGAAGCCCGCCCAACCTCGGAGCCGGTTCCGGCGGTGGTGGGCACGGCGACGATCGGGGCGATGGCATCGGCGTCGGCGCGCGTCCACCAGTCAGCCACATCCTCGAAATCCCAGACCGGGCGGCTCTGGCCGGCCATGAAGGCGACCAACTTGCCCAGGTCCAGCCCCGAGCCGCCGCCAAAGGCGATCACCCCGTCGTGGCCGCCGGCCCTGTAGGCGGCAACGCCGGCCTCCAGGTTCCTTTCGGTCGGGTTCGGGTCCACCTCCGAAAACATCGCCCGCCCCAGCCCGGCCGCTTCCAGCAGGTCCAGCGTGGCTCGGGTGATCGGCAGTTCGGCCAGCCCCCTGTCGGTGACCAGAAGCGGCTTTCTGATGCCGGCCTCGGCGCAGGCATCGGCAATTTCGGAAATGCGCCCGGCGCCGAAGCGGATGGCATTGGGGTAGGACCAGTTTGCACTCAGGGTCATGGCTCAGGCCTTTTGCAGCTTCTTCAGGTGATAGGATTTGGGGCGCGTCAGGTTGTGGTAGCCGATCACCGACAACCCGCCGCCGCGCCCGGTGTTCTTGCAGCCGGTCCAGCACAGGCCCGGGTCCACGTAATCGGCGCGGTTCATGAACACGGTGCCGGTTTCGAGCCGGTCGCCGATCCGCCGCGCCCGGTCGATGTCGCCGGTCCAGAGCGAGGCGGTCAGGCCGAATGCGCTGTCGTTCATCAGGCGGATCGCCTCGGCGTCGTCCTTCACGGCCATGATCCCGACCACGGGGCCGAAGCTTTCCTCGCGCATCACCCGCATCGAATGGTCCACATCCACCAGGATCTGCGGCATCAGGTAGGTGCCGCCGTCGTCCTGCGGGAAGTCCGCCGGGTCGATCAGCGCCCGCGCCCCGGCGGCGATGGCCTCCTGCGTCTGGGCGCGCACCTCGTCGGCAAAGCGTTTCGCCGCCATCGGGCCCAGCGTGGTGTCCGCTTCCAGCGGGTTGCCCAGCTTCTGCTGGCGGGTCAGCGCCACGGCTTTTTCCACGAAGGCGTCGAACAGGCTTTCGACCACGTAGATGCGCTCGATCCCGCAGCAGCACTGGCCCGAGTTGAACAGCGCCCCGTCCATCAGCGTTTCCACCGCCGCGTCCAGGTCGGCGTCTTCCATCACGTAACCCGGATCCTTGCCGCCCAGTTCAAGCCCCATGGGCGTGAACGTGCCGGCCGCGGCGCGTTCCATCGCCCGCCCGCCGCCGACCGAGCCGGTGAAGTTCAGGTAGTCGAACGCGCCGCTGCCGATCAGCGCCGAGGTGGTGTCGTGATCCAGAAAGACGTTCTGGAACACGTCCTCGGGGATGCCGGCCTCGTGAAAGGCGCGCGCCATGCGTTCGCCCACCAGAAGCGTCTGGGTGGCATGTTTCAGCACCACCGTGTTGCCGGCGATCAGGGCGGGCGCCACGGTGTTGATCGCGGTCATCCAGGGGTAGTTCCAGGGGGCGATGACAAAGACCACCCCATGCGGCACGCGGCGGATGTAGCGTGTGAACTCGTCATCATCGGAAACAGGAATGTCGGCCAGCGCCTCGGGGGCGATCTCGGCCATGTAGCCGGCGCGTTCGTCGAACCCGCGAAACTCGCCGCCGTAGCGGACGGGCCGGCCCATCTGCCAGGCGAGTTCGGTGACGATCTCGTCGTTCATCTCGCCCACGCGGGCGACGGCGGCGCGCAGCAGCGCGATGCGTTCGTCCAGCGGCCGGGCGGCCCATGCGGGCTGGGCGGCGCGGGCGCGGGCCACGGCGGCCTCGGCCTCGCTCATGGCGAAAACCGGGCGTTCCGCATAGAGCGACCCGTCGATCGGAGAGATGCATTTCAGCGTTGTCACGGCATGTCCCTTTCACAGGAGGCGACCTCGATCAGGTTGCCGTCGGGGTCGTTGAAACAGGCGGAGGAAATCGGCCCGAGGGCGCCGGTTTTCCGCACCGGCCCTTCGATGATTTCCACTCCTTCGTCAAGCAGGTGCTGCACCGCCCGGTCAGACCCGAGGCGGGTGATCAGGCACAGATCGCCCGCGCCGATGCAGGCATGGCTGCATATTTCCCGGCCCGGGGGCGGCGAGGTGACCTTCCGGTTGCCGAAATGCAGCGCCGCGCGACCCCCGCCAAAGGTTTCGGAGCGCACCCCCAGCACCCGGGCATAGAAGGCGGCGGCGGCGTCGATGTCGCGCATGCTCAGCACGATATGGTCGAGGCTTTCGATCATCGCGGCGCCGCTGCAGAGGTGCGGGATGCGATCCCGCAAAGCGCCTGCCCGCCCCCCTCCGGCGGGCGCTTCACGCCCCCCCGGCGGCCGGGCTCCGAGCTTTCGTCGTGGAAGGGCGCAGGCATCCTCATGCCCGTTCGAAGCCGCGCGCGATCTCCCAGTCGGTGACCACCTGGTCGAAGGCTTCCTGTTCCCACTGGGCCATGCGCACGTAGTGGTCGATCACCGCGTCGCCGAAGGCCCGGCGCAGCATGGCCGAGTCGCTGAGCGCCCCGGTGGCCTCGCGCAGGGTTGTCGGGATGTGATCGGAGCCGTCGCCCGCATAGGCATCGCCCGACAGCGGCGCGCCGGGGTCCAGCCTTTCCTCTATCCCGGCCATGCCGGCCGCCAGCATGCCGGCAATCGCCAGGTAGGGGTTCACATCGGCGCCGGGCACCCGGCATTCGATGCGCACGGCGGGCGTGCCGTCACCGCACAGCCGGAAGGCGGCGGTGCGGTTGTCCACTGACCAGACCTTGCGGGTGGGGGCGAAGCTGCCCTTCTGGAAGCGCTTGTAGCTGTTCACGTAGGGCGCCATGAACACCGTGATGTCGGAAGCGTATTTCAGCAGCCCCCCGAGGTAGTGGCGGGCGAGTTCCGACATGCCCAGCTCGGCATCCTTGTCGAAAAAGGCGGGCTTGCCGTCTGCCGTGGTCAGCGACTGGTGCACATGGCTGGCCGAGCCGACCTTGGCATGGTGCCACTTGGGCAGGAAGCTGACCGCGTGGCCCTGCTGCCAGCCGATCTCCTTGGCCGCATGCTTGGCGATCACGTGGTTTTCCGCCGTCTCCAGCGCGCCGCCGTAGCGGATGTTCAGTTCCTCCTGCCCGGTCTCGGCCTCGCCCTTGGAGCTTTCCACCGGCACCCCGGAAGCATGCAGCGCATTGCGCAGGCGGCGCATGATGCCTTCTTCCTTGGTGGTCTGCAGGATGTGGTAGTCCTCGTTGTAGGCGCTGATCGGGGTCAGGTCGCGAAAGCCCTCGCGGGCCATCTCCTCAAAGCTTTTTTCGAAGATGAAGAATTCAAGCTCGGTGGCGGTCACCGGCGAAAGCCCCATCTCGGCCAGCCGCGTCACCTGGGCCTTCAGCATTGCCCGCGGCGAATGCGCGATCTCGTCATGGCCGTGGTGGTCGAGCACGTCGCACAGCACCAGCGCCGTGCCTTCGAGCCAGGCCGCCCGGCGCAGCGTCGAGAGGTCCGGGCGCATCACGTAGTCGCCATAGCCCGAGGCCCAGCTCGTTGCGGCGTATCCCTCGACGGTGAACATCTCCAGATCGGTGGCCAGCAGGTAGTTGCAGCAGTGGCTTTCCTCCCAGGCGCTGTCGATGAAGTGGCGCGCCACGAAACGCTTGCCCATCAGCCGGCCCTGCATGTCCACGATGCAGGCAAGAACGGTGTCGATCTCGCCGCTGTCCACGGCGGCCTTGAGTGCGGCGAAGGTCAGATTCCCGGGCATTTCGGCTCCTCTGAAGGATCGGGGAAGCAGGAGCGCGGCAAGGCGCTCCTGCAGGGTCTTGTCAGCTGTAGCGGTAGGGCCGGCCGGCCTTCTCCATCACCGCGTTGTATTCCTTGATCTTGGCGACGACCCGTGCCTTGACCTCGGACTGGGCGGCGATCTCGTCCCAGAACTCCTTGGCGGCGTCTTCGACCTGGGCCCATTCCTCGTCCGGGATCGAGGTCAGCTTCAGCTTGTCGCCGTTGACCCGCAGCGCCGCCTCGCCGCCCCAGTACCACCACTGGCGGTAGTAGTGCGAGGCATCGGTCACGGCGCGGAACAGCTCCTTCAGGTGCTCGGGCAGCTCGTTCCAGCGCTCCTGGTTGGCGAAGAAATGGCCGATCCAGGCGCCCGAGATGTTGTTGGTGAGGAAGTAGTCGGTCACGTCGGCCCAGCCCACCGTGTAGTCCTCGGTGATCCCCGACCAGGCGATGCCGTCGAGCTCGCCGGTCTGCAGGGCGACCTCGACGTCCTCCCACGGGAGCGTCACCGGCACCACGCCGAAACGCGACAGGAAGCGCCCGGCGGTGGGGAAGGTGAACACCCGCTTGCCCTTGAGATCCGCCAGCGAGTTGATCGGCTCCTTGGTGGCGAAGTGGCACGGATCCCAGGCGCCGGCCGAGATGTGCTGCACGCCGACCTTGGCGTATTCCTCCTTCCAGATGGCATCGAGCCCGTACTGGTTGAACAGCACCGGCACGTCGAGCGAGTAGCGCAGCGCGAAGGGGAAGTACCCGCCGAACACCGTCACCTCGGTGGGCGAGGCCATGCTGTCATCGTCAGATTGCACGGCGTCGATGGTGCCCCTCTGCATGGCGCGGAACAGCTCTCCGGTGGGGACCAGCTGGTCGGCGAAGTAGAGCTCGATCTCCATCTCGTCGCCGGCGATCCTGTTGAACTGGTCGATCGCCGGTTTGACCACATGCTCGGCCAGCGCCGGGCCGGCATAGGTCTGCATCCGCCAGCGGATCTTGGACTGCGCGATTGCCGGTGCGGCGAGTGCGGCCGGTGCCGCCGCGGCGGCGGTCAGGAACTTGCGTCTTGTCGTCATGGTCTTTCCTCCTTGCTGAAGTCTTCGATGCATCACGCCCCGTCAGCATGCTTCTTGGCGAAGTTCTCCTTGTTATCGTTATCCGTCGGTCATCGGTCGGTCATCGGCTGTAGATCAGTTCCGGCAGCCACAGCGCGATTTCCGGAAACAGCATGATCAGGGTGAGTGCCAGGATCATCACCCCGACGAAGGGGATGATCGAGGCGTAGATGTCGCGCAGGCCGATCTCCGGCGGGGCCATCGCGCGCATCAGGAACAGGTTGTAGCCGAACGGCGGCGTCATGTAGGCGATCTGGGTGGTGATCGTGTAGAGCACGCCATACCAGATGAGGTTGAAGCCGAGCTGATCGACCAGGGGAATATAGAGCGGGGCGACGATCACCAGCATCGCGGTATCGTCCAGGAAAGTGCCCATCAGCAGAAACGACAGCTGCATCAGGATCAGGATCATCCACGGGTTCAGGCCGAGCCGCTCGGTGAACAGCGTGTCGATCGCGTTGACAGCGCCCAGCCCGTCGAATACCGCGCCAAACCCCATCGCGGCAACGATGATCCACATGAACATGCAGGAAATCGCCAGCGTGTTGCGCACCGAATTCTCGAACACCTCGCGGGTCATCCGCCCCTTGATCACCGCGGCGGCGAAGGCCGTCATCGCGCCGATGGCCGAGCTTTCGGTCAGCGAGGTCCAGCCGCGCACGAAGGGGAACATCATGGCGAAGAAGATGATCAGCGGCAGCAGCCCGGCCCGCAGCAGGCGCAGCTTTTCGCGCAGGGTGATCTCCTCGCGTTCCTGCGCGGACAGCGCCGGGCCGAGCGTCGGGTCGAGCCGGCAGCGGAGCCAGATGTAGAGGATGAACAGCGCCGCCATCATCAGCCCCGGAATGACACCCGCCAGCCACAGCTGGCCCACCGGCTGGCGCGCGATCATCGCGTAGAGCACCAGCACCACGGAGGGCGGCACCAGGATCCCGAGCGAGCTTCCGGCCTGGATCACCCCGGTGACCATCAGCTTGTCGTAGTTGCGCCTGAGGAGCTCCGGCAGGGCAATGGTGGCGCCGATGGCCATGCCGGCAACGCTCAGCCCGTTCATGGCGCTGATCAGCACCATCAGCCCGATGGTGCCGATCGCAAGCCCCCCCGGCACCGGCCCCATCCAGACATGGAACATCCTGTAGAGATCGTCGGCGATGCGGCTTTCCGACAGGATGTAGCCCATGAAGATGAACATCGGCAGCGTCAGCAGCGGATACCATTTCATCAGCTTCATCACCGCCGAGAACGGGATGTCGGACCCGCCGGTCCCCCACAGCAGCAGCGCCGCCAGGGCCGCCACGCCGCCGATGGCGCCGAAGACGCGCTGGCCGGTGAACAGCATCAGCATCATGCTGGAAAACATGAACAGCGCGATCATCTCCTGGCTCATCGGGCGGTTCTCCCCTGTCCGGCAGCCGGTTCTCCGGCGCGCAGGTCGATCCCGCGCAATGTGGCGATGTCCTTGATGAACTCGGAAATCGCCTGCAGAAGCATCAGGAAGATGCCGATGGTGGCCAGCACCTTTACCGGCCACAGATAGGGTCGCCAGGCGGTGGGGGAACGCTCGATGAAGCCGAGTTTCTCCCCGGCCGCCTCCGGGCCGCCGGTGACGAAGGCGACGAACAGATCCCGGAAGAAGGAAAAGGACTCCCCCTGGAAATGGCCCAGCGCGTAGGCGGTGGAGTCGATCGCGCCATAGAGCATGACTCCCAGGTAGAAGACCAGGAACCATATGGTGAAGGCGTCGATCCAGGCCTTCCGGCGCGGGCTCCAGTTGCCGTAGAACAGGTCCATGCGCACATTCGCCCGCAGCTGGATCGAATAGGGCCCGCCCAGCATGTAGTAGCCGACAAGCGAGAACTGGGCGATTTCCAGGGTCCAGTTCGCCGGCAGGAAGAAGGTCTTGGAAACCGACGACCAGAGCAGCACCCCCACCATCGCGAAGATGCCGTACATGACGATCCGCCCGAGCCGGTAGTTGATGGCATCGACGATGCGCACATATGCCCGCAGGAAACTGTTCACCGGCGGCCCTCCGGGCGAGTGTCGATCCCGAGCGCCTCCAGCGCGGCGGCCAGCAGGGCGGCCAGGCATTGTCCGGCCTTCTGCTGGGAAGCTTCGTCCGCGATAAGATCGTTGCGGATCTCGAGCATGACATTCGGAATCCCGCGGCTAAGGCCGTGCACGCGCAAGGTATGGGTCACCCCGTCTTCAGGCCCGTAGGGGGCGTTGCGCCAGGCCCGCATGCGACAATGCGTCGGGGCGAGGCGCAGCATTTCGTCGGCCAGCCTGCTGTCGGCGTCGTGCAGGATGCCCAGCTCCACCTCGCGCCGCCGGCCCATGTAGACCGGGGTGAAGCTGTGCACCGTCACCAGCGTCCGCCGCCCGGGGGCGGAAAGCGTCTCGTGCAGCAGGGCCCGGAACGGTTCGTAATAGAGCGCGGCGCGCCGCCTGCGGGCGGCCGCATCCAGGCCGGCATTGCCGGGAATGTCGAAGACCTCGCTGCGCGCGGGCGTCGAATCGGGGGCCTCCGGCGGGCGGTTGCAGTCATAGACAAGGCGCGAGACGGTGCTGGCGACCAGCGGCGCATCCAGCACCCGGCTCAGTGCCCGGGCCACCTCCAGCGCCCCCGGATCCCAGGCCACATGGCTGCGCCGCGCTTCCGGTGCCAGGCCGAGGTCGGCGAATTCTGCCGGGATATGGCAGGAGGCATGTTCACAAACCAGCACCACCGGCGAACGCCCGACCGGGTTGACCAGCCTTGCCGGGCTTCCGGCTTCGGCAATGTCGGATTGCGCCCTGTCCGGCATCGGATGCACCTCTCCCCTGCACTGAAAAGAATTCTTCAAGGGAGAGCGGGCTGTCAATATCCATCTGAAAATATCTGTTCACCGCCGAAGGCTCTGGTAATATTCCTGCATCCAGGAGGCTCCGTTGTCCGAATCCGCCGACACCATCGCCGAGCGCCTGCGCAGGAGTTTCGACCGGCTGACCCGCGCCGAGCGGCAGCTGGCGGCCTCGATCCTGGAGAACTACCCGATCTCGGGGCTGGGCACGATCACCATCGTCGCCCGCAATGCCGATGTCTCCACCCCCACCGTGGCCCGGATGGTGCAGAAGCTGGGCTTCTCCGGCTTTCCAGACTTTCAGGAGGCGTTGCGCCGCGAGCTGCGCGACAAGGCCTCCGACCCGATCGCCAAGCGGGCGCGCTGGGCCGGCGCGGCGCCGGAGGGGCATATCCTGAATCGCTTCACGGAAGCGGTGATCGGCAACATCCGCCACTCTCTGGAGCAGGTGGACATCGCCAGCTTCGACGAAAGCTGCGCGCTGCTGGCCGACCCGGCACGCGCGGTGCATGTGGTAGGCGGGCGGATCACCCGGTCGCTGGCGGAATATTTCTTCCTCCACATGCAGGTGGCGCGCCCCGGGGTGATCCATGTCCAGTCGATCGCCAATGCCTGGCCGCATTACCTGCTCGACATCAGCCGGGGTGACGTGCTCGTGGTGTTCGACGTGCGCCGCTACGAGAACAGCACTCTGAAGCTGGCCGAGATGGCAGCCGAGCGCGGAGCGAAGATCATCCTGTTCACCGACCAGTGGTGCTCGCCGATCAGCAAGATCGCCGATCAGTGCTTCAGCTGCCGCATCGTCGTTCCCTCGGCCTGGGATTCCAATGTCGCGCTCATGCTGCTGCTCGAATCCGTCATCGCCGAGGTGCAGGAACGCAACTGGCCGCAGACCCGCCGCCGGATGCAGGCGCTCGAGGAAATGTTCGACCGCACCCGCTTCTTCCGGAAGTTCATCTGACAGCTGCCGCCCTGGGGGCGAACCGTCTTCTCCGTCGCCTCCGGCGCGGCCGGGGTTCGGTTGCCTCCGGCAGGAATGTCCCAGGCAGGAATTCCCCCTGCCGCCTTTCCTCTTGCCCGAAATACCTTCGGGGGTGAATTGGCCGTCAGGCCAAGAGGGGGCAGACAGCCCCCTGTGCCAGGTTCAGAAATCCACCTCGACCCCGGGCAGTTCCAGTGCCTTGATCAGGTCGCGCAGCTCCTGGCGCGCGGCCACGTTGGAAATGTTCATCTGTCCCTTCACTCCGATGTCGCGCAGATCCAGCAGGGTCAGCCCGCGCGGGAACAGCTCGCGGAAGATCACCCGTTCGCCGAAGCCCGGCGCCACCCGGAAGCCGATCCGCCGCGCCAGATCCTCCAGGGCATCGCCGATCTTCTTCTTGTTGTGCATCTGCTGGGCGCCGAGGCGGTTGCGGATCACCACCCAGTCCACCGGGTCGAGCCCGGCCTGGGCGCGCAGCTGGCGGGCGTTCCACACCATTTCCGAATAGACAGACGGGCCGATGATCCGGTTGCCGTCCGGATCCACATGGGCGAGCAGATCGAAGTCGATGAAGCTGTCGTTCATCGGCGTGATCAGGGTATCGGCCAGAGAATGCGCCACCTGGCTGAGCCGGGTATGCGAGCCGGGGCAGTCGATGAGAATGAAGTCGCAGCTCTTTTCCATCGCGGCAATGGCAACCGACAGCCGGCGATCGTAGATGTTTTCTCCGGCCGGAAGCGAAGCCTTGTCGATCTCGGGCAGTGGGTGCAGATCGGGCATCGGCAGCGCAATTTCCTGGCGCTGGCAGAATGTCTGCCGGTTCTGGATGTAGCGCGCGAAACTGCGCTGGCGCAGATCCAGGTCGAGCCCGCCGACCCTGTGCCCCATTCTGGCCAGCGCGGTCGCCACATGCATGGACACGGTGGATTTTCCCGCGCCCCCCTTCTCGTTCCCGACGACAATGATATGCGCCATGCCGGTTCCTCGTCACTGCTGCGCCGGTTCGTCTGTTCCGGATCGCGGCTACTATATGTTGGGCGGGTGGCGAAGAAAAGCGCTGCCTCTGCCCCCCGCCCTTGCCGCGGGCCGCCCGCGCCCGGCCGGTCAGGCCGCCGCCGCTTCTCCGAACAGGGCGATCGCCCCCCCCAGCAGGGCCAGGGCCAGAAAGGCCAGGCCCCTGCCTGTCCGTCCCCGTCGCCGGGATGCCAGCGCGGCAATGAGTGCCTGCACCGCGTAATAGGCGGCAAAGGCCCGCGACGCATAGGCGATGATCTCGAACAGATCGGCCCGCCAGGTCAGCACCAGCCCGACGGCTGTCAGCAGGGCATAGACCTGGCGCGGCGACAGCCGCCCCCGCGTCAGCTCGCAGAGCAGCCCGCCCGAGCTGCCGGTATCCGCCACGGCGGCGCTGAACTGCGAGGCCAGGGCAGCGGCCACCAGCAGCAGCGGCAGGACCGGGGCGACCGCCTCCATCATCTCGATGATGGCGGTTTCGTCGGGCACGATCGCGCCCGCGGGGAAGGCATAGGCCAAAAGGAGGATGTAGGCCATGTAGATTGCACCGGAAATCCACTGTGCCCGGCGCATGGCGCGGATGCGGGTGCGGGCATCGTATTCCCGCCCCAGGTAGCGGGCAGTCTCGAACCCCTGGACCGTGACGATCAGCCCGAAGGCCAGTGTCAGCGCCGCCGTTCCCGACAGCCGGGGCGGGTTCAGGATCAGCGCGCCGGCAGCAAGCCTGTCGGCAAGGAAAAGGGCCATCCCGACGAGCAGGCCGGCGATGATCGCCAGCTTCAGGCTGACCGAAACATATTCGAGGCTTTCCAGCATCCGGAAGCCGCGGGTCCAGCCGAGAACCAGGATCAGCATGAATACCGCGCTCGTCAGAAGCCGGGCGCCGGTCGGGCTGTCGGCCGCGATCAGGCTCAGCCCGAAAGCGCCGAACAGGTTCAGGTAATAGGCCACCGAGATCATGTAGGCGAAGCCGAGCAGCGCCGAGGCGATGGCCTCCAGCCGTTCTTCCGGGCGGGAACGCAGATCCGGGCCGGCGGCCAGCTCGGCGATGTTGAGGCGGATTGCGGCGCCGAACAGCCAGGCGGCCAGGCAGAGGCCGGCCATCACGAGCGGGGCACAGGCGCCGAAGGAAATCAGCAGGATCGGGCCGAGCACCAGAAAGCCGCTGCCGATGATCGAGGCCAGCGGCGTGATCGTCGCGCGCCACCCGCGCGCGTTCCGGACCGGGCGCGCCCACATCGCGCCTGCCGCCAGCACCGCCGCGCCCAGGATCGCCGGATCAGGCGCCATGCCGCCCTCCCTGCCGGCACGGGCACGCCGCTGCGGAAAGGCGGCACCGCGCCGGCCGGCCGGGCGGGCGTTTCGGGGGCACGGAACTGCCGGCCGGAAAAGGAAAGCGCCGCCCCCTGCGCGGGACGGCACCGGAGTTTCCTGCGCGAGGCGGCTGGATCAGAAGCCCAGCCCCTCGTATTTCTTCTTGAACTTCGAGACCCGCCCGCCGGTATCCACCAGCCGGGTGCCGCCGCCGGTCCAGGCCGGGTGCACGCTCGGGTCCACGTCCAGCGCCAGCGTGTCGCCTTCCTTTCCCCAGGTCGATTTCATCTGCACCACGTCGCCGTTGGTCATCTTGACGTTGATGACGTGGTAGTCGGGGTGGATGTCCTTCTTCATCGCGCGGCTCCCTTATGCCCTGTCGCCGTCCAGCGGCTTGTAGTTGCTGTCCTCGGCGATCCGGGCCGACTTGCCGCGGCGGGAGCGCAGATAATACAGCTTGGCGCGGCGCACCCTGCCGCGGCGCACCACGGTGATGCTGTCGATGTTGGTCGAGTGCAGCGGGAACACCCGCTCCACGCCCTCGCCGAAGGAGATCTTGCGCACGGTGAAGGAGCCGGCGATGCCGTTCCCGTTCTTGCGGGAAATGCACACCCCTTCGTAGTTCTGCACCCGCGAACGATTGCCCTCGGTCACCTTGTAGCCGACGCGCACGGTGTCGCCGGCCTTGAAATCCGGGATCTTCCTGCCGAGCGCCGCGATCTGCTCGGCCTCCAGCTCCGCGATCAGGTCCATCTGATCAACTCCTGTGTTCGCTCGGGGTTGGTGCCCCGAAGATGTCTCGCGCCCTCATTGCTCTGCGTCTTCGTCCGGGTCCCCGCCGCGCCTTGCGCGGTAAGCCCGCCAGAGGTCAGGTCGTCGTTCCTTGGTCAGCCTTTCGGCCATTTCCCGCCGCCAGTCGGCGATCGCCCCGTGATGGCCCGAGCGAAGCACCTCGGGTATCTCGCGGCCCTCCCAGACGGCGGGCTTGGTGTACTGGGGATGCTCAAGCAGAAAGTCCGAGAAGGATTCCTCCTCGGTCGAGGCCTGATTCCCGAGCACGCGGGGTATAAGCCGAACGCATGCGTCAATCAAGGCCTGTGCGGCGATCTCTCCACCGGTCAGGATGAAGTCGCCCAGGCTGACCTCCTCGATGCCGTAGGCCTCGATCACGCGCTCGTCCACGCCTTCGAACCGGCCGCACAGAAGCGTGACCCCGTCGGCCCGAGCCAGCCTCCCGGCCTTGCGCTGGTCGAAGGGTTTTCCCCTTGGCGACAAATAGATGACGGGCCAGTCGGCGCCGGGCTTCACGCCCCGCGCGGCGTGCTCCAGCGCGCGCGCCACCACGTCCGCACGCAGCACCATGCCCGCACCCCCGCCCGCCGGCGTGTCATCGACGTTGCGATGCCTGCCTTCGCCGAAGGCGCGCAGGTCGATGGTCTCCAGCTGCCACAGCCCGGCCTTCAGCGCCCTGCCGGTCAGGCTTTCGCCCAGCACGCCGGGGAATGCCTGCGGCAGCAGCGTGATCACCTTTGCCCCCCATGCGCCGGCCAGCCCGGTTTCGCTCATCAGCTCGCGGGGCTTCGGGCTGGGCGCGATCGACTTGCGCCCATGCGATCGGATCTGGGGCTTGTCGGCCATGCTCCGGCAATATCGCAAACTGCCGATACTGCAAAGGGGATGGCGGGCAAAGGAGACGGCACCGCAAGGGTGCTGCGGCGCGGCGGGGGCGGCGCGGCGGGCCGCTGGCGGGGATGTTCCCGGCCAGCAGAAACGGGACCGGCCTTCTTTCGCTCCGAGGCATCTTCGGGGGAAATGGCCGCCGCAGGCGGGCGGAGGAACAGGCGGCCCCCGTCCTGCCGGCAGGGGGCTCCCCGGGTCGGCGGAAGGTTCAGAACAGGCCTGCGGGCGGGTCGATGATGATGCGCCCGCCGGCCAGATCGACAGTGGGCACGATGGTGCGGGTAAACGGCACCAGCACCGTGGCCGACTGGCCCGGCATCTGCACTTCCAGCAGGTCGCCGGCGCCGTGATCGTGCACTGCCTTCACGGTGCCCAGGGGGGCACCGCCGGTGTCCAGCGCCACAAGCCCGATCAGGTCGGCGTGGTAGTATTCGTCGTCGGGCAGATCGGGCAGGCGGTCGCGGTCGGCCAGCAGGACGGTGCCGCGCAGCGCCGCGGCCTGTTCGCGGGTCGTGACCCCCGACAGTCGCGCGGCAAAGCCGCCCTTGACCGGGCGCAGGATGGTGACCGAATAGCCCCCGGGGTTCGCCTCCGTATAAAGCGGGGCGTAGTCGGCTATGGCTTCGGGTTCGGCGCAGAAGCTTTTCAGCCGCACCTCGCCTGCGGTTCCGAAGGCCCCGGCGATGGCACCGACGACGATGCGTTTCGACATGGGCGGCCTCCTAGCGGATCAGGCAATCCGGGCTGGGCTTGCGCGTTTCCCAGCCGGCGGTCTGCAGTTCTGGTGTTTCGCCTTCTTCCTCGGGCCAGCCGAGGCAGAGATAGCCGACCAGGCGCCAGCTTTCCGGCACTGCGAGATCGGATGCGAGCCGCGCCGGGTCGAGAATCGAGACCCAGCCCAGCCCCAGCCCGTGGGCACGGGTCACCAGCCAGAACTGGGTGATCGCGGCGACCACCGAATAGCGGCGCATCTCGGGCATGGTGGCGGCGCCGAGGCCTGCGCCCTTGGGCGTGGCCTCGTCGCAGAACACCGCCAGCTGCACCGGCGCCTCGCGCATGCCCGAGAGTTTCAGCCCCGCGTAAAGCCTGGCCCTGTCGCCCGAATAGCCGGCCAGCGCCCGGGCGTTGGCCGCTTCGAAATTGGCCAGCGCCGCGGCGCGGGCGGCATCGCTTTCGATACGCACCACGCGCCAGGGTTCGCTGAGCCCCACCGAGGGCGCCAGGGTGAAACTCGCCAGGCAGAGTTCCAGCAGGGCCGGCTCCACCGGGTCGGCGCGAAAGCGGCGCACGTCGCGCCGGAGCCGCAGCAGCCGGTCGAGATCGCCCCGGAAGGCGTCGGAAAACGTCGCGCCCGGCGCGGCCAAGGTTACTCGGCGCTTTCTTCGGCCGGCTCGTCAGCCGGGGCGGCGGCGGCTTCGGCGGCGGCGGCGGCCCTGGCGGCCTTTTCTTCGAGCCGTTCCCTGGTCTTGGCGTGCATCTCGCCCTTCTTCGGGTTGTTGCGTTCCTTCTTTTCGAGAACACCGGCGGCTTCGAGGAAGCGCGCCACCCGGTCGGTGGGCTTGGCGCCCAGGTCAAGCCAGTGCCTGATGCGCTCGACGTTCATCTTCACGCGCTCTTCGCTGTCCTTCGGCAGGAGCGGGTTGTAGGTGCCCAGCTTCTCGATGAAGCGCCCGTCGCGCGGCATCCGGCTGTCGGCGGCGACGATGCGGTAGAAGGGGCGTTTCTTGGAGCCGCCGCGGGCCAGTCTGATTTTCATTGCCATGAGTGTGTTTCTCCTGTTTCACGTGTTGGTTGAAAGGGTGCAACCCCTTGTCATTTCCGGTGTTTCCGGTGGTGACGGATGACTTCCTCTATGATGAAGCCGAGGAACTTGCGGGCGAATTCCGGGTCGAGGTCGGCCTCGACCGCCATCTTTTCGAGCCGTGCGATCTGCTCGGCCTCGCGCGCCGGGTCGGAGGGCGGCAGGGCGTGTTCGGCCTTCAGCTTGCCCACCGCCTGGGTCTGGCGGAAGCGTTCGGCCAGGGTATAGACCAGGATCGCGTCCAGCCGGTCGATGCTGTCGCGGTGCTCCTTCAGAAGGGTCGCGGCGTCGTCGGTCATTGCAGCTCCTCCGGGGCCGGGTGGCGGTAGATCATCTGGGTGGTTCCGGCGACGTCTTCGAACGTGCCTTCGAAACGCGCGCCGAGCCTCTCGGCCAGCGCAACCGAGCGGGTGTTGCCGGGCAGGATGTAGCTGGGCAGGGCGCCGAAGCCGAGGTGGCTGCAGGCGTATCGGCGCGCGGCCCGGGCGGCCTCGAACACGATCCCCCTGCCTTCGGCCCCTTCGAAGGCGACCCAGCCCAGTTCCGCCTCGGGCCAGCCTTCGGGGTGCCACAGGCCGGTGATGCCGTATATGGCGCCGGTTTCCTTGTCGGTGATGGTCCAGTAGCCGTAGCCGCGCAGCAGCCAGTGGCCGACGGAGGAAGCGAACCAGCGCCAGGCGCCGTTGCGGCTTTCGGCCCCGCCGAAGCCCCAGGCGCGCTTTTCGTCGGCGAAGAATGCGGCGTGGGCTTCGAAGTCCTGCGCTTCGGGGCCGCGCAGGATCAGGCGCTCGGTTTCGATGACGGGGGCATCGACCGCGAGCGTGGTGCGCGTGGCGGGGGCGGGATGCCTCCGGCGGGAGTATTTGGGGCAAGATGAAGCCATCAGTGCAGCGCCTCCGGCGCCGGGTGGCGGTAGACGAGGCAGGGCGTGGGATCGTCGTCCTGCGGGCGCTCGGCGGTTTGGTCCAGCGTGCAGCCCAGCCGTTCGGCCAGGGCGATGGAGCGGCTGTTGCCCCGGTCGATATAACTGACGGCGGTTGTCCAGCCCATGCGGGCGTAAAGGTGGGCGCGGGCGGCGGTAGCGGCTTCATACGCGTAGCCCTTGCCTTCGGCTTCGACACTCCAGAGTGACCAGCCGATTTCGCGTTCCGGCCAGGTTTTCGGCTGCCAGCCGCCGGTGACTCCGATGGCGGCGGTTTCGTCGCGCGGCACGATCGCCCACATGCCGAAGCCGCGCAGCAGCCAGTGGCCGGCGAGGTTCGAGAGAATGCGCCAGACATCGCGCTGGCCGGAAACGGGGCCACCGATGAATGCGGCGCGATCCGAGGCCATGAAGGCGGCCAGGTTGTCAAAGTCGTCGGCCTGTGGCGCGCGCAGGGTCAGGCGCTCGGTTTCGAGTGTCGGGATGGAGATCGTGATCATTGCAGCGCCTCCGGGGTCGGATGGCGGTAGACGATGTGGTTGCCGTAGGGGCAGGGGCTCGCCGCATCGCGCGTGGCCCCCAGACGTTCGGCCAGCCGGATCGAGGCGGCGTTGTCGGCGTGGATGTAGCTGACGATGGGAGTGCCGGGGAAGGTTTCGCGCGCCCGGTCGCGCAGGGTTTCGGCGGCTTCGGCGGCGATGCCCCGGCCCTCGAACCCGTCGAACAGGAGCCAGCCGAGCTCCTTGTCGTCGAAATAGGGGTGGTGGTTCAGCCCCACCTGTCCGGCAAGGGGCGCATGTTCGCTGTCGGCGGTGATTTCGATCGCCAGCCCGCCATGGCCCAGCAGCGCCCATTGCGCCACGTCGCGACAGAAGGATGCCCAGGCCGCGCGCTGGTCCAGCGGTCCGCCCATGAAGCGCGCGCGCCCCGAGGCCATGAAGCCTGCGTAGGCTTCGAAATCCTCGATCCGGTGGGCGCGCAGGCGGAGGCGCCCGGTTTCGAGCGTCGGGATATGGGGGGCGGTGCCGGTCATTTCTTCTTGCCGAAGCCCGAGAGGCCGGGGGGAAGCGCCATGCCGCCGCCGAGGCCGGGCAGCCTGCCGCCCATCTGTTTCGCCGCGGCTTCGAGCGCGGCCGGGTCCATGCCGGCGCCCATGTCGGCGGGCAGACCGCCCTTGCCGAACATGCCCTTCATCGCCTGTTTCAGCATGCCGCCCTTGCCCATGCGCCCCATCTTTTTCATCATGTCCGCCATCTGGCGGTGCATCTTCAGGAGCTTGTTGAGGTCGGAAACCTCAAGGCCGGCGCCGCGCGCGATGCGTTTCTTGCGGCTGGCCTGCAGGATCTGCGGGTTGGCGCGTTCGCGCTTGGTCATCGACTGGATCAGCGCGATCTGGCGGCGGATGATGGCGTCGTCGAAGCCCGCGGCCTCGACCTGTTTCTTCATCTTGCCCATGCCGGGCATCATCGCCATGATGCCTTCCATCCCGCCCATCTTTTGCATCTGTTCGAGCTGCATCTTCAGGTCGTTCATGTTGAAGCGGCCCTTCTGGAAGCGCTTCATCATGCGTTCGGCCTGTTCGGCCTCGATGGTTTCCTGGGCCTTTTCGACGAGGCTGACGATGTCGCCCATGCCCAGGATGCGCCCGGCGATGCGTTCGGCGTGGAATTCCTCCAGCGCGTCGAGCTTTTCGCCGAGGCCGACGAACCTGATCGGCTTGCCGGTGGCCGCGCGCATGGACAGCGCCGCCCCGCCGCGCCCGTCGCCGTCCATCCGGGTGAGCACGACGCCGGTGATGCCGATCTTGTCGTCGAATTCCTGCGCCACCTCGACGGCGACCTGGCCGGTAAGGCCATCGACCACCAGCAGCGTTTCGCGCGGGCTGACCGCGTTGCGGACCTCCTCGACCTCCCTCATCAGGGCCTCGTCGATGTGCAGCCGCCCGGCGGTGTCGAGCAGATAGACATCGTAGCCGCCCATGGTCGCCTGCTGGCGCGCGCGTTTTGCGATCTGCACCGGGGTTTCGCCGGGCACGATCGGCAGGGTGTCGACACCGATCTGGTTGCCGAGCACGGCAAGCTGTTCCATCGCCGCCGGGCGGTAGACGTCGAGCGAGGCCATCAGCACGCGCTTGCCGTCCCTTTCCTTCAGCCTTTTCGCGATCTTGCCGGTGGTGGTGGTCTTGCCGCCGCCCTGAAGCCCGACCATCAGGATCGGGGCCGGCGGGTTGTCGACCTTGAGCGTGCCGGGGTCTTCGTCGTCGCCCTGCAGCACGTGCACCAGCTCGTCATGCACGATCTTGACGACCTGCTGGCCGGGGGTGACCGATTTCGTGACCGCCTGGCCGGTGGCCTTTTCCTGCACCCGCCTGATGAAGTCGCGCACCACCGGCAGCGAAACGTCGGCCTCCAGCAGCGCCACGCGCACCTCGCGCAGGGCCGTCTTCACGTCATCCTCCGACAGCGCGCCCTGGCGGGTGAGCCGGTCGAAGACGCCGGACAGGCGTTCGGAGAGGTTTTCAAACATGCCTTCGGCCCTTTCGTCCGGTTTCGGGGCGCTCCCGCCCGGGGAAGCAGCGGGGGAGCGGCGGCTCAACTGGCCGGTGCGCCGGAGCCGGCACGCCGGGGCGCCCAACGGGAAACGCGCCAGTGGGCGCGACGCGCTGACTGGCGGCGATCCCCGGCAGGACGCGGGGACCGGAAGTTTGGCGGCTTCCGGCTGCTGGAGCGCTGATAAGCGGGGGCGGGGGGCGAGTCAAGGGGCGGGGGGCGAGTCAAGGGGCGGGTCAGGGAGCGGAACGGTGGGGCGACTGCGCGCTCGGCGGCGGCAAGGAGGATCGGCGACGAGGGGCGATGACGAGGAGTATTCCGCCCGGCGGTGCTGGCGGCTAAGGTAAGAGAATGCGCGAAGGGGTGATCTATGTGGCCACCGGGGCCGATTATCTGGAGCTGGCACGGGCCTCGGCGGAAAGCCTGCGCGCCGTGGCGCCGCATCTGGCGGTGGATCTGTTCACCGATCAGCCGGTGGCGACGGGGCTGTTCGACCGGGTGCACCCGGTCGAGCGCGTCCACGCCCGTGCCAAGCTGGAATGCATGGCGCGCAGCCGTTTCGAGCGCACGCTCTATCTGGATTGCGACACGCTGGTGGTGGGCGATCCGAGCGACGGCTTCGACCTGCTGGAGCGTTTCGACCTGGCGCTGGCGCATGACGTGCGCCGGGCCTCGGCGCTGATCCGCGCGGGGCTGGACGAGCAGACTCCCTATCCCTTTCCGCAGCTCAACGCCGGCGTGGTGTTCTACCGGATGACCGGCGCGGTGCGCGCCTTTCTCGGGGAATGGGCGGCGCGGTTCCACGCCAGCGGGCAGCCGCGCGACCAGGTGGTGCTGAAGGACATGCTCTGGCGCACGGATCTGCGCCTCTACGTGCTGCCGCCGGAATACAACCTGCGCCGGCTGACCATGCTGGATGCCTGGGAGCCGCTGGACGCGCGGGTGAAGATCATCCACAGCCACCGGCTGCTGGATCACCTGAGGGTTCCCGGGGCGCGGCGGGTGCGCAGCCTCGAGGAGCTTCTGGCCCTGGAGCGCGCGGCACACGAAAAGGAGTGGCGCGCGGCGGGCGTGCCGCCCGGCGGGCGGGCGGCACATCTGACGGGCGGGCGCGGCTGATCCGGTTTCAGCCGGTCCAGCCCTCGCGCGAATGGGAGCCGTCGCAGAAGGGCTTGTTCTTCGACAGGCCGCAGCGGCACAGGAACATCCTGGGTTTCGCCTCGCCGGTGCTGCCGTCTGGCAGGACCAGTTCTCCGATGCCGGTCACGACATAGGGGCCGTCCTTCGTGACGGTGACGCTGGGTCTGGTCTGTTCGCTCATCCTGTCTCCTCCTGTTCGGTTCTGCCGGATGTGTCGGCGGAAATCTTTTCCGATTGCATCGCCGTGATCAAAGGGCGAATGATCGCACCCATGCGCGCGCTTGCGAAGATCATCGCCGGAGTTCCGTCGCGGGCGGGGGCGTCGGGCCAGGCGGCCCGGGGACATCTGGCCATGCTGCTGTTCTCGGCGCTGGTCGCCGGCTCGTTCTCGCTGGGAGCGCTGGCCGCCAACGAGATCGCTCCGACGGCGCTGAATGCGGTGCGTTTCCTGATCGCCGGCAGCGTCATCGGTGCCGTCGCCTGGGCCTCCGGCGGGCTGACGCGCCGGGCCTTGCGCGCCCCCTGGCGCTATGCGCTGATGGGCGGGCTGTTCGCGGTCTATTTCGTGCTGATGTTCGAGGGGCTGAAGAGTGCGCCGCCGGTTTCCTCGGCGGCGGTGTTCACGCTGACCCCGGCGATGTCGGCGCTGTTCGGCTGGCTGCTGCTGCGCCAGGTGCTGACGCCGCGCATGGCGCTGGCGCTGGCGGTCGGGGCGGCCGGCGCGCTGTGGGTGATCTTTCGCGCCGAGCTGGACGCGCTGCTGGCGTTTCGCATCGGTGCCGGGGAGAGGATATTCTTCATCGGCTGCGTGGCTCACGCGCTCTATACGCCGCTGGTGCGGCTTCTGAACCGGGGCGAATCGGCGCTGGTGTTCAGCTTCGGGATGATGGTGGCGGGGTTTCTTGTCCTGCTGGCCTGGGGCTGGAACGACCTGCGCGCCACCGACTGGGCGGCGCTGCCGCCGATCGTCTGGATCACCATCGCCTATACCTCTCTGGCCGCCAGCGCGATGACCTTCGTGCTGTTGCAGTTCGCCACCCTGCGCCTGCCGGCCTCGAAGGTGATGGCCTATACCTATCTGACTCCGAGCTGGGTGATCCTGTGGGAGATCGCCCTGGGCCACGGGGCCCCGCGCCCGCTGGTCCTGGTCGGGGTGGGGCTGACGGTGCTGGCGCTCCGGCTGCTGCTGAAAGACGAACGAGGCGGCTGAGGCGGCCTATTCCGACCCCAGTTCGCGGTTCACGAAGGCTTCGAAGGCGTCAAGATCCACCGGTTCGAACTGTCCGAAGCCCTGCATCCAGACGCTGGCCTCGCGCAGGGCGTCGGGTTCCAGCCGGCACCATCTTACCCGGCCGCGTCTTTCCTGGCTGATCAGCCCGGCCCGGGCCAGGATGCCGAGATGCTTGGAGATCGCCGCCAGCGACATCTCGAAGGGTTCGGCCACGTCGGTCACCGCCATGTCGTCCTCCAGCAACATGGACAGGATTTTCCGGCGGGTCGGGTCCGACAGGGCGGAAAAGACGGCATCAAGGCGGCTGCGCATGGTGCGGATAAAGCCTGTCGCTCCCGGATCGTCAACCGGCAGGTTGAACTTGCCCCGGAGCGCGGCGCGGCATCCTGTCCGGCGCGGAAATTCGCGCCCTGGAATGATATTGTTTGAAATCAATACGTTGTCTGCTTTCCGCGGGGGCGAGTCAGCGCTTGACTCCGGTTCGGACGGTTCCTAGTGTCCGGCCGACCGTTCACAGGGGGCCGGACATGGCTGATCCGACCGGCAGGGGGAACCCGGGCAGGGAACACCCGGAAGGCCCGGAAGACAGCGCCCGCCTGGCGGACCTGGAGGCGCGGCTGGCACGGGCCAGGCAGGCCCGTTCCCCGGATTCCGGGGGGCAGGCCGGCAAGAGCCTCGGCCAGGCCGGCCAGGCCTGGAGGATGGTCGTCGAGCTGGTCGTGGGAATCGCGATCGGCGCCGGCATGGGATACGGGCTGGATGTGCTGTTCGGCACGAGCCCCTGGTTTCTCGTGCCGTTCACGCTGCTGGGTTTCGCGGCCGGGGTGAGAACCATGCTTCGCACCGCCGAGGAGCTCCGGCAGGAAGAGGATGACACCGCGGTCCCGCCGGCCGCAGGAGACGAAGGCGAGGGGGAATAGACGTGGCGGCAGACGCGCAACCGGAAGCCCTGGAGTTCTACCCGATGAAGCAGTTCGCCCTCGAGCCGCTGTTCGGCCAGGGCGAGATCCACTGGTACACGCCCACCAACGCGACCCTCTGGATGGGGCTGGCGATCCTGACGATCACGCTGCTGCTGGTGGTCGGCACCCGCCGGCGTGCGATCGTGCCCAGCCGCACCCAGTCGATCGGCGAGCTGGCCTACGGGTTCGTCCACAAGATGGTGGAAGACGTGGCGGGCAAGGAGGGGCTGAAATACTTCCCCTACATCATGACGCTGTTCATGTTCATCGTTACCGCGAACTTCCTCGGCCTGATCCCGATGAGCTTTTCCGTCACCTCGCATATCGCCGTCACCGTGGTGATGGCGCTGATGGTGTTCGTCTCGGTGACGCTGATCGGCTTCTTCAAGCACGGAATCGGCTTCCTGAAGCTGTTCTGGGTCTCTTCGGCGCCGGCGGCGCTGCGCCCGGTGCTGGCGGTGATCGAGGTCATTTCCTACTTCGTGCGCCCGGTCAGCCACTCGATCCGTCTGGCCGGCAACGTGATGGCCGGACATGCGGTGATCAAGGTCTTCGCCACCTTTGGCGGCATCGCCCTGATCACGCCCCTGTCGCTTGTCGGCATCGTGGCGATCTTCGCCATGGATGTGCTGGTGGCCTTCATCCAGGCCTATGTCTTCACCATCCTGACCTGCGTGTATCTGAAGGATGCGCTGCATCCGGCACACTAGGGGAAGGATCCCGAAATCCTGCCAATTCCAACCTCAAGGAGAATTCGACAATGGAAGGCGATATCGTACAAATGGGCGCATACATCGGCGCGGGCCTGGCTTGCATGGGCATGGGCGGGGCTGCCGTCGGCGTGGGCAACATCGTGGGCAACTTCCTGTCCGGCGCCCTGCGCAACCCCTCGGCCGCCGGGGGCCAGACCGCGATGCTGTTCATCGGTATCGCGTTTGCGGAAGCCTTCGGGATCTTCTCGTTCCTGGTTGCGCTTCTGCTGATGTTCGCCGTCTGAGATCCGGGAAACATCCTTGAGGCCGGGTGCGCCCCGCGGGGGCGGCCCGGCGAACGGGGTTCCGGATCGGGTTGCAGGAGGAGCGCATGGCCAAACCCACGACCGAAATCTCCGGCCAGGCCGGCGATGCCCTCGCCGGATACGGCGGCAAGGCTGCCCAGGAGGCGGGCATGCCGCAGCTGGATTTCGCGACCTACCCGAACCAGATCTTCTGGCTTCTGGTCACCCTGGTGGTGATCTACTTCATCCTCAACCGCCTTGCGCTGCCGCGCATCGCCTCCGTTCTGGCCGAGCGCCAGGACACGATAACCGGCGATCTGGCAATGGCGGAGGAGCTGAAGCGGAAGGCGGCCGAGGCCGAGGAGGCCTACAACCGGGCGCTGGCCGAGGCGCGCGCCGAGGCGCAGAAGGTGGTGGCCGAAAACAAGGCCCGGATCCAGGCCGAGCTCGACGAGGCCATCGCCCGGGCCGATGCCGAGATCGCGGCCAGAAGCGCGGAGAGCGAGGCGAAGATCGCCGAAATCCGCAAGGGCGCGATGGATGCGGTGAAGGAGGTGGCCACCGCCACCGCAAAGGAGATCGTCGCGGCCTTCGGCGTCAAGGCCGACGGGCGGACGATCGGGCGCGCCGTCAGCGAACGGCTGAAAGGATAGGGCAATGAGGAAACTTCCGGCTTTCATCCTGCTCGTGAGCGTCAGCCCGGCCTTCGCCGGAGGAGGGGAGAAGTTCCTCTCGCTGCGGAATACGGAATTCGTGGTTCTGGTCGGTTTCCTGCTGTTCGTGGGGATCCTGCTCTATTTCCGCATTCCCTCGCTCGTCGGCGGGCTGCTCGACAAGCGGGCCGAGAGCATCCGGGCCGAGCTCGACGAGGCAAAGGCCCTGCGCGAAGAGGCGCAGACCCTTCTGGCATCCTTCGAACGCAAGCAGGTCGAGGTCCGCGATCAGGCCGCGCGGATCGTCGAGCACGCCAGGACGGAAGCCGCGGAAGCGGCGGAAAAGGCGCGCGAGGATCTCAAGGCTTCGATCGCCCGCCGTCTGGCTGCCGCCGAGGAGCAGATCGCCTCGGCCGAGGCGGCCGCCCTCCGCGAGGTGCGCGACAGCGCGATTCAGGTGGCCGTCGATGCCGCGCGCGAGGTGATCGCCGCAAAGATGAGCGCGGCCGAGCGCAACCGCCTGGTGGACGAGGCGATCGAGACGGTCGAGAAGCGGCTCCACTGAGCCGGCCAGCCGAGCCGACCAGCGGCACGCAAGCCGTCGGCCCCGGTCGTGGCTGCGGCCGGGGTCTTTCCTTTCCGGGGAGTGCGGGTCCGGGGCGTGCGGACTTCCGGAATGCCGGCCGTTCCGGCCGCAGTGCTTCGGCAGCAGAGCCGGGGCGAGTCTGGCGTCGGAGCGCCCCGGCAAGGGGGGCCTGCAAGGAAAGCCCGCCCACCGTCCCTGCTGCCTCACCCGGGCCGGATGCTGCGGTCGGATGCTGCCAGTCCGCTTCCGGAGATTCCGCTTGACTCTTCGCCTTCGCCCGGCGCATGTGGCGCCAGACAGCGGGCCCTGCCGCGTGAGCAGTGGCCGCGGACATCGCCGATGTCCGGCCCCGACGCCCGCTGAACGAAGGTTCCCGATTTCACGCGAGGGGTCCGGCACGAACCTCGGTCTTGCGGGCATTCGGGCACGCGGGATCAGCGGCTTCGGGCAACTCTCCGGCTTCGCCCGCAGACCGCGGTGCATGGCCGCAACATGCGGCGCCCCTGCAGGTGCGCCTTGAAAGGATGATCCGCAGATGGATTTCGACATGCTGGGGCTGCACCCCAGGCTGGTGAGAAAGCTCGCCGAACTGGGGCTTGCCGCCCCGACCCCCATTCAGGCCCGGGCGATCCCGCACGCGATGGACGGGCGCGACGTGATGGGGCTGGCCCAGACCGGCACCGGCAAGACCGCGGCCTTCGGCCTGCCGATGATCGATGCGTTGCTCAAGGCGGGCACCAGTCCGGCCGCAGGAACCGTGCGCGGGCTGATCCTTGCGCCGACACGCGAACTGGCCAGGCAGATCGCCGACAACCTGGGCGACTATGCCCAGGGCACGCATCTCGGGATCGACCTTGTGGTTGGCGGCGCCGGGATCAACGGGCAGATCCGGCGGCTGGCGCGCGGCACCGATCTCCTGGTGGCCACCCCGGGGCGGCTGATCGACCTGCTGGAGCGGCGGGCGCTGACGCTCGGCCAGACGCGCTATCTGGTGCTGGACGAGGCCGATCAGATGCTCGATCTGGGCTTCATTCACGCGTTGCGCAGGATCGCGCCGCTGCTGCCGAGCGAGCGTCAGTCGATGCTGTTTTCGGCGACCATGCCCAAGCAAATGGCGGAACTGTCCAGGGCCTATCTGAACGACCCGGTGCGCGTCGAGGTTTCGCCGTCCGGCAAGGTGGCCGACAGGATCGACCAGTCGCTGCATTTCGTCGCCCAGCCCGACAAGCCGGCCAGGCTGATCAGGATGCTTCAGGCGCAGGCCGGCGGCCAGACGCTGGTGTTCGCACGTACCAGGCATGGGGCCGAACGGCTGAAAAGGCAGCTCGCAGCGGCGGGCATCGACGCCGGTTCGATCCACGGGAACAAGAGCCAGAGCCAGCGCGAACGCGCGATCCGGGCCTTTCGCGACGGCCGGTTGCAGGTGGTGGTCGCCACGGATGTGGCCGCGCGCGGAATCGACATTCCGGGCATCACCCATGTCTACAACTACGACCTGCCGAATGTGGCTGCAAACTACGTGCACCGGATCGGCCGCACCGCGCGGGCCGGGCGCGCCGGCATTGCGGTTGCCTTCTGCTCGGCGGCGGAAATGTCGGAGCTTCGGGCAATCCAGAAGCTGATGAAGCTGGAAATCCCGGTGGCGGGTGGCTCCCCCTGGGCAGCGGAAGACGCGCCCGCGACTGAGGGACGCGGCGACAGCGCGGGGCGCGGCAGGCAACCGGGAGGCAACCGACGGCGCGCTCGGAGAGGCGGCCGGCGCAAGGCCGCCTGATGCGCTGCGCCCGGCAGCCGGCCGGGTGCAATCGGCGCCGGGACGGCAGGGGGCGCGGCTGCCCGGCGGGTGGGGGACGGTCGCCTGAAACCGGGGGCACTCCCGGGGCACTCCTGCGGAGCCTCCGGCGTTCCGGAATGTTCACCGGCTGTGCATGGCTGGCCCGGCCCGGGGCGTTCACGTTCCCCGTTCGTGCTCCAGCTTCAGGCGGGCGATTTCCTCGTTGCGGGCGAATCGCTGCTCGTCGGCCAGGGCCTCCTTCACGAAGCCCAGATGTGCCTTCACGGCGCGGCGTGCCGCTTCCGGCGCGCGGGCCTGAAGGGCCTCGTTGATGGCGCGGTGCTGTTCGAGAAGCGTCTGGCGGGTGGTCTTCTGGCGAAAGATGACCTGGCGGTTGTAGAACACCCCCTGGCGCAGGAGCTGGAACATCGAGCGCATCATGTGCAGCATCACCACATTGTGGCTGGCCTCGATGATCGACATGTGGAATTCCGCGTCCAGGCGGGCTTCTTCTCCGGGGCGGCGGGCGGCATGGGCGTCCT
Source organism: Paracoccaceae bacterium (assembly GCA_026989055.1). Taxonomy (GTDB): domain Bacteria; phylum Pseudomonadota; class Alphaproteobacteria; order Rhodobacterales; family Rhodobacteraceae; genus JAJRUE01. The sequence continues at coordinate 44,603 of JALSKC010000083.1, forward strand.
GCATCTTGCGGAAGACCGTATCGATCACCGCAAGGTCGGTATCGCTGGCCAGCCGCGCCGCCCGTTCGGCGGCCAGGGTCTCGAGATCGGTGCGGAACTCGAGATAGTCCATCACCGCTTCGTCATGCCGGCGGAACAGCTCCACGAGCGCTTCGGAGAAGGCCGAGCCGAGCACGTCGGCCACATAGACCCCGGCCCCGGCACGGGTCGTCAGAAGTCCGCGGTCGGTCAGTTCGGCGATGGCCTCGCGCAGCGACGGGCGCGAGACCCCCAGGCGCTCTGCCAGGTCGCGTTCGGCGGGAAGCCGCTCTCCCTGGCGCAGGATGCCGCGCAGGATCAGCAGTTCGATCTGACGCACCACCGCCTGGGGCAGCTTTTCCGGCGTGATCTTCCGAAACGGCATCTCCGCTCTCCGCTCTCCGCTCTCCGCTTTGCCGTCGCAGGATAGGCAAGGCCCCTGCCTGCAACAACCGCGTGGCGGTGCCGCATGTGCAAGCGCGGCGGGCGCGCGGCGGCAGGCCGCGGGCTCCGCCCGGGCCGGTGCCGGCTCAGCCGGTCGGGCGGATTATGATCTCCACCCGGCGGTTCCGGGCCCGGCCCTCCGGGGTCAGGTTGGTGGCGATCGGTTCGTTCTCTCCCCGGCCGACGGTGCGGATGCGCCCGGGCGAAACCCCGTTGCCGACCAGGATCGCCGCCACCGCCGATGCCCGGCGCGAGGACAGGTCGAGATTGTAGGCCGCCCCGCCCACCGAATCGGTGTGGCCGACCACCACCACGGTGGAGTCCGGATAGCGTTGCAGGTTCTGCGCCACCGCACGCAGGTCGCCGTGCAGCGCGGGTTTCACCCGGGTGCTGTCGAAATCGAACAGGATGTCCTGCGGCATCCGCACCACCAGATGATCGCCGTTGTTGATGATTCGGATCCGCCCGTCGCCCATGCTGGCGCGCAGTTCGGCCGCCTGGCGGTCGAGATCGGCGCCGATCGCCGCGCCGACCGCCCCGCCGATGATCGCCCCGGCGATCGCCGAGTTGCGCTTTTCCTTTTCCGTCTTGCCTGCAAGCAGGCCGAACAGCGCGCCGGTCGCCGCGCCCAGCCCGATGCCTTCGTTCTTGCGGAGGTTCGGGTCGGTCGTGGGGGCCTCGATGCTCGTACAGGCGGTGAGCACCAGCAGGCCGGCGCTTGCTGTCAGGGTGGAGATCCTGGTGATTTTCATGATCGTGCCTCGAAATGGTTGGCCCAGCTTCAATCCGGATTCTTTTCGAATTCTCGTTGTCTGGCGCCTCGGCGCAAGAGCCATATGAACGCGATCAGCGGATATCTGCAAGGGTTTTCACGCAGAGCCGGGCCCGGGATCCCGGCAGGGCTGCCCCGGCGGTGTGGCGGCATCGCGCCTGGCGGACTCCCGGGCCAGCAGCGCACGCTTGAACGCCACCCCCCAGTGGTAGCCTCCCAGAGCGCCCGACCTGCGCAGCACCCGGTGGCAGGGGATGAGAACGCTCACTGGGTTGCGCCCCACCGCCGTGCCCACGGCGCGCACGGCGCGCGGGCTGCCGATGGCCCGGGCGATCTCGGAATAGGTGGTCACATGGCCGGGCGGGATCGCCAGCAGCGCTTCCCAGACCTTGATCTGGAACGGCGCCCCGATCAGGTGCAGCCGGGTTTTTCCGGGCTGGGCAGGGTCGCCGAAGGCTGCCGATACCCAGCCTTCCAGCGCGTCCGGCTGCTCGGTGAACCGCGCCCGGGGCCAGCGCGCGACCAGATCGTCCAGCGCCCGTGCGCGGCCCCAGTCGGCCGTGAAGCCGAGCCCGCACAACCCCCGGTCGGTGCCGGTGGCCACCACCTCGCCGAACGGGCTGGGGAAATATCCGTAGCGGATGTCCAGCCCCTCGCCCCTGCGGGAGAATTCTCCGGGGCTCATCGCTTCCCAGCGCAGGAACATGTCGTGCAGCCGGCCCGCCCCCGACAGGCCAAGCTCGGCCACCGTGTCGAGCGTCGTGAAGTTGCGCCGCAGCAGATCGCGCGCGTGCTCCAGCATCAGGTATTGCTGATAACGTTTCGGGCTGACGCCGACCCATTGCGAGAACAGCCGCTGGAAATGCGCCGGGCTCATCGACAATTCCTGCGCGAGAGCATCCAGACTCAGCGGCGCCGCGGCCCGGTCGATCACCTCGATCGCCCGGCGGATCACCCGGAAGTGATAGCTGGAACATGCGCCGGGAGGCGCGCCGCTGTCGGGGCCGTCGCTCATGGCGTTACCGTAACCGATTGCCGCAGCCAGTCGATCCGTTTCTTGCGCCTTCGCTCGGCTCTTGGCATACCGGCGCCCATGGCCCGGCAGATGGACTATCAGACGATCCGCGAGGTGTTTTCGCGCTTTCAGGCGTCCGAGCCTGCGCCGAAGGGCGAGTTGCACCACACCAACGCCTACACGCTGCTGGTGGCGGTGGCGCTTTCGGCGCAGGCAACCGATGCCGGGGTGAACAAGGCGACCCGGCCGCTCTTCGAGACCGTGGACACGCCGCAGAAGATGCTCGAGCTCGGCGAGGCGGGGCTGACCGAGGCCATCAGGACCATCGGCCTGTTCCGGCAGAAGGCACGCAACGTGATCCGCATGTCGAAAATCCTGGTGGATGAATACGACGGCCAGGTGCCCTCCTCGCGGGCCGCGCTGCAGGCGCTGCCCGGCGTCGGGCGCAAGACCGCCAACGTGGTGCTGAACATCTGGTTCCACCACCCGGCGCAGGCGGTGGACACCCATATCTTCCGGGTCGGCAACCGCACCGGCATCGCGGCCGGAAAGGACGTGCTGGCCGTCGAGCGCGCCATCGAGGACAACGTGCCGGTGGAATTCCAGCAGCACGCCCATCACTGGCTGATCCTGCACGGCCGTTACATATGCACCTCCCGCAAACCGAAATGCGCTGCCTGCATCATCCGCGACCTCTGCCCCTACGAGGAAAAGTCCACATGACCAAGACCTACCAGATCGTCGGCATCGGCAACGCGCTGGTCGATGTGCTGTCCCATTGCGACGATACCTTCCTGGCCGAACTGGGCATCGAGAAGGGGATCATGCAGCTGATCGACATGGAGCGGGCGGTGGCACTTTATGACCGGATCGGCCCGGCGCTCGAAATCTCGGGTGGCTCGGCCGCCAACACCATCGCCGGGGCGGCGCAGCTTGGCGGGCGGGTGGCCTATGTGGGCAAGGTCACCGACGACCAGCTCGGGCGCATCTTCGCCCATGACCTGCGTGCCCAGGGGGCAACCTATGAAACCGTCATGGCACCGGCCGGCAACGGCGCCGAGACCGGGCGCTGCATCGTGCTGGTCACCCCGGACGGCGAGCGCACGCTGAACACCTATCTGGGTTCCTCCGAGCATCTGGAGGCCGCCGACATCGACGAAGCGATGATGGCCGATGCGGAGTGGATCTTCCTCGAAGGCTACCGTTTCGACGGGCCCGGCAGCCACGCCGCCTTCGCCCGCGCCATCGCCGCCGCCAAGCGCGCCGGCGGCAAGGTGGCGCTCACCCTTTCCGACCCCTTCTGCATCGAGCGCCACCGTGCCGCCTTCGCGAAGATGCTGCGCGAGGACGTGGACCTGCTGTTCGCCAACCGGGCCGAGATCACCTCGATGTATGACACCGACGATTTCGAGGCAGCATTGACCCGCGCCGCGGCCGAGGTGGACATCGTGGTCGGCACCGACAGCGAAAACGGCGCCACGGTGGTTTCCGGCGCCGACCGCTGGCAGGTTCCGGCGATCCCGACCGAGGTGGCCGATGCCACCGGCGCGGGCGACCTGTTCGCCGGCGCCTTCCTCTGGGGGCTGACCAACGGCCACGGGCTGGAAAGCTGCGCCCGCATGGCCAACGTCGCGGCTTCGGAAGTCATCAGCCACATCGGCGCCCGCCCCGAGGCCGACCTGAAGGCGCTGTTCCGCCGGCACGGGCTGCTGTGACGCCCCGCCGCCGGGCGGAACCTGCGGGCCCGTTGCCTCGCCGGAGCATGCCGCGCATGATCCGATCCGGCCCGGCGCCTGACAGGGAGCAGGCGGCTGCCCGGGCGAGGCATGGGCGGGCCGCCTGCGCGCCCCGGGCGAAGCAGGGACGATTTGGGGCGAAACGCCCTGGATGCCCTCGGGGGCGAACCGGCCGCCGGGCCGGGCGGGGGGCGGAACGCTCCCCCTGCGTTCCGGCGGTTCAGTCGCCCAGCCTGGCGTGCACCTCGTCCAGGTCGATCTCGGCGATCGGCAGCCGGCTGGACGGATCGTCGATATCATATCCGAACAGCTCGAAGTCGAGGCGGTAGATCTCGCGCATCAGATGCATCGAGAGATCGTCGAAATAGTCCTCGACCGGGTGCAGCCGCTTCGGCCCGTGAACCGCGCTTTCGTTGAACCGCGGGATCTTTTCCAGATCCACCTGCACCGGAGTTTCGATCCGCTCCAGCACTTCCCGCATGCCTTCGTTGAAATGCTCGGTGCGTATGATCCTGTCATAGCGCCCGCCGTTGACGATGAAGGTTGCCACATGGCCCGACATCGCCGACCAGTGGATGTCGGGCTCCATCGGCTTGCGCCAGCGGATCGTGTCGCGGACGAACAGCAGGAAGCGGCGGAAGCTGGCGATCTGGTCGAATTCCTGCTTGCCGTCCTCGCCGCCCACCTCGATGCCGTATTTCTGGATCACCAGCGGCACGAGATTTCCGCGATAGCGCCTGCCATTGCGCTGGATGCCGCAGATCTTGTCGAAGAACGAGCTCAGGATCCGGCTGTAGGGGTTGCGCACGCAGGTGAAGGCATAGCTCGCGCGCGCCCGCACGTTGCGTTCGATCACGGGGCGGCTTTCCTCGATCGACCACTTGTGCAGACCAGAGGTGGCATCGTGGATGTCGCCGTCGAAGAACTTCCCGTGATCGGAATAGTAGAGGATCTGCCCGATGGTCGAACAGGCGCATTTCGGCACGACACGGTAGACCGTGCTTTCGCTTTCCGTCATCCAGGTGCCGGGGAATCCCATGATCGCATTCGACCCTTGCTTGCGGTGCGCCGGAAACTCGCGCACCGGCACCAGAAGAACAAAGAGCCCCTGTTTTTTCAATGGTTGTTCACGCTATCTATGCAGACAATCTTGAAACCGGAGTAAATCGGCTTCCCAGATGGCCAGGATCGCCTTCATTCTGCTCTGTCACAAGGATCCGGCTGCGGTCATCGACCAGGCGCGGCGGCTGACGGCGGCCGGAGCCTGCATGGCGATTCATTTCGATGCCAATGCCCCCGCCGACGACTATGCCCTGATCCGCACCGCGCTGGCCGACACCCCCAGCGTCGTTTTCGCCAAGCGGCGCCTGAAATGCGGCTGGGGAGAGTGGTCGCTGGTGGCGGCGACGCTCGAGGCGCTGAAGGCGGCCGAGGCGGCCTTTCCCGAGGCGACCCATTTCTACATGATCAGCGGCGACTGCATGGCGATCAAGTCGGCCGAGTATGCACATGAATTCCTCGAACGGGACGACGCCGACTACATCGAAAGCTTCGATTTCTTCGAAAGCGACTGGATCAAGACCGGCCTCAGGGAAGAGCGGCTGATCTACCGGCACTTCTTCAACGAACGCCGGCACAGGCGCCTGTTCTATGCCAGCTTCAACCTGCAGCGCAGGCTGGGGCTGAAGCGCCGGATTCCCGAGGATCTGCAGATCATGATCGGCAGCCAGTGGTGGTGCCTGCGCCGGCGCACGATCGAATCGGTCCTCGACTTCTGCCGGCAGCGGCCGGATGTGCTCCGGTTCTTCCGCACGACCTGGATCCCGGACGAGACCTTCTTCCAGACGCTGGTGCGCCACCTGGTGCCCGGAGTCGAGATCCGCTCCCGCCCGCTTACCTTCCTGATGTTCTCCGACTACGGTATGCCGGTGACCTTCTACAACGACCACTACGACCTGCTGCTCGGGCAGGATTTCCTGTTCGCGCGGAAGATCTCGCCCGAGGCGACCGAGCTCAAGGCCCGGCTCGGCGAGCTCTGGGCCGAGAAGGGCGCGCGCTTCGTGATCACCAACGAGGGGCGCAGCCTCTACAGGTTCCTGACCGGGCGCGGCCGCGAGGGGCGGCGTTTCGCTCCGCGCTTCTGGGAAACCGAGAGCACGCTCGGGCGCGAGCGCGAGCTGATGATCGTGGCCTGCAAGAAGTGGCATGTCGCCAAGCGGCTGCTGAGCGAGCTGCGGCAGATCTCGAACGTGCCGAGCATCGAGTATCTGTTCGACGAGGAAGAGACCCGCCTGCCGGATCTGGGGGGCATCCAGAAGACGCTGGCCAAGCGCACCCGGCACCGTCGGGCCCTGGTCCGGATGCTGTTCGACTATTACGAAACCGACCGGCTGATCTTCTGCCTGGATCCGAACAACATGGATCTCCTGCGCGATTTCTATACCGACCGCTCCCGCACCAAGCTTCTGCAGATCGAGTGCCGGTTCTCCGACGAATACCTGATCGGACATGCCCGGAGGGTCGGTTTGCTGGGCGAGCGGGCCAGCTCCGAGACCATCGCCCGCCTCCTGCCCGCGATCCGGGCGGATGTGCTCCACGAGGCCGACCGGATCAAGGACGAGAAGTTCCCCCACTACTACCGGATGCGCGAATGGGCCAGCCCGGAGGAGAATGCCGCCCCGCTGAGCGCGTTCTTCGGCCTGCCGCTCGACACGGCGCGAGAGATCGCATCCAAGGATTACCTGTTTGCAGACTGAGGACTCCCAATGGCCTATACCTATGACGATCAGAACGTTTTCGCGAAGATCCTGCGCGGAGAGATCCCGAACGACACGGTTCTGGAAACCGCCCATTCGCTGGCCTTTCGCGACATCAACGCCCAGGCGCCGACCCATGTGCTGGTGATCCCGAAGGGAAGATACGTGAACTTCGATCATTTCGCGGCCGAGGCGACGGAGGCCGAGATCGTCGATTTCATCCGCGCCGTCGGCGAGGTCTGCCGCATCGAGGGCGTTGCCGCCGACCGGGGCGAGGGTTACCGGCTGATCGCCAATGCCGGGCGACATGGGGTGCAGGAGGTGCCGCATCTGCATGTGCATGTGATCGGCGGCCGGGTTCTGGGGCGGATGCTGCCGGCGGCAGGCTGAGGCGTGCCTGGCGGTTGCGGCCGCCACCGGGCCTGCTATCATCGCCGCGCCAGGACAGGACGAGAGGATGCCATGAGCGTCGAGGCCCCGGAAACCGAGATCGTGGACAGCTGGCGCATCGCCTGTGACGGCGGCGGGGGGGCGCTCGGCCACCCGCGCGTCTGGCTGCAGATCCCGCGCGAGACCGGCTGGGTCGAATGCGGCTACTGCGACAAGAAATATGTTCACCGGGATTCCTCCGGCACGGCGGAGGCTGGCTGATCTGGATGCCGGACCCGCAGGGGAGGTGCGCTTCGGGGCTGTCGCCGTCGGGGTTGTGCAGGTAGTCGAGCACGTTCAGCCCCGACCAGGCCTTCACGAACTGGCCGGTATTGCCGAAGCTGCGGCCGATGGCGGTGCCGGCATATGCATCCTGACGGGTGTAGAGCACCGTTGCCGTCATCCCGTCCGAGCATTCCACCAGCGCCTGCCCCAGCCCGAGCATGTTGCGCGAGGCCCAGACGCCGGTGCATTCCTCGCCGTCGCTGGTGGCGCCGACGAGCCGGCCCGCGCCGCGGCCGTGAAACCATTTGCCCCCGGAACCGATGCAGGCGAGGATCGGCGCGCAGCTGTCCTGCCCGTCGGTGGTGTGCAGTTCTCGGAGACCCGCGCCGGAGCCGGCGCGCCGGCTGCCGGCGAGCAGGACGACCGAAAGCATGGCTGGAGAAATCGGCGGGCGCATGGCAGAAGGCCTGCGGCAGATCGGCAAGGGCAAGGATAGGGCGGGACAATGGGTTTCGGCAAGGGCCACCACCTGCATCTGATCGACGGTTCGGGTTTCATCTTCCGCGCCTATCACGCGCTGCCGCCGCTCACGCGCAGGTCAGACGGGCTGCCGGTGGGCGCGGTGGCGGGGTTCTGCAACATGCTGTTCAAGGTGATCGAGGATAACGCCGGCCCCGACGCACCCACCCATGCGGCGGTGATCTTCGACCATTCCGGCAGGACCTTCCGCAACGATCTCTACGACAAGTACAAGGCCAACCGCCCGCCGCCGCCCGAAGACCTCGTGCCGCAGTTCCCGCTGGTGCGCGAGGCGACGCGGGCCTTCAGCGTTCCGGCGATCGAGGTCGAGGGCTTCGAGGCCGACGACATCATCGCCACCCTGGCCTGCCGGGCGCGCGACAGGGGCGGGCGCGTCACCATCGTGTCGTCCGACAAGGATCTGATGCAGCTGGTGGGCGAGGGTGTCGAGATGCTCGACCCGATGAAGGCCACCCGTATCGACCGCGAGGCGGTTCAGGCCCGCTTCGGCGTTCCGCCGGAAAAGGTGGTGGACGTGCAGGCGCTGGCCGGCGACAGCGTGGACAACATCCCCGGCGCGCCCGGCATCGGGGTGAAAACCGCGGCGCTGCTGATCAACGAATTCGGCGATCTGGAGAACCTTCTGGCCCATGCGGAGGAGATCCGGCAGCCCAGGCGCCGGCAGACGCTGATCGACAACGCCGATCTGATCCGCCTGTCGCGCGACCTCGTGCGGCTGGATTGCAACATGGAACTGGATGTCTCGCTATGCGATCTCGAGGTGAAGGAGCCGGAACCGGACAGGTTGTTGCCCTTCCTGGCGGAAATGGAGTTCCGCACCCTTTCCAGGCGCATCGCCGAAAAGCTGGGGGTGGAGCCTCCGGTGCTCCCCGAGCCCGAACATGAAGGCGCCGGTGGTGCGGCGCCGGAAAAACAGCCCGCCTTTGACGCCGATGCCTACGAATGGGTGCGCGACGCCGCCGCGCTGCGGGCGTGGATCGAGCGGGCGCGGGCGCGCGGCTGGGTGGCGGTGGACACCGAAACCACGTCGCTGGACGAGATGCGCGCCGACCTCGTGGGGGTTTCGCTGTGCGTGGAGCCGGGGCAGGCCTGCTACGTCCCGCTGGGGCACCGGGCCTCGGCCACCGACGACCTGTTCGGTTCGGACGAGCTGGCCGGGGGGCAGATGGACGCCACCGAAGCGCTGGCCATGCTGCGCCCGCTGCTGGAAGACCCGGCGGTGCTGAAGATCGGGCAGAACGTGAAATACGACGCCAAGATCTTCGCCCGCAACGGGATCCGTCTGGCCCCGGTCGACGACACCATGCTGATGAGCTACGCCATGCATGCCGGGCTGCACAACCACGGGATGGAAGCGCTTTCCGAGCGCTACCTCGAGCACACGCCTATCCCCATCAAGTCGCTTCTGGGTTCCGGCAGGTCGGCGATCACCTTTGACCGGGTGCCGGTGGAAGAGGCGGTGAAATACGCCGCCGAGGATGCCGACATCACCCTGCGGCTCTGGCAGCATTTCAGGCCCCGCCTGCACCGCCACAGGGCCACCACCATCTACGAGACAGAGGAACGCCCGCTGGTGCCGGTGCTGGCCGAGATGGAGATGGCCGGCATCCGGGTGGACCGCGACGCGCTCAGCCGCATGTCCAACGCCTTTGCCCGGAAGATGGCGGCCCTGGAAGCCGAGATCCACGACCTTGCCGGGCGCGATTTCAACGTCGCCTCGCCCAAGCAGCTGGGCGAGATCCTGTATGACGAACTGGGCGTCGCGGGGGGCAGGAAGGGCAAGACCGGCGCCTATGCCACCGGCGCAGACGTGCTCGAAGACATCGCCGCCGAGGGCGGGCCGGGGGCGGAACTGGCGGCGCGCGTGCTCGACTGGCGGCAGCTGGCCAAGCTGAAGTCCACCTATACCGATGCGCTTCAGGAGCATATCAACCCCGCAACCGGCCGCGTGCATACCTCTTACGTGATCGCCGGGGCCAGCACCGGGCGGCTGGCCTCGACCGACCCGAACCTGCAGAACATCCCGGTGCGCACCGAGGAAGGGCGGCGCATCCGCGAAGCCTTCGTGGCCGATGAGGGCAAGCTCCTGGTCTCGCTCGACTATTCGCAGATCGAGCTGCGCATCCTCGCCCATGTCGCCGGCATCGACGCGCTGAAGGAGGCGTTCCGGAAGGGGCTCGACATCCACGCGATGACGGCCTCGGAAATGTTCGACGTGCCGCTGGATCAGATGACGCCCGAGATCCGGCGCAAGGCCAAGGCGATCAACTTCGGGGTGATCTACGGCATTTCCGGCTACGGGCTTGCCCGAAACCTGCGCATTCCGCGCAAGGAGGCGCAGGAATTCATCGACCGCTATTTCGAACGCTTCCCCGGCATCCGCACCTACATGGACGACACGATCGCCTTCGCCAGGGAACACGAATACGTCCAGACGCTCTTCGGCCGGCGCATCCACACCCCGCAGATCAACGCGCGCGGGCCACGCGCCGGCTTTGCCCGGCGCGCCGCGATCAACGCGCCGATCCAGGGCAGTGCGGCCGACGTGATCCGCCGCGCCATGGTGAGGATGCCCGAGGCCATTGCCGATCTGCCGGCGAAGATGCTGCTGAGCGTGCATGACGAGCTGATCTTCGAGGTGGACGAGGGTGCCGCCGACGACCTCGTGGCGCGGGCGCGCGCGGTGATGGAGGGCGCGGCGCTGCCGGCGGTTCAGATCTCGGTGCCGCTCAGCGTCGATGCCGGGTGCGGACGCACCTGGGCCGAGGCTCACTGATGGGCGGGGGGCACGGCCATGCGCACGGGCAGGGCGACCGCCGGCTCGGATGGGCGGTTCTGGTCAATCTGGCACTGACGGTCGTGCAGATCGTCGCCGGGCTGGTGGCCGGCAGCCTGGCGATGATCGCCGATGCGGTGCACAACCTGTCCGACGCGATTTCGCTGATCATCGCGTTTGCCGCCCGGCGCATCGCCCGCCGACCGGCCGATGGTGCAATGACATTCGGCTATGCCCGAATCGAGATCGTGGCAGCACTGGTCAACTATGTCACCCTGATCGTGATCGCGCTCTACCTCGCCTGGGAAGGCGTCCTGCGGTTCTTCGAGCCGCAGCCGGTGGAAGGCTGGATCGTCGTTGTCGTGGCCGGTTTCGCACTGGCGATCGACCTGGCCACCGCCTGGCTGACCTGGCGGCTGTCGCGCGAAAGCGTGAACATCCGCGCCGCCTTCCTGCACAACCTGGCCGATGCCCTGGGCTCGGTGGCGGTGATCGTCGCCGGCACCCTGATCCTGCTCTTCGGCTGGTGGGTGGTGGACCCGATCGTGACGCTGCTGATCTCTGCCTACATCCTGTGGCACGGGGCGGTGGAAATCCTGCCGGTGGTGCGGATGCTCATGCTCGGCACGCCGCCGGGGCTGGACGTCGCGGAGGTGCGCGCCGCGCTGCTGGCGGCCGAAGGGGTGGAGGACGTGCACCATCTGCACCTGTGGCAGCTTTCCGAACGGGCCAGTTCGCTTGAGGCGCATGTGGTGCACGCGCCGGGGGCAGGGCGCGGGCTGCGCGCGCGTCTTGAGGAAATGCTGGCACAGCGTTTCGGGCTGACCCACATCACGCTGCAGCTGGAGACCGCCGCAGAGGCTGCGGGACACGCCGATCACGGAGAGGTCGATCACGGAGGGCAAGTTGAGCAACGCAGTTGAAATCACCCGCGAGGACTCCCTTGCCATCGTGACACTGAACCGGCCTGAAAAGAAGAACGCCTGGACGCTGGAGGTCTTCGATGCACTGTCGGCGGCCAGCGCCGGGCTGGCCAAGGCCGACGGGCTGCGCGCGGTGATCCTGACCGGGGCGGGGGGATGTTTTTCCGCCGGGCTGGATTACGCCATGTTCGCCGAATTCGCCGCCCGGCTGGGCGAGATCCGGGCCGAGATGCTGGCCCCGCCCGAAGGCCGCCCCGCCAACCGCTTCCAGCAGCCGGTGGTGGGCTGGCAGGCGCTCGGCGTGCCGGTGATCGCGGCGATCGAAGGGGTTGCCTTCGGCGCCGGGCTGCAACTGGCCCTGGCGGCGGATTTCCGCATCGCCGCGCCGGATGCGCGGTTTTCGGTGATGGAGGCGAAGTGGGGGCTGGTGCCCGACATGGGCATCACCCGCAGCCTGCCGAAGCTGCTGCGCGCCGATCAGGCGAAAGAGCTGATCATGAGTGCGCGCGTGCTGGAGGCGCCCGAGGCGCTGGAGCTGGGCCTGATCACCCGTATTGCCGACACTCCGATGACCGCCGCGCGCGCGATGGCCGACCGGCTGATGGAAAGATCGCCCGCCGCTCTGGCCGCCGCCAAGAAGCTGGTGGAGGAGGGCTGGTGCGGCGAGGCGAGCGCAACCCTGGCGCTGGAGGCGCGGCTTCAGGCCGGGCTGATGGGCACGCCCGGGCAGAGCGGGACGGCGATGGCAGAGCTGCGGCGGCGGTTCCCGGCGTCCGGCCGGCGCGGCAGGGGGCGAAGCTAGAGCCTGTTGCACATGACCGGATTCGGCATCGGATTCGGCGCGCTGCGCAACATAGGGCGGGCGACTGCCCGGGTGGGCGCGCATGCGCCCGCCCTTGCGGCGGCGGGCGCATGGGCGGGTCGTTTGCGCGACCCGGGTGAAGCAGGTGCGATCCGGCGCGACACGTCCCGGGGTGCGGGTGGCTCGGGCAGCGCCGGCGCCGGCATTCCGGTCGGTTCCGGGCTGTTCTTCCGGCGCGGCAATGCGCAGGCCGACGGCGCAGCAGCGACGGTTGCCGCGCTTCTGCCGGAGGGAGGCTCCCGCCGGCGTCGCCCCGTGCCCCTGGATCCCGTGCCCCTGGATCCCGTGCCCCTGGATCCCGTGCCCCTGGATCCCGTGCCCCTGGATCCCGTGCCGCCGTTCAGGCCGAAACCTGTTCGCGCAGGACCGAGGCCGTCAGCGAGGCCATCAGGTAGATGCCGCAGAAGGCGAGGAAGGCGACAACGGTATTTTCGAACCGGCGTGGATATGTTGCCTCGTCCGGCGCGGTCGGGCTGACGCCGAGCGACAGGTAGCGGACCTGGCGATTGGCCTCGATACGGGCGGTTTCCAGCTGCTGCAGCGCCTGCTGCATCAGGGCCTGGCGGGTTTCCAGATCGATCTGGGCCATCTTCAGCTCGGCGCTTATCCGGGCCAGGGAGGCAGTTTCGTTCCCGCTTTCGGTCAGCTGGGCGCGCAGCTCCGCGATCAGCTGTTCGAGGCGCTTGATATCGCCGCGCACGCCGTCCACCCGGGCCTGGTTGGGGCGGGCGTTGTCCAGCAGCTGCTGCAGCTGCAGGCGCTTCTCCTGCAGCTGGGTCTCGAAGGTGGCGATCTGCCCCATCAGGGTTGCGGTTTCCGAGGCCGGGTCGATGACGCCCAGCCGTTCCTGCAGTTCGAGCACCCGCTGCTGGGCGGCGATCATCTTTTCCTCGGCTTCGCGGTAGCTTTCCAGCGAGCCGCGCATCTGATCCTCGCGCAGCCGCTGGGTCAGATTGTCCACCTGTTCCTCGGCATAGGTGATCAGCGCCTTGCTGAAGGCGACGCTGGTTTCCGGGTCGGCCGCGATCACTTCCATCCGGATCAGCCCCTCGGTCGGGTCGTAGCCGATCTTCACCATCTTCTTGTAGAGCCGGTAGGCTTCCTCGTTGCTGCTGTCCGGTTCGAGCCGGCGCAGCGGGTCGATGAACTCCTGGCTGAAATGCGCCTTGAAGCCGATGTCCCGATCCAGCCGGAGCATCGCCTCGCGCGATTGCAGATAGCTCTGCACCGTGATCGAGTCCTGGGAATTGGCGAAGCCGGTGCCGGAAAAGAGCCCGCTCAGGGAGCCTCCGCCTCCTCCACTGTCGGCCTTCTGGATCACGAATTCCGAACGGGTGGCGTAAAGCGGGGTCGCGTAGTTGTAGTAATACAGCCCGACCAGGAAGGTGGGCAGGAACACGAAGACCGCGAGCCGGGCAAACAGCATCGCGATCTTGCGCCGCCGCCGGCGGGCGATATCCTGCTGGATGCGGCGGATCTCGCGGGCGCGCTGCTCGTCTGCCAGGACTTCCGTTCCCGGCAGCCGTTCCTTCTTCTCGACCCGGCTGGGCAGGTTCCTGCCGCCGCCTTCCTGCCCCACGGGAACCACCAGCTCCATCATGGTGGAGCGCTTGAACGGGTTGATCCCGCGCTGGCGCAGCAGGCGAACGGCGTCAAGATCGTTCTGCGGGTTCAGCTTGTGCTTCTGCGCCACCCGGCGGGCCATGCGCAGCTGGCGGGCTGTGAGCCCCTCCTTCCGGATGGCGTCCCATTCCGCCTCGATCGCCTTCCGGTTGGCATCGCTTCCGGGGGCGGCGGTCGGAAAGGCGGCGGCGCCGAAGCCGTCTTCCTCCTGCGCGAAGGGCATGTCGTCCGGGGTGCCGGGCGCGCCGCCGCCATCCGGGCGGTTCCGGTCGCCGGCCGCGGTGGCCGCGCCGGCGGCCTCCGTCCCGGGGGAGGCCCCGGGGGCATCGGGATCCGGCGCGCCGTCGGGCCCGCCCGACGGGCCTGCCAGCGAGGCTCCGGGCCGGATCCGGTATTTCCTGCCCTTAGGTCTGGTAGTCATAGACGGCCTTGGCCTCCTCGAGTGTGTCGAACTGCAGGAACTTCCCGTCGCGCACCACCGCTGCCGAGCGGCAGAACTTTTCCAGCGTCGAGGCCTGGTGCGACACGATGACAACGGTGGCGTTCTGCAGCCGCTCGCGCAGCACCGACCCGGCCTTGCGGTTGAACTCCTTGTCAGTCGTGCCGGGCATGCCTTCGTCGATCAGGTAGATGTCGAATTCCAGCGCCAGCAGCAATGATAGGCTGAAACGCGCGCGCATGCCAGCGCTGTAGGTGCCCACCGGCATGTCGTAGTATTCGGCGATCCCGCTCAGCCAGCGGGTGAAGGCTTCCATGTAGTCCGGGTCGATTCCGTAGAGGCGGGCGATGAAGCGGGCGTTCTCGCGCCCGGAATGCTTGCCCACCAGCCCGCCCATGAAGCCGAGCGGAAAGGATACCCGGCAGGTCTTGCGGATGGTGCCTTCGTCGGGCTTTTCCAGCCCGGCCATCATGTTGATGATCGTGGTCTTGCCGGTTCCGTTCGGGGCCAGGATGCCCAGCGAGTTGCCGAGCTCGACCCGGAAGGAGGCCCGGTCAAGGATGACCTTGCGCTGCCGGCCCGTCCAGAAGGACTTGGAGACATTGTGAAACTCGATCATGTTCACGCCCCGGGTTCCAGCCTCGTTCCGGCGCCTGCGACGCCCTGCCTTCGGTCGCCGCGCCGTGGGCAGCCGTGGCACGGCGGGGCGGCCGGGTTTGCCCCGAGATTGGGCGCATTGCGGCCCGAATGCAATGCCCGGCCGGCCGTCGTTGAAAAACCGGCGGGCAGCCCCCATCTACCGGGCGCGGCCGGCCTTGCTGCGGGTGGCCGCGTGCCGTCGTGCGACGTTGCATCTTGCCCTTGGCGGCGAGTTCGGGCAACAGGAGCAGCGACGGTGACGATTGCACGAGCCTGGGGGAAAAACCCTAACGGGCAGTGAAGCGACGGCGGCCGCGGGCCGCGGACGGGACGGGGAGCAGGGGGAGGATTTGCGCAAAGTCTTGGCACTGGCCAGCCTGTTTGCGCTGTGGCTGCTGATGTCGGGCCTGTTCAAGCCCCTGCTGATCGGGCTGGGGCTGGTTTCCGTTCTGGCGGTCGCCTGGCTGACCGGCCGCATGGACCGGCAGGATGGCGACCGGCTGGAGCTGCGCCTGTCACCCCTCGGGATGGGGCGCTATCTTCTGTGGCTGATGGGGGAGATTGCGCGTGCGAACTGGGCGGTTACCCGGATCATCCTGGCGCGCGACATGCCGCTTCGCCAGCATCTGTTCCGGACGCCCTTCAGCCAGAAGAGCGACCTCGGCCAGGTGATCTTCGCCAATTCGATCACGCTGACTCCGGGGACGATCACCGTGGAGACCGAGCGCGGGGGGTTTCTCGTGCATGCCCTGGACTACAGCGAGGGAGATGCCGCGGCGCTGGCCGAGATGGACCGCCGGGTTGCGGCGGTCGAGAGCGGGGGGGGCGGTTGATGTTCATCGTGGCGGCGGTCGCGCTGCTGGCGGCGATGGTGCTGGTGCTGGCCCGGCTCTATGCCGGCCCGACGCTCTATGACCGGGTGCTGGCGGTCAATTCCTTCGGCACGATCACGGTGCTGTTCATCGGCGTTCTCAGCTTTCTGGCCGGGCGGGCGGATTTTCTCGACATCGCGCTGCTTTACGCGCTGATCAATTTCGTCGGGACCATCGCGATCCTGAAGTTCTTCCGCTATCGCGCCATCGGGGATGTCTCGGCCAGCCGGGAGATGCACCGATGAGCCCGTTTGCCGTTCTGCTCGAACTGCTGAGCTGGGCGCTGATCCTGGCCGGATCCGGATTCGTGTTCGTCGGGGCGCTGGGCATCTGGCGCCTGCCGGATTTCTGGGCCCGCCTGCATGGGGCCTCGGTTACCGAAAGCGCCGGGATGATCCTGCTGATCGCGGGCATGTGCCTGCAGTCGGGGCTGACGCTGGTCACGGTCAAGCTGATCATCATCGGCGTCTTCCTGTTCATCACCGGCCCGGCGGCGACCCATGCCGTGGCCAATGCCGCGCTGATGACCGGATGGCGCCCGAAGGAGGCGGAAGGGCTTGTGGGGGCCGAGCCCGAGCCGCTGCTGGACGAAGAGGCGCAAGGCGTCCGGGGAAAGACCGGCGCATGATCGAGACCGGCATCAACATCGCCCTGTTTTCCATGCTGGTCGTCACCGCGCTGGTGGCGGTCCGGCTGCGCCACCTGTTCGGGGTGGTGATGCTCGCGGGGGCGTTCTCGCTGCTTTCGGCGCTGCTGCTGGTGACGCTGGATGCCGCCGATGTGGCCTTTACCGAAGCCGCGGTTGGGGCGGGGATTTCCACCGTGCTCATGCTCGGCACGCTGGCGCTGACCTCGCGGCGGGAGAAGATCCCGAGCCACCGGCCGTGGTTGCCGCTGGTCGTGGTTCTGGTGACCGGGGCGGCGATCATCTACGGCACGCTGGACATGCCCGATTTCGGCGCGCCCGACAGCCCGGCGCAGACGGGCGTTGCCGCCGAATACATCGCCCGCAGCCCGCACGAGATAGGGATTCCCAACATCGTGACCGCGGTCCTCGCCAGCTACCGGGGCTATGACACGCTGGGCGAGGTCGGCGTGGTGTTCACCGCAGGGGTGGGTGTCCTGCTGCTGCTCGGCGGGCTGCGCGCCCGGCGCCGGCGGGGGCGCCCGGACGGGCCGGACGGGGAGGAGGGCTGATGCGTCACCATCTGATCCTGCGCGTGAGCACCAAGCTTCTGGCCGGCGCGATCATGCTGTTTGCCTTCTACGTGCAGTTCCACGGCGACTATTCGCCGGGCGGCGGGTTTCAGGCCGGAGTGATCCTGGCCGTGGCCTTCGTGCTCTACGGGCTTGTTTACGGGCTGGAGGCGGCGCAGGAGGTGCTGCCGCGCCGGGTGGTTCACCGGATGATGGCGCTCGGGGTGCTCGTCTATGCCGGCACCGGGGTCGTCAGCCTGCTGAGCGGTTACGCCTATCTCGATTACAACGCGCTGAATCCGGGTATGCCCGAAAAGGGGCAGGAGGCGGGGATCCTGCTGGTGGAGGGCGGGGTGGGCATCACCGTCGCCGGGGTGATGATCTCGGTCTATTACGCTTTCGCGGGGCGCCCGCCGCGCATCAGCGACGAGGAATGGTGATGGACTGGAGCTACATACTCGGCCACATGAACTACTGGCTGTTCACGGTGATGATGATGACCGGGCTCTATATCGTCATCGCCCGCGGCAATCTGGTGAAAAAGATCGTCGGGTTGAACATCTTCCAGACGGCGGTGTTCATGTTCTACATCTCGATCGGCAAGGTTTCCGGCGGCACCGTGCCGATCTTCCCCACCGACATGGAGATCGACCCGGAAGTGACCTATTCCAACCCGCTGCCGCATGTGCTGATCCTGACCGCGATCGTGGTGGGCATTGCCACCACCTCGCTGGCGCTGGCGCTGGTGGTGCGTATCCACGAGGAATACGATACCATCGAGGAAGACGACATCCTGGAAATCGAGACCCGCATCGCGCGCGAGGAGAACCGCGCCCACGGCGGAGCGATGGGCGGGCGCGCCTGATGAGCGTATCGGACGGCGGACAGGTGCTGACCCTTGCCGGCCATCTGCCGATCCTGCCGGTGGTGGTGCCGTTCATGGCGGCGCCGCTGGTGGTGGTTCTGGGCGCGCGCCGACTGGCCTGGCCGATCGCCTTTGCCGCCAGTCTGAGCGCCCTTGCGGTATCTGTGGCCCTGCTGCTGCAGGTGCTGGAGGGGGGGGGCGTTTCCTACCACATCGGCGGCTGGGCACCGCCGCTCGGGATCGAGTACCGGATCGACGCGGCCAGCGCGCTGATGCTGGTGCTGATCTCGGGGCTTTCCACGACAGTGCTGCCCTTTGCCCGGCGCAGCCTGGCCCACGAGCTCGAAGCGCGCCGCCACATGCTGTTCTACGCCGCCTGGCTGCTGTGCGTTTCGGGGCTTATGGGCATGGTGGCCAGCGGCGATGCCTTCAACATCTTCGTGTTCCTCGAGATCTCGTCGCTTTCGACCTACGCGCTGGTGGCCAGCGGAGCGGGGCGCGACAGGCGTGCGCTGACGGCCGCCTATGACTATCTGATCATGGGCACCATCGGGGCGACCTTCTTCGTGATCGGGATCGGCTTTCTCTATGCCGCCACCGGCACGCTGAACATGGCCGAGCTGGCCGTGATCATCGGCGAGAACGGCACCGATCGCACGATCCAGACGGCCTTTGCCTTCATCGTCGTGGGCATGGGGCTGAAGGTGGCGGTCTATCCGTTGCACCTGTGGCTGCCCGGCGCCTATACCCATGCGCCCTCGGTCGTGAGCGCCTTTCTGGCCGGCACCGCCACCAAGGCGGCCGTCTATGTGCTGCTGCGCTTCATGTTCACCGTCTTCCGGCCGGAATATCTGTTCGAGGTGCGGGCGCTCGAAGTGATCATGCTGCCGCTGGCGCTGGTGGCGATGTTCGCGGCTTCGGTGATCGCGATCTTCCAGCGCAACCTGAAGCGGATGCTGGCCTATTCCTCGATCGCGCAGATCGGCTACATCCTGCTGGGGATCGGCTTCCTGTCGCAGACGGGTCTGGCGGCGGCGGTGATCCACCTGTTCAATCACGGGATCACCAAGGCGGCGCTGTTCATGGGGGTCGGCGCGCTGCTGTTGCGCGCGGACACGCCCTTTCATGACCGTATCGTGGGGCTGGGGCGGCGGATGCCCCTGACCGGCTTTGCCATGGTGATCGCCGGGCTGTCGCTGATCGGGGTGCCGGGCACTGCGGGTTTCGTCAGCAAGTGGCTGCTGGTGCAGGCGGCGCTGGAAAAGGGCTGGTGGCCGTTCGCGCTGGCGGTGGTGGGTTCGTCGCTGCTGGCGGTGATCTATGTCTGGCGGATGATCGAGGTGCTCTACCTGCAGGAACCGGAGGAGGGCGGACGCGCCGAGGCGCCGCTGTCGATGCTGGTGCCGCTGTGGACCGTGACTGCGGCAACGGTGTATTTCGGCCTGGCCACCGGGCTGACGCTGGGGGCGGCGCAGAGCGCGGCCGAAGGGTTGATGTCGGGCTTCATCCCGGTTGCCGGAGAGGGGGGCGGAGGATGATCGAGCCACAGGCTGGCCGGATCGTCCCGGGGAGCGGCGCTCCCGGGAGCCGGAACCCGAGGCGGGCATGCGGGGGACTCCCCGCCGCCGTGTGCCGGCCGTATCCACGGATGCTGTCGTCACGGGCAGCTGCCGCCGTCGTTTCCCCCATTCGCCGGAGGTGCCCGTGGAACTGAACGTCGCCATCCTGCTTGCGCTCCTGATTCCGGCAGCCGCCGCGGTGCTGAACCTGATCCTGCGCGCCCGGGCCAACCTGCGCGACGGCATCACCCTGGCCGCGGCGATCGGGACATTCGCATCGGTGCTGGCGGTTCTCGATGCGCTCGGCAGCGCCGCCAGCGCGCGGTTTTCGCTGTTCGAGGTCCTGCCCGGCCTCGACATCGCCTTTTCCGTCGAGCCGCTGGGGCTGATGTTCGCGCTCATCGCCTCGGGGCTGTGGATCGTCACCCACGTCTATGCCGTGGGCTACATGCGCGGCAACAGGGAACGCCACCATGCGCGCTTCTTCGCCGCTTTTTCCTTTTCCATCGGAGCGGTGATGGGGCTGGCCTTTTCGGCCAACATGTTCACGCTGTTCCTGTTCTACGAACTCCTGACCGTTGCCACATATCCGCTGGTTGCCCACAAGGGCACGGCGGAGGCGGTTCGCGGTGCGCGCGTCTACATCGCCGTCCTGATGGGGACCTCGATCGCCTTCCTGCTGGTCGGGATCGTCTGGACCTACACGCTCGCCGGCACCCTCGATTTCGCGCAGGGCGGGATCCTGCGCGGGCGGATCGAGGGCTGGGCGGTGCCGGTTCTGCTGGGGCTTTACGCCTTCGGCATCGGCAAGGCGGCGCTGATGCCGTTCCACCGCTGGCTGCCCGCGGCGATGGTGGCGCCCACGCCGGTCAGCGCGCTGCTGCATGCGGTGGCCGTGGTCAAGGCGGGGGTGTTCACCATGCTGAAGGTGGGTGTCTACATCTTCGGCATCGACTTCCTGGCCGAGACCGGAGCCTCGGAGTGGCTGATGTGGCTGGCGGCGTATTCGATCCTGGCGGCTTCGATCGTGGCCATGACGAAGGACAATCTCAAGGCGCGGCTGGCCTATTCGACCGTCTCGCAGCTGAGCTACATCACGCTCGGGATGGCGCTGGCCACCTCGATGGGCGTGCTCGGCGGCGGGCTGCATATCGCTGCCCATGCCCTGGGCAAGATCACCCTGTTCATGGCCGCAGGCGCGATCTATGTGGCCACCCGCAAGACGCTGGTCAGCCAGCTTGACGGGCTGGGCCGGGTGATGCCGCTGACCTTCGGGGCGTTTCTTGTCGGTGCGCTCTCGATCATCGGGCTGCCGCCGCTGGGCGGTTCGTGGAGCAAGTGGCTGCTGATCGTCGGCGCCGCGGATGCCGGGCAGAAGATCATGATCGGGGTGCTGATGCTTTCGTCGCTTCTGAACATCGCCTATCTGCTGCCGATCGTCGGGCGCGGTTTCTTCCTGCCCTCGCAGGATGCGGCGGAGCGCCCCTTCCGTGTGCAGGAGGCGCCGCTGCTGCTGTGGCTGCCGCCGGTGCTGACGGCGCTGGGCAGCGTGATGCTGTTTCTTCTGGCCGGCGAACTGCGGGATTTCCTGGCGCCCGTCGCGATATCGGCGGAGGTCGTGCGATGAGCCCGCGTCCGCATCGGAAGGAGCCCCGGGGCGGCGCCGTTCCGGCACGGTGGCTGATCGCCCTGGGCATCGGCTGTGTCATCGTGCTCGTGCCGGATTTCGTTCACGAGAAATACGGGCGGTTCGCGGTGGAAAAGCTCCCCGGTTTCCTGGCCGCCGTCGGCCTTGTCGGGGGGGGCATCCTGATTCTGGCGGCGAGGCTGCTGGGGATGCTGACCAGGCGGGCGGAAGATCATTACGCGCCGAAATCCGTCGATGCCGAGGACTACCCATCCCCGGGGCTGGAAAGGCTTGAACATGATGGCTGACACGTTTCCCACTGCCTTTCTGTTTCTTGCCGCCGCGCTTCTCGTTCCGCTGCTGCCGGGTGGCAGGTTGCGCGGGGCGCTGCTTCTGGCGGTGCCGGCCTTCGCGCTCTGGCAGATCTGGAGCCTGCCCGAGGGCGCATTGTTCGCGACCCGGTTCTTCGGTTTCGAACTGGAGCTGATGCGCGTCGATTCCCTCTCGCGCCCCTTTGCCGCCGTCTTTGCCCTGGCGGCGCTTCTGGGCAATATCTACGCTTGGCATCTGCGCGACACGCTGCAGCAGGTGGCGGCGCTGCTCTATGCCGGGGCGGCGATCGGCGCGGTGTTCGCGGGAGATCTGCTTTCGCTGTTCTTCTACTGGGAAGGCACGGCGGTTGCCTCGGTCTTCCTGATCTGGGCCCGGCGCACCGAGGGCGCCTATCACAGCGGCATGCGCTATCTGCTCGTGCAGGTCGGTTCGGGGGTGCTGCTGCTGGCGGGCATCGCGCTCATGTGGCGTGAAACCGGCGATATCGCCTTCGGCGGCATGAGGCTGGAGTCACCGGCCAGCTGGCTGATCCTGCTGGGCTTCGGCATCAAGGCTGCCTTTCCGCTGCTCCACAACTGGTTGCCGGATGCCTATCCGGCGGCCACGGTTACCGGAACGGTGTTCCTTTCGGCCTTCACCACCAAGATGGCGATATATGCACTGGCGCGGGGGTTCGCCGGAACCGAGCTCCTGCTGCCGGTGGGGGTGGTGATGGCGCTGTTCCCGATTCCCTTCGCCCTGATCGAGAACGACCTGCGCCGGGTGCTTTCCTACAGCCTGAACAGCCAGCTGGGCTTCATGGTGGCGGGAATCGGGATCGGCAGCGAAATGGCGCTGAACGGCACCGTGGCCCATGCTCTGGCGAGCGTGCTGTACCAGGGGCTGCTGTTCATGGCTGTCGGGGCGGTCCTGTATCGCACCGGCACGGTCAGGGCATCGGAGCTTGGCGGGCTTTTCAGGACGATGCCGGCCACGGCGGCGCTCTCCCTGGTCGGGGCGGCCTCGATCGCGGCCTTCCCGCTGTTTTCGGGTTTCGTGACCAAGGCGATGATCGTCGATCAGGCGGCCTATGCCGGGCTGCCCCTTGTCTGGGGGGCGCTCGTTCTTGCCGGGGTAGGCACCCTGTTCCATTCCGCGATCCGGGTGCCTCTTGCCGCCTTTTTCGCCGCAGACAGCGCCCGGCGCCCGAAAGAGGCACCGGGGCACATGCTGCTCGCGATGGGGGGCGCAGCGGCGCTGTCGGTGGCGATCGGTGTCTTTCCGGGGGCGTTCTATGCGCTTCTTCCCTATCCGGTCGATTATGCGCCCTATACCGTCGGCCATGTCGTCGGCCAGATGCAGCTGATTCTGTTCGGAATGTTCGCCTTCGCGCTCATGATGCGCCTGGGGGCCCTGCCGCCGGCCGAGCGCGCCGTGTATCTGGATACGGACTGGCTGTGGCGCCGGCTGCTGGCGGGGCTGGCCGCGCGGGTCGGGGGCGGGCTTGCCGCGGCCGGGGTTGCGGCCGGGGGGTTCGGTCGGCGCCAGGCAGAGAGCCTGGTTCGCAGGCTCTACCGCTCGCACGGCCCCGAGGGACGGATGGCGCGCGTCTGGCCGACCGGGGCGATGGTGATCTGGGTAGCGGTCCTGCTGGCCGTGACGCTGATTCTGGACTTCCTGTAGGTCGTTCCGGGAGACGCCGGAGGCCTTGCCCCGTGCCCGCGAACGCGCGATATGGCGCCATGTCCGATGCCGATGCCCTGATCCGCGAGATCCGAGCCTGCCGCCTGTGCGCGGCGGAATTCGCCGCCACCCCGACAGGGCATGCGCCGCGCCCGGTCGTCTGGTTGCGCCCCGGCGCACGGCTGCTGATCGCCGGCCAGGCTCCGGGGGCACGGGTGCATGCCAGCGGCCGCCCCTTCACCGATCCTTCGGGAGAGAGGCTGCGGCGCTGGATGGGGCTGGAGGAGGCGGATTTCTATGACCGCTCCCGGATCGCCATTCTGCCGATGGCCTTCTGCTTTCCCGGGCAGGATGCGCGCGGGGGCGATCTGCCGCCGCCGCGGCGCTGTGCGGCTACCTGGCGGGCGCGGCTGATGGCCCTTCTGCCGGAAATCCGGCTGATGCTTCTGGTGGGAGGGCACGCCCAGCGCTGGCATCTGCGGGATGCGGCGCGGGTTACCGAAACCGTGGCCGCCTGGCGCAGCCATGCGCCACGGGTGTTTCCCCTGCCGCATCCGTCCTGGCGCAACACGGGCTGGCTGAAGAGAAACCCGTGGTTCGAACGCGAACTTCTGCCGCAGCTGCGCGCCCGGGTGCGCGAGGTGATGGAGGGCTGACTCCGCCCGCCGTTCTGCCGCTCTTCCGGCATCGGTCGGGAACAGGAGGAGCGGCGGGGCTGGTGACGGCTGCGCCCGCGCGCCGGACCGGGGCGGGATGATGCGCGCGGCCCCCCGGTTTCCGGCCGGTGCCGCAGCCCGAGCCCGCCGCAGCCCGAGCCCGCCGCAGCCCGAGCCCGCCGCAGGGCGGGGGAACCGGGGTGCTCTCTGTGCCCCGCGCGGGATCTTGCCGGCGCCTTCCGGTGGCGGTTGCCTCAGTAGCCCGCCGCCCGATCGACCAGATGCAGCAGCGGCATCCCCGCTTCGGCCCGGCGGATGTTTTCGGCGATTACCCGGGCGGCGGTCTGCGGGCGGGTATCGCTGGCCACATGCGGGGTCACGGTGACCTGCGGGTGGCGCCAGAACGGATGCGCTTCGGGAAGCGGCTCGGTGCGGAAGGTGTCGAGCGTGGCGTGCGCCACATGGCCGCTGTCGAGTGCGGCGAGCAGCGCGGCCTCGTCGATCAGCGCGCCGCGCCCGGGGTTGACGAGCACTGCGCCCCGGGGCAGCAGGGCGAAGGCTGTGGCGTCGAGAATGTTCCGGGTTTCCGCGGTCAGCGGCAGCAGCAGGACGAGAATCCGCGCCCGGGCGAGGGTTTCCTCCAGCCCTTTCCTGCCGTGGCGGCAGCACACCCCCTCCAGGGTTTTCGGACGCCGGCTCCAGCCGGTGACGGGGAAGTTGAGCCCGGCCAGCGCCCTGGCGCAGGCGGCCCCGAGTTCCCCCAGCCCGAGGATCGAGACCGGCCGTTCGCGGGCCAGGGGCGGCGGCTGCGGCTGCCAGCGGCAGGCCGGGTTGACAACATGCGCATCCATCCCCAGGTGGTGGCGCAGCACATGCCCGGTAACATATTCGACCATGCCTTCGCGCAGGCCGTCATCGACCATCCGGGCAAGCGGGATCCGGAGCGTGGGGTTGTCCACGATCCGCTCGACCCCGGCCCAGAGGCTCAGCACCGCCCGGGCGCGGGTGTAGGGAGAGAAGTCGCGCAGCGTGTCATTCGGAGCGTAGATGATGTAATCCACCTCGGCCGGAGGATGGGCGCTGCCGACCTCGGCATCGATTCCGGCTTCGGCCAGGGCTGCTGCGATGGGGGGGCGAAACCGCTCTGCGGTCGGCGCCGGAGCCGACAGGAGCACCTTCAGCGTCATGACATCCTCCGTGGTCTGTGCACATGCGCGCTCTGCGCCAGCCCGAAGGCGGCCAGCAGGACGAGCATCGCCGAGCCGCCCCAGCTGACCAGCGGCAGCGGCACCCCGACCACCGGGGCCAGCCCCATGACCATCGACATGTTGACAGCGAAGAACAGAAAGAAGGAGGCGGCCACGCCGAGCGTGAGCAGCGCGCCGAACCGGTCCGGGTTGCGCAGGGCCGAGGCGATGCAGAAGAACAGGATCAGGATGTACAGCCCCAGCAGCGAGATGGTGCCGACGAAGCCGAATTCCTCGGCCAGGATGGTGAGAATGAAGTCGGTATGCTTTTCCGGCACGAAGTTCAGCCGGCTCTGCGTTCCCTGCAGGAATCCGCGCCCCGACCAGCCGCCCGAGCCCAGCGCGATCTTGGCCTGGGTGATGTTGTAGCCGGCGCCGAGCGGGTCGAGCGTCGGATCGAGAAATACGTCGATCCGCCGGTACTGGTAGTCCTTGAGCAGCTGCCATTCGGTTCCGCGCGAATACAGCACCGCAAGAACCGCCCCTGCGCTCAGGAGCGCCACCGCGGCGAAGTAGAGCCAGTGCACCCCGGCGACGAACATCATGATGGCGCCGCCGGCCACCAGCAGGATGGCGGTGCCCAGGTCCGGCTGGGTGATCACCAGCGCCGTGGGCAGCAGGATCAGCGCCACCGGAACGGCGACCCACTGCGGGCGCGAGGTCTTGTCGAGGTCGAGCCAGTCGTAATAGGCCGCCAGCACCATCACCAGGGTGATCTTGGTCAGCTCCGAGGGTTGCAGCCGCATGAAACCGAGGTCGATCCAGCGTTGCGCGCCCATTCCGGTGACGCCGACGAACTTGACCAGCAGCAGCAGCAGAACCGAACCGGCATAGGCCAGCACCGCCGTGTTGCGCCAGAACCAGATCGGGACCAGGGCAATGGCGAACATGATCGCCATCCCGAGAGCAAAGCGCTTGATCTGCGGCAGCACCCAGGGCGTCATGGAACCGCCGGCGACCGAATAGAGCATCAGGAAGCCGATGCAGGCCACCGTGACCAGCAGCAGCACCAGCGGCCAGTTGAGATAGAGGATCTTGCGCGGGCCGCCCGGCACGCTGCGCAGGTGGTATTCGAGGTAGCTCATGTGCGGATTCTCCCGCCGGCCCCGGTGCCGAAGTCGCGCAGCGAAAGCCTTTCGCGCATCTCCTCGATGCTCCGGCGCTGGCCGGGCGGATAGGCGCTCAGCGGGGGCAGACCGCCATGCAGCGCCTGAAGCACGATGTCGCGGGCGATCGGTGCCGCGGCCCTGGAGCCGCCGCCGCCGTGCTCGACCACGACCGATACCGCGATCGAGGGCGCCTCGGTCGGGGCGAAGGCGACGAACAGGGCGTGGTCGCGCCGCTCCCAGGGGAGATCCTCGTTGCGGACCACCCCGGCCTCGCGCTCGGCCTTGGTGATCGAGCGCACCTGACTGGTGCCGGTCTTGCCGGCAAGTCGGTAGCGCTCATCGACGATGCGCGAGGAATACGCCGTGCCGCGCCGGGTGTTGGAAACCGCGAACATGCCGGTGCGCATCAGCTCCAGATGGGCTTCCGGGATTCCGAGAGAGGGCGCCTCGGGAGCGGGCTGTTCGATGCCGTTGATCGACCTGATCAGGCGCGGCCTGATGGCGCGCCCCGATGCCAGGCGGGCGGTCATCACCGCAAGCTGTAGCGGCGAGGCCAGAACGTAGCCCTGGCCGATCCCGGCATTCAGGGTATCGCCGACCCGCCAGGAGGCGCCGTGGCGGGCGCGTTTCCAGGCTCTGGTCGGGGTCAGTCCCGCGGCCACGGCCGACATCGGAAGCGCGTGCTTCTCGCCCAGCCCGAAGCGGCGCGCCATCTCGGTGATCTTGTCGATCCCCACCCGTTCGGCGATCGTGTAGTAGTATATGTCGCAGGACTGCTGGAGGCTCTTTTCCAGATCGACATTGCCGTGGCCGCCGCGCTTCCAGCAGTGGAAGCGGCGCCTGCCGACGGTGATGAACCCGTTGCACCGGATGAGCTCATCGGGTTCGAGCAGCCCTTCTTCCAGGGCCGCCAGGGCGACGATCATCTTGTAGGTCGATCCCGGCGGGTAGGTGCCCTGCACGCTCTTGTCGGCCAGCGGGCGGTAGGGGTCTTCGGTCAGCTTCCGGTAATCGGCGACCGAGATCCCGCGCACGAACTTGTTCGGATCGAAGCCGGGGGTGGAGCCGATGGCCAGGATGTCGCCGTTTCCGGTATCCATCACCACCGCGGCGGCGCTTTCCCCGGCCATCCGCGCCTGGACGAAATTCTGCAGCGGCGCGTGGATCGTCAACTGCAGGTCGTCTCCGGGAATGCCTTCGACCCGCTCGAGCTCGCGCATCACCCGGCCCATGGCGTTGACCTCGATCCGGCGGGTGCCGGCGCTGCCGCGCAGGCGCGATTCCAGCTTCGCCTCGATGCCGAGCTTGCCGATCTGGAACCGCGGGATCTGAAGCAGCGGGTCCGGGTCGTCGATCCGGCTCAGGTCGTAATCGCTCACCGGGCCCACATAGCCGACCACATGGGAAAAGTCCTCGCCCAGCGGATAGTGGCGCGACAGGCCCACCTCGGGGATGATCCCCGGCAGGGCCGGGGTGTTGACGGCCACCCGCGCGAGGTCTTCCCAGGAAACCCGCTCGGCGATGGTGACCGGAACGAAGGGGCTGCGCCGGTGCAGTTCCTTGCGGGCCCTGGCTTCTTCGTCCGGATCCAGCTCGATCAGCTGCCGCAGGCGCGCGATGGCCGTGTCGATGTCGCCGGCATCTTCCCGGATCATGACGATGCGGTAGTTCTGCGCATTCTCGGCAACCGGTATCCCGTTGCGGTCGAAGATCAGCCCCCGGGCCGGCGGGATCAGGCGGATGTTGATCCGGTTTTCCTCGGCCAGAAGGCGGAATTTCTCCGCCTGCTCGATCTGCATGAAGCGCAGGCGCATGGTCAGGATACCGGCCAGGGCGAGCTGGGCTCCGCCGAGAAGGAGCGCCCGGCGGGTGATCATGCGCGTGCTGGCGGCGATATCCTTCGGCGTGCGGATCATGGCCGCTGCCCCGGCTCGCCCTGCCCGCCGGGCAGCTCGTGGCGCACGCCGAACAGCCAGCCGGATGCACCCACCACGAAGGGATAGGCCAGAAGGTTCATCCCCAGGTGCAGGATGTCCAGCGTCGCTTCGGGGCGCGGCAGCAGGAATACCGTCAGGGCGATCCGGTTTCCCAGCGTCATCAGCAGCAGGACCGTGCCTACGAGTGCCCATTCGAACAGCAGTGGCAGCCCGGAAGCGAAGCGGGCGCGGCTGCGCAGGAATTCGAGCCCGATCAGTGCGATCACGCTCCACAGGCCGGGGGGGCGCAGGAACAGGATGTCCCCCAGGAATACCACTGCGGCGAAAAGCACGGCGGGGATGCAGTCCGGGCGGCGCAGGACCCAGGCGAAGGCGAGCAGGATCTCCCAGTCCGGCCCCGGGATTCCGCCGCTGCCGCTCCCCGTGGGCAGCAGGCGCAGGAAATAGACCGCGCCGGCCAGGGCGACGAACAGGGCCCAGCGGAGTATCCGGGCACGCAGGCGCGGGTCAGTCATCGCCGGCCTCCGGGGAAGGCGGCAGATCCGCCTCTGCGCTGCCCGTATGGCGCGGAATCACCAGGCTGCCGGTATCGGTGACCCGCCCGACGGTATAGTTGCGCAGCACGCGCAGGAACTCCAGCCGGTCGTAGTCGGCGGTCAGCTGCACCCGCAGCCGTCCGTCGCTGCCGAGCACCACATGGCCGACCAGGAGCCCCGGCGGGAACACGCCGCCATCGCCGGACGAGACCACCCGGTCTCCGGGGCGGACGGCTTCCGGGGCATCCAGGAAGTCCAGCGGCGGCAGGCGTGAATTGTCTCCCGACAGGATCGCCTTCTGGCCGGAAGGCTGGATCGTGACCGGGATCCGGCTGTTGCTGTCGGTCAGCAGGATCACCCGCGACGAATTCCGTCCGACGCCGCTGATGCGCCCGACCAGGCCCAGCCCGTCGGTGGCTGCCCAGCCGTCCACGATTCCGTCGCGCGAGCCGATGTTGAGCAGGACCGACTGGCGGAAGGGCGAGCCGCTGTCGGCCAGGACCACCCCGGTGATGAAGGTCAGCTTGGGGTCGATCCTGACCCTGTTCAGGGTCAGCAGCTTGGCGTTTTCCTGCTCCAGTTGCAGCGCCGCTTCCTTCCATGCCCGCATCTGGCGCAGGTCGCGGCGCAGCTTCTGGTTCTGTTCGTAGATCTTCTGATAGGACTGGAAGCTCTCGACCATCTCCGAGAACCTGGCCACGGGCACCAGTGCCCAGGAAAACGACGGCACGATCCGGTCGATCAGCGCGGCCCGGAAGCGCTCCACGCGCGGCCCGTCGATGCGCCAGAGCAGGAAGACGGCGAACAGCGCCAGCAGGAGAAGGCCGATCAGGATGCGTCTGACCGGGCGCGCATAGTCTTCGCTGGCGTGCCGTTCTCTTGCCACGGTGCCCTTCCGGACCGGCCGCCGGCGCCGGTCCCTAGCTGTCGTAGTCTATCACATGGCGCAGCTGCTTCTCGTATTCCAGCGCCTTTCCGGTGCCCAGCGCCACGCAGTTCAGCGATTCGTCGGCGACCGAGATCGCCAGCCCGGTCTGCTCGCGCAGGGCGAGATCCAGATCGCCGAGAAGTGCGCCGCCGCCGGTCAGCATCACGCCGCGGTCCACGATGTCGGCGGCCAGGTCGGGCGGGGTGGCTTCCAGCGCCGTCATCACCGCCTCGCAGATCTGCTGCACCGGCTCGTTCAGGGCCTCGGCCACCTGGGCCTGATTGATCTCGATTTCCTTGGGCACGCCGTTGAGCAGGTCGCGCCCGCGGATCTGCATCGAGGTGCCGCGCCCGTCGTCGGGCATCCGCGCGGTGCCGATCGATGTCTTGATCCGCTCGGCCGTCGATTCGCCGATCAGCAGGTTCTGCTGACGGCGCAGATAGGAGATGATCGCCTCGTCCATCCGGTCTCCGCCGACGCGCACCGAGCGCGCATAGACGATGTCGCCCAGGCTGAGCACCGCCACCTCGGTGGTGCCGCCGCCGATATCGACCACCATGTTGCCGGTGGGGTCGGTGATCGGCATGCCGGCGCCGATGGCCGCGGCGATCGGTTCGGCGATCAGCCCGGCGCGGCGGGCGCCGGCCGAAAGCACCGACTGGCGGATGGCGCGTTTTTCCACCGGCGTGGCGCCGTGCGGCACGCAGACGATGATCTTCGGCTTGGAGAAGGTGGTGCGTTTGTGCACCTTGCGGATGAAATGCTTGATCATTTCCTCCGCGGTGTCGAAATCGGCGATCACGCCCTCGCGCATCGGCCGGATCGCCTCGATCGAGCCCGGGGTGCGCCCCAGCATCAGCTTGGCGTCTTCGCCCACCGCCAGCACCTGCTTGCGCCCGTCCTTGACGTGGTAGGCCACGACCGAAGGTTCGTTCAGGATCACGCCCTTGCCCTTGACGTAGACGAGCGTGTTCGCCGTACCGAGATCGATCGCCATGTCCGACGAAAACAGCCCCATCAAACCTGCCATTGCGTGCGCTTTCCTGTGCAAGACCCGAATGCAAGACCCGAAAGGCCTGCGACTCTCTGCCGGCCCGGGCCGGGGTTTCTTATAGGCAAGGGTGTGCCGGTGGGAAAGGCCAATGCGCCGCCGGCGCGGCCCTTCTGCCGCAATGGGCGGATTTTCCCGCTCGGGCGCGGGCCCGGGTGAGGGCGCGCGCCCTGCCCGTCGCCCTGCCCGTCGCCCTGCCGTCGCCGGGGCCGCCGCCCCGCCAGCGGAGCCCTGCCCCCGGGAGAGGGCTTCCGTGCCGCGCCGGTTTCCGGCCGGCGCCCCGTGTCCCGTGCCCGTGCCCCGTGCCCCGTGTCCTGCGCTCCGTGTCCCGCGCTCCGTGCCCCGTGCCCGCCGGGGCGGGGCGTCAGGAAGCGCCCTTGCGCGCGGCTGGCGGCGTTTCTGCCTCGGGGGCGGATTTCTCGCGGCGCACGAGCAGCTTGTTGAGTGCCGTGACATAGGCCCTGGTGGAGGCGACGACGGTATCGGTATCCGCCGACTGGCCGGTGACGATCTTGCCGTCTTCCTCCATCCGCACGCTGACCGTGGCCTGCGCGTCGGTGCCTTCGGTCACCGCGTGCACCTGGTAGAGCTGCAGCCGTGCCCGGTGCGGAAACAGCGCCTTGACCGCGTTGAAGGCGGCGTCCACCGGCCCGTCGCCGGTGGCCTTGACGGAGCTTTCCGCGCCGTCGATCGACAGGGTGATTTCCGCCGTTTGCGGGCCTTCGGTGCCGCAGACGACGCGCAGATGCTTCAGCTGGATCCGGTCATGCGCGGCATCGGTTTCCATGTCGCGCATCAGCGCGATCAGGTCGTCCTCGAAGATCTCCTTCTTGCGGTCGGCCAGGGCCTTGAAGCGCACGAACACGTCCTTCAGCTGGTTGTCGCCCAGCTCGTAGCCCAGTTCCTTGAGCTTGGCGCGCAGCGCCGCGCGGCCCGAGTGCTTGCCCAGCACCAGGCTGGTTTCCTTCAGCCCGACATCCTCGGGGCGCATGATCTCGAAGGTTTCGGCGTTCTTCAGCATCCCGTCCTGGTGGATGCCGCTTTCATGCGCAAAGGCGTTCTTGCCGACGATCGCCTTGTTGTACTGCACCGGAAAGCCCGAAACCTGCGCCACCCGGCGCGAGATGTTCATGATCTTCGTGGTGTCGATGCCGGTGCGGTAGGGCAGGATGTCGTTGCGCACCCTGAGCGCCATCACCACCTCTTCCAGCGCGGTGTTGCCGGCGCGTTCCCCGAGCCCGTTGATGGTGCATTCGACCTGGCGCGCACCGGCCTCGACGGCGGCCAGGGCGTTGGCGGTGGCCATGCCCAGATCGTTGTGGCAGTGGGTGGCGAAGGTGATCTCATCCGCCCCCGGCACCCGCTCCAGCAGCATGGCGATCAGGGCCGCCGATTCGCGCGGCGCGGTATAGCCGACGGTATCGGGGATGTTGATGGTGGTGGCGCCGGCCCTGATCGCGATCTCTACCACCCGGCAGAGATAGTCTTCCTCGGTGCGGGTGGCATCCATCGGCGACCATTGCACGTTGTCGCACAGGTTGCGCGCATGCGTCACGGTCTCGTGGATGCGCTCGGCCATTTCGTCCTTGCTCAGCCCCGGAATTTCACGATGCAGGGGCGAGGTGCCGATGAAGGTGTGAATCCGCGGCAGCCTTGCGCCTTTCACCGCTTCCCAGCAGCGGTCTATATCCTTGAAATTGGCCCGCGCAAGGCCGCAGATCACGGCGTTTTCGGTTTGCGCGGCGATGTCGCGAACCGCCTTGAAATCGCCCTCCGAGGCGATCGGGAAGCCGGCCTCGATGATGTCCACCCCCATCTCGTCGAGCATCCGGGCGATTTCCAGCTTCTCGTCATGGGTCATGGTGGCGCCGGGGCTCTGCTCGCCGTCGCGCAGCGTGGTGTCGAAGATCAGGACACGGTCCTGCTGGGTGCTGTCGGTCATCTGAGTGTCTTTCCGGTTCGTTCTTAGCTGTCCTGGCTGTCTGCTCTGGCGCTGATCACCTCTGAGCGCTCGCGCCGGTGGCACGCTCAGAGGCAGCTAAGAAGGCGCAGAGCGGCGCCGGGCAGGGCCGCGGCCGCCGGCGAAACAGTTCCGCTGATCCGATATGCGCCGGTATTCATGGGGCGGACTATACGCCCGCGGGCACAAAAGAAAAGACCGAAATTCCGCTCCCCTTCCGGGCGTTCCGGCGGGCGCGGCAATCTGGCGCTGGCGTTTTTCGCCCCTTCATAATAAGTTACTGATAACTTATTGCAGTGAAGGATGGAGGATCGCCGCATGTCGCATGCAGGAAGGCTGGGTTGGCTGATCAGCCTCGTGCTCGCCGTGGCCCTGGGCTGGATGTCCTACAATTTCATCATCGTCGGGCAGACCGAACCCCATGCCGACGGGCGCACCGTGGTGCTGCTGGCGCCGGACGAACGCAACAAGGTGCTCGGCGAGATGCGCGGGCTCCTGGAAACCGTCCAGGGCATCACCCTGGCCGCGACGGAGGGCGACATGGCGCAGGTGCGGGCCCTGGCCACGGCGGCGGGGATGGCCGCGGCGGAAGGCGAAAGCGCAGCCCTGGTGGGCAAGCTGCCGCTCGAATTCAAGACTCTCGGACTGAGAACGCACCGGGCCTTCGACGCGCTGGCTGCCCGCGCCGGGGATTCCGCCGACCCGCTCGAGGTTCTGGGCGAAATGGGAAAGCTCATGGGCAATTGCACTTCCTGCCATGCCGGGTATCGTCTGGGCGTCGAAGGCATCGACCACGAGGAACGATAGCGGGATAACGGGAGCGGAGCGCATGGGGCGAACGCGCAAATCCGCACAGGTGCGCCGGCAGGAAATCGTGCGTGCCGCCCTGCGTCTGGCCGCCGAGCTCGGCCCCGACCGCGTGACCACCGGGCATCTGGCCGAAGCGGTGGGGCTGACCCAGCCGGCCATCTTCCGCCATTTCCCGACCAAGGCCGATATCTGGGCCGCCGTCGGCGACGAGATCGCCGCGCACATGAAAACCGGGCAGCAGGAAGAGCAGCCCGGCCCGCCGGGGGTGCGGCTGCGGGCGCTGATCTCGCGACAGCTCGGTTTCATCGCGCGCACCCCGGCGGTTACCGCGATCTTGTTCTCGCGCGAACTGCACGCGGAAAACGAGGTGCTGCGGGCGCATTTCGCCGCGGTGATGGCCGAGCGGCGCGCCCGCTTCGCCCGGTTGCTCGGCCGCCAGATGGAGGCCGGGGAGATCCGCCCCGCAATGGGGGCGGAGGATGCCGCCGCCGTGCTTCTGGCGATGATCCAGGGGCTGGCGATGCGCTGGTCTCTGGAGCGGCAGGGGTTCGACCTGAAGGCCGAGGGCGAGCGGCTGATATTCGCCCTGCTCGACGGCTGGGAAGCGGCGGCGCGCGGTGGTGCGGCCGTCTAGTTGCCGCCGCCCTGATTGCCGCCGCCCGTGCCGTTCCCCCCGGTGTCGCTCCCCCCGGTGCCGTTCCCGGTGCCGGCTTCCGCCTGTGC
Source organism: Paracoccaceae bacterium (assembly GCA_026989055.1). Classification (GTDB taxonomy): domain Bacteria; phylum Pseudomonadota; class Alphaproteobacteria; order Rhodobacterales; family Rhodobacteraceae; genus JAJRUE01. The sequence goes on from JALSKC010000083.1 coordinate 78,872, forward strand.
CGGGGGGGCCGTCTCCTGTTCGGCCTGTTCTGTCAGGGTGCCTTCGCTCCACCGGCCGCTGGCCTTCTCGCCGGTGGCGTATCGGATGGTGCCCTGGCCGTGCCGCTTGCCGGCCCTGAACGTCCCCTCGTACACATCCCCGTTGGGATAGGTCGCAATTCCCTGCCCTTCGATCTCGCCGGCCTTCCATTCGCCGGTATAGGTGAAGCCGTCGGGCATGGTGAGGGTGCCCTGGCCCTCGCGCAGGCCGTTCACGAAGCTGCCGGTATAGACGGAGCCGTCGGGGTAGGTGGCCCGCCCGTTTCCGTGGCGCTTCCCCTCCTTCCATTCGCCCTCGTATTCGTAGCCGTCGGGAAAGGTCATCCGGCCGAAGCCGTGGTTCTTTGCGTTGCGGAAGCTGCCTTCGTAGACGATCCCGTTGGCATAGCGGGCAATCCCCTTGCCCTCGATCACGCCGGCCTTCCATTCGCCTTCGTAGGAGCTGCCGTCCGGGTAGACGATCCTGCCCGAGCCGTCGGCCAGGTCGTTGCGGAACTGCCCCTCGTAGATGGTGCCGTCCGGGTAGGTGGCCCTGCCTTCGCCCTCGATGCGCCCGGCGACCCATTCGCCGACATAGACATAGCCGTCGGCACCGGTAAAGCGGCCCTGGCCGTGGCGCCGGTCGTTCGCGAAGCTGCCCTCGAACACGTCGCCGTTGGCATAGGTGACCTTGCCCTGACCGTGGCGCCGGCCGTTGCGGAAACTGCCTTCGTAGACATCCCCGTTGGGCTGGATCAGCCTGCCTGTGCCGTTGATCCGGCCGTCTTCCCACTGGCCCTCGTAGCGCAGCCCGTCGGGGGTGACGAGGGTGCCTTCGCCCACGCGCTCTCCGTTGACGAAAGCGCCTTCGTAGATGGTGCCGTCGGGATAGGTGGCGCGCCCCCTGCCGTGCTTGACGCCATCCGCCCAGTCACCCTCGTAGACATAGCCGCCGGGGGTTTCCATCCGCCCCTGCCCGTGCGGCCGCGCCTCCCGGAAGCCGCCCGCGTAGCGAACGCCGTTGGCGTAGGTGATCACCCCCGTGCCGTCGATCTTTCCATCGCTCCACTCGCCTTCGTAGACCGTTCCGTCGGGAAAGACGATCCGGCCGCGGCCATGCGGCTTGCCCCGGGCGAAGCTGCCCTCGTAGAGCGCGCCGTCGGGGAAGCGGGCAACGCCCTGGCCGCGGATTTCGCCATCGACCCATTCGCCGGTGTATTCGTAACCGTTGGGCTGCCGGTATGTGCCGGTGCCGTGCGGTTTGCCGTTGCGGAAGGTGCCCTCGTAGATGCTGCCTTCGTCATACTGCTTGGTGAAGATCTCGCCGCCCTGCTGGGCGAGTGCCCCCCCGGCACCGGCGGTCAGCCCCGCCGCTCCGATGCAAACCGCTGCCACGCATCCCCTGAACGTCACCACGATAGCCCCCCGTCAGCCCCCGTCTTCCGATTGCCGTCCGAATAATGCGGATGCCTGACGGAGAGTAGTTGAGCCCCCCGGGGCTGACAACGGTTTTGTGTCTGCTCCCGTTCCTGCTCCCGTGCCTGCGCCGCGCGGGAAGCCCTGCCCGCCGGGGCGGGCAGGCGGACATGGCGGCGCGGCTCGGGCCTTTCCCTCGGGCGCAACTCTGCTAAGACTGCCGCCGACCCGGAACGGACAGGAACCATGGCCCGGACATTCCGCCTGACGCTGGCGCAGCTGAACCCCACGCTCGGCGATATCGCCGGCAATGCCGACAAGGCGCGCCTCGCCTGGCAGGCCGGCCGGGATGCGGGCGCAGACATGGTGGCGTTGCCGGAAATGTTCATCACCGGCTACAACACCCAGGACCTGGTGATGAAGCCCGCCTTTCACCGCGCCGCCATCGCCGCGCTCGAGGCGCTGGCGGCCGACTGTGCCGAAGGCCCGGCGCTGGCGATCGGCGGTCCGGTGGTCGAGGGCGGGCGGCTCTACAACGGCTACCTGATCCTGCAGGGCGGGCGCGTGGCTGCGCGGGTGCTCAAGCACGACCTGCCCAACGAAACCGTGTTCGACGAAATGCGCATCTTCTCGCCCGGCCCGCTGGCGGGGCCCTACAGCGTGTCCGGCGTCAGGATCGGCTCGCCGATCTGCGAAGACGCCTGGCACCCGGAGGTGCCCGAAACGCTCGCCGAAACCGGGGCCGAGTTCCTGCTGGTGCCCAACGGCTCGCCCTACTACCGGGGCAAGATGGACGACCGCTTCAACCACATGGTGGCGCGCACCGTCGAGACGGGGCTGCCGCTGATCTACCTGAACATGGTGGGCGGGCAGGACGACCAGGTGTTCGACGGCGCTTCCTTCGCGCTGAACTCCGGCGGCGGGCTTGCGGTGCAGCTGCCGGACTTCGACGAGGCGATCGAAACCATCGAGCTTTCCGAAACCGCCGAGGGCTGGCGGATCGGAACCGGCCCGCTGGCGCGTCTCCCGGATGCCTGGGAACAGGACTATCGCGCGATGGTCGAAAGCCTGCGCGACTACCTGCGCAAGAGCGGCTTCGAGAAGTGCCTTCTGGGCCTGTCGGGCGGCGTCGATTCGGCGCTGGTTGCCGCGATCGCCGCCGATGCGCTGGGGCCGGAAAATGTGCGCTGCGTGATGCTGCCCTCGGAATATACCTCGCAAGGCTCGCTGGACGATGCCCAGGCGGTGGCAAATGCCCTGGGCTGCCGCTACGATACCGTGCCCATCGGCCAGAGCCGCGCGGCGGTCACCGAAACCCTCGCCCCGCTTTTCGAAGGCCTGGAGCCGGACATCACCGAAGAAAACATCCAGTCGCGCCTGCGCGGCCTGCTGCTGATGGCGCTGTCCAACAAGTTCGGCGAGATGCTGCTGACCACCGGCAACAAGTCCGAGATCGCCGTAGGATATGCGACGATCTACGGCGACATGGCCGGCGGATACAACCCGCTCAAGGACCTCTACAAGACCCGGGTTTTCGAAACCTGCCGCTGGCGAAATGCGAACCACCGCCCGTGGATGAAGGGCCCCGAAGGCGAGGTGATCCCGCCGCGCATCATCGACAAGCCGCCCAGCGCCGAGCTGCGCCCCGGCCAGAAGGACGAGGACAGCCTGCCGCCCTACGAGGTGCTGGATGCGATCCTGACCGAACTTGTGGACAACGAGGCCTCGGTTGCCGACGTCGTGGCCAGGGGGTTCGACCGCGCGACCGTGAAGAAGGTCGAACGGCTGCTTTATATCTCGGAATACAAGCGTTTCCAGTCCGCCCCCGGCACCCGGCTGACCAGGCGCGCCTTCTGGCTGGACCGGCGCTACCCGATCGTCAACCGCTGGCGCGACCCCGGCTGAGCGGCCTGGGCGCCGCCCCGCCCGCCATCCCGGCTGGACAAATCGTACCGACTGTGGAAAACGGCACATCTCTCTGGAGTCGTCCCCATGACCACCACGCGTTTCGCCCCGTCCCCGACCGGCTACCTGCATATCGGCAACCTGCGCACGGCGCTGTTCAACTTCCTGATCGCGCGCAAGGCCGGCGGGACGTTCATCCTGCGCATCGACGACACGGACGCCGAGCGTTCGAAGCCGGAATATGTGGCGGCGATCGAGGAGGATCTGCGCTGGCTCGGCCTTGAGTGGGACCGGCTGGAGCGCCAGTCCACCCGGCTGGCCCGCTACGAGGCCGCCGCCGACGAGCTGCGCGCCGCGGGCCGGCTCTACGAATGTTTCGAAACCCCGACCGAACTGGACCTGAAACGAAAGAAGCAGCTCAACATGGGCCGGCCGCCGGTCTATGACCGCTCGGCGCTGGCCCTCAGCGCGGCCGAAAAGGATCGTCTGCGCGCCGAACGCGGCCCCGGCCACTGGCGTTTCAAGCTGGATCATGAGCGGATCGAGTGGACCGACGGCATTCTGGGCGAGCTTTCGATCGACGCGGCCAGCGTGTCGGATCCGGTGCTGATCCGCGGCGACGGGCAGTTCCTCTATACGCTGGCCTCGGTCTGCGACGACATCGACCACGCGATCACCGATGTGGTGCGCGGCTCGGACCACGTGACCAACACCGCGACCCAGATCCAGATCATCCGTGCGCTGGGCGGGACCGTCCCCCGGTTTGCCCACCATTCGCTGCTGACCGGCCCGCAGGGCGAGGCGCTCTCCAAGCGGCTGGGCACGCTGTCGCTGCGCGACCTGCGCGCGCGCGGGGTCGAGCCGATGGCGCTGCTTTCGCTGATGGCGCGGCTCGGGTCTTCCGACCCGGTGGAGCTGCGGACCAGCATCGACGAGCTGGCCGAAGGCTTCGACATATCGCATTTCGGCGCCGCCCCGACCAGGTTCGACGAACAGGATCTGTTCCCGCTGACGGCCAGTTATCTGCAGTCGCTGCCGCTGTCGGCGGTGGCCGACAGGGTGCGGGCGTTTGGCGTGCCGGACGAGCTGGCCGAACGCTTCTGGAAGGTGGTGCGCGAAAACATCACCGTGCTCGATGACATGGGGCCGTGGTGGCAGATCTTTCGCGATGGCGCCGAACCTCTGGTCGATGACCAAGACCGCGACTTCGTGGCCCAGGCATTCGAGTTGCTGCCGGACCCGCCCTACGACGACACGACCTGGGCCAGCTGGATCGCCGCGGTGAAGGAAAAGACCGGGCGCAAGGGGCGCGCGCTGTTCATGCCGCTGCGCAAGGCCGTGACCGGGCGCGAGCGCGGGCCGGACATGGCCGAGGTGATACCCCTGCTGCAGAAGAAACCGACGCTTTAATCGCGCCCGAACCAGGCTTCGATACGCGCGCGCAGGTGCTCCCAGACCGCCGGCGCGCCGCGGCGCACCTTGACCCCGACGCGGCTGTCAAGCTGTTCCGGCGTCACCGCGTGGTCGATCCAGGACCGCCCGCCGCTCTCCAGGTTCGACATCACCGGCTGCACCCGGTCGATGGCCCTGGCAAACACCGCATCATCGGTCTCGGCACCCTCGAATTCTTCCCAAAGCGCGCGCAGTTCGCGCCCCTGATCGGCGGGCAGCAGGGCGAACAGGCGGTCGGCGGCCCGCTGCTCGCGGCGCGCCTGTTCGGCCGGGTCGTGGTCGCCGTGGATCGGGGCATCGCCCGCGTCGATTTCCACGAGGTCGTGGATCAGCAACATGCGGATCACCCGGTCGATATTCACCGGCCGGGCCGCGTGTTCGGCCATGACCAGCGCGTAAAGCGCGATGTGCCAGCTGTGTTCGCCCGAATTTTCGTGCCGCGAACCGTCGTGCAGCGTCGTGCCCCGCTGCACCGATTTCAGCTTGTCGGCCTCGTTGAGAAAGGCGAACTGTGCCGCCAGGCGGCTCTCCGTCATGTCGCCCGCCTCGCCCCGACCTCGCCCAGCCAGTGATCCACCAGCGCCGTCAGGCCGTCATCCGCGGGCTGCGCACGCGGGTATCGCGGCGCCGCCCGGTCGTCGATCACCGGAGCGTCCCAGCCATCGGTGGTTTCGAAGAAGTCGCGCACCCCACCCTCGCCATATTCGCGCAGATAGCCCTGGGCCACCACGTCGATATAGCTGAGCAGCAGCACATGGCCCGCCCGCCCGCCACCCGAATCCGGCGGTATGGCGAAAAGGCTGACTTCGGCGGCTCCCTCCGGCGGGGGCGAGACCTGCCCCGACACGTCGCAGCGCGAATAGGCCTGTTCGCGCCGGTCCAGATCGGGCGCCACGCGCGGCACCGCCAGCACCAGGCCCTTCATCTCGTGCCCGGGCTCGGGCACGGCGTTCAGAAAGGCGACCTCGCGCCGGCTCGTGTGCCGCCAGGCCCGCCGCCAGCCCCGCAGACTGGCACGATGCGCCTTCGCATAATCATGCGTTCGCCGGTTCACCAGCGACCCGTAGCCGAATATGAAAACCTCGCTCATGGCGCCGGTATCGCGCGACAGGGCGGCGCAATCAACCGCCTGCCCGGTCTTCACCTTGCCCAAATACTCCCCGCGCGGAGCGCACCACGGGCCCCGCCAGGGGCCGACAGGAAAACCGTGCGCCCCGCCGGGGGCGCTCCGACCGGCAGCCTGCATACCATCGCACACGCGGGGTTGTCTCGCGCCGCCGCCTCGGCTAGCCTCGCCCTCGTCAGCGCAGGGAGAATCTGGCCATCGCCAGTGCCGAAGGAGCAACCGCCCCGGAAACTCTCAGGCCCGCAGGACCTGCGCATGGGCACAACACTCTGGAGAGAGGCGCGCCATGCGCCCGCCGAAGGGATAGCGATCTCAGGCGAAAGGACAGAGGGGGCATCGAAAGGGTAGCTGGGCTGCCTGTTTGGTGCCGGACTGCGACAAGCCGGCGAGTTTGAAAGAGGGGCGGCATGGCCGATCTGAAGCGCACGGTTTTCTTCGATCTTCACAATGAGCTCGGCGCAAAGATGGTGCCCTTCGCGGGCTGGGAGATGCCGGTGCAATACGGGCTGGGCGTGATGAAGGAGCACCTGCATACCCGCGCCGGCGCCGGGCTGTTCGACGTCAGCCACATGGGCCAGGTGATCCTGCGCCCGCGCTCGGGCGCCCTGGCGGATGCGGCGCTGGCGCTGGAATCTCTGGTGCCGGTCTCGGTGCTGGGGCTGAAAGAGGGCCGGCAGCGCTACGCGATGTTCACGAACGAGGCAGGCGGCATCCTCGACGACCTGATGGTGGCCAACCGCGGCGACCACCTGTTCCTCGTGGTCAACGCCGCCCGCAAGGAGGCCGACATCGCCCATCTGCGCGCGCATCTGTCGGAGAGTTGCGAGATCGAGGTGATCGAGGACCGCGCGCTGATCGCCCTGCAGGGGCCGAAAGCCGAAGCGGCGCTTGCGCGGCTGAACCCCTATGCGGCGGGGATGCGCTTCATGGACAGCGCCAACCTGGGGTTTTTCGGCGAGGAATGCTGGGTCTCGCGTTCGGGCTATACCGGCGAGGACGGCTATGAAATCTCGGTGCCGGCGGCAGTGGCCGTGGACCTGGCCCGCGCGCTGCTGGAGATGGACGAGGTCGAGGCCATCGGACTTGGCGCGCGTGACAGCCTGCGGCTGGAGGCCGGCTTGTGCCTTTACGGCCATGACATCGACGAAACCACCAGCCCGGTCGAGGCGGCGCTGGACTGGGCAATCCAGAAGGTGCGGCGCCGGGGCGGCGCGCGCGAAGGCGGCTTTCCGGGGGCGGCCCGCATTCTGGGCGAGCTGGAAAACGGCACCACGCGCCGGCGCGTGGGCATCCTGCCCGAGGGCCGCGCGCCGATGCGCGCGGGCACGGCGCTGTTTGCGGTCGCCGAGGGTGGCGACAGCATCGGCGCCGTGACCTCGGGCGCCTACGGGCCGTCGATCGAACGCCCGATGGCGATGGGCTATGTTGCCATCGATCACGCTGCCGGCGGTGGCCCGATTTTCGGCGAGGTGCGCGGCCGACGTCTGCCGGCAACCGTCTCGCCGCTGCCCTTCCGGGCGCCGAACTACAAACGCTGAACGCGAGGAGAGACAGATGAAATTCACCGAGGAACACGAGTGGCTCGAGGTCGAGGGCGACCTGGTGGTGGTGGGCATCACCGAGCATGCCAGCGAACAGCTGGGCGACATCGTTTTCGTCGAGGTGCCCGAGGCCGGCACCACGGTGACCAAGGGCGACGAGGTGGTGGTGATCGAGAGCGTCAAGGCGGCCTCCGACATCCTGGCGCCGCTGGATGGCGAGATCGTCGAGGTCAACGATGCGCTGGAGGAAACCCCCGGGCTGGTCAACGAGGATCCCACCGGCAAGGGCTGGTTCTTCAAGATGAAGGTCGAGGATCTTTCGGCGCTGGACGACTTCATGGACGAAGCCGAATACAAGGACTTCATCGGCTGAAGGGCACTGTTCCGGCCCCGGCCGGGCCATGCCTTCGGTGAGGATGTTTCTGGACAGAAGAAGGGGGGGTTCTTCCCCTGAAGCGAGGATCGGCCATGCCTTTCAAGCCTACGGACTATCTTCCGTATGATTTCGCCAATCGCCGCCACATCGGGCCGAGCCCGGCGGAAATGGAGGGAATGCTGGAGGTCCTGGGGGTCGGTTCCCTTGACGAGCTGATCGAACAGACGATTCCCGAGAGCATCCGCCAGAAGGAGCCGCTGGATTTCGGCAAGCCCATGAGCGAGCGCGCGCTGCTTTACGAAATGCGGCAGGTGGCCAAGCAGAACAAGGTGTTCACCACCATGATCGGCATGGGCTATCACGGCACCGTCACGCCGCCGGCGATCCAGCGCAACATTCTGGAGAACCCGGCCTGGTATACCGCCTATACCCCCTATCAGCCCGAGATCAGCCAGGGGCGGCTGGAGGCGCTGCTGAACTACCAGACGATGGTAGCCGATCTGACCGGGCTGGAGATAGCCAATGCCTCGCTGCTGGACGAGGCCACCGCGGCGGCCGAGGCGATGACCATGGCGCAGCGGGTGGCGAAATCCAAGGCGCGGGCGTTCTTCGTGGATGAGAACTGCCACCCCCAGAACATCGACGTGATGCGAACCCGCGCCGCCCCGCTGGGGATCGAGGTGATCGTCGGCGCGCCGGAAGATCTGGAAGCCGAGCGGGTGTTCGGGGCGGTATTCCAGTATCCGGGCACCTGGGGCCATATCCGCGATTTCACCGCGCAGATGGAGGCGCTGCACGAAGCCCGCGCCATCGGCATCGTGATCGCCGATCCGCTGGCGCTGACATTGCTGAAGGAACCCGGCGCCATGGGGGCGGATATCGCCGTTGGCTCGACCCAGCGCTTCGGCGTCCCGCTGGGATTTGGCGGGCCGCATGCCGCCTACATGGCGTGCCGGGATTCGATGAAACGGGCCATGCCGGGGCGCATCGTCGGGGTGTCGATCGACAGCCACGGGCACCCGGCCTACAGGCTGTCGCTGCAGACCCGCGAACAGCACATCCGCCGCGAGAAGGCGACCTCCAACGTCTGCACCGCGCAGGCGCTGCTGGCGGTGGTTGCCTCGATGTATGCGGTGTTCCACGGACCCGAGGGGCTCAAGGCCATCGCCCAGCGCATCCACCGCAAGACCGACCGGCTGGCGCGCGGGCTGGAGGCCGGCGGCTTCAGGGTCGAGCCCGAGTATTTCTTCGACACGATCACCGTCGATGTCGGCCCGATGCAGGGGGTGATCTACAACGCGGCGCTGGCCGAGCGGATCAACCTGCGCCGGATCGGCGAAACCCGGCTGGGCATCACGCTCGACGAGACCACGCGGCGCGACAACATCGAGGGCGTCTGGCGCGCGTTCGGGCTGACCCTGAACCACGACGATTTCGCCGCCGACTATCACCGGATCGACCCGGACATGGGCCGCAGGAGCGAATACCTCACCCATCCGGTCTTTCACATGAATCGCGCCGAAACCGAGATGATGCGCTACATGCGGCGCCTCGCCGACCGCGACCTTGCGCTGGACCGGGCGATGATCCCGCTGGGCTCGTGCACCATGAAGCTGAATTCGGCGGCCGAGATGATGCCGATCTCCTGGCCCGAGTTTGCCAATATCCACCCGTTCGCGCCGCGCGATCAGGTGCAGGGCTATTGCCGGATGATCGAAGATCTGTCGGAAAAGCTGTGCGAGATCACCGGCTACGATGCCATGTCGATGCAGCCCAATTCCGGCGCCCAGGGCGAATATGCGGGGCTTCTGACCATCCGCGCCTGGCACCGTGCGCGCGGCGACGATCAGCGCAACATCTGCCTGATCCCGGTATCGGCGCATGGCACCAACCCGGCCAGCGCCCGGATGGCGGGCATGAAGGTGGTGGTCGTGAAGTCCGACGCGCGCGGCAACATCGACCTGGACGATTTCCGCGAAAAGGCCGAAGCCGCCGGCGAAAGCCTGGCCGCCTGCATGATCACCTATCCTTCGACCCACGGGGTGTTCGAGGATACCGTGCGCGAGGTCTGCGCCATCACCCATGAGCATGGCGGCCAGGTCTATATCGACGGGGCGAACCTGAATGCCATGGTCGGGCTGGTGAAGTTCGGCGAAATCGGCGGCGATGTCTCTCACCTCAACCTGCACAAGACCTTTGCCATCCCGCATGGCGGCGGCGGGCCGGGCATGGGGCCGATCGGGGTCAAGGCGCATCTGGCGCCCTTCCTGCCGGGTCATTTCACCCTTGAGGGGCGCGAGGGGCCGGTGTCGGCGGCGCCCTACGGCAGCGCCTCGATCCTGCCGATCAGCTGGGCCTATGTGCTGATGATGGGCGGCGCGGGGCTGACCAATGCCTCGAAGGTGGCCATTCTCAATGCCAACTATGTCGCGAAACGGCTGGAGGGGGCCTATGACATCCTGTTCAGGGGCGAAAACGGGCGGGTTGCACATGAATGCATCCTCGACACCCGACCCTTTGCCGAGAGCGCCCACGTGACGGTGGACGACATCGCCAAGCGGCTGATGGACTGCGGTTTTCACGCCCCGACCATGAGCTGGCCGGTGGCCGGCACGCTGATGGTGGAACCCACCGAGAGCGAAACCAGGGCCGAACTGGACCGGTTCTGCGACGCGATGCTGGCGATTCGCGCCGAGATCGCGGCGATCGAAAAGGGCGAGATGGATGCCGAAAACAACCCGCTGAAGAACGCCCCGCACACGGTGCAGGATCTGGTGGCCGAGTGGGACCGGCCCTATACCCGCGAACAGGGCTGCTTTCCGCCGGGATCGTTCCGTGTCGACAAATACTGGCCGCCGGTGGGGCGCGTCGACAACGTCTACGGCGACCGGCACCTGGTGTGCACCTGCCCGCCGCTGGAGGATTATGCCGAGGAGTGAGGAGGCACGTTCTTGCGCAGCTTCGTGGCGCTGCCCCTGCCTGACCCGGTTCTCGATTCGCTCGAGAGCCTGCAGGCCGGTCTGCCCGCGGGGCGGCCTTCGCGGCGCGACACGCTGCATCTGACCCTTGCTTTCGTTGGTGAGCATTCACCGGAAGCCGTCGAGGCGCTGCACGAAGAACTCGAAAGGATCTCCGCCCCGGCCTTTGACGTGCAGCTGACCGGGGTGGGGACCTTTGGCAAGAGCTCTCCGGCGGTCCTTTGGGCCGGGGTCGAGAAGAACGAGGCGCTGGAGGCGCTTCACGGACAGGTCTTGTCGGCGATGCGGCGCGCGCAACTGCCGGTGCCGCCGGGCCGGTTTCGGCCCCATGTCACCATCGCGCGTTTCGGCAGGGGGCAACACCCGGACTGCTTGCGGCGGCTGGCCGGCTTCATTGCGGCGCGCGCCGCCTTCCGGGCCCCGCTGTTCCGGGCAACCGGCTTCACGCTCTACCGTTCGACGCTGCACCCCGAGGGTGCCCTGCACGAGGCGCTCGCCAGCTATCCCCTTCACCCGGAGGGGGGCGGTGCCGAGGCAGCCCGTTGAAACCCGGCGCCGCCCCCTTATATGCGAAAAGACGAATTTGAAATGGAGGGCCGGATGGCCGGATCCGTGAAACTCACCTGCGCCCGGTGCGGGCAGGTCAACCGCGTTCCGCGTGACAGGCTGTCGGCAGGGCCAAAATGCGGCACCTGCGGCGCGAAACTTGCCGACGGAAAGGTGGCCGAGCTGGAACCGGCGACCCTGAAGAAGGCGATCAGGAATGACGATCTGCCGCTGATCGTCGATTTCTGGGCACCCTGGTGCGGCCCCTGCCGGATGATGGCGCCCGAGTTTGCCAGGGCCGCGCAGGCGCTGGCATCGGAGGTGCGCTTTGCCAAGATCAACACCGAGGACTACCCGCAGGTATCGGCCGAGCGCGGGATTCGCGGCATCCCGCTGCTGATCCTGTTCCACAAGGGCAAGGAGGTGGATCGTCTGCCCGGTGCCCGCCCGGCGGCCGAAATAGAAGCCTTCGTGCGCGCGCAGGCAAAACTCTGATGCCCCTTGACAATCCCGGCGCAAAAGCGGATTTAGCCGCGGACCGGGGCCGTAGCTCAGTTGGGAGAGCGCGTCGTTCGCAATGACGAGGTCAGGGGTTCGATTCCCCTCGGCTCCACCATTTTCCGGTTCGATTTCGCGGCCCGGCCCGGACAGCCGCCGGCGGTCGTGTCTTGTGAGACCGCCCGGCGCCCGCTGCCGCGGCGAGCTTCCTGCGACCGTTCGCGCCAGCCTTGCCGGCCATGTGTGCGCGGATGGGGCAGGGGATGGGCGGGAAATGGGCAGGAGCGGAGGGGGCGAAGACGGAGCCCGCCGTGCAGGGGCCGGCGGGGTTTTGCGGGCGTGTTGCCACCGGTGAGGCACGGCTGCGGGATGGCCGCGGGATGGCCGCGGGGGTGCAGGAAGGTCGCCGCTCCTGCCCGCCGGCAGGCACCGCCCGCAGCGCCCGGTTCCGCTCTCCGGCCTCCGGCGCCGATTCCCCGCCGGCGCTGCCTGGCCGTGCCGCCGTGTCGTCAGCCCTGTCAGCGCCTGTCGTAGTCAGCGCCTGTCGTAGTAGAGCCCGACCACATGTTCGGCTTCGGCGAAGAACAGCCAGCGCTGGGCAAACACCCCTGCCAGATGCAGCGCGCCGGCCAGCGCGAGCAGCGCC